>SRMO01000036.1:1860-2309 GCA_004768415.1 Aphanocapsa feldmannii 277cV | reverse complement strand
ACCGTGCCATAGTCGCCTCCGCTGGCAGTGTGAGGCAGCGTCACGGTGTCATCGACGGCGTCATCGTCCTGCCCCGCGCTCACTTCCACTGTCTGTGGTGTGTTCCAGTTTGCGGTGGTGAAGTTGAGGGTGTTCTGGTTGCCGTTGGTGGCGGCATCGGTATCTGCTGTCACGCCCGAGCCCGTGCTGAGGGTGACCGTCACCGCGGCGGTGGGCTGGCTGGCGAGCGCCACCGCGTAGCTGCCGCTTCCTCCTTCGGCTACCGTCAGTGATGGTGGTGTGAGCACCAAAGCGGCCGTTTCATCATCGCTCACCGTCACCACCAAATCCCCGGTGACCGAGCCATAGTCACCGCCACTGGCAGTGTGAGCCAACGTCACGGTGTGATCGATGGCGTCATCGTCCTGCCCCGCGCTCACTTCCACTGTCTGTGGTGTGCTCCAGTTTGA
>SRMO01000036.1:0-1850 GCA_004768415.1 Aphanocapsa feldmannii 277cV | reverse complement strand
CTGGCTGGCAAGGGCCACCGTGTAGCTGCCGCTTCCACCTTCGGCCACGGTCAGGCTTCCTGGTGTGAGCACCAGAGCAGCTGTATCGGTGACCGTCACCACCAGATCACCGCTGACCGAGCCATAGTCACCGCCGCTGGCGCTGTGGGACAACGTCACGGTGTCATCGACCGCGTCATCGTCCTGCTCTGCACTCACCTCCACCGTCTGTGGGGTGTTCCAGTTTGCAGTGGAGAAGCTGAGGGTGTTCTGGTTACCACTCGTGGTGGCATCGGTATCCAGCGTCACGCCAGAGCCAGAGCTGAGGCTGACCGTCACTGCGGCGGTGGGCTGGCTGGCAAGGGCCACCGTGTAGCTGCCGCTTTCACCTTCGGTGACGGTCAGGCTTGCTGGTGTGAGCAGCAGAGCGGCCGTTTCATCATCGCTCACCGTCACACTCAGGTTTGCTGCGACAGAGCCATAGTTACCGCCACTGGCAGTGTGGGCCAGCGTCAAGGTGTCATCGACTGCGTCATCGTCCTGCTCACCGCTCAGCTCCACTGTCTGTGGTGTGCTCCAGTTGGCAGTGGTGAAGCTGAGGGTGTGCTGGTTACCACTCGTGTCGCCATCGGTATCCAGCGTCACGCCTGAGCCCGTGCTGACGGTGACCGTTACCGCGGTGCTGGGTACGTTGGCAAGGGCCACCGTGTAGCTGCCGCTACCACCTTCAGACACGGTCAGTGAGGATGGCGTGAGCACCAGCTCGCCACATCGCAGCAGATCAGCAGGACTGACCGTCACACTTAGCGGTAAGCTCCTCGGTAAACAGATTAAGCTATTGTTATTCAGATTGAGTGTCTCTAAATCAGGGAGTTCATCGAAGATGTCCTCCGGCAAGCTGCTCAGGTCATTATTATGCAAGTAGAGCCTTTTTAGGGAAGAGAGCCCAGCGAAGATATCTTCCGGCAAGCTGCTCAGGTCATTATTATGCAGGTAGAGCCTTTTTAGGGAAGAGAGCCCATCAAAGATATCTTCCGGCAAGCCGCTCAGGTCATTATTATGCAGGTAGAGTCTTTTTAGAGAAGCGAGTCCAGTGAAGATATCTTCTGGTAGATTGCTTAGATCATTATTATGCAGGTAGAGATATTGTAAATCAGAGAGTTCATCAAAGTCATCTAAGCTTAATGAAGTAATTCCTTGAGAGGAAAGATTGCAGGTTTTCCCATTAGAACTCAATGCATCCAGGTGTTCACAGATGTTCTGAGTCTGAGGGTGAGCATCTGGAGAGAGGATGAGGAGAGCAGCCAGTGTTGGAGCAGCCCAGGCTAGGGAAGATGTCCAGAAGGTCTGGTGGGGCAAGTTGATGTGGCATGTCCAGGAGAAGGACGGCGTTGGAGTCGGGACATTGCTACTGGACATTGTGCAGCCGGGATGGATTGACGGATCTGAAGGAGAGTTGATCAATGCAGGTATTCATCATCAAGCCTAAGAAGAGCACATCCTAAGAAGGGCACCTCGAAAAATTAAGTAACCTCCGCTGCGGGATGGCTTGTTGCCATGAAGTCACCAGTAGTGGCAAGGGATCGCGTCAGGCAGCAAGGCTGTTCAGATGAGGAAGAGGCAATTTTCACGGTGCCCACAAGCCCTGCACCAGGTCACCCCACGCCCTCCATGCAGTCGGGATCGCAAACACCCGCAGTGCTTCAGGCCAATGACAATGAAGAGGAAAGCACCACTTCCTGCGGCCCCGGTCGAATAAACTGGACTGTCTGCCGGTAGCCCAGCATCAGAACCGCAGGCTGGCACTCAGTTCGATGCTGTGGTCCGGGTCCTCCCGGCGTCGCTCTCTGCGGGCCAGATCCAGGCGCAGT
>SRMO01000035.1:16416-16944 GCA_004768415.1 Aphanocapsa feldmannii 277cV | reverse complement strand
CAGCATGGTCAGATGTGCTGCAGCGCAATGGATCTAGGCTTTTTCAGCAGGCCCTAAGCAGACTCTGGAAACCCCATCATGCTCGGCGTTCTCTCGCCGAGACCAACGATGCTGCAAGAACCATCTTGCGACTTGTTCCGGTTATCCAGAGGTTCCTGATGCCCGCCCGAACCCGGATCATGGCCGTCTTCTCGATGCCGAGCTTCATGGCGATCGCATCTGCGGTCTTGAACCCGATGCCGCGAATGTCGCGCGCAAGGCGGTACGGGTTCTCGCTCATGACCTGAACGGCATCCAGGCCGTAGGTCTTGTAGATCCGCACTGCCCGTGCCGTGCCGACACCATGGCTATACAGGAAAACCATGATCTCGCGGATGATCTTCTGTTCCGCCCAGGCGTCGGTGATGCGCCTGGCGCGCACCTGGCCGATACCGGTGACCTCGCGCAGGCGTTCCGGTTCCGCCTCGATGATATCAAACACTTTCTCGCCGAACGCCCTGACCATCTTCCTGACATAAACCGGGCCGC
>SRMO01000035.1:7067-16218 GCA_004768415.1 Aphanocapsa feldmannii 277cV | reverse complement strand
TGGCCGACGACCGTGACGAGATCGCGATGGCCACGCGCCTTTGTTCTCAGAACGCAGAGCCCGTTATCGGCATTGTGAAACGTCACCCGCTCGACGATGCCGGCCAGAAGTCCCGGGCCGTCTCGTCCTGCTGTTGCCGGGCCGTACCGGTCATGGCCTGCCGTGCCTGGTGGTGCCTGGCAATCCCTTGATCACACCACATTGCCACACCCTCTTCACGGCAGCATCCGGGTGTTCGAGGTTCACGTCGTAGTCCATGCGAGGTTGGATGACGAGGCTCCCGGACTTCCATGACCTTGTCGCAGTGAAGCACCGACCTTTTCAGGAATCGTGCCTGAGGCGAAGCTGAGCCCCATTTCAGGCCCCGGTCAGCCGGTCGAAGGCGGTCAGGACAAGACGCCGGGTCCGGAATTCGCCGTAGCGTTCGATCTCATTGCGTTTGAGGCCGCGGAAGGTTTCCGATGGATAGCGTTCTCCGTGTGTATCGGTGGGGTCGAGGATGTAGCGCAGCTCATCGCGGCTGAGGCTGTATTTGCGAGCGAAGAAGGCGTCGAGCTCAGCCCGCAGCTGTGGGCGGCGGTCGGGGGCGAAGCTGAAGGGGGGTCCGCAGTGGCCCAGATCCTCGGCCCAGGGGCGCATGGAGTGGGACGTGTAGGTCAGTTCCAGGACACGCGGTAAAACAAAGGCGAGGTCAGCGGGAGAGAATTGCTCGGGCGCGAGGACGGGGTTCTGTTTGAACACGTTGTATTTCAAGTGTGTTCCACCAATCTTTTGCCGGCAGATGTAGTCCAGTGTTATCGAGCAGAAACACGCATTTAGAGCGGCTGCAGCTAAAGAAGATTGCTGCTGATATTTTAAAAGAAGTGTGTCCCCTGTGCCCACCCTCGGAAACACACTTGCAACCACCGTCCGCTCATCAGTCGATCGGCAGATATCTCGCCACCCCATCAGCCAGCGGGGCTGTTTGCGCTTGATCAGCGCGCCGGTGAGTTCCAGCGGATCTGAAGGTGCGTCTTTGATGAAGGCAAGATCGTCTTCGCTCAGGGGCGTTTCGCGCTGCATCTTGCGTGCGCAGGCAGCAACCTTGCCCAGCCAGCTGGTGATTTTTGCTCCCACGATGTCACGATGGAGCACCCTCTGGCCCAGCACGTCGCACAGCCGGGCCTCAGCGTGGAGTACTGTGCGAGTCAGATTCGTGGGCTCCAGGTCTCCGGGCTCCAACATTCCAAACACCCATTCGGCCAGTACTTTCAGGCAACCCTTTGCATTCTCTTTTCGGAAAGACTGCTTGAGCCGTGAGGGCACACGAGCCAGTCGCAGGACGGTTTCTTCTTCAGGTACCCAATACCATGGGTCAGCCTCGTAATTCGGGTTGGCCTTGACGCTGTCCGGCGTTTCGGGCAGGGAACCATCCGCGGGACGATGATTCAAACCTGCGTAGGAGCCGAAGCGATGATCGAAGTGATGGATCATCTTGGCCTCGTAGAGCGGCAGATATGCCCGTCCATCCCCATGCCGCCAATTCTGCCCTTCCCGGCAAAATTCTTGATTGGAAAGCTGTGCAGCAGTGCGGAAATGCTTGCTGTCCTCCGACATATGGAACAGCGTCTTAAACGTGATGCCCCACGGATTCTCGTCGCCATCGGGATGATCGGGCCGTTCACGGATCAGCACGGGAGCTGCCCGATACAACTTTCGCGTCAGATCCCGATCGGCGCGGGCACGGAACAGCGGCGCCGTCAGCGTGTTCGGGTTCATCAGCTTGAAATCCCCTGTCTCCAGCTCAATCTGGCGATCTTTCTCTTCAAGGGCCTGGGTGTTCAGCAAGAAGGCCGCAAAGTGTGCTTTGCTACTGGGCCCGATTGTAAGGATCGAAAATTTATAACTGCGGTGAACATCAGAGAAAAGCCTGTCCCGGTTCTCAAAATCATAGAGTGCGCTCAACCTATTTCGTGCGATTAAGTCGCCGAAGAAGTTGCTGGTGGAACTGTCGGTTGCGATCCCTGTAGGAACAATAACACCTGCGCGTCCAGGCGGAGGATGTACACCGTCCGTATCAGCGATGGTCCGCGCAACGATCTCGGCGGTTTTTGCTGATTGTGTTTGTACCCTTGCCAGCCGCGAGAAATGCTCGGCAAACAGTGCATAGGTGTTCACGTCACCCTTACCGGTCAGCGGGAAGCGCCCACTTTTGCGTACAAAGATGCTCGCGGCCTCGGAGGCACGCTTGGCGGACTGGAAACTCGCTGACAGCCGCGACTGCGGGGTCCCTTGCTCGGCCTTTTTGAGCTTCTTGATCAACTTGCTGCGTTCGGACTTGTTTGGCGCAGTTGCAATCTCGACGTCACGGGTGGCAAAGAACTCCTGTTCCTGCAGCTTGATTCTTTCCCACGGCGGGTTACCGATCACTGCATCGAAGCCGCCAGCCGCCATGACGGCGGGGAATTCCAGCGGCCAGTGGAAGGCGCGGTTGACCTCGGCCGCCTCGATGCAGGTGGCCTGCAGCCCGGCTTGGACATCGCCGCCCCGGACGCTGCGCCAGATGGTTTCCGTGGTTGGACGTGGCAGATGGCCGCTGAGGCCAGGATCCGCGGGCGGCTCTCCGGTCTTGGGGAGCAGGAACGCCGCCACATACATGTCACAGGCGGTTTTCAGCATCCGCCAGGTCGGGCCACTGACGAGACGGCTCCAGGCACTGGACTTGGCCTCGATGTCCTGCAGCGTGTCCTCGGGCATGGACAGCAGGTCTGCTGCACCGTCGTTGATCGAGGCGGGGGCGCTCAGTTCCTTGAAGAGGCCCGGCGCGGCGCCGGTTTCACGCTGTTGCCTGTTGATTGCCCTGTAGGCCTTGGCCACGGCCTTGTCATCGCCGCTCAGCGGTTCGAAGGCGTCGTCCGGCAGGCCATCGCGCAGCATTCCGTAGTCGAAGACACCGATCAGGCTGTCGCCGCAGCGGATGCGGGCATCCAGAAAACTCAGCGGCTTGCCCGGTTCCAGCGCCTCGATCCACAGGGCCACTTTGCACAACTCCACCGCCATCGGGTTCTTATCCACGGCGTAGATGCAGTGGCTGACCACATCACGGAGAGCGTCCTGGCGGCTTGCCTCACTGGGCTGATCGTCCCTGGCGCGCACCTGGGCCAGCGCCACTGCCAACCGCCGTGCGGCTGCCAACAGGAAATGGCCGCTGCCGCAGGCCGGATCGATCACCTTGATCGCCAGCAGCGCACGCTCCTTCTGCTCCTCGGTAACCGCCTTGCCGAGGCGGTCGTCGATCACCGGGACCAGCGTGCTCCTGATCAGCTCCTGCACCAGCAGATCGGGTGTGTAGTAGCTGCCGGTGGTCTTGCGGTCGCTGCCGGCACCACCGCCATAGCTCAGCTGCCACTGCCCTCCCTTCTGCGTCACCTGCGGGTGCAGGTCCAGCAAGCCCTCATACACACTGCCCAACTCTTCGGTGTTGAGGTCGCGATAGTTCACGCGGGTGAGGCTGCGCTCGACTTCAAACCAGCTGATCGCCCGGATCGCCCGCAGCATGGCTCGGTTCCACAGCTCGCAGGCCTGCAGATGGGGACACTGATCCAGGGCAAACAAGCCACCCAGACCTGGCAGTCCCAGGGGTGAATCGCCATGGCTCAGCTGGCTGAACACCAGCCGCTGCAGGTCCCACAGGTCGCCGTAGTCACCCTCCATGGCGCTACGGCGGATCGCCAGCTCCCGCAGGCGGTGGATGCTGTAGCCCTCGCGGTAAATGCGCCGGCGCGGATCACGCCGCTCCATGCTCCTGGGGAAGAGCAGATCCCGGTCTTCCGCCGTGAACAGAAACAGGAAGCGGTACACCAACCGCAGCAGCTGCTCGTGGAACTGCTGGCGGCTGAGGCTGCCGCTGCCGAGCGCTTCGTGCAGGGCGCCGTTGGCCGGGTGATTCAGGAAGCCGCAGCCCAGGACCTGGAGGGCTTGCTGGACCCCACCGCGCAGCTCGCCGAGCACCCTCTCGCCTGAGTCCTCCGCCTCCTGCTTCCAGCCATCGAGCACGCAGCTGCCATCCTGCGGATGCTGCAGGCGACTGGCCTGCAGCAGCAGCCAGAGCACGGCGAACTCATCAAACAGATCGGCTTCGATCAGCAGCTCCAGGTCCACCGCCAGGTAGGCCGGCTTCACCAGTGATGAGTTGTCGTGCAGCAACCGCAGCCGTTCACCACTGCACAACAAGCCCCAGCTGGCCGCGTCGTCTGCATTGAGACACTCCTGCAGGCAGCTGTGGGGCGAGCGCCTGCGGCCGTCCTGGCCAAAGCTGGTGGAACCCTCATCCAGCCGGTTCTCCACCATCCCCTCGAGGATCAGGGGCACCGTCGCGCCGAAGGCCCGGTGGCTGATCGGATAGCGCGCGTCGCCATGGCACCAGCCATTGCAGGGTTGCAGCCCACGCCAGCCCAGCACCTCCTGCAGGAGCCGCAGGCTGAAGTGCGAGCCGGCGATGGCCTGGCCGACTCGCTGTTTGAGACCGGTGTATTCCTGCCAGAGCTCCTGGGTGAGAACCCAGGCCGCATCCAGCCGCTCGCGCAGCCGCTCGCCGCGGCCGAGACCGTAGTCGGCCTCCTTCTGCTGCGGCGCCTCGAAGCGGGCCACCTTCCCGAGCAGTGAGGCAGGCAGCAGGTTGCCCTTCAATGCGATCGCCTGAAATGCAACGGTGGCGGTGGCGCGGCTCATGGCTGGGGATCAGAGGCTGGGGGCAGGAAGCAGCAGGAACAGCCTGATCACATCCACCGGCAGCGTGGGTTCACAGCGGTAGTTCATCCGCAGGGTTTGCCGCAATCGAAGGGAGGCCTTGCGCAGGCGGCGGTGGTCGTCTTCCGCCAGCTGGGCAAGGCGTTGGGCAAGGGCGTCGAGCCATGGCGCCAGCCCGTCAAGGCTGCCCACGGCTGTCCGGAGCCACTGCTGCCGCTCGCCGGGATCCATGTTGCGGCTGGGAGCTGCTTCCAGCAGTTCCTGCCCACTGCGGCCCTCCAGGGGCTCCACCGCGTCGCCTTGCAACCGCACCGTGAGGCATTCTTCCAGCAGCAGTGCTTGCAGGACCTCATAAAAGTGTCCGGTCCAGCGCTCCTGGTGCAACTGATGGCGCAACCGCAACACCAGCAGCTGGGTGCGGCGGCTCACCGCTTTGGTGCGAATGAAGGAGGCACGGGCTGCCAGGTCGGTGTCCAGGCCACTCGGGGCGCGCTCGGCCATAAAGTCAACCAGCTCCACCACCAGGGGGTGGGAGCGGCTGATCAGCTGGCTGCCATCCCGCGCGGGGCTCTGGAAACTCAGACATTGAAGCGCCGCCACCCTGCCAACTTGACGCAGCCACTGCATCGACAGGGCCGCAAGCGGTCAACACATCGTCCAGACCACTCCGGACCGCCAGACCGGGAGAGGGAGGAGGCCCCTGCAGCGCAGTGGACAGGGGCCCGATGCAGGCAGTGAGTGCCGCTGGCGTCAGCTTGTGGCTGTTGCCATCGCGGCAAACCGCCAACAGCTCCGCCGGTTGCAGTGCCATGGTCAGCGAGGACAAAGAGCCCCAATGGCAGGCCGGGATCGCTATCGATGCCAGGACCTTCCGGTCCCTGGGGTCCGGTCGGGCCCTCCGGTCCCCTGACGCCTACCGGACACTGCAGCCCCTCGACCCCTTGGAAACCACTCCGACCCTCGCCCCCCAGAACTCCCGCCAACAGTCCACCCGATCCGCTGGCACCTGCACATCGGGACCGGGACAGCCAGCAGGAGGCAGCAACCCCACCAGGGAGAGAACATCCAGCAGCGCTGATGCTCAGCGGCCGCCTGAGTGTGACCAGGCCAGGGGATCATCCACATCCAGCAGCCGCGGCGACGGTGACTCCGGCTCTGTCTGCGGCCGCGATGCTGGCGTCAGCGAAGGGGGAACAGCGTCAGCAGCAGGCTCGGCAGCGGGCAGTAGCAACCCCACCAGGTAGAGAACCCCACCAGAAAGGGGACGACAGCAGCACTGATAACCACCAGCCACCTGGGTGTGACCAGGGTCAGGTCAGGGGATCATCCACATCCAGCAGCCGTGGCGATGGCGACTCCGGCTCTGCCTGCCGTCAGCGAAGGAGGAAGAAGCGATTGTTCGACGCGCCCTGTATCTTGCCCATTGACAAGTGGCTCCACAAGTCATATTCTTTCTGGCGCAATAGATCTTGGTTTTTTAGAAAGCTCTTAGGGAATTTCTGGAAAATTATCAAAATAAATCATCTCAACACTGAAGAGCCTTGCTACTGCTAGGAAACATCTGAACACGTCTCTTTTCTCCCTGATGGGCCTTTAAAAAACCTTGTGGTGAGAGGAAGGTCAAAACCTGCTGGTGCGTGATTCTGGCTAATTCAGAGGTTCCCTAGCAGTCAAACTGAAGATGTGAGGTTTTCCAGATCTTCCTCGTCATCACGAGCTGCCTCGATGTGAGATTTCAGCTCCTTCAGCAATTTTCTAGACCATGTTCGTACCTCTGGTTTTTCATGCTTTTGGAGTGCATCCAGAGGTCGCTGATAAAGTTTATAGTAAGTTGTTGGGCTTCCCCATCCACTAAAGTTGAAAATGTTTTTAGAAATTGCGGTCCAGAAATTTTTAAGATACTGAAATTTATTGAGATGCCCAAACTGATCGATAAGTTGGCCCATCACCGGATGGAGTTCGCTGTCGAGTTTTTCTCTATCGTAACTTGTGAGAAAAGGTAATACTTCGGCTGCAAAAATTGGAGCTTTCTCGGGGTTAGCGTAGCACCAAGCAAACAGAGTTTCTTTCGGAAGGCTCAGAATCACTGGTTTTTGTCGATAACTAGCAGATAATTCATTGCCCAGGATGAACTTCAACTTACGTGCCTTTATAGGGTCTGACAAAATAGCTTCACCAACAATGGTCCAGGCAATCTCCGGAAATTCCGAGAGTAGTGCTGATATCACTTTTCTCAAAGATGAGTTTGGATCGCACCAGTTAGAGAACAAATCAGAGTTTACTAGTGCCTTGGAAAGCTCCAGAGCGATGGTCTTGGCATCATCATCATTCCTTCCTTTCTTCAATAGACACACTAGCATCTTATGAAATTCAAGATAGGCTTCAATTGATTTTCCATGCAGACGCCATTTGGTTATACTTTTCAGGGCAAGTTGGATTTGAGGATGGAGGCCTTCGAGGCGATCCTTACCGGGGTAGAAGTACATGTCCATGAGGTCCAGTGCAACGTGGCAGGACTGGGCGTCGCGGTCCAGCAGTGCATCCAGGAGAGGAGCCACATCATGAACTGGCAATTTGGCCAGCTGGCCTCCCATGTTCCACTTGTGTAAATCAACAGGTTTGATCAGGTCAGACTTTAATGCATTGACAGCAATGGCAACATCCGAAGGCTTAATCTCGAGCCACAAGCATATCTCGGGGAAAGCCGGAGCTAGGCTTGGTGTTGTCGCTATTTCCTGTTTGAGTCGCTGCTCTACGTCTGGATCCGCTTTTGCAAGGACAGTCACGTAGCCTGTCAACAGACCATAGTCACGCTCTGCTTGGGGAGTTGCGAGCAATGCTTGAACGATGGGTTCATACCACTCAGATGGAGATTCAGCCAGCTCAGCGATCGCGTACCCGAAATATCCAGTCATGCGTTGTCGCATTCTGGTATCCTTCACGGGCTTTCGACTGAGCTCTGGGATATACTTAGCTAAGTCTTTGGGCCTTTTAACCAACTCGTCAGCCAATTGACGGACGGCCTCGGTCTGTCTCTGACGCTTGGTCTCGGGCTCAAGCTCCTCGTCATCGGGGTAGTCCCAGGACATCTCTGTGACTAGCATACGAAGTCGTGTTTCGATGTTTTTGGGCTTGAAGGAAGCTATCAATTTCTTCACTCTGTCAACTAACTGAGGTGGGTTCAACTCCTTGGTATCCCATCTGATGATCGTGCCAAGACTTTGCAGACCTTCAGGCCAATATTCAACTTGATCAACGAGTTTTTGATATACTTTTTCGACAACATCTATGAAACCATTCAAGATCAGCGAACGTAGATACAACCCAAGGAATTCACGGGCAATCGCGGCAGGTTCATCATGTCTCACAGCAAATTTTGCTAGCCGTTCAACGCAACCCTCGATATATCGTTTTGCCTCATCCTTCGTATTGGGTTGCCAAGACTCCAGGCTGGGTCTGGTGCCGTGTGCCCCGGCGTTACCAATCCTGAAGAAGTCATTGGTCTGTGCTCCCTGGGTCAGTGCCTTTACCACAAGGATTCTCTGCGCGACGTCATTGGTTTCAGAGGCGCTGTCCAGCACATCCAGACGGGAATCTCCATTCGCTGCAGTGTTTCCCAGGATTATTGGAAATAATGCTTTGAATTGTTCAGTTGCATTATTTCCACATGCCTCATTCTCAGCAACAGCGAGGCGCAGCAGCAAGTTGGCACCCGGCTTGAAAGTATCTGGGCAGAAGCTGATTTTCTCAATGGTTATCACAAACTGCCGCCTGAGATTACCTCCGATCTTCTGGAGGTCAATCTGATGGAGGTCAATCTGATCGATCAAGCGTTCTAGGAGATCAACAACAACTGTCACATCAACCTCGCTGAAGGCTGACATGACCTCAGGATGTCCCTCTTTTATTATACCTTGAATCTCTGCAAAAGGTCCATCATCTCTACATACATATTCAACAATATTTCTGGCAGGATCTGTGGTGTTGAGCAAGGTAAGCTGGCGGGCTGCATAGATTTTCAAGGAAGGATGGGTATTCCCCCCCAGAATCTGATCCCACTTGTCCTTGGTCCACCTTTTCCATTTGCGCTCCGCTAGTCTCATAGCAATCGGGCGAGGTTCAAGGGTTGCCAGTCTTCCCCTCTTCTTGAGAACACCCCTGTCCAGGAGATCCTGTACGTTGGCATAAAGCTCTTCTTTTGTGAGGTCTTTTGTGAGCTTTACCAAGTCATCCAGCTGCGGCCAGCCGTATGAGTTCATGACAATGACTCGTGAGGTCCCTGAGTCGAATTCAACGACACCTGCAACAGATATCAGAGTGGCTGTCTCCAGTAGCGATGCGCTGTCTCCGGGGCCGGGATGACGGCCCAAGACGAATGCATTGACCAAGTCGTCGTCGGTGGCATGGCTAATTGGAGATCCAG
>SRMO01000035.1:6174-7019 GCA_004768415.1 Aphanocapsa feldmannii 277cV | reverse complement strand
GTCCATGCCTTGATGATGGGACGGCAAATGCCAGGAAAACCGCTGGCGAGTTGGACCAGCCGACTCTGATCGTCAGGGGCGAGACTTGGCTCCCTCTTGATGATGGCCCGGCTGACGTCGGGGGATGCCTTAGAAATGCACCATGTTGATTCGTTCGATAGATCGGGGGGAATCTCATTGTCGATGGTAATCAAGGAAAGGTGACTTTTAGCATGGGATACCATGCCCGCCAGACTCCGGTGCGTGTCCAGAGAGCATTCATCCACTACCACAATGGCCCGTGTTGCAGAATCGGCCAGCCTTTGTACGGTTTGTTTAATTGAGCTTGGGGAAGACTCGGATTCGACGGCATACATAGCAATAGCGGCAAGATCGGCATCAGCCGGGCCTAGGGCCTGCAGAACCAGGCGTGATTTGCCGATGCCAGTCAATCCGACGATTCGAACGGAACATTGAAGAGTCGATACCAGAGGATACAACCATCTCTGCAAGGGTGCAAGACGCTCATCCTCAACCCAGAAGGGTACAAGACGCTCATCCTCAATCCAGGGAGACCAATGATACTCTCTACGACCAGCCCAGTGTGTCCAGGAGTGAAAGGGGCCCAAGCTGCCGGGTTGGGTCTGCTCCTTGACCCATGTGGCAACGGGAGAGTGGCAGTTCACCCAAGTGGCTATTTGATCGGCATCTCGGAAGCTGACCTGCTCATCGTCAATTGTGGTGCCGACTTTCCTAAGTTCTGTACGTATGTAATTCTCATGCTTAAGTATTTGCTGCTTTGTATATGGCTTGGCGCACAGCAGGATATAATGTCCACCAAAAGAAAGAAATTCGCGCACCATTGG
>SRMO01000035.1:5504-6057 GCA_004768415.1 Aphanocapsa feldmannii 277cV | reverse complement strand
TGGAACTGACACCGCCGTGATGGCAGGTTTCGGGTACGTTCTGGCCCATCTTTCCACTCGATACGGCCATCCTCCCCACCATCTTTTATGTGGATGTCGCTGGCCACATGGATCTTATCTGCGCTTAGCAGATTATTTGTTTTGTCTTCTGCTATGAGCAGCCTTCTCAAGAGATCGGGAAACTGACGCTCATTCAGAGCCTCTATGTTTTTTCCAGTCACCTCGAAGGGGCCTGCCGAGATATCGCCGATTGGTTTGGGCAATGTTCCCCCCAAGGTCTTTATAGCAGTGGGGTCTGCCTCCAGTAGGTGCAGAAGGTTGACGATGGACGCTGCTGGCTTAATGGCTCCAGACTCGTACTTGGAAAAGGCCCGGGGGCCTCCACCGAGGAGATTTCCCGCTTGGACCTGACTGAGCCCCAGCGATTCTCGGATGGCACGAATGTCTTCAGGGGTCATTTCAGGAGTCATTGGGATCTCCGCTTGTGGCCATTATGGTGAGTGATGCGTCAACTGTACCATTCTGGTGGAGCCTGTCAACCATATCCTGGCTG
>SRMO01000035.1:2973-5240 GCA_004768415.1 Aphanocapsa feldmannii 277cV | reverse complement strand
GCGATCCGCGACCGGTTTCAGCTGGGCCAGCTGCGCCTCCCGTTGGCAGCTGTCAACTCGCAGCAGGGCTGCGCGAACCACCACCAGGACCACACACGGATGAATGGCACGAATCTCGTCAGGGGTCGTTGGGATCTAGGCCTCATGGCCAAGCGATACCGATCACACCACTGCCGTACTGCAGCGGTCCGACCACCGTCTGTTCATGGCCGATGCCAGGCAGCGCGGCCGGAGGCCTGCGCAACTCGATCAGATCACCGCTCTGCACTGAGGTGCTGGCCAGCCGCCGACCGGAAGCGCAAACAGCACCGGAAGCAGTCAACACATCGTCCGGACCACTCCGGACCACCAGGCCGGGACAGCCAGCAGGAGGCAGCAACCCCACCAGAAAGGGAACGACAGCACCGCTGATAACCAGCAGCCACCTGGCTGTGACCAGGGCTCAGGCCAGGGGATCATCCACATCTATATCCAGCAGCCGCGGCGAAGGCGACGACTCCGGCTCTGTCTGCGTCCCCGATGCCGTCAGCGAAGGTGGAGCAGCGTCAGCAGCAGGCCCGACAGCGGGCAGGGGTGCTGCTGCTGGTGTCGGTGAGGCTGTTGATGCTGGTGCGGCTGTCGGTGCGGCGGCTGGTGTTGGTGTCGGAGCCGGATCAGTGGAGACGGAGACAAGTCGCCAGCCCTGCTCCTGCCATCCAGGCAGATGCACGGGCCAGGTCCATCGCTGCTGGCTTCCCTTGCAGATGCGCACCATCCACTGCGGTGCCTGGGGCAGGCGAGGCCCCCTGGCTGGCTCCGCCTGGGGTGGTGCCGCCTGAAGTGCCGCCGGCCGGGACGGCCGGGGCGGCTGGGGCCTGGCTGATTGCGCCCCGGCTGGCTGAGTGCCGACTGCCTGGCGCCGGCTGCGTTGCGATGCCGGCCGTGAGGATTGACGTGCCATCTCAGCCAGCCATGGTGGCGGTGAGGCCGACGTTCATTCCCGCCGGTGTGGAGGGTGTCACCAGCGCCTTGGCAAAGCAGACCGCCGGCAGGTCCACCAGCGCCTCATCAGCAGGATCGATCCCGATCTCCTCTCCGCAGATGCAGAGCTCCACACGGCCCCCTTCGGCGGGCAGCGCCACGGTCGCCGCACTCACATAGGTGCCACTGCTGCCATCACGCAGCAACGGCGCCAGCTGCAGCTCCACCTGCACCGCTTCCGTGTGGCCGGGATGGGAAGCAAGGAGGGAGAAGCGTGCCGCGGCATCGAGCCTGGTGCCCAGCCGCACCTCCTCGCCGGCGCTGAACTGTCTCTCGCTGTTGCGCAGTGCATTGCGCTGGGTCATGCCCACCAGGGTGGTGGCGGCATCGAGGAGTGGATTGCCCGCTCTCCTGCTCATCGGTTAACTCCTCAGTTGGCGGTGATGTTGTAAAGGCGTCCTGCGGCACGTGGATGGAGGACGGCAAAGCCGACGTACCAGTCGATGCGGGTGCGGAACACCGGTGCATCCGGCACTTCCCCCAGATCACGGACCGAGATGCCGTAGCGGCCCTGGAAGGGACCCTGCAGTCCCGTCACCCCCTGATCCCCGAAGCTGCAGCAGTAGATCGAGCTGCTGTTCCCCGCCTCGTCGTAGCCCATCACCTCCAGATCCCGGGCATCGCGGTCCACCGTCACGATGTCGCAGTCCTGATAGCGATGGACCGTCATCCCGTAGGAGTCGGTGCCGGTCTGGAACACCCCACTGCCCATGCTGCTCCGGGCCAGTGCATTGAGCTGACGACGCATCGCCTTGCTCATCACCAGCACCTTGCTGCCGCCGTAGGCATTGACCGAATCGATCAGTTCATCGAGACGATCGAAATCGAGAGGTGCACCGGCTACGGCCGTGCCGTTGTTGTTGATCACCATCGCCTCACCGGGCTGTAGCCGGTGGCTGAGGCCATCGAAGCCACGTGGATTGGCGCTGCTGTCGCCGTTGATCACGGTGGCCTCGAGGGTGAGGCGCATCGAGCGGATCTTCATCTCGATCTGACTGGCCCGTGCCTCGGGACCCATGAGATCGACGATCGAGCGGTCCACATCCACATCACCACCGAAGAGATGCACGGCCTCGGCACGCTGATCGACAACGCCATGGCTCTGGCTGTAGCCCTCGTTGACGGCACGGAAGCCGACAGCCGGCAGTTCCTGTTCGGCGGCATAGAACAGCCCGCTGCCATTGATGTTCATGAACGGCAACCGTCCCAGCAGCTCACCCTCGGAGAAGGTCCTGAGCACAGCGAGA
>SRMO01000035.1:865-2482 GCA_004768415.1 Aphanocapsa feldmannii 277cV | reverse complement strand
AGAGGAGTGTGCCAATCCCTTACCGCTGGCCTGGCAGAGCCAGAACACCAACACCAACGCCAACGCCAGCGGCAGTGGCAGCGGCAGCGGCAGTGGCAACGCCAACAGCAGTGGCCAGCGGGAGTGCTTCTCCTGCAGCTGCGCCATGCTCGCCCGCCACTGGGGCAGGGTCCCGGACGTTGAGGCCTACAACCTCATCCGCTCCCGCCATGGCGACACCACCAGGGCCAGGGCGCAGCTGGCGGCACTCCGCTCCCTCGGACTGAGGGCGAGCTTCACCACCAGGGGCTGTCGCCGCGATCTGGAAGAGGAGATCGCTGCCGGGCAGCCGGTGGCGGTGGGCTGGCTGCATCACGGCCCGCTCCATGCACCCCGTGGTGGTGGCCATTGGAGCGTGGTGATCGGATTCAACGGCAGCGATGTCATCCACCACGACCCCAACGGCGAGGCCGACCTGCTCCATGGCGGCAGCACCGCCAACAGCGATGGCGCCGGCCGGCACTACAGCTGGGACCACTGGCTGCCGCGCTGGGAGGTGGAAGGTCCGGGCAGCGGCTGGATGCTCTCCTGCTCCGGCTGACCATGGCCGGGGGGGAGTTCAACCGTGAGCGCTTCCTGCTGAAGGCTGTGGTGGGAGTGTTTGTGGCGCAGTTCAGCATCTACGTCCTGGCCATCGGCGGCTGCATCTATCAGGGCCAGCAGCAGCGACCCGACTGCGCCGACATGACCAGCAATCTGCGTGATTCCTTCGAGGCCGCCCTGGGCACCGCCCTGGCCTTGCTGGGTGGCGGCAGCCTGATGGCACGCCAGGGAAAGCGCAACAGCAACAGCAACAGCAATGGCAATGGCAATGGCAATGGCAACGGCAACGGAGGCTCGTGAAGGGAGCCCGGGAAGCGCGAAGAAAGCCCGTGAGGGAAAGCCCGTGAAGAACGGGGTCACGGCCCGGGATCCTGCCGGCCAGTGATGGCAGCGCAAGTGAATCCCCGCCTTGCGCCAGCCTGCCCCCTCGGCATCCACCGCCATGGGCCCATGGGCCGGCTGGTGCCAGAGCTGGTGATGCTTCCTACCCGCTGGAAGGGCGAGGCAGGTGCGGCAAGGCCATTGGGAAGATGCGCCTGATCCACGCCCTGCGCGCCCATGAGCTGGTGCAGCAGTTGCAGGGCACCCCTGGCGTCCCGGTGTCCGTCCCCTGCTCCGGGCGGGCGGTTCCCCCTCCTGCACTGGCCGGACACTGCCTGGCTTTGCTGTAGCTGCAGCGCAGGGGATTCCCCGCCTTGCGCCGACCGCTCCCTCGACATCCACCGCTATGGGCCATGGGCCTGCTGCGGATGCCCGCAGATGACACCCAGACGCCCGCCACTCAGCGGCTTGGCTGCTGCTCCAGCCCCGCCCTGCTACGGACGGTTACCGAACGGCGGGCGGCCTGAGGCGTGGTTCCGATCAGAGAGGCCAAAGCCGACCCGGTAGAGCTCGGCAGCACTCATCGCCTGGGGGTTGATCACCTCCGACGCGCCTGCCACACCTGCCGCAGCGGCCTGGGCGGGCATCAGTCCCCCTGCCGTGCCGATGGCGCCGCGTTGCTGAAACAGGAAGCCATAGACCGGATGCAGACGT
>SRMO01000035.1:149-624 GCA_004768415.1 Aphanocapsa feldmannii 277cV | reverse complement strand
GTTCCAGCAGACGTTCCTTGCGCAGTTCCAGCACCCGTTCGTTGGCGGAATCCCGTTCAGCGGACACAGCCGCCACCTTCCTGGCGGAGGCCTCCTCCATCTGTCGTTCCCGCTGCTCCATCTGCTGCTCCAGCAGCTGCTTCTGCCGCTCCGCCTCCTGCAGACGGGCGTATTCCTCCGGATTGATCTCGGAGAAGCGTGTGAGCTGCTGACGCAGGCCACGCAGTTCCTTCTCCAGCTGATTGCTGCGCCGACGTTCCGCCTTGAGGGCATCGCCGAGGCCGTCCTTCCCCTTAGGTGCCGGATCCACGGCAGTGGAGGAGTGCGAGGGATCACCGGCTTCCGGGTTGAACGACCCATGGCCGCCCGGCCGCCCTTCGGTATCTCCCCCGTCGTGGGACTCGGCACCGCCGGGCCGTGGCTCGCTCCGCTCCTTGTTGTCGCTGCTGCTACTGCTGCTGGTGGCCATGACCCG
>SRMO01000035.1:0-139 GCA_004768415.1 Aphanocapsa feldmannii 277cV | reverse complement strand
CCCACAGCTGACCTTTGAACACCTGAAAGAAGGTGCCGCGGCTGTCGCCACCGCTGCGGCCTTCCGCTTCCGAGAAAGCGCGTTCCAGCAGACGTTCCTTGCGCAGTTCCAGCACCCGTTCGTTGGCGGAATCCCGTTC
>SRMO01000034.1:74266-86600 GCA_004768415.1 Aphanocapsa feldmannii 277cV | reverse complement strand
GACCACAGCATCGAGCTGGGCACCTCCCTGCGCTTCTGAGTCGGGGGCTACCGCTGGGCCCTGAACGCCTGAGCAATGCTGAAGCCGTGGCCGCCGCCAGCGCTGTAACCGGGCCCAGGGCTGCGTGGCTCAGGCGCTAGACTACTTTCGTGCGGGTGTAATTCAGCGGTAGAATGTCAGCTTCCCAAGCTGAACGTCGCCGGTTCGAGTCCGGTCACCCGCTTCTAGACCAGAGCTGAGAAATCCTCCGAAAAGCCAGTTGGGCACTGGCTTTAGGATTGCCAGCGGCTGACCGCTCCTGACAGGCCGTGCCAGGCTGTAGAGCCGACCTTCTCAGGCACTTCGATAACGCCAAGAAGATTGGCGATTCTGTTTGCAGGATCTACGACGATTTCAGTAACGGAGTTGAACCCGAACTAGCAGCAAAGAAGATGACCTATTCTTCAGCAGATGAGTCAAATGAGGGATCTGCTGCCACCAAAAAGACCGATCTTGAGCGGCAGACAGACTGGAATGGGCTGATCGAACGCTATCGTGAGTACAAAATCCGCAGCGGCAAAATCAAGGAGTCAACCTGGACCAGGGTGCATCGGCACCACATGAAGCTGTGGATGACGCCTTCGCCAAGTCAGAGCAGCGCTTGGGTCAGGGCCTTCGCGTTCAGAGCTCAGCGGCGTAATGCCACACGGACTGGGAGAACGTGCTCAGGCCTTGTGAATCTGGTCGCTCCAGCGGGCCCTATAGAGATCCGTGAGCGCAAGGCGCATCAACAGATCGCGGAGTGGAGCGGGATAGAGAACGCAAGCGTCGTAGACGACGGTGACGCGATTCACCTCAGTAGCCCATGCCGAGCTCCTGGGCCTGGGCTGCCAAATCATCGAGGGCCGCGGCACGCTGCTGATCGATGGCGTGCTTGTAGGCCATCAGGTCGGCCAGGCGGATGCGCCGATGGGTGCCGACCTTGCGGAAGGGGATCTCCCCTTGCTCCAGCCGCTCAATCAGGCAGGGCCGCGACACGTTCAGCAGATCAGCGGCCTTCTGGGTGGTGAGCTCGGCGTGCACCGGCACCAGCGTCACGGCATTGCCCTGGGCCATCTGCACCAGGATTCCCTGCAGCAATTCCAGCACCGAGGCCGGGATGGGGACGGATGCACGATGGCCGCCCTCTAGATCAAGGGAGAGGCTGGCTTGACGCGGGCCATGGCTGGCCCGAAACCGGTCGAGATCGCGCAAGCTCGCTCCTGCGACCTCGGCTGCCTTGGCGGTGGGGATCACGGGCTCAATGGAGCTGGGGACAGCGACGGCCATGGACAGGAGGAGGGGAAGGCCACTCGAATCGGAATCGAAATAATCGCAGCAACCGCAGCTTCCGCAAGAGCGTTGGGTTGGTGCGTCCTATGCCTGCTCAGGCCCATGCCTGGTCCGATGGCGTCCGGCTCCACGTCCATGCGCCTGCTGCTGCTTGCCCCGGTGATGATGGCAGCCGTGCTGATCCCAGTGTCCGCCCAAGCTGCGGACGACACCCTGCGCCAATCGGTGCAGCAGCTGCGGCGGTTCCCTTTCGGCCCGACTGCGACGGCAACACCCAGGAGATCGTGGCCTGCCTGTGGCGCCAGCTGAACGTCGCCGGTTCGAGTCCGGTCACCCGCTTCTGGACCACGGCTGGAAAATCTGCTCAAAAGCCTCTCTGGCACTGGCCTGTCGGCTGGCAGCAGTTGAACGGGTCTGGCAGGCCTTGCCAGACCTTGAGGTGGACCCTCTCACAGAACTTCTCAGATGGCAGGAGCAGCCGCCTGGGAGATCGCGATCCGTAGATGCCACAAGAAAGATAATTTTTGTGGCAGAAGATATCGATAGCTATTCCTCCACCCAGGCTGATGAGTACCTCGAAAAATAAGCAAGCTTTTAGCTCATTTGATCAATTGATTTCTGCTCTCAACTATAGTAGACATTGATCCTTTTGCTGGACGCTAAAATCGCACGGGCCAGCGGGGCTGTTCGGGTGAGGGAGAGGCTATTTTTCGAGGTTCCCTTAATCCTCATCATTTTGGCACAGGCCGTCATCACTCAGATCTGTACAGCAGTACACACCTCGGATGAATCCATCACTGGTCTTCTCCCTTTTGTCGCTGGAGTTTAGCGTCCAGGTCCAATCTTTTTTGTGTTTTCTATCAACTTTTAAAACAAGCTTGCCCTGGTCAGCACATCTATTCTGAGCTTGAGCTGTACCCTTTACGGCTCCAAAATGGTACCATGGGAGTTTCTTGTTCTTATGGTTACCCCAAAGGCATGAAGAGTCGGATGCATGAACTCGCTTGCTGCTCTTGCAGGAAGCATGGACCTGGTCCACCGAGATCAAGACCAGCAAGGGAACGAACAGAAAGGAGATGACTTTCATCTGGTACAATTGGCCGTAGGCAACCTTGTCAATAATAAGCTAAAAATAAGTTCAGATCCAGCAGATAAACTTCTATGTTACATCTTGTCACCTGCCGATAGTCGCCGATCTCATGGCGTTCAGCTCTGTTGGCCGAGTAGAGGCCCCGCTCCCGAAAGTAGGCAAGAGATCGCATGGGCCAGCAAGGCTGTTCAGATGAGGGAAAGAGAACTTATCGAGGTGCCCTTCTGGGAGAAAGGATCTGAGTTTTTCAACAAGCTCTTAGGGTATTTAGCCTATTTTGTCGAGTTATGATGTAGTGGCCGATAGTGAAACCAGAGCCTCCACTTCAGGCCAGTATTTTTCGATGCAACCCACCCTTCATTTAACAATCTATGGTCAATACGGATGGACGAGTTTATTTGCGAGCCAGAAGGACCATCGCAACTGGCCTCCAGGATAAGCTGATTGTTTTGAACATTGACAGTTTCGGTGTCACAAGTTCGCGAGAAATTGCTTTGAGAACCGTTAGCCGCAAAATTTAACTCGCCATTGGTGTTTCCGATGTTGCTATCTAAGTCGATAGAATGCTTCTCTGTATTGCTAACACTCCAAGCATCCCACTCATTGCATATGGCGGTCAGGAGACCGCTGCTATTTATTGAAAAATTCTTACACGAATTCATAATATTGCTTTCTATACTCCTTGAAGAATAGCCTGCGAAGGCAGATTCGGCAGCTGTCATGGCTAGGATGGAAAGGGAAATGACATGAACAACCAAAATTCTTTGATTGAAGTCTGACTTTGAGTCCATGGGCGTTCTCCTGAATGAATGCAGTGCAAGTTCTCACAAATGTAGCCTAAATCTGAGAAAGTGTCTTATTTTAATAGCTGTAGCATTGCATAATGTTATAAATTTAATCATTTCTCTCAAATTCACTTAAGCGTGAGATAAGCAATTTCTGCAGTGGTGTAGAGTTTCTTCTCGTTCTTACTGGGCTTCACCAATAGCAGTTATTCGAAGCGAAGGCCGTAGAATACCTCCGGCAGCCAAGCCAACAGCAATGGCTTTGATTGAAGAGCACCTCAAAAAATTGGCTCTTCCTGACCTAAACAACCTTGCTGCCTCACGTGATCCCTTGCCACTACTGGTGACTTCATGGCAACAGGCCATTCCGTAGCGAAGTTTACTTAATTTTTCGAGGTGTCTTCAATTACTTTCTGACTTCTATCTTAGGGAAACTCTGGAAAACTTACCAAAGTCTAAACGTAGTCATTGCAACGCAATAGATCTCAGCAAGCCCCTAGGGCAGATGACCAATCTTGTCAACAAGCAGCTTAGTGGCCAACTATCTGGATCACTACCGCCACTTAAGATCAGTGTTTTCAGATGCAATCCAGCCGTCGTTTGACAGCAGGTGATCAATCCGAAGGGACGTGGTCACAAGCAAGTCAGGGTCAATGAAAGTGAACTTATTTGATAACGGACTTGATGAAGAATCAACACAACGAGCTTTCAGGATAAGCTGGTTATTCTGAACAATCACTGCTTCGTCGTCACAGCTTTGTGAGAAATTTTTTTGAGATCTGTCGGACGCAAAATTTAACTTGCCGTTGTCATTGCCAATACGTTTGTCCAAGTCGATGGAATGGCGCTCCGTGTCATCAACGCCCCAAGCATCCCACTCATTGCACACGGCGCTCAGGACGCCACTGCCATTCACCGAAAAATCTGTGCAAGAATTCATAACATTTCCGTCAGTGCTGCTTGAAGAATAGCTTGCGAAGGCCGATGCAGTGAATCCCATCGCCAGGCCGAAAAAGCAAACTATCCTAAAGAATCCTGTTCGTTGATTGAAGTCAGACTTTGAACCCACAGACGTTCTCCTGAATCAAATGAAAGCTGCAGCAATTTTATTCCAAATCGCGAAAGTATGCAATTTTGATTGCTGAAATATTGCACAATGTTACAAATCAAGTCTCTTCTCTCAAACCTCCTGATGGTAGGGCATTTGATTGTGGCTCAGGCTCCGCGTTCCAGGGCGTTATCCGGCGGTGCGGCTGGATCGATGGGATCCGTTCCACGCTCGAGCCTCAGGAGAGGAGGGAACCACTTCGCTCCTGCTGACCTCCCATCAACCCATCAACCCCGGGGCAGCTGCCGGATTGTCGCAGGCCTGGCTGGTTGGTCCGCGAACTCTCAAGCTGCGCTGGCTTCAGTGCAGACGGCTGAGCACCACTTCGGGCAGCCCCAGCAGCGCATCCCGCTCGGCGGAGGGTGACAGCCAGTGCAGTGCTTCAGCGGCTTCGCCGGCAAACCGTTCCGCCAGGCTGCGGGACCGGGGAATGGCATCACCGCTGCGCACGATCTGGAGGGCCTGTTCCAGATCGCCGCACTCGCTCAGCTCCCGTTCGATCAGGCCCGCCAAAGCGGGGTTCTCCTCCATGGCGTAGAGCACCGGCGCAGTGAGATAACCGGAGGCCAGATCGGAGGCGGCGGGTTTGCCGAGTTGCTTGTCGCTGCCAGTGAAGTCGAGGATGTCATCCACCACCTGGAAGGCCAGGCCCAGCTGCTTGCCGAAGCGGGCCAGGCCATCGAGGCGCTGTAGTGGCAGGCTGCTGAGCACGCCGGCGGCCCTGGCGCTGTTGGCCACCAACGAGGCCGTCTTCCAATAGCTCTTCTCCAGGTAGGCCTGGAAACCCTGGCCCGTGTCGAAACGGTTCAGCCCCTGTCGGATCTCCCCCTCGGCCAGGTCCATGATCACGCGGGAGAGCAGCTTCACCACCTCGAGGTTGTCGAGGTTGGCCAGATGCCAGCTGGCCTGGGCAAAGAGGAAGTCACCGGCCAGCACGGCCACGCGGCTGTTGAAGCGGCTGTGGACCGTATCCACACCGCGCCGGGTCGAGGCCCCGTCCACAACGTCGTCGTGAACCAGGCTGGCGGTATGGATCATCTCCGTGATCTCTGCCAGGCGACGGTGGCGGTCACTGACTGTGCCGGCAGGGTCGATCGCCCGGGCGATCATCAGCACGATGCCGGGGCGCAGACGCTTTCCTCCAGCGGTGAAGAGGTGCTCGGCGGCGGCGTGAAGGATGGGGTGGCCGGCGCCGATCAGGCTGCGCAGATTGCCCAGCAGGATCTCCAGATCCGCCTCGACGGGCTGCAGGAGCTGGGCAACTGAGGGCATTTCGACCCGTCGGTGACGTGATCCTAGGAGCCCCCATGGGCCATCCGCAGGTTCACTCTGCTCACGCCGGGGCGGTGACCCAGCCAGGGTTCGGCGGCGCTGGCAAAGCGTTCAGGGCAGCCGGTGCACACCAGCCGACGGTCCGCCACCATGCTCCCCTGCCGCCGCAGTCCGGTGCGTCGAAGCATCCCGGCCAGCACCTCCACCGCCGGCACAGCCGGATCCAGCAGCCGCACCCCTGGCGGTAGGAGTTGCTGCAGCTGCGGGGTGAGCAGAGGATAATGGGTGCAGCCCAGCACGATCGTGTCCACCCCCTGCTCCAGCAATGGGGTCAGGTACCGCTTGGCGGCAGCCATCAGCTCCGGACTGTCCAGGTCCCCGGTTTCGATCAGCGGGACGAGGTCCGGGCAGGCCACCTCCACCACCCGGGCATCGCCGCGCCGGTGCCGGATGGCCTGGCCGTAGGCCCCGGAAGCCACGGTGGCGGCGGTGGCCAGCACGCCGACCGAGGCGCTGTCCACAACGGCAGCCGCTGCGCTGATCAGGCCAACCACAGGAACCCCGGCGTGCCGCTGCAGCTCTGCAATGGCCACGGCATTGGTGGTGTTGCAGGCGGTCAGCAAGGCCTTGATGCCCTGGCGTCGCATCCAGGCGGCCACCTCCACAGCGATGGTTCTGAGTTCGGCAGTGGTGCGGCCGCCATAGGGGAAACGAGCCGTGTCGGCCAGATACAGCAGGGATTCGGTTGGCTGTCGGCTGCGTAACCGATGCAGCACGGTGAGGCCCCCCAGACCACTGTCGAACAACCCGATCGGTGCTTCGAGCAGGGAGGAGGGGAAGCTGAGCAGCCGCTCGGCCGCAGCGAGCGGCGTCATGCTGTCATGAAGGTGGGCGCCAGCCGATCCGGCACGGTCCGCCACTCCCATACTGCCGAGAAGCTGCTGGGTCATGGTGTCCCACGCAGGAAATCAAGCAGTCCCTTGGCAATGCCCAGTGCAAGGTCCTGCCGGTGGGCTGAGCGGGAGAGGCGGGCGCTGTCCCGATTGCCGGTGACGTAACCCATCTCCACCAGGGTCGCAGGCGCCGCCGTCTTGCGTAGCACGTAGAACCGGGATTCGCGCACTTGACGATCGTCGATGTGAACTGAGGCAAGGATGGCCCGGTGGAGCGCGGCAGCCAGTCTTCGTCCGGAATGGCTGTTGAAGTAGTAGGTCTCGAGACCGTTCACCTCGCTCCGCAAACCCGACAGAGCATTGGAATGAATGCTCACGAAGGCATCCAGCCGGTGGCTGTTGGCGTCCTGCACACGGTCCTCGAGGCGCACATTGCTGTCGACGGACCGGGCCAGCACCACCACCACACCCTTCGCTTCCAGCAGGGCGGCGACCCGGTGGGTCACATCCAGATTGATCTCCGCCTCCTCGAGCCCGGCGCTGTTGGTGGCGCCGCGGTCATGGCCGCCGTGTCCGGCATCCAGCATGACCCGGTAGCGGCCCGGCGACAGGCTGGGCAGATCGTCCGGGGAGAGGCGCGTGATCTTGCGGCCGCGATACCAACTCACCCGCTTCCTCTCGAAGCTGCCCTCACCGAACGGCTGGATGGACTCGGTGGCCTCGCGGGACAGACCGGGAAAAGCCATCCGCCACAGTCCCTGCCCATTGGAATGCAGGTCCAGGCGGCTTGGATCCACGTCATGGCCTTCGGCCAGTTCGACCACGAAGCGGGTGATACCGGGGCGAGGTTCACCGATACGCACCGAGGCGATGGTGCCGCCGATGGTGATCTGCCGCGGCCGCCGCGGTTCTCCCTGCAGGTCCAGCCAGATCCGACCACCACGGCCAGCGCTGGCGGCAATGTGCCGGGGCCTGAGGCTCAGCCCCGGCGAGGTGCGCAGCTCGAGTACCCCATCACTGGTGAACCGCCAGGCAGCCAGTGCGTTGAACTGCCGCGCCAGGGCGGCTGAACTGCTCAGCACCAGGCCGGTGAACAGGGCGGCGCAGCCCAGAACCAGCGGGGAGAACCGATGCCAGCGCGACCGGTCAGCAGCGGCCGATGCTCGCCTTGCCATCACTGCGGTCCGGTTCAGCGAAAGATGTCCAGCTTGCGGTGGCGCAGGCTGGGCATCTGGGTGCGCACAGCCTCCAGATGCTCGGTGTCGATCTCGGCGATGGCCAGACCGGTGTTCACGCCTGCATCGGCCAGCACAGTGCCCCAGGGATCGATCACGAGGGCATGGCCATGGCTCTGGCGCTGGGCGTAATGGAGCCCGGTCTGTGCTGGCGCGACCACATAGGCGGTGTTCTCGATGGCCCGGGCCTGCAGCAGCACCTGCCAGTGGTCCTTGCCGGTGAAGGCGGTGAAGGTGGCCGGCACCATCAGCACGTCAGCACCATCGCCGGCCAGGCTGCGGTAGAGCTCCGGAAAACGGACGTCGTAGCAGATGGAGATGCCGATGCGTCCCAGTGGTCCGGCATCGGCCACAGGGGGCCTGGATGTGCCAGCCTGCACCGTGGACGACTCCTTGTAGGTGTTTCCGTCGGGCAGGTCCACATCGAACAGGTGGACCTTGTCGTAGCGAGCGAGCAGCTGGCCGTCACGACCGATCAGTTCCGCCCGGTTGAAGACAGCGCCTTCGGACGCAGGTGCAGGATAACCACCCCCCAGCAGCGTCACCTGATAACGGCGTGCCATGGTGAGGAGGAACCTGCTGCAACGCTCCGCCAGCAGCGGGGCCAGGCTGAGCTTCCGGGACTCCTCAGCGAGGAAAGCGAAGTTCTCCGGCAGACCCACCAGGTCCGCGCCGCGACGGGCCGCCAGATCGATGAGCTCTTCGGCGGCCGCGAAGTTGGTGTCGGGATCAGGGGTGCTGGTGAGCTGAACCGCTGCCGCCAGGTAACGCGCCACGATCACCCTGTGAGTGACGGGAATCGTACCGGCAATGGGCAAGGCCCTTCGCTGCCATCCCGCACGATGGGGCTGTGGGCACGGCCTCGTCCCCTCAGTGGGCCTTCAGTACACCGGGCTCGGCCTGAAAAGGCACCACCCCAAGGCTGTCCACGGCGGCGCAGCAGGCGAAGTCCTCAGCGTGGTCAGCGATGCTGATCAGCCGCTGGCCATGGCTGGCGCGGCGCAGACAGGCCTCGGGCTCGGCCTGCCAGACCTGCCAGAGCGCCAGGGCAGCCACCAGCTCGTCGTTGCCCGCCAGAGCGACCGCCGCATCGCCCCCGGCGGCCGCGGCCACCGCGCCGGCCGCAAGGCTGTCTTCCAGGGAATAGGTCCCCTCCCAGCCGCTGCCGACGATCCAGATGGTGGCGGCGCTGATCTGCTGCAGGCGACGGGCCACCGCAGTGCGGTTGGGCAGACAGGCGGTGAACAGGTGGGGTGCGGAACAGACCCGTTCCAGGGCACGGGTGCCGTTGGTGGTGCTCATGAAGATGCGCTTGCCAGCGACAACGGCAGGCGCCACCGCGACGGGTGAATTGCCGAGGTCGAAGCCCTCCAGCCGTTTGCCACCCCTCTCGCCGGCCAGCAGGCGCCGCCCGGCCGGCCAGGCGTCAGCGGCACGGTGCAGGCTGTCCAGATCGGCGAAGGCCTGAACGGCCTCGGCGCCGTTCCGCAGGGACCAGGCGATGGTGGTGGTGGCCCGCAGCACGTCGATCACCACTGCAGCATCGGGTCTGCCGTGGTCGGGGACCGCCTCGGGGGTGTGGAAATAGAAGATCTTCACGGCCGCAGCCTCCCGTGACGGCTGCCACAGTAAGAGCCGGATCGGACCGCGACTTGGCCCAGGACCTGCGCAGCTTTCTGGACCTGCTTGAGCGTCGGGGCCAGCTGCAGCGGGTTGTCGCGCCGGTCGATCCCGACCTGGAGCTGGCAGCCATTGCCGACCGGGTGCTGGCCCGGGGGGGACCGGCGCTGCTGTTCGAGAACGTGAGCGGCAGTCCCTGGCCCGTGGCGGTCAATCTGCTGGGCACCCTGGAGCGCGTGGTCTGGTCCATGGGGATGGAGCAGGCCGAGGACCTGGAGGACCTGGGGCGCCGGCTGGCGCTGCTGCAGCAGCCCCGCCCCCCCAGGGGGTTCGGGGAAACACTGGAACTGGGTCGGCTGTTCGTCGATCTGGTGCGGGCCAGGCCTGACCGGGAACTGCTGCCCCCCTGCCGGCAGGTTGTGCTGGAGGGGGATGCCGTTGACCTCGACCGCCTGCCTCTGATCCGCCCCTGGCCCGGGGATGCCGGCCGGCTCATCACCCTGGGCCTGGTGATCACCAGGGACCCCGACACCGGCATCCCCAACGTGGGGGTCTACAGGTTGCAGCAGCAGTCGATCCGCACCATGACGGTGCACTGGCTGTCGGTGCGGGGTGGCGCCAGACATCTGCGCAAGGCCGAGGCCCTGGGCAGACCACTGGAGATCGCCGTCGCCCTGGGGGTGCATCCGTTGCTGGTGATGGCGGCGGCCACCCCCATCCCCGTGTCACTGTCGGAGTGGCTGTTCGCCGGGCTCTACGGCGGCAGCGGCGTACTGCTGGCCAGGTGCAGAACCCTGGACCTGGAGGTGCCGGCCCACAGCGAGATGGTGCTGGAAGGGCGCATCCAACCGGGGCAGCGGCGCCGCGATGGTCCCTGCGGCGACCACATGGGCTTTTACGGCGGTGCGGAAGCGTCTCCCCTGGTGGACTTCCACTGCATCACCCACCGCCACGATCCCATCCACCTCACCACCTTCAGCGGCAGGCCACCCAAGGAGGAGGCGATGCTGGCCATCGCCCTCAACCGCATCTACACGCCGATCCTGCGCCAGCAGGTGCCGGAAATCCGCGACTTCTTCCTGCCGATGGAAGCCCTCAGCTACAAGCTGGCGGTGATCTCGATCGACAAGGCCTATCCCGGCCAGGCGAAGCGGGCGGCAATGGCCTTCTGGAGCGCCCTGCCCCAGTTCACCTACACGAAATTCGTGGTGGTGGTGGACCAGGCCATCAACGTGCGGGATCCGCGCCAGGTGGTCTGGGCCATCAGTGCCATGGTGGATCCTCAGCGAGACCTGTTCGTCCTGGAGGACACCCCCTTCGACAGCCTTGACTTCGCCAGCGAGCGCATCGGCCTGGGGGGGCGGCTGGCGATCGACGCCACCACCAAGATCGGCCCGGAGAAACGTCATGACTGGGGCGAACCGCTGCTGCGGGACCCGGCTCTGGAGGATCGCGTCAGCGCCCGCTGGCTGGAGCTGGGTCTGGGTGGCGTCACGGACAGGGCGGCGGTGAATCCCGTCCTGTTCGGTTACAGCTTCGAGCATGTGCTGGAACGGCTCGCATGCCAGGCCCCGGACCAGGCCGGCAGAGACAGATACTGATTCCGGAAACGACAGTGCAGCGCTTGGTCCCTGCTCCCGCCCCCATCCCCAGCAGTCTCGTCGCCGGCGGTCCGGTCCGGCGGATTGCTGATCGGCCCTGGCAGCTGAAGGGGCGGGTGCGGGTACCCGGCGACAAGTCGATCTCCCACCGTGCCTTGCTGTTCGGCGCCATCGCCGAAGGCACCACCCGCATTCAGGGACTGCTGCCGGCGGAAGACCCCATCAGCACCGCCGCCTGCCTGCGGGCCATGGGCGTGGAGGTCTCCGCCATCGCTGCAGACCCCGGCCAACCGGTGACGGTGCGCGGTGTCGGCCTCGATGGACTGCAGGAACCCGACTGCCTGCTGGACTGCGGCAACTCCGGCACCACCATGCGTCTGCTGCTGGGGCTGCTGGCGGGCCGTGGCGGTCGCCACTTCGTGCTCAGCGGTGACACCTCCCTGCGCCGTCGCCCGATGGGCCGCGTCACCCAGCCCCTGGGGCGTCTCGGGGCAAGCATCAATGGCCGCGACGGCGGCAGGTTGGCGCCCCTGGCCATTGCCGGCCGCCCCCTCAGGGGTGGCGTGATCAGCACGCCCGTGGCTTCAGCCCAGGTCAAGTCGGCCATCCTGCTGGCGGGGCTGACCGCCTCGGAGCCGGTGACCGTGATCGAACCGGCCCAGTCCCGCGATCACAGCGAGCGCATGCTCAGGGCCTTCGGTGCCGACCTGGAGGTGGGTGGTGGTTCCGAGCGGCAGATCTGCCTGCGGCCAGGGCCCAGCCTCAGGGCCCAGGACGTCACCGTTCCGGGTGACATCAGCTCCGCCGCCTTCTGGCTGGTGGGTGCCGCCATCACCCCCGGCGCCGAACTCACCCTGGAGAACGTGGGGCTGAATCCAACCCGCACCGGTATTCTCGAGGTGCTGGAGCAGATGGGTGCGGCCGTCACGGTGCTCAATCGGCGCAGCGTGGCCGGTGAACCCGCCGGCGACCTGCTGGTGAAACACGGTCCACTGCAGGCCTTCGACATCGGCGGAGAGCTGATCCCCCGCCTGGTGGACGAGATCCCGATCCTCGCCGTGGCCGCCCTGTTCGCCACGGGCCAGAGCGTGATCCGCGATGCGGCGGAACTGCGCGTGAAGGAAACCGACCGCCTGGCGGTGATGGCCCGCCAGCTCTGCGCCATGGGTGCCGCCCTGGAGGAGCGTGAGGATGGCCTCTCGATCCCCGGTGGCCAGCAACTCAACGGTGCCGACCTGGACAGTGAGACCGACCACCGGGTGGCCATGAGCCTGGCCATGGCCGCCCTCAACGCCCGGGGAGAATCCCGCATCGCACAGCCCCAGGCGGCAGCCGTGTCCTATCCCGGCTTCTGGAACGCGCTCAACCGGCTGGTGGCGTGAACAGGCCCATGGACGCTGGTGTGGCGGCGGACCTGGA
>SRMO01000034.1:66123-74189 GCA_004768415.1 Aphanocapsa feldmannii 277cV | reverse complement strand
CCCCTGTCACGGCACACCAGGGCGCCGTCAGCATCGACTCGGCCGACGTGCTGCAGGCCATCACAACCGCCGACGGCAGCCCGACTTTTTTCTCCGGGCGCTTCCAGGAGACCTTCCACAGCCGTGCCGGGGCCCTGGCGGAATCGCGGCAGACCTTCATCGACCAGGCCGCACTGGACGCCTGGCCCAGGGGTCATCGGCTCACGGTGCTCGACTGCTGCTATGGCCTCGGCTACAACGGAGCCGCCCTCTGGGATGCCCTGACTGAGCAGCGACCCGACCTGGGTCTGTGCTGGCTGGGTCTGGAGCTGGATCTCTCCATCGCCGCCGCGGCCCTGGAGGATGGGGCCTTCCGCTGTCAGTGGCGGCCCAGTGTCCTGCAGCGACTCAGGGCCATCGCCAGCGCATCCTGCTGGGAGGAATCCCCAGCCCCGGGACAGGCGCCATCAACGGGGCGACTGCTGGCAGGGGATGCCCGCCGCCAGCTGCCCCTGCTGCAGCAGCTCAGCGGCAGGGTGGATGTGATCCTGCATGACCCCTTTTCCCCACCACGCTGCCCGGAGCTCTGGACGGTGGAATGCATCGGCGCCCTGGCCCGCCTGCTGAGCCCCCGGGGGCGACTGATCACCTACAGCCGTGCCGCCGCTCTGCGTACGGCCCTGCTGCAGGCAGGCCTGCAACTGGGTTCCATTCCCCCGCGGCATCCGCGGGGCTGGAGTGATGGCTCCGTGGCCTCTCCGGCTGCCTTGCCCCTGGGCCTCTCGCTGATGGAGCGGGAGCACCTGGGCACCAGAGCCGCCGTGCCCTATCGCGATCCCTGCCTCAGTGACAGCAGTGGGGAGATCCTGCGGCGCCGTGCAGCGGAGCAGCGCCACTCCCCACTGGAGGCCACGGGGGCCTGGCGGCGTCGCTGGCGGCCCTGGCTGGAGGGCCGGGCCCGGACCTGACAGGGAAGCCAACGGTAGATTCTGGCCATCCTGCAGCCATCACCATGCTCGCTGTTGCTGTGCTGGCCGCCGGTAAGGGCACACGCATGTGCAGTGACCTGCCCAAGGTGCTGCAACCCCTGGCGGGAGTGACCCTGCTGGAGCGTGTGCTGAACAGCTGCGCCGCCCTGGGGCAACAGCGAACGCTGTTGATCGTGGGACACCAGGCAGAGCGGGTGCAGGCGGCGCTCCGCAGCCGCCGCGAGGGTCCGGAGTTCGTGTGGCAGGAGCCTCAGCTCGGCACAGGCCATGGGGTGCAGCAGCTGCTGGTGCCCCTGAAGGATTTCCGCGGGCAGCTGCTGGTGCTCAATGGCGATGTGCCGCTGCTGCGCGCTGAAACCCTCGGGCAGCTGCTGCGCCAGCACCGCGACAGCGATGCCGCCGTCACCCTGCTGACGGCACGGCTCGAGGACCCCAGCGGCTATGGGCGCGTCTTCTGCCGCGACGACGGCACGGTGAGCGCCATCGTGGAAGAGCGCGACTGCAGCGGGGAGCAACGCCTCAACAACCGCGTCAACGCCGGTGTCTACTGCTTCGACTGGCAGCAGTTGAGCACGGTGCTGCCCGGACTCGGCGCTGACAACGATCAGGGCGAGCTCTACCTGACCGACACCATTGCCCGGCTGCAGCCGGCGCGGCAGCTGGATGTGGCAGATGCCGGCGAGATCGGCGGCATCAACGACCGTCATCAGCTGGCCCACTGCGAGGGACTGCTGCAGCAGCGACTGCGGCGCCTCTGGATGGACCGGGGGGTGAGCTTCATCGACCCCGCCAGCTGCACCCTGAGCGAGGACACACTGTTCGGCCGCGATGTGGTGGTGGAACCCCAGACCCATTTCCGCGGACGCTGCAGGATCGGCGATGGTTGTCGCATCGGTCCCGGTGCCCTGATCGAGGGCAGCACCCTGGGGCGGGATGTGACCGTGTGCTTCGCTGTCCTGAATCAGGCCAGGGTGGCAGAGGGGGTGAGCGTCGGCCCCTATGCGCACCTGCGCCCAGGCGCCGATATCGGCGCCCACTGCCGCATCGGCAACTTCGTGGAGGTGAAGCAGAGCAGCCTGGGGCAGGGCACGAGGGTGAATCACCTGAGCTACCTCGGTGATGCCAGCCTGGGTGACAGGGTCAACGTGGGTGCGGGCACCATCACCGCCAACTACGACGGAGTGCACAAGCACCGCACGGTGATCGGCTCCAGCAGCAAAACCGGCGCCAACTCCGTGTTGGTGGCCCCATTGACGGTGGGGGAGAACGTCACCATCGCCGCCGGCTCCACCATCACCAGGGATGCCGAGGACAACAGCCTGGTGATTGCCCGGGCCAGGCAGCTCAGCAAGGCCAACTACCGGCCGCTGCCGGAAAATGGTGAGGGATGAGCATCTCGATTCCCCAGCGGGTATGGACCGATCCGGCATAGCACTGACGACGGGTGATGCATCTCTCCCGTATCGCACCACTGAATAACCTGCTGAGGCAGACCATCCGGCCAGGAGACGATGGCACAGCCCTATGACCTGGTGGTGATCGGCGCAGGCTCCGGGGGCCTGGCGGTGAGCAAGCGTGCCGTCGGCCATGGAGCCACAGTCGCCATCCTCGAAGGCGACCGGGTCGGGGGCACCTGCGTGATCCGCGGTTGCGTTCCAAAGAAGCTGTTGGTCTATGGCTCCGCCTATCGTCAGATCCTCGACCATGCCCCCAGCCACGGCTGGGACCTCGGCGCCGTTCAGCTCAGCAGCGCGAGGTTGTTCGACAACGTGCGTCGCGAAGTGGATCGGCTCAACAGTCGCCATGAGGACCTGCTCGCCAGCGCCGGGGTGGAGCTGATCAGGGAGTGGGGGCGTTTCGTCGATCCCCACAGCGTGGCTGCCGGGGATCGTCTGCTGCAGGCCGAGCGGGTGGTGATCGCCTGCGGAGGACGCCCCAACCTGCCGGACATTCCCGGCGCGGAACTCGCCTGGGTGTCCGACGATCTGTTCGAGCTGCCCCAGGCGCCCGACTCGATCGTGATTGTTGGTGGTGGCTACATTGCCTGTGAGTTTGCCTGCATCCTTGCGGGGCTTGGCTGCAGCGTCACCCAGGTGGTGAGGCGCGACAGCATTTTGCGGGGGTTTGATCGAGCCCTGGTGGCTGAGGTGCAAGCGGGGATGGAAGCAATGGGGATAGGTTTCCGCTTCAGGGCCCAGCTGCGTGGGATCACGGCGGTGGCGGCAGGGCGACGCATCACACTCGACGATGGCAGCCACGTTGACGCGGAAGGGGTGCTGCTGGCGACAGGACGTCACCCCAACCTCGAACCACTGGACCTGGCCAGGGCCGGCGTGGACAGCCGCGCTGGGAGGATCCCCGTGGATGCCAACCAGACCACCAACATCCCGCACATCTTCGCTATCGGCGATGTGACCGATCGGATCAATCTCACGCCCGTGGCCATCGACGAAGGGCGCTGCCTCGCCGACACCCTCTTCGCCAACCGACCGCGACGCACAAACCACAGCCTGGTGGCCAGCGCCGTCTTCACCCAGCCCGAGCTTGCCACCGTGGGACTGAGCGAGGAAGCAGCCGCTGCCCTTCACGGCCGCGAAGCCATCCGGATCCACCGGGCACGCTTTCGCAGCATGGCCAATGCCCTGGCTAAAGCCGGTCCATTCTGTCTGCTCAAGCTGGTCGTGGAAAAAGCCAGTGATCGCGTCCTGGGTTGCCACATGGTGGGAGAACATGCGGCAGAGATCATTCAGATGGCAGCCATTGCCGTGGGGATGGGTGCCACCAAAGCCGACTTCGACCGCACCATGGCACTGCATCCCAGCGTGGCGGAGGAATTCGTCACGCTGTGACGGCAACAGTCAGCCGCCGGTTTCCACAAGATCCTGAAAGCGGTCCAGGTTGGCCTGCAACTCCCTTTCCACAATGCCCCCCAGCCGGTTGGGTTCCATCAGGGGTGCGATCATGCCTGGCAACTCGTAGCTGACGCTGAGCTTCACACCGGTTCTGTGGGTGCCTTCCGGATAGAAGCGCACCGCCCCCCTGGTGGGCAGGCCCGCCACCGATTCCCAATGGAGCTGCTGGGCAGGGACCCGTTTGGTGACCCGGGCCCGCCAGTTGAAGCGGAAGCCCTGGGCCGCCAGGGTCCACTCGGTCAGGTCCGGATCACCGAGCTCCTTCACAGAATCGATCCAGCGCATCCAGCGGGGCATGGCCTCCAGGTCACTCCAGGTGGCCCAGACCCTGTCCACCGAGGCTGCCACCTCGACGGTGACACTGTGCTCCAGCCAGCGACCCATCTCAGGCCACCGCCGCGTTATGGGACAGCCGAACCGGTTGATTCAGAACCGCAGCAGCGGCAATGCGGCCACTCATGGTGGCACCCTCCATCGAATCGATGTAGTCCTGCCGGGTATAGCTGCCGGCCAGGAAGAAGTTGGCGATGGGGGTGCGCTGTTCGGGCCGGTAGGGCTCCATGCCGGGACCTTCGCGATAGAGCGACCGGGCCAGCTTGACCACATTGCTCCAGGTCAGGCTGAGGTCCTTGGCCGAGGGGAAGAGTTCCCGCACCTGCCGATCGGTATGGGCCACGATGTCTGCGGTTCTGGCAGCGATCCAGGGATCACCGGGTGTGAGGACACACTGGAGCAGTGATCCCTGGCCCTCCCTGCGGTAGTCGGAGGGGCTGGCCAGGGCCAGGTCCGCAAAGCAGCTGAAGTCTGCGTCGGGGGTGTAGAGTAGGTTGTCGAGCCCGGCGGGCCTGGCGAGGTCGTGCCTGGCGTCGCTGTCCCGCAACTCGGTCACCCAGCCGTCATACCGCAGCTGCACCGTTGCCACAGGGACGGCTTCAAGTCGATCGATGTTGGCGAACTGGGCGTAACGCTGTTTCCAGTGACCGGGCAGCAGGCGCTGAATCCCCGGCACGTCAAGGGCTGCCACATAGGCATCGGCCTCCACAGTCCTGTCCCCCTCGGGCGTGACCATGGTGAGGCCGGTGACACGCAGTCCTTCAGCTGTCTCCTCCTCCCGGATAGCGGTGACGCGATGGCGGAGGCGAAGTGTCGCACCGCGGGCCTCGATATGGGCCAGGATCGGCTTCAGCAGATAGGTGTGGGGCGAGCCCTCCAGCAGGTTGAGTCTGGAGGCTTCTGTTCTTGCCGCGAACATCATGAAGATGGTCAACATGACCCGGGCCGACATTGCCTCACAGTCGATGAAGCCCAGGGCATAGGCAATGGGGTTCCAGAGCCGACGGATGCTCTCCATGCTGCCGCCATGGCTGATGAACCAGTCCTGAAAACTGATGCGATCGAGCGCCCGGATGGTCTTCATTGCTCCGGAGTGGTCCACCAGACCCCGCACGATCGGGCTGGTACCAAGGGCCAGGGCATTGCGCAGCTTGTCCAGCCAGCTGAGCTGCGCGGTGGTGAAGAAGGCCTTGAGGCCGTTGAAGGGGGCACCGAGGAGACAACGGAAATCGAGGGAGCGTACATCCCCCCCCCTGTTCACGAACAGATGGGCGTGCTGTTTAGGCAGCAGCGACTCGAATGCCCCCACTTTGCGCATCAGGGCAAAGAGGTTGGCGTAGTTGAAGAAGAACACGTGCAACCCCATCTCGATATGGTTGCCGGCAGCATCCTGCCAACTGCCCACCTTGCCGCCCGGGAAGGGCCTCGCCTCATAGAGATCCACCCGATGGCCGGCCTCGCAGAGATCGACAGCGGTGGAGAGCCCCGCCAGGCCTGCTCCGACGATGGCTACGCGCACAGGATGATTCCCGCCACTGGCCGATCACTCTATGGACCCTGCCCAGCTCCGGGCCAGCTGGGCTGACGGCTTCCACGCCAGCGCAGCCGGGAAAGCGTCCATACAGTGAACGATGAACGCCACATCCATGCAGCCATGGCCGACTCTGTCGCCGCTCCCAGCTCCAGCACCGCGCGCGCGTCGGTCGATGGGGCGCCAGCTGCCCGGGCGGGTAAGGATGGCAAGGGGATTCTGATCACAGCGCCTGCCCTGCAGCAGCTGGAACAACTCTGCAGCCAACGGCACGAAGACGCGGTGCTGCGGGTGGGTGTGCGCTCCGGTGGCTGCAGCGGCATGAGCTACACAATGGATTTCATCGCCGCTGACGCCGTCAACGATCAGGACGAGATCTACGACTACGAGCTCAGCAGCGGCGAGTGCTTCCGGGTGGTCTCCGATCCCAAAAGCATGCTCTATCTCTATGGACTTCAGCTGGACTTCAGCGCGGCCCTGATCGGCGGCGGTTTCAACTTCACCAACCCCAACGCCTCCCAGACCTGTGGCTGCGGCAGTTCCTTTGCGGTGTGAGGGCCCCCTGCCTGCCAGGGCAGCCGCTGAGCCATCGGGAACGGCCTCGGGGTTACCACGCCACTGGGTGCTCTCCTCAACGGCTGCGGTCCACCAAGCCCCTCCCGTGGGACTCTGAGTGCACGACGCACCCCAAGCACGGCCATGGCCAAGATCACAGCCGCCCCCCCAGCCACTGTCAGTGCAGACACGGCAACCAGCAGGGCAGGCGATGGCGATCGCCCCGCCAGCCTGTTCGACGAGGCCCTGGATGCTTACCAGGGGGGAGCCGCTGCCGCCGATGTGCTGCCAAGCTTCGAACAGATCTGTACCCACAACCCCCGTCATGGGGCAGCCTGGACCTGTCTCTGCTGGTTGCAGCTGCTCAGCAATCAGCCTCTTGCGGCGCTGAAGTCCGGCAGGCAGGCCGTGCGGCTCGGCCCGGAGGATCCCCAGGCCCGGCTGAACCTCAGCCTGGCACTGCTGGAGACCAACACAACCGGTGTGCGCGACCACATTCAAGCTGTGCGCAAGGTGCTGGCCTTATCCCCCCAGCTGGCCGATGATCTCCGAACATCCATCAGCGATGGCATGGCGCGTCGCAGCGACTGGCAGGCCCTCGCCAAGGTGAACCACTGGTTGTTCGGTTGATCCGGCACTACGACAGGCTGGCTGCCATGGGCGCAGAGCAATCGAGACATGATCCGCAGCAGTCCGGGCAGAGCGGGGCGGCAGAGCGTGCCGCTTGCTTGTCCAGGGTCGGAGACTGGCTCGATCGCCTGCTGATCGCCGACGTGTTCCTGGTGATCGGCGGGGGACTCTGGTTCATCGCCGCGGTGGTGCTGCGCGGGCAGGGTCTCGAAGCACCGCTGGATCTCTTCCAGCAGCTCTGGGATCCCCTCTTCACCCCTGCGATCGGGCTGCTGATGGCGGCCGCCCTGACCAGCGGCGCCCTGGGCTGGATCCGCCGCCGCCTGGATCGCAACAACTGACCAATACGCCTGAGCTTTGCCAGGTGGCAGAACAGTCACCTGTACCCTGCAGCGCGCTGACCTGTGGCTGACCCGCCGAGCTGAATGGTCGCTCGGCATTCTGGGTTTTTCAGAAAGCTCTCAGAGAATCCGACTGAGGAAGAGCTGGCTGCGTTCCTCCCTGGGTGCGGTGAAGAAGCTTTCCGGCGTGGCCTCCTCGACGATCACCCCGTCATCCATGAACACCACCCGATCGGCCACTTCCTTGGCGAAGCCCACCTCATGGGTCACCACCACCATGGTCATGCCACGGGCGGCCAGGGCACGGATGGTTTCCAATACCTCCTTCACCCGCTCCGCGTCCAGGGCGCTGGTGGGTTCATCGAACAGCATCAGCTCGGGATCCAGGGCGAGTGCCCGGGCAATCGCCACCCGCTGCTGCTGACCGCCACTGAGCTGGGAGGGATATTTTCCGGCCTGCTCCGCGATGCCCACCTGTTCCAGCAAGGCCAGGGCCGCCTCCCGAACCTCGGTTTTGTCGCGTCGCTGTACCCACACCGGCGCCAGGGCCACGTTCTGCAGGATCGTCAGATGGGGGAAGAGGTTGAACTGCTGGAACACCATCCCCACCCGGCGCCGGATCCGACGCACCACAGCCTGGTCATTGCGGGCGTCGAGGTGCTCACCCAGCACCATCAGATCACCGGCCTGGATGGTCTCCAGCCCGTTGAACGTGCGGATCAGGGTGCTCTTGCCTGAACCCGAGGGGCCCATCACCACCACCACTTCACCACGGCTCACCTCCAGATCCACGGTC
>SRMO01000034.1:56887-66070 GCA_004768415.1 Aphanocapsa feldmannii 277cV | reverse complement strand
GAAGCCGTTGGCATAGATCTTGTCGATGCCACTGGCTCGTACCACCCGAGTGGCATCGACAAGATCTATGCCATCCGACTGGGGAGCCTGGCTGTTGGTCAGAGGCGGTGCAGACATGGTTGGAAAGGGAGGGAGGCTGCTGGGTCGCGTCGGGATTGCGTGGTGAGATCAGCTGGGACCAACCCGCCCAGCCTTTCTGAAGGAGCGGCGCACAGACCCTGGTCAGCCGCTGGATGGTGATCCGGCCCCTGCGCCCAGCCGGGCTTCCAGCTGGCGGGCGATCAGCGTCATGGTCGTGCAGATCAGCCAGTAGAGCACCCCGAGCCAGACATACACCTCCAGGTAGCGGCCGATGAACTGGGGGTTGGCCAGAATGCTGCGACTGATGCCCAGCAGCTCCACTGCGCCGAGGATGGCCAGCAGGCTGGTGTTCTGCACCAGTCCCACCAGCTGATTGGTGAGGGCAGGTAGAGCGATGCGCAGGGCCTGGGGCAACAGCACCAGCCCCACCGTCTGAACCACGGAGAGCCCAAGGGCATGGGCCGCCTCCCTCTGGGTGGGCGGCAGAGCCTGAAGGCCGCCCCGCACATCCTCTGCCACATAGGCCGCTGCGAAGAAGGCGAAGGAGAGCACCGCTCGCAGCACCCGATCAATGGTCCAGCCCGAGGGAAGGAAGAGTGGAATCAGCAACTGCCCGAAGAACAGCACCGAGATCAGCGGCACGGCTCGGATCAGTTCCACATAGAAGCTGCTGCTGTGGTGTACCAGGGGATAGGGACTGCGTCGCCCAAGGGCCAGCAGCACCCCCAGGGGCAGGGCCAGTAAGGCACTGCCGGCGGTGACCACGAGGGTGAGGGTGAGGCCACCCCACTGACGCGTGCGCACGGGGTCCAATCCCAGGCCGCCTGACAGCAGCCAGAAGCCCAGGGGCAGAGCCAGCAGCCAGAGCCAGGGCAGGAGCCGCTGCAGCCAGCGGAAGACAGCCAGTCGCGGCAGCCGTGGGCTGAGCAGCGTCAGCACCGCCAGCAGGACGAGACATGCCATCAGCACCAGAGGCCTCCAGTAGGCCGCTGCCGGATAGAGCCCCATCAGATAGAGAGGCAGGTTGCTAGCCACCACCTTCCAGTTCGCCAGCGCCAGCACCCAGTGCCCCAGCAGGGCCAGCAGCCAACCGGAGCAGGCGAGCAACAGGAGGGTGATCAGCCCGTCGAGGGGGGAGGCGAACAGCTGGCGACGCAGTGCCGTGATCGAGAGCTTCACCTCAACGCCTCCTCAGCACCATGCGATTGAGCAGCTGCATCAACCCGCTGATCAGCAGATCCAGCAGCAGAAAACTGAGCAGCAGCACCAGGAAGCCCTCGATGGCCCGCCCGGTCTGGGTGATGGTGGTGTCGCTCACTGCGTAGATGTCGGCGTAACCGACGGCAATGGCCAGAGTGCTGTTCTTGGCGAGGTTGATGTACTGACTGGCCAGACCGGGCAGGATGGCCGGCAGGGCCTGGGGCAGCACCACGAGACGCAGTGCCTTCACATTATCCCCCAGCCCGAGGGAACGGGCAGCCTCCCATTGACCCCGTGGCACGGAGGTGATGCCGCCACGCACCACTTCAGCGATGTAGGCCCCGGTGAAGAGGGTCAGGCCGGCGAGCAGGGCACCGAACTCCACCGACCAGCGCTGCCCCAGCACTTCCACACCCTGGTTGGAGAGGCTCAGCAGCCCACCGAGCCAGACCTGTGGTGTGGAGCTGAGCCCGAGGAAGACGACGAAATACCAGAACAGCAGCTGTAGCAGCAGCGGCACGTTGCGGACCATGGCCACATAGCCGAAGGCCAGTTGTCGCAGCAGCAGGTTGGTGCTGAAGCTGGCACTGCCGGCCACCACTCCCACCAGGGTGGAGGCCACAAGGCCCAGCCCCACCACCCGCAGGCTGTTGACAAAGCCCACCAGCAGCGCCCAGGCGTAGCTGTCGCCGGGTAGATAGGGCAGCCAGTGTTCCGACAGCTCGAATCCCGCCGGCTGCACCAGCCAGCCGAAGCCGAGGCCCTGCCCGGTGCGCAGCAGGTTCACCTGCAGATTGCTGAGCAGCAGGCCGATCAAAGCAAGCAGCAGCAGCCCGAACAGCCCCTGCAGCAGCCAGCTCCGCCAGGGAGTGGGCCCTGGCGGCAGGTTTCGGGTTGTGCGCCTGGAGACGTGATCAGCTCCGGGATTCGAGGTCGATACGGGCAAGGACCTGCCTCAGTGATGGAGCTGGTCAGGCGAAATCACCCGAGCTGGCGGATTCGACGCGTCAGGCGTTCAGTTGAAGGGAGGGGCGTAGTGCAGGCCTCCATCCCGATAGCCGCTGTTGAGGTCCCGGGGAATCGGCACATCGCTGCCGGGCCCGAGATGGCGGTCGTAGATCTCGCCATAGTTGCCGACGGCGGACACCGCTCGAACGACGAAGTCATCGGGCAGCCCCAGCTTGGTGCCCAGCCCTCCGTCCACGCCGAGGAAACGACGCATGGCTGCCTGGTTGGGATCTGCCGCTGCCGCATTGACCATGGCCTGGATATTGGCGGAGGTGATGCCGAACTCTTCCGCAGCGATCAGACCGTAGATGGTCCAGCGCACGGCATCAGACCAGCGGGGATCGCCGGCCACCGTGGCCGGGGCCAGGGGCTCCTTGCTCAGCACCGCATTGAGAATCCGATGGGCGGAGGGGTCGTCAAAGCCCGAACGCATGGAAGCCAGTCCAGAGCGATCGCTGGTGATGGACTCACAGCGCCCCTGCAGATAGGCGGATGCGACCTGATCCTTTTCCTGGAATTTCAGCGCATTGTAATTCACCCCAGCCGCCAGGAAGGCATCACTGAGGTTACGCTCCGTGGTGGTGCCGGAGCCAACGCAGACGGTGCGGCCCTCAAGATCCTCCATGGTCGCGATGCCGCTGTCTGCACGCACCATCAGGCCCTGGCCGTCATAGAAGACCACCGGTGCGAAGGTGAGGCCATTGCCGCCCTCGGAATCACGGCTCAGGGTGGCGGTGGTGTTGCGGGAGAGGAGATCGATCTCGCCACTGCGCAGTGCCGTGAACCGTTCGGGAGCACTCAGCTGGCGATAGTCCACAGCGCTGGAATCCCCCAGCACCACAGCTGCCACAGCGCGACATATATCTACATCAATGCCGTCATAGCTACCGTCGGTGCGCAGGAAGCTGAACCCGGGGAGCTTGCCACTCACCCCGCACTGCAGTTCACCCCGCTCCTTCACGGTGTCGAGGCGGCTCATGGATTCCGGAGCGCCTCCGGCGCAGGCCCCAAGCAGACTCACCAGGGAGACAGCTGCGAGGCGTTTCAGAAGACGAACCATCAGATTGAGGTCACTGGGACGATCATGACAGGCGGGTTCGTTTTTTCCAGACAGTGTGTCAAGGCGCCTTGGCAAGTCGATGGCCCGGCAGGTGTGAGGCCACCCTGTGGGGAGTGACGGCCCCCTCGGTCCACAGCCACTTCATCCCCGCCAGCGGCAACGGAGACGACTGCCGCAGGGCTGTGACCGTGCGTTCCTCCCCAGCACCAGCACCAACAGACACAGCAGGCTGTAATAGGCGGTGACCACCGCGAGCAAGGTCATCGGCAACACCCCTCACTGCAGCCATGCTGCTCCAGTGTCTGCTGCAATGCCACAGGCTGTCGATCAGGTGTCTGCCCTGGCCTGCTCCACCCGATGACCACGCTTGCCGAGCCGATTCAGCGACAACGCGCTCTCGTGACGAGCGGTGCCACCACTGGGTTGGCCTGGCGCCGCCAGCAGCTGCGACGGCTGGATCAACTGCTTCGCAGTGGCGAGCAGCGTCTCCTGGCTGCACTGGCCCAGGACCTGCGCAAGCCCTCACTGGAAGCCTATTTCGAGATCGTGGGGGTGCGGCAGGAACTGACCACGGCCCGCCGGCAGGTGCGGCAGTGGATGCGGTCCACGGCGGTGTCCGTGCCGATCAGTGTGCGGCCGGCCCGTGCATTCGTTCGCCCGGAGCCTCTGGGCTGCGTGCTGATCATCGCCCCCTGGAACTATCCGGTCTTGCTGGCGCTGCAACCCCTGGTGGCAGCCCTGGCCGCCGGTAACACGGCCATGCTCAAGCCGTCCGAGCAGGCCCCCGCCAGCGCAGAAACCCTGGCGACCCTGGTGGCGGAACACTTCCCGGCAGAGGTGGTGCAGGTGCGCTGTGGTGGGGTGGAGACAGCCCAGGCCCTGCTGGCTGAGCGATTCGACCACATCTTCTTCACCGGGGGCACGGCGATCGGCAGACAGGTGATGGCCGCGGCGGCACGACACCTGACACCCGTCACCCTGGAACTGGGCGGCAAGAGCCCCTGCATTGTCTGCCGCGATGCCGATGTGACCCTTGCCGCCAGACGCATCGCCTGGGGCAAGGGCCTCAACGCTGGCCAGAGCTGCATCGCACCCGATTACATCCTGGTGGACCCCGTTATCCGTGATGCGCTGATCACCGCGCTGCAGCGCAACTTCCTGGCCTTCTATGGCGACGACCCCCAGCAGTCAGCGGACTACGGCCGTCTGATCAATCAACGCCAGTTCGACCGACTGGATGCACTGCTCACCGGCCGGGAACTGATCAGCGGTGGTCGTCGCGATGGGGACGACCTCTACATCGAGCCAACCCTGGTGACAGTGGAGCGGGACGACGATCCGTTGATGGCCGAGGAGCTCTTCGGGCCCGTGCTGCCGCTGCTCTCCATGGAGGATCTGGACCAGGCCCTGAGCTCCATCCGTGCGGCTGGCAAGCCCCTGGCCCTCTATCTGTTCAGCAGCAGCGCAGCCAACCGGGAGAAAGTGCTGCGCTGCACCAGCTCCGGCGGGGTGTGTTTCAACGATGTCTTCCTGCAGGCCTCGTTGCCGCACCTGCCTTTTGGTGGTGTCGGCGAGAGCGGAATCGGGGCCTACCACGGCCGCAGCGGTTTCGACACCTTCAGCCACCGCCGGGCGGTGTTGTCACGCCCTCAGTTCCTGGACAGTTCATGGCGCTATCCCCCCTATGGCAACCGCCTCGGCTGGATCAGACGCCTGCTGGGCTGAAGCGCCCCAGACCGACCGACAGCTGATCCTGCAGGGCGGCTGCCAGCTCAGCTGGCCAGCGGGGGATGGTGGCCACAAGCCAGTGTTTCTAGGGTCTGGTCATTCATGGAGTGACTGATGCGCCGGTCGCTGTCCCTGCTAAGTCTCTTCCTTCCGGCCTGCCTGGGTCTTCCCTTGCCTCAGCCGGTCTGGGTTGGTGGAGTGACGGTGGAACAGCGTGACACCCTCTGGCGCATCGCCCATCGCTGCGGAACCACCCCTGAGGTGTTGAGCAGGCTCAATGGGCTCACCGATCCCACACAACTGCAGATAGGCAGGCGCCTGCACCTGCCGCAGTCCAGCAGCTGTGGCACAGACTCCGCCGGAGAGGGCTACACGGTCGGCCCGGGCGACACGCTCTACGCCATTGCCCGGCGCTGCCATGTGAACTTCCGTAGCTTGCTCAGCCGCAATGGCCTGCGCAATCCGGATGCACTGGAGGTGGGGCAACGCATTCAGCTGCCAGACGACGCACAGTGCGGATCCCCTGATGCCGCTGTTGCCCTGCAGCCCGGGAGCGGCCTCAGTCAACAGCCATTGCGCCAGGATCCCTGGGGTGACGTGGCCCATGTGGACATCGAAACGGTGATCGATCACATGAACTACGACGGTTACGCCGCCAACTGGGCAAGGAGAAATCCCCAACAGGCGCGCCTCAACTATGCCAATGCCCTGCGCCGTGAAAGCAGCAGCAATGCCGCTCCGCTGAGCAGAACGACCGGCACCCGGCCGGGCTGGCGCAACTTCGCAGGCAACAGCGTGCACTGGGCTGGCTGGTGGCTGCAGGACGGCGTCTGGATCACGGAGCACCAGTCCAGCCGCAAGGGCGACGGCTGGCTGGCCGTTGACTGTGCCGGCCGCCATGTGACCCGCGCGGACAGCAGCGGCAACTGGGAAGCCTGGTCTCCAGGTGATAATCTCAGCGACCACCAGCTGATCGAGCAGCTGTGCCAGGAAAAGGAACGGGCCTGATTCCTGGCACACTCCCCTGGCATCTCAGCTCAGCATCCGTAAGGTCACCTCATTCAGTCGTTCTGGTCATGCGGCGCCTGCTTCCCCTTCTGGCTCTGTCCCTGCTGAGCATGGGCCCCATCCCTGCCGAGGCGGCACCCGCTTATACCGTGCGCAAATCCGATGGCCTCTGGACCATCGCCCGACGTTGCGGGCTGGGGGGCACCGGCGTCGAGATCAAGGCAAGCGTGGCCCGCATCCGTGCACTCAACCCGTTGGTGGAGCAGGGATTGAAGCCGGGCATGGTGTTGCGGATGCCCACGGACTCAACCTGTGACGACGGCAGCCCGGCTGATGGCACAGACAGCGACAGCTCGGTCATGGCCACTGCGGACTCTGGAGAAACCTGGCGGCCCTACGGCCCGCTTCAGGTGAGCTGGGATGATTGGGACCTGGAGGGCGAGCACTGGATCACCACAGTGCGCAACAGCCAGAAGAAACCCCTCTATCTTGCGGTCAACTGCCCCAGCCGGAAACTCACCAACACCCTGGGCCTGCAGGGGGACTGGAAACCCTGGCGTTCGGCCGAACAGAACTTCGAGAAAAACCTGATGGGCGATCTCTGCACCGAGAAGGCCTGAAGAGCACAAGTACTCCAGCAAAGCTCTGTATGACTTATGGGCATCTCGATAAATTCAATGGCGGTAACTTTTTAGGGCACCTCGAACAATCAAGCAAGCTCCGCTGCAGGATATCCTAATTGTCATGAAGGCGCCAGTAGTGGCAAGGGATCACGTGAGCCAGCAGGGCTATTCAGGTTAGGCAAACAGCTTGACGATCTCACATCGACTTTGCCGCAACGGATCTGCTTTTTCAGCAGGCCCTGAATCACCCCCTTACTTGCCACGCTGCTGATTCCGTCATATCGGGTATACCAAGGACCATCCAGGAGTCTCTCTGCCTTGCCCCGCGAGCGGCGGCAGAACGTGGCACCGATGGCCACAAGGCGCGACGGCCAGGCAGTCAGAATGGCGTGAACGAGGGCTGGCTGGTCAGCTGCAGACGCCATGTCGGATCCACTCCTGCGAGCCCTGGATCATTACGTGGTTCTCGAGCCGGCCGGGGAGGAGCGGATCCTTTCGGCAGCTGACACGGTGGCATGGTTGGAGCAACGGCTGGACCAGCTGGAGGCGCTTCCCAGGGATCTGCAGGCATGCGGAAGCCTTGCCGATGCCGCCAGGCGCCTCCTGGAGACCAGCTGCGAGCTGGAGGTGTCCCCTGGTTGCTGCGTGCAGTGGTTTGCCGTTCGCATCGAACCGCCCGAGCGCTGAGCACCCGCCGCTCACACTCCCAGCAGTCCTGGCGAGGGCTTTCCCCGGCTGTTGCGATCCAGTGGTCTGTGCCCGGTCAGTTGAATCCGGAGCGACCATGACCTGCGGCATCCTGCAGGCGGGCGGGCTGTTCAGGTGCAGTGGCCCGCTCCTTCAGCAGCGTGGGGAGGGCCGCGAGGATGGCAGTCACCACATCCACCGGAGTCATACCCGCTTGCTGGGGAATGCGCAGATCAGCCTGGCTGTAGAGGGGCAGGCGCTCCTCCAGCAATGCAGCCAGCCGGGCGCCGGGATCATCGCCGTCCAGCAGCGGTCGGGGTGTGGCATCCGCCTGCAGTCGGCTCAACAGCAGTGCAGCCGGAGCATCGAGCCACACCACCACCCCCTGGCGCATCACCCCCCAGTTGCTGGGACGGGTCACGGCACCACCGCCGGTGCAGACCACGCTGGAGTGCCAGGCAGCGATCTGGCCCAGAACCTGGCTCTCCAGCTCACGGAAACCGGCTTCCCCATGGCGCTGGAAGATCTCGGCGACGCTGCAGCCAGCGGCCGTCGCGATCATGCTGTCGGCGTCGAGACAGCGATAGCCCAGGAGCCGGGCCAGCCCGCCACCCACAGCGCTCTTGCCGGCTCCCATCATCCCCACCAGGTACACGTTCAGGCCCTCGAGCCGGCGGCGCAGTTCGGTGATCTCCATGACGCGGGACTCTATGGGCAGCCAGTAGAATCACAATCACCTTCACAAACCGTCATGACGGCCCTGATGGCGGCCAAACCCGTCGCGCCTGCCATCGTTTCCCACGGCAAGGGCCGCTCCTGTGTGATCACCAGGCGCGCCTGCTTCAGCGCCAGCCACCGCTACTGGCTACCGGAACTGAGCGCTGCAGAGAACGAGGCCCGCTTCGGCCCCTGCAGCCTTGCCCCCGGTCACGGCCACAACTATGAGCTGGTGGTGGCCATGGCCGGCCTCCTCGATGCCAACGGGATGGTGCTCAATCTCTCGGACGTGAAGCACCACATCCGGGAGCAGGTCACCGCTCAGCTCGACTTCCGCTGCCTGAACAACTGCTGGGAGGACTTCCAGCGCACCCTGCCCACAACGGAGTATCTGGCCTGCTGCATCTGGCGGCGTCTGCAGACCCACCTGCCGGTGGTGGGCATTCGCGTCTATGAACAACCCCGCCTCTGGGCGGACTACCTCGGCAACGACTTGGAAGCTTTCCTCACCATCTCCACCCATTTCGCCGCAGCTCACCGCCTGGCCCGGGCGGAGCTAAGCCAGACAGAGAACGAGGCCATCTATGGCAAATGTGCTCGCATCCACGGTCACGGCCACAACTACCACCTGGATGTGACGGTGCGTGGCCGCATCGATCCCCGCAGCGGCATGCTTTGCGACCTGGCCCGGCTGCAGCAGGTGGTGGAGGAGTGGGTGACCGAGCCCTTCGACCACACCTTTCTCAACAAGGACGTGGCCTTCTTCGCTGACACCGTGCCTACGGCGGAGAACATCGCCCTCCACATCGCCGACCTGCTGCGGGTCCCCATCACTGACTGCGGTGCCGTGCTCCACAAGGTTCGGCTGCAGGAAAGCCCCAACAATGCTGCCGAGGTCTTTGTCGAAAGCCCCCAGCTGGACATGGGATCCCGCACATTGGCGGTCCTCGCCGACGCCTGACCGCTGACACAGGCCACCTCCCCCTGGGCCTCCCGTCCCCTCACACGCCTCGTGCTGGCCAGCAGCATCGACGGTCGCCTGGCGCCTCCCGGCTGCAGCGCAGCTCAGTT
>SRMO01000034.1:29635-56825 GCA_004768415.1 Aphanocapsa feldmannii 277cV | reverse complement strand
ATCGTCGCGCCCTGGAGGAAGCCCTCGCCGCCGCGGACGGGGTGCTGGTGGGTGCAGAAACCATTCGTCGCCATGGCACCAGCTGCCTGATCCAGCAGCCCGATCTGCTGGCGGGCCGCCACGATGCAGGCCTGCCACCGCAGCCCCCGGTGGTGGTGGCGAGCAGATCAGGTTGGCTGCCACCCACCCTGCCGTTCTTCCATCAGCCTCTGAGCCGCTGGCTGCTCTGCCCCACCCAGCCCACTTGCGGTCCCGGCAGGGGCTTTGTACGGGTGTTGAGAGGAGAAGCGGATCAGGCCGGGCTCGTGAGCCTCGGCGCAGCGGGCCTGCAGCGTCTGGTGGTGTTGGGGGGTGCGCGGTTGGCAGCTTCCCTGCTGGCGGCGGATCTGATCGACGCCATTCAGCTCACCATCTGTCCCAGGCTGTTCGGCGGTGAGGGGCTCTGGCTTCCCCCTGGCCCGTCCCTGCCGGCCCTGACCCACTGGCAGGCCCTGGCGCCCCGCAGCCTCGGCGCCGGGGAGACGTTGCTGGTCTGGCAGCGTCCCAACCGATCCGCCGGCTAACTTCGCCCCACTGCTGCACACAGCCCGACGGCCATGGCGGATCTGTCAGCACGCTGGCACCAGGGCATCGCTGAAATCGATGAGCAGACCTGGCAGGCCCTGGTGGCTCCCCACGACCTGCCCTACTTCAACTGGACATGGCTGGAGGCGATGGAGGCTTCCGGCAGCATCACCCCCCGCCATGGCTGGCAGCCACTGCATCTGGGGATCTGGCGCCGCTCCGAGCTGGTGGCGGTGGCACCGCTCTATCTCAAGGGACACAGCTACGGCGAATTCGTCTTCGACCAGCCCTTCGCCCAGCTGGCCGGACAACTGGGCCTGGCCTACTACCCCAAGCTGCTGGGCATGAGCCCGCTCACCCCTGCCCTGGGCTATCGCTTCTTCACGGCACCCACGGAAAACGCCCTGGAGCTCACCAGCCTGATGCTGGAACTGGTGGACGATTTCTGCCGGCGGAACAGCATTCTCAGTGCCAACTTTCTCTATGCCGATCCCACCTGGCAGGAGCTGGCGGAGACCGCCGGCTGTGCCACCTGGCTGCATCACCAGAGCCTCTGGAGCCGCGACGGCCAGACATGCTTCGCCGATTACCTGGCCGGCTTCAACGCCAACCAGCGCCGCAACATCAGGCGGGAGCGCAAGGCCGTCGCTGGGGCAGGGGTTACTGTGACAGCCCTGGCGGGCGACACCATCCCGGACGGCCTGATGGCCCGCATGTACCACTTCTACAGCGGCCACTGCGAGCGCTGGGGAGTCTGGGGCAGCAAATACCTCAGCGATGATTTCTTCGCCCGGGCAGAGCGGGACCTGCGCAGGCACTTGGTGCTGTTCAGCGCCCATCGCGGCGACCCCCTCGATCCCATCGGCATGAGTCTCTGCCTGCGCAGTGGCAGTCAGCTCTGGGGTCGCTACTGGGGCAGCGATGAGGATGTGGACTGTCTTCACTTTGAAACCTGCTACTACGCACCGATCGAGTGGGCACTGCGGGAAGGCATCAGCAGCTTCGATCCCGGCGCCGGTGGCAGCCACAAGAAGCGGCGCGGTTTCGTCGCCCGCCCCCATGCCTCCCTGCACCGCTGGTATCAGCCGGGCTTCGAGCAGCTGATCCGTCGCTGGTTGCCCCAGGCCAATGCCCGGATGCAGGCTGAGATCGAGGCCATCAACGCTGCAGTCCCCTTCACCTCCCGGCCCCTGCCTCTGAACAGGAGGGACCCGATCGACCAGATCCTGGTCAGCTGAGCGGTGTCGGCGCTGACCTGGCCAGCCCAGCTTGCTCTTACGATCCGCTCATGGCCATGACCCCCTCCCAACGGCGCCGCCACGACGATGCGTTGTCGGAGCGGTCCATCAGCCTCGATCCAGGTGGCTACTTCGTGATCAGCCTTGATCGCGAGGCGGGGGAGATCATTGCCGACCACTACAGCAACAGCATCAACGACGCGGGGCTGGCCACCGATCCCGACAGTGGCGAAGTGTTGACCTGCAGCACCTCCACCGCACCCCGCCAGCCCATCGCCCGCTACCGCGGGGTCTCCGCCAAGGCCCTGGGCATGGCCCTCACCGAAACAGCAAAGCCCAGCCCCATGACCTGTCTGGACCACGCCCTCTACCTGGGCCGGGAGCTGCAGAAAGCGGAGCGCTGCCTGGAGGATGGCAGCCCTTACATTCAGGATTGAGCCTCCGTGCATGGGATCACCGGGCAGGACCGGGCCGACCTGTCACAGCAGGTGTGGAGCCCGGCGCCTGCACCGCGGCGCAGGCAGCCCTTCTGCTCTAATAAACAGCCAGCAGAAGCTTCCCCATGGCTGCCGTCAGCATGTATGTGGTCCTCGTGGCTGCCGGCCTTGCCACAGCCCTCATGCTGTTCAGGCTGATGCGTGGCATTCGCCTGATCTGAGTCTCTCTCGGCACCTTCCCAGTTCACCCTTGCGCAACGGGCCTTCCGGGAGCGTCTGGCTGTCTCAGCCCAGTTCCGGCCATGCCATCACCAGGCTCGGCAGCAGTCCGGTCAGCAGGGCCACGAGCAGCAGTTGGGCTGGTTGCAGGCGCCTTCCCGCCGCCAGGGCGGCCACCAGGACAGCCCCGCGCAGCAGACAGTCCCAGGCGGCGCTGCCCTGCAGGCTGCCCAGGGTGATGGGCAGCGCCGCCGCAAGCAACAGGCCCGGCACCCCCGCCAGCACCCCTGCCAGGAATGCCTGAACCGGGATCAGCCGACGCCAGCGTTCCAGCCAGGGGGCGGCGATCAACACCAGCAGGAAGCTGGGCAGGAAGATGGCGACGGTGGCCCACAGGGCGCTGCTGATCGCCAGCACAGGACCACCTTCCTGCCAACCGGCCTGGTAGCCAACGAAGGCACTGGTCAACACCACGGGGCCAGGGGTCAGCTGACCGATGGCAACCCCGTCAAGGAAACCGGCGGCATCGACCCAGCCCTGGGCCACAACGGCATCCCGCAGCAGCGGAATCAGCACCAGGCCGCCACCGAAGATCAGCAGGCCGGCCTTGAAGAACAGCAGAAACAGCTCTGCGAACAGCCCTGGGATCGCCAGGCCGATCCCAGGACCTGTCAGCGATGCCAGCAGAGGCTTGCAGCCCATGGTCAGCAGGGGTAGAGGGATCAGACCGGACAGGCCGTGGTCGGGCCGGATCGCCCGGGCCAGTCCCGCCAGCAACAGCAACAGGCCGGCGGGAGCTGGCAGCACGCCGGCATGGTTCAGCAAGGTGGCAGCCGCCACCAGCAGTGTCGTGGCCCGTTGCCAGGGGGCGTCACGCCGTTGCAGCTGGGTCCAGGCGAAGCGCCAGACGATCGCCGCCACCACCGGTTGCAGCAGGGCCAGCGGCAATTGCAGCAGCATCACCCCCTGACCCTGACGCCACAGGGCACTGAGCAGCAGCACCAGCAGCAGACCTGGGGTGAGAAAGCAGAGTCCTGAGAGCAGGCCACCGGCCGTGCCATGGCTGCAGCAGCCCAGGTAGATGGCCATCTGGCTGGAAGCCGGACCCGGCAGGGCCTCACACAGTCCCAGGCCCTCGTCGAAACGATCCGCTGCCACCCATCCCCGTCGCTCCACAATCTCGTTCTGGAGCAGGGCCAGATGGGCCTGGGGGCCACCGAAGCCCAGGGCCCCGATGCGCAGGTAGGTGCCGGCCAGAGCCGGCAGTGGAATCGACACCATCACTGCTCGCTCCTCTGCCCCACCGGCCAGTCCCGGGACCGTGGGGCAGAGGCCGAAGGGGTGGCTGACAGGGACGCTGACAGTGGTGCGGCAAGGTCGGGGAACGCCTGAATCGGGATGCCTCCACCACTACGACTGCCACAGGGGATGCTGGCTCAAGCCGTCGTTGGGGCCCTGCCGAAACGGGCCAGTTCCAGCAGGGCAACCATGGCACCGAGGCTGCCCAGCAGACCGAAGCAGAAGGGTAGACCGAAGCCCATGGTCAGCGAGGCCGCCGCCAGACCGCTCATGCCCCCGCCACCGAGGAAGGCGATCTGGGCCATGCCGGCCACCCGGCCGCGAATGCGCTGTGCGCTGCGCAGCTGCCCGATCAGATTGGCACCGGAGAGCAGCACCGCCGTACCGGCGCCGATGCCGAAGGCCAGCACCAGGGCACCCCGGGGGCCAGGGTCGCTGGCCATGCCCAGCTGGGAGAGGGCGGTGATCAGGGCTGATCCTCCCAGCAGCAGGGAGGGGCGCGCCGCAAGGGCACTGCTGTGGTGCCGCAGCACCAACCCACCGCTGATGCTGCCCGCCGCCAGCACGCTGGTGAACAGACCCAGGTCCTGGGGCGAGGGACCGATGGTTTCGCGGGCGATGACCGAAGCCATGCCGGGATGGAAGAAGCCGATCAGGCAGGCGATGGCCGTGAACTGCAGGGTGTGGCGGACCACGCTGCCGCACTCCCGCCAGGCCACCCGCAGATCGGCATTGCCACCGCCACTGAGCTCCTCGCGTTCGCGGTGGGGTCGCAGGATCCAGATCACCGTGGCGATGGGGATCAGATAGCTGCAGGCATCGATGCCAAGTGCCGCGCTTGCCCCGACGCCTGCCACCAGGAACCCACCGATCGGTGGGCCCACCAGCTTGGCCACGTTGAACAGCACGGAAAAGCTGGCGAGGAAGCGCCCCAGCTGCTCGGGCCGGTCCACCACCAGGGCACAGTATTTGTTGCGGGCCGACAGCTCGTAGGTGCTGGCGACGCCCACCAGCAGGGTGCTGAGCAGCAGCACGATCACCTGCCCTGTGCCGATGGTGAGGGGATAGCCGACGACGGCGACACCAGCTCCGGCAAACAGCCCGAACTGAGCCCACACCAGCACCCGTTCGCAGCCCAGACGGTCCGTCAGGACGCCGGCGTGGCGACTGATCAGCAGGCTGGGCAGAGCCAGCCCGGCAAAGTTGAGGGCCGTGATCAGGGCGCTGTCGCTGGCTTGCAGGATCAGCCAGCCCTTGGCGGTGAGGCCTGCGAAGGAACCGGTGGTGCTGAGGCTGGAGGCCAGCAGAAAGGTGGCCTGCTGGTTGCGCAGCAGCGACCGCACCAGACCAGTCACAGAGATGCCGGGCTCAGCGGTGGCGGATGACCGTCGGCGCGGTGGCTGCCCACCACCTCGCCATGGAGGTCGTAGATGTCGGCTGCGTTGATCGCCACCGCCACCATCGTCCCTGGAGCGGCATCACCGCGGATCCGCACCAGGCCGTCCACATCCGGGGCGAAGCGGGCGCAGCGGCCGAGCTTCTCACCGCTGGATGGATTCTCCTGCTCCACCAGCACGTCGACGGTGCGGCCCACCCAGGCCTGGTTGCAGGCTGCCGCGATGGGTTGCTGGGCCAGCATCAGGCGGTCGCGGCGTTCCCTGGCCAACCGGGCCGGCACCTGGTCGGGAAGCTCAGCGGCGGCAGTGCCAGCCTCGGCGGAGAAGGTGAACACGCCCATGTGATCAAAGCGTTGCTCCTCCACGAAGCGCAGCAGGTGCTGGAAGTGCTGTTCGGTTTCACCGGGAAAGCCCACGATGAAGGTGGTGCGCAGGGTGGCCTGGGGCAAGGCAGCGCGGATGCGCCGCAGCAGACCGCCGCTCACCTCGGCCTGCCAGGGACGGTTCATCGCCCGCAGCACCTCCGGATGGCTGTGCTGCAAGGGAAGGTCGAGGTAGGGCAGCACGTTGGGGACCTCCCTGAAGGCGGCCAGCACCTCTGAGGTCAGTCCGGTGGGGTAGGCGTAGTGGACGCGGATCCAGGGGATCTCCACCTCCCCCAGGGCCCTCAGCAGATCCGCCAGTCGTGGTCTGCCATAGAGATCGAGGCCGTAGTTGGTGGTGATCTGGCTGATCAGCACCAGCTCCAGCACCCCCTGGGCGGCCAGTTGCCGTGCCTCGGCCACGATCGATTCGATCGTGCGGGAACGCTGATCCCCACGCAGTCTCGGAATGATGCAGAAGGCACAGCGGTAGTCACAGCCCTCTGCCACCTTGAGGTAGGCCACCGCCTCGGATGTGGTGCGATGGCGGACCAGATGCTCGTCCGCCACGAAGGTGGGGGTCTCACTCACCCGGGTCACCCGCTCACCGGCCTCGACCCGCTGCAGCACCTCCACGATGTGCTGATAGTCACCGCTGCCGACGATGGCCCTGGCCTCGGGGATCGCTTCCAGCAGCTCGCCCCTGAAGTGCTGGGCCAGACAACCGGCGATCACCAGGTGCTTACCCTGCTCCGCCAGGGTCACCAGGGTGCGTACCGACTCCTCCCGGGCCTCCTGGATGAAACTGCAGGTGTTGACCACCACCAGGTCGGCATCGGCCTCATCGGCGCTGGTGCCGTAGCCGGCCTGGGCAAGCAGGCCGAGCATGTGTTCGGTGTCCACCCTGTTCTTCTCACAGCCGAGGTGGGAGAAGGCGACGGTGGGTTTGCGGGAGCTCAAGCGGTGCCTCCGGATCGGCTGGCGCTGCAGGGCAGGCACACAGCCACCGATCCTGTCAGACGGCGGTACAGACCCATCCCCATCCGCGAGGCTGGACCCCAGTCGCGACGGCAAACCCATGACCCACCAGGCGCTGGCCCGCTGGCGTGGGCTCTTCCCCCAGCGCTGCCCGCTGATCGGTGTGCTGCATCTGCCGGCCCTGCCCGGGTCCCCTGACTGGTCCGGCGAGCTGGGGGCTGTGGAGGCCTTTGCCCTTGCCGACACGGAGGCCTATCTGGCCGGTGGCGCCGCTGCCCTGGTGGTGGAGAACTTCGGTGACCACCCCTTCTTTCCCGAGCGTGTGCCGGCAGAGACCGTGGCGGCCATGGCCCGCATTGCCAGCCGGGTGGTGGAGCGGGCGGGGCGGCTGCCGGTGGGCATCAACGTGCTGCGCAATGACGGCCTGGCAGCCCTGGCCGTGGCCCTGGCCAGCGGTGCCCGTTTCATTCGCGTCAATGTGCTCAGCGGCGTGATGGCGACAGACCAGGGGCTGATCCAGGGCCGGGCCGCGGAACTGATGCGCCGGCGCCGGCTGCTGGGGGCGGAGGATGTGCTGGTGCTGGGAGACGTGCTGGTCAAGCACGCCCTGCCCCTGGCTGCCCGGACCATGGCCGATGTGGTGAAGGACACGCTGCTGAGGGCCCGCGCCGATGGGGTGATCGTCTCCGGGGTGGCGACGGGGTCTGCCGCCTCCCCGGCCGATCTGGCCGCTGCCCGTCAGGCCGCTGGCGGCGCTCCGGTGCTGCTGGGCAGCGGGGTGAGCAGTGGGAATGCCACCAACCTCTGCCCCGGCTGTGACGGCGTGATCGTGGCCAGCGCCCTCAAGGAAGGTGGCGTCGTCTCCGCGCCGGTGGATGCGGCACGGGTGCGGGTCCTGCGACAGCTGCTGGACGCCTTGCCGCCCCAGGCAACCGATCAGGGGCTGGTGGCCTGAGCAGTGGTGGCTGGACAGTGGCGGGCTCTGTGGGAAGGTGGGCTGCTGCATGGATAATCAGATCCTGCCCGCTCACTCAACGGATGGGATCCACCCGCCTCGGACGCCGTCATCGCCAGGAAGCGGTGCTCAGGTGGCCACGGCTGACCATGGCTGCCCTGGCCAGCGTCGGTGCCGTCGACACCGGGGTGATCACCCTCAAGCACTGGAATGTGATCCCCGTGCTGGCCTGCCCCGGCAGTGGTGAAGGGTGCGACAAGGTGCTCAACAGTGCCTGGGGCACGGCGTTCGGTCAGCCCCTCTCGCTGTTCGGTTGCCTTGCCTACCTGAGTGTGATCGTGCTGGCACTGCTGCCCCTGCTGGTCCGCGGCGACTGGCGGCGGCAGCTCAATAGCCTCACCTGGCCGTCCCTGGTCCTGATCAGCTGTGCCATGGCGGTGTTCAGCATCAGCCTGATGGGGCTGCTGGTGTTCGAGATCCAGGCCTTCTGCTTTTTCTGTGTGCTCTCGGCGGTCCTGTCCCTCAGCCTCCTGCTGGTCAGCGTGCTGGGCCGCCGCTGGGAAGACATGGGAAATCTGCTGTTCCGTGGCCTGATCGTGGCGGTGCTGGTGGGCCTCGGCTCCCTGGCCTGGATCGACGCGGTGCGGCCGCTGGCGAACAGCGATCTGCCCGGCAAGGCGTCGCCCGAGGTGCAACGCAGCAGCACGGCAGACCAGGTGGCCCTGGCAGACCACCTCACTGACAGCGGTGCCACGGTCTACACCGCCTACTGGTGTCACGCCTGCAGCGTCCAGAAGGAGCTGTTCGGCAAGCAGGCCGTGGCCAGTCTCGATGTGGTGGAGTGCGCAGCCGACGGCCAGGGTTCCCAGCCCGAGCTCTGTGAAACGAAGGGCGTGGTTGGCTATCCCACCTGGGAGATCAAGGGTGTGCTGCAGGACAGTGGCGTGAAGCAGATGGACGAACTGGCGGACCTCAGCGGCTATCAGGGCGACCGGAGCTGGCCCCGGAATTGAGACACCACTGCACGGTTTGCGCCAGCTCTGGGTCAAGCCGACAGCCCATAACTATCCCTGAAACACCAAGCCTTACTTGCGAGATTTCTCGCCAAGGAATATCACGATTTCGTCTACGATTGCACGATGCATCCGCTGTCGTGCTTCGCTGGATAATCCACAAAGTGCAGGATCGCCGCCCCCATCAGCAAGAATTGCCGGGCCTGCTGGAGTGCAGATCTGAAAGCCGTCAGCCATCGTCGCATCAGGAAACATCGCTTGGCTGAAGCTGTTCGGCTGAGGGGATGTGTGAGCTGTGTTATCGCGTCCCAACGCGACGAACATCGTTGGAATGTCGATGGAGGATAGTCCGCCCGAAAATACATCAAGATATTCAGGGGAAATTGCTACAATTGAACTGATGCGTGAATCGCGGCGAGGTTCGGCAAGCTCGTCACGGTCAACAGACCCCAAGCCAACATTCTGAGCCTGATACCACGCACAGTCAGGACCACCAGCGGTTCCGTTGCAGGGCTGAACAAAAGTTTGAAGCTCGAATTCGCCTCCGCCAAGTGCCAGCGCTGCCGTAGCGCCAAGTGCAAACCCCACTACAGAAATATGATCCTGATCAATGTGTTCCGACCAGTCAGGATCGCTCAAAATTGCATCCAACGCCCGGCTAACATCATTGGGACGATGCCAGATTTCAGCTACGGCGTTGATAGCCATGCCAGGTCGCGGAGCGTTGATTTCGACGGCAAGATAGCCAGCACGAGCCAGCGCAGCGGTTAGCCATGCGCCGGAATCTTCCGCTGACCGCAATCCGCCGTGGGAAAGGAGCACCACAGGAAGGCGCTCCTCGGTCAGTGATGCATCGCGGCCTGCGATAACTCCAGTGAAAACGGCGTTAGCACCCACATTCTCTTGCGTACCACCATAACCCGGATACCAGACCGTCAACGCTAAAGGGCGGTTTTGAGTTTCATCAGTCAGATGAATCGATGACACGCCAAGTGATTGGTCTGCAAAAGAGGGCGATGCAGAGGCAACAAATAGAGAAAGACAAATGGCAGGTTTCATTGGGTCTGTCTCTGGATAGTCCGCCGTGGGGTGTGTGGTGGCACGTTGCGGCTCATCGCGTGCATCGAAGCTCCCGAGGTCCTCGAGAAGGTCCTCGCCCATCCTGCAGCCGCCCGCGCGCCGGGGGTCCATAGGGTCGAGGTGTGGCGCGATGCAAGGCCTGAGCACTGCCGGAATCACCCGCACGGCGGATGTTCTCCGGCACGCCACGGCACCTACGCGGGCAAGACCCCATCAGAAGGCTGGCCAGCCGTTCCGTCACGATCAAGCGCGTGGATTATCCAGCGTTCCCCAGTCGCTGAGCGCTGGCGGTGGCGAGGCGGGGCCCGTGCCACAGCCTTCAGCACTGGAACAGAGCTTATTAAAGAAAAGCGATCTAATGTTTAATAAACCCTCATCGTATTCAAGGTTCCAGAGGGCGGCAGGAGCGTCATGCAGAGAGGCGAGACAGGGCGCTACGAGACCAGCTCCACAAGCGGCGAGACCGCCAGGGCCTTCATTCCGGCCTGCCTGCCACCTTCACCGCCACTGCAGCTGAGCGCCAGGCTGGAGGCCCTGAGGGATCGGTCACACTTGGCCCTTGGGCGATTGGACGGCGTCGTGGCCTTTCTGCCTGAGCCGGATCTGTTTCTTTACACCTATGTGCGGCGGGAGGCGCTGCTCTCCTCTCAGATCGAAGGAAGCCAGTCATCACTGTCGGACCTCTTGCTGTTTGAGCTGGAGGGAGCTCCGGGTCTGCCCTTCGTCGACGATGTTGTGGAGGTGTCGAGCTACGTTGAGGCACTGAACCATGGGCTCCAGCGGCTGGCTGATGGCTTTCCGCTGTCCTCCCGGCTGTTGCGAGAGATCCATGGGGTGCTGCTGGCGAGGGGCCGTGGGGCCCACTGCCAGCCGGGGGAATTCCGGCGCAGTCAAAACTGGATTGGGGGCACCCGGCCCGGCAACACCAGCTTCGTTCCTCCTCCGCCTGGCGACGTGGGGAACTGCATTGCTGATCTGGAGGCCTTCATCCATAACGAACACAGCGAACAGACACTGCCACCACTGATCAAGGCCGGCCTGGCTCACGTTCAGTTCGAGACGATCCACCCGTTCCTGGATGGCAACGGACGTCTGGGCCGGATGCTGATCAGCATGATGCTGACTGATGCCGGGATTCTGCGGAAACCACAGCTGCTGTACATGAGTCTGTTCTTCAAGCAACACCGCAGCCGCTACTACGAATTGCTGGATGTCGTGCGTCGGGAGGGTGACTGGGAGGCTTGGTTGGACTTCTTTCTGGAGGGAGTGGAGAGCACGGCAACTTCAGCGTTCGAGACTATGCAACGGCTGTTGGCGCTGTTCCGCAAGGACGAAGACAGCCTCAGGGGAGAACGTGGCAGTGTGCGGCAGGTCCTGGCCGTCATGAAGGATCGACCGCTGACCAGTATTTCGCAGCTGATGGAACGGACGGGAAGCAGCTTCCCGACAGTATCCAGGGCCCTGGAGAGTCTGATGGAGCATCAGATTGTCCGCGAGATCACCGGTTTACAGCGCAACCGGGTGTTCATCTACAATGCTTATCTTGCAATCCTGAATGAGCAGGCTGAGCCACTCTGATGCATTAGTGTGCTGGGAAATTCTGGAAACCGGTGTAAAAAAAACAACCAGCACCTGTGCCGGTCTCGGAGCGGCCTTGCTTCAGTGCATCGGAAGTGGAAACAGCGTCATCATCAACAGCTGCATTGAAGGCACCTCGAACAATCAAGCAACCTGCCTCTGCGGGATGACCTGTTGCGATGACAAGGCAGGTGCTGGCAAAGAATCGCGTGGCCAGCAGGAGTTTTCATATGCAGGAAGAGGCAAATCCTTCGAGGTGATCTTGAGAAACCACCCTGGAAGGAGTAAGTTGGCTGCCGCAGAGGAGAAGCAGTGGCACTCCCGGCGTTACAGTGACATCTGCTTCAGAGGAAGCCCTTGTCGCCTTCACTGGCCACGCAGGCCCTGAGCTGATGGCGCAGTGTGTCGTGGTCGAGATTGCGACCGATCAGCACGAGCTGGTTCCTGCGTGGCGTCGTCCAGACATCGTCATCAATGGAGAAGCGCTTGCCGGTCAGGTGGAAGACGTGGCGACGCTCGCTTTCGTTAAACCAGAGGATGCCCTTGGCGCGAAACACCGATTCAGGTAGCTGATTGTCAAGGAAGTTCTGAAACTTCCGTAGCGAGAGAGGATTTTCGCTGGCAAAAGACAGGGATGTGAAGCCCTCGATGCTGAGATGATCGCTTTGGCTATGACCATGGTCATGGCTGTGGTCATGGTCATGGCTGTGGTCATGGTCATGGCTATGGTCATGGTCATGTGCTGCCACCTGGGTGCCTGTGTCATCGAGAGCGTTGTACCAGCGATCTGACTCGAACAGCCCAACACTGAGCAGCAGAGGCAGGGCCACATTGCCCTTGACGGTGTGCATGATGCGGGCATCCGTCTTGATCTCCCGAAGGGTTGCCTCCCGCGAGCGCAGCCGTTCCTGCGACACCAGGTCACACTTGTTGAGCAGCAGAATATCGCCATAGACGATTTGGTTGCGAGCTACACCCCCGTTCAGCAGATCCAGCGAGAAGTTCTCCGCATCGATCAGGGTGATGATCGAGTCGAGCCGGCAGCGGTCCCGCAGGTCACTGCCGAGGAAGGTCATGGCCACGGGTAGCGGATCCGCCAGGCCAGTGGTTTCCACCACGATGTAGTCCACAGGATCGCGGCGATCCAGCACTCGGTAGACGGCATCCAGCAGTTCGCCGTTGATGGAACAGCAGATGCAACCGTTGCTCAGCTTCACCATCTCTTCACCAGTGCTGACGACCAGTTGGTTGTCAATGCCGATCTCGCCGAACTCGTTGACCAGAACAGCCGTTTTCACACCCTGCTGATTGCGGAGGATGTGGTTCAGGAGGGTGGTTTTTCCGGCACCGAGAAAACCCGTCAGGATCGTCACCGGCACGGCGATGCTGTTGTGCTGCATTTCCTTCTCACTGCTGGAAACACGAGGGCCGGTGCTGGTCATGGTGGCGGTCGCAGGCCCTGTCGGCGGTGCGGGCATTCTGGCCATTATGCTCCGCGCTGTCCCCTCCCGGTCTCGGTCCCTGGCAGCACTGCGCCGGCGGAGAACCTCCCGGTGACCAGCGACTGCTGCGGTTTGGCCCATGAGAGGCATGCCACTGCCTCAGGGTGGATCTTTTGCTGAGGTGGTTGTCCAGAGTCCCCCAGGAACACACTGAATGACCCCGCAGCGTGCCGCTCGCTCAGGATCAGGCAACTCTTCAGTAGCGAGTGGGCGCACTTGGCCGGTCGCCCGGCATGTCCCTAAGCTGAACCCATCGCCAGATGTTGCGGTGAGCCTTGAGGTCAACGGCCTGAGCCATGCCTATGGCGATCTGCCGGTGCTCCAGGATCTGGACTTCAGGCTCCGCAGCGGTTCCCTCACTGCCCTGGTGGGGCCCAATGGCGCGGGCAAATCGACCCTGTTGCATCTTCTCCAGGGCGGACAGCCGCCCCAGCTGGGCAGCATGACTCTGGGGGGAGAGCAGCTGGAGTGCTGTCGCCGACGGGTGGCCCTTATGCCCCAGCGCAGCGAGATCGACTGGCATTTCCCGATCACGGTGAAGGGTTTTGTGGGTCTGGGGCGGAGGAGAGGCAAGCGTTCCGGCTGCTGTGATGTGGAAGGGGCGCTGCAACGGGTCGGTATCGGCGCCCTGGCAGGGCGTCGCCTCGATCGGCTTTCCGGCGGTCAGCAGCAACGGGCACTGCTGGCCCGTACCCTGGTGCAACCAGCGGAGCTGCTGCTGCTGGACGAGCCCTGTGCCGCCATCGATCCCCCCACGCGCACCCAGCTGCTGCGCCTGATGCGCCAGCTGGCCGACGCAGGCATGACCCTGCTGGTGAGCAGCCATGACTGGGGTCCCGACCTGGACGGCTACGATCATGTGCTGGTTCTGGATGGCCGCCTGCTTGCCCAAGGCTCACCCCAGGCGGTGCGTCACACCCTTGGAGACATGCATCTGGGCAACCACCGCTGTGGCTGAGCAGCTCAGCCTGTCCACGGCAATCTGTCCCGTGCCCCTGTGACATGCCCTGCCGCCGGCCACGCTGCAGCAGCAGGGCGGGATGCTTCTGCTGATGGTCTGGTGGGTGCTGCCGCTGCTGATGTCTTTGCTGGTGGGAATGCTCTGTCCGGCCACCGATACCTCGCTGCTGGTGCAGCGGCGCTTGGTGCTGTCGAACCTGATCCCTCACGCAGCGTTGCCCGGGCTGGCCCTGGCCATCGCCTTTGTGGAATCGATCCCGGCCTGGGGGGCTGGCGAGTGGACTCTGCGGCGCCCTGCTGGCGGAACGGCTGACCCATCGGCGGGCTGGTCTGGGCGGGAGTGGCTGAGGCCATCAGCAACACGATGCTGCGCAAGATGTCTGGTTCGTTACACCACCAAGTGTCAGTCCGCCTCCAAGTGGTCAGGTTCCTCCCACATCCCAGTAGTCAGGTTCCTCCAGCCTGTCTTGAGGTGGTGGACACTCTCCAACGATCAGCCCGGCTCCACAACTGTGCAGCTTTGCAGTGTCCGACCAACTCACAGTTGTACTTGTTAGTATACCACCCTGATATGATCCCCCTTCAGAGCGCTCGGGAGGCTTACACTCAGTAAGAATTGCGCAATCGTCGTCGCCGCTTCGGCGGGCCTGCGATTGGCTGCAGAATTGACTCGCGGGGCTTGCCAGGAATTGATCAAGGCAGGAAGCGTCGTTGACGATGTCCGATTTGTTGCAAAGTTCGCTCAAATCCTCACAGCAGTAAACGGACTCGGTCGGGAAAAGATTCGAGGTCTTTCGCGTCCTGCCATCGCTCAAAGACCATATGTCACCCGAGCCATCCTCTCTTTCGACCTTTGCGACGACTGTCCCGTAGTCCGAGCACAGGTTCTGCATTTCGACGCTGCTCAGAGACGGCCATCTGTTGTTGCTCCACTTGACGCGCAGGCATTCCGCAGCCTGGTGGCTCACTCTCTGGCCACTGTCGCAGGAGGCATAGGCCTGTCCAGCAAGTGCCGCTGCCAAGGAGAGCGTCACCCCGGCCGAGACGGCATGGGCTGAGTTCCACTTCATTTCAACACCCTCACATTTTACCATTAACATTACCATTTTAGTCTACCTGTTCGAGATTGTCAAGATGGCAACGGAGACAAAATATTTGTTCATTTTTTCAGCGCAAATGCCCCCTGGCAGCACCTGTGCTACAATCAGCACATGCTCATCGACCTGAGCGGAAAGGGAATCAAGGAGAGTCGTGAACGGGCGCAAAACCTCCGCAAAGCTGATCCCTTCTTCGGCCATGGGGCTGAGGGTATAGTTGGTGGTGCCGTTGATGATTCCGCTCACCCGCTCGATGCGATTGGCCCCGAGAGACTGTTTGAGCGGTTCGATGATGGGAATGCCGCCGCCCACGGCTGCCTCCATCAACACGTAGACGCCCTGCTCGGCCGCAGTGGCGCTGAGTTCAGCCCCGTGGCGGGCGATCACGGCTTTGTTAGCGGTCACCACCGGCTTGGCCGCTGCGATGGCGCGGAGGATGAGGCTGCGGGCAGGCTCCAGTCCCCCCGGCACCTCCACCCCGATTCGACACCGGGATCGTCCACCACGGCCTCCAGGTCATCGCCGAGGACACCCTGCGGCAGGGTCACATCCCTGGCCTTGGAGAGGCTGCGCACACCCACACGACGCAGCTGCAGTTGTCGTAGCAGGGGCTGTCGGCCTTTCGGGGTCTGCAGGATGCGGGTCACACCGCTGCCCACAGTGCCCAGTCCCGGCAGGCTGATGTTGTGGTATAATCGCAACCGGTGTGCTTAGGAATTTCCGCAAGTGACCAAGCAAGCAGTTGACCACGCGGGCCAGCAAGGTTTTTCAGACGAGGCAGAAGCGATTGTTCGAGCTTTCCTTAAGCAAGCAAAAAGCTCGTTGTTTACAGCTCTGTTGCTTAGCATCGCTTCCATTTCTGCAGTGACTGCTCAGGAGAAATCTCCTGAATCTTCGAGGCAGGGTAGTCTTCAACTTGGCACGCATGCCAGCACACTAGGTTTGGGCGTCCTAGGAGGATACGACTTCTCCAAGGTGTTCTCTGCCCGAGCTCTTGTTAACCATTATGATTTTGATTATGATTTAGAAGAATCTGACAATAAATATAAAGGAGATTTAAAGTTAAGTTCTTTTGGGCTTTTGCTGGATGCACGTCCCTTCCGAAATGGTTGGAAGATCTCAGGTGGAGCACTCATTAATAACAACGATTTCTCCGCTAGTACCAGTGGGACCGTTGGCGTGGATATTGATATCAATGGGCAAAATTATAGTTCAGATCTAAATGGTAATTTAGATGCCAATATAGATTTTGATGAGATAGCTCCTTATTTAGGCATTGGCTGGAATAGTCGGCAAGGCAAATCAGGACTTAGCTTCTTCTGGGATGCGGGCGTGCTCTTCCATGGAGCACCTAAGCTTCAGGCTTCAGGCAGTCTTGCAAGCAATGACTTTGGCTATAATTGTAATTTTGACATCAATGAAAATGGTACAGCTACTCTTACTGGTAACAACTGTGATGCTTTACAAGCTCAGTATGAGACTCTGAAAGAAGATTTGGAGAATGAGCATGAGTCACTACAGGATGAATTGGATAAGTTTAAAATCTATCCGGTGATCTCGCTTGGCATATCATATCGATTCTGAACGAGTCGTTGGCCAGTAGCGAACCTCTGGAAAAAAACGCATTCTCCGCATTCTCTCGTTGAGATTCTGAGATTCATTGACGAGAGCTGTACCACCGCCACATCACCAGGTAACCCCCTGGCGCTGCCCCGGCCGTGGGCAAGCAACAGCCAGGCCGCGCAACCCCATGGCTGGCTCAGGCAGCCAGCAGGGGCTGGGCCCTGGCCTGGAATCTGGCGGCCTTCAGTGCCGTCACCGCGGCGTCTGTATCCATCACCCGGAACTGCGGCCCAAGACGCACATAGCGGATCTGGTTGCTCTGGCACAGGGCAGCGATCACCGGCACCCGGGGCGTCGGCCCATCGGCACTGGAGGAGCTGCGGCTGCGCTGGTCCGCCGTTCTCGGCCGCAGCCGCTGCAGCACTTCCCGCAGGCGATGCTGCACCGTGATATCCGCGGCCTGGGCTGGATCCAGCTCCACGATCACCAACTGCAGATCGTCGATGGCGCAGCAGTCGTCCACAATCAGTTGAATGGCGTCATCGCGTCGATCCACTTTGCTCCAGAGCAGCAGGCGGGCATCCTCCACCAGGCCCTCACCGAGCCGGGCATAGCTCCTGGGGAAGACCACCGCCTCGCAGCTACCGCTGAGGTCCTCGATGCTGAGGATGGCCATCTGATCCCCCTTCCTGGTGGTGACCAGCCTGACCGCAGCCACCATCACCACCGCGCTCACCATGGCCTTGTCCGGCTGGGTGTCCAGCGCGTCAAGGCTGATCGGTGCCAGCAGCCGCGCGGGCCTGCGCAGCTGCTTGAGCGGGTGATCGGAGAGGTAGAAACCGACGAGCTCCTTTTCCAGGCGTAGCTTCTCGTTGGGTTGATAGTCAGCCACCGCAGTCGCCCTGGGGGCCGTCTTCAGTCCGTCGGAGTGGGGCGTATCAACGCCTCCCAGCAGGTCGAGAAGATTGCCCTGACCGCTGTCGCGATCCCTGGCCCGGGAGCTGGCCCACTCCACCACAAGATCCAGATCGGCCATCAGCTGGGCCCTGTTGCCCTTGGCATCCAGCCCATCCAGGGCACCACTGTGGATCAGAGCCTCGAGGGCCCGCCTGTTCACCAGCGTGGTTGGCATCCGATCACACAGATCCGCCAGTGATCTGAACGGACCGGCAGTATGGCGACTTTCCATCAGACCCTGGATGGCCCCGTCACCCAGGTTCTTGATGGCAGCAAGTCCGAACAGAATGCGGTTGTCTATCGGGGTAAAATCCAGGCCTGACTGGTTCACATCCGGTGGCATCACCTCAATGCCTATAGCGGCGCAGTTGGCGATGTAGCGCTGGAGCTTGTCAGTGCTGCCGGAATTGACGGTCAGCAGGGCAGCCATGAAGGCAACCGGATAATTGGCCTTGAAATAGGCGGTCTGATAGGTCACCGCGCCATAGGCAACGGAATGGCTCTTGTTGAAGCAGTATTCAGCAAACAGAACCATCTGGTCGAACAGGGCGTCGGCAGTGCCGGCGTCAACGCCGCGTTGCTGGGCGCCATTGACAAAGATGCTCCGATGCTTCTGCATCTCAGATACCTTTTTCTTGCCCATGGCGCGGCGCAGCAGATCCGCTTCGCCGAGGGAGTAACCAGCCAGATCCTGGGCAATCTTCATGATCTGCTCCTGATAGACCATGATCCCGTAAGTCTCTTTCAGGATTGGTTCGAGCTTGCTGTGGGTGACATCAATGGCCTCACGACCATGTTTCCGGTTGATGAATCGGGGAATCAGTCCCGCATCCAGGGGGCCGGGTCTATACAGTGCCAGAATCGAGGAGATGTCCTCCAGGCAGGAGGGCTTGAGATCCCGCACAATCTGGCGCATGCCGCTGGATTCGAGCTGGAACACCCCTTCCAGATCCCCCCTGGCCAGTAGGTCATAGGTGGCCGGATCATCCGGGGGAAGATCATCCGGATCGATGCGACGCTGACCCTGGCGGGCCACCATTTCAATGGTCTTGTCGATCATCGTGAGGTTCTTGAGCCCCAGTAAATCCATCTTCAGCAGACCCAGTGATTCCACATCCTCCATGAAGTACTGGGTGATCACCTGGCCATCGTTGTTGCGCTGCAGCGGCACCAGCTCATCCAGGGGGTCGGCGGCGATCACCACACCTGCCGCGTGCACCCCGAAGCTCTTGTTGGTCCCCTCAATGCGCATGGCCATGTCTACCCAGTGCTTCACTTTGTCGTCGTTCTCGTATTTCTGCCTGAATTCCGGTGAGGCTGTTTCCTCGCTGATCATTGTTATGAGTTCGGCGGGCTTTCCCCTCACCACAGGGATTAGTTTGGCCAGCCGATCCGCCTCGCCGTAGGAAATATCGAGCACTCTGGCAACATCCTTCAGCACCGCCTTGGACGTCATGCGGTTGAAGGTGATGATCTGGGCCACCTTCTCCTCACCATAGCGCGCCGTCACGTAGTCGATCACTTCAGCGCGGCGGGCAATGCAGAAATCGGTGTCGATATCCGGCATCGACTTGCGTTCGGGATTGAGAAAACGCTCGAACAGCAGACCATTGTGGACCGGATCGATGTTGGTGATCCTGAGGCTGTAGGCCACCAGGGAGCCGGCAGCGGAACCACGGCCCGGTCCCACGGGGATGCCCTGCTCCCGGGCAAAACGGATGTAGTCCCAGACCACCAGGAAATAGGTGGAAAAACCCATCTGAGCCATCACGTCCAGCTCATAGCTGAGCCGCTTGCCATACTCGCCCGGGATCAAAGCGTCTTCGGGCAGATGCAGGCGTTGCCTCAGACCCTGCTCACTGATCTCGCGCAGGAAACTGGTGGCATCATGGCCCTCGGGAATGGGGAAGCGGGGCATGCGGGCCTTCCCCAGAATGGAATAGCTCTCCACCTTCTCCGCCACCCGCAGGGTGTTGTCCAGGGCCCGCTGAATCAGGGCAGGATCGAGGTGATCCTGGAAGAGTCGCCCCATCTCCTCGGCACTCTTGATGTATTCCGTGCCGGTGTAACGAAGCCGTTTCTGGTCCGCCACCAACTTGCCGGTGAGCATGCAGAGCAGGGCGTCATGGGCCTCTACATCCCCAGCACTGAGGTAGTGGGCGTCATTGGTGGCAATCAGCTCAATGTCGAGCTCAGCACCGATGCGGGCAATCTCAGTGTTGACAAGGCGGTCTTCCAGGGCGCCATGATCCTGGATTTCCAGGTAGAAGTCGTCAGCGAAGACCTCTCGATACCAGGCAGCAACCTGGCGGGCAACATCGGGGCGACGCCGCAGAATAGCCTGGGGGATCTCACCTCCGAGGCAGGCAGTTGAGACAACCAGGCCTTCGCTGTACCGGCGCAGGAGTTTCTTGTCGATGCAGGGGCGGGCAAAGATGCCGCGCCCGCGCATGCCACGGAGGTGGCTGATGCTGGTGAGCTTGACCAGGTTGCGATAACCGACGTCGTTCCTGGCCAGTACCACCAGGTGATAGCGGCGCTCCCGCTTCTGCTGGGGCTGCTCGATGCTGCCGTTGATGACATACATCTCGTTGCCGATGATCGGCTTGATTCCGGCATGGCCGCAGAGCTTGAGCAGCTCGATGGCGCCATACATCACCCCGTGATCCGTGAGGGCGATGGCGGGCATGCCCAGCTCCACTGCCCGCTCCACCATGGCCGGCAGCTGGGAAGCGCCGTCAAGCAGGCTGAAATCACTGTGGTTGTGGAGGGCAACGAAGCTCAAGCCGGGCTCTGGAACGGCAACCATCAGGCTACGGGGGCTCGCAAGATGGATGGTGTCCTGGCCTCCGAAGCAGGGATTGCACACCAGATCTGGTGTGGTGGTGCCGGGTGTGGTGGTGCCGGCGGCATCAGATCCTGCGGAGACCACTGCCAGGATCGTGACACTTCGAAGCGGTGCGAATGCCCCTGTTGCTCACCTGGCTGACGGCCCTGCTTGTCAACCTGGTGCTGATCGCTGCCGCCACCCGCCTGCCCCTGCTCACGCCACGCGGCTGGATCCACGCCGGCGCACTGGGCACCGTGCTCTGGGGATGTCTGGGCTGGCGTGGATGGAGTCTGGCGGTGCTCTATCTGGCTGCTGGCTCCCTGGTGACGCGGCTGGGGCTGCAGCGCAAACAGGAGCTTGGCATTGCCGAGGGCCGGGATGGCCGGCGCGGGCCGGAAAACGTCTGGGGATCGGCCGCTGCGGCCACGGTGGTGGCCATCTGCATCGCCCTGGTGGACAACCATGGGGGCGACCCAGCACTGCTGGCAGCCCTGAGGCTTGCCTTTGTGGCGAGCTTTGCCGCCAAGCTTGCCGACACCTGTGGCAGTGAGATCGGCAAGCGCTGGGGTCGTCGCACCCTTCGCATCACCGACCTCTGCCAGGTGGCGCCGGGCACGGAAGGAGCCGTGAGCCTGGAGGGCACCCTGGCGGGCCTGCTGGGTGCCCTGCTGTTGGCTGGCGCGGCGGCAGCCCTGGGATTGCTGGGCAGCAGCGCAGCAGAGCTGTCAGGAGCCCTGGGCCAGGTGGTGGCCGTGGCGGTGCTGGCGAGTCTGGCGGAGAGCTGGATCGGCAGTGTGGCCCAGGTGCGGCTGGGCTGGCTCAGCAATGAGGCCGTCAATGGGCTGATGACCACATTGGCTGCCGCCCTGTCCCTGCTGGTCTCCCTGGCCCGTTGAGCGAGACCCGCAGCTGCTCAGTGGAGATCGACATTGATCAAACACTGCCGCACTTCGGGATCACCGCGCAGTTCCGCCAGGCTGGCGCGGAGTGAACGACTCACCCGGGAGGGTGTGATGCCGAGGCTACGGGCCACGTCCCGCTGGCTGCGTCCCTCGATCACACAGGCCTGCAACAGTTGCCGCTGGAGCACAGGCAGGTTGGCGAGCAGCCGCTGCAGCTGCAGTTGCTTCCTGGGCGTAACGGGCTCTTCCGCAACAGGGGCCGGCAACAGATCGACAAGAGATCCCCGCTCCTCTTCGCCCGGCTGGGCGGGCCCATCGAGACTGCGCAGGCGGAGGGCATGGTGAAGCTGTTCCGCCGCCTGCCAGTGCTCCAGGCTGACGCCCAGCCGTCTGCAGAGCTCCTTGAGGCTCGGCATCCGCCCCATGCCTTGATCCTGCTGCAGCTTCCGCCCCCTGCTGTGCAGTTCGCGCAGGCGTCGGGGACTGCGCAGGGGATGGGCATGGTCCCGCAGAAAGTGAAGGATTTCTCCGCGGATCAACGGAACGGCAAAGGAGCTGAATGCCGTGCCATTGTCCGGATTGAAGCGCTCCACCGCCCGGATCAGTCCGAAGCTGCCGATCTGCACCAGGTCATCGAAGGGCAGTGGTGAGCGATGCAGCATGCGGGATGCCACCTGCTTCACCAGGGACCAGTTGAGCGTCACCAAGCGGTTGCGAGACCGCAGCAGGCTTGCGCTGGCAGCCTGGCAGTGGCGCAGCTGCTGGTGACGGCGGAAGAGATGCTGGTTCCGCTCTGTGATCGCTGCCATGGTGAAGGCAGGTCGATCTGTGCTGACAGGGATGGAACGATCATCCATAACCATTTCGAAAATTGCCGGGAGGACCGTTTTGACCCTCTTCGGAAACACAGGGTTCCTCCCAGCCCCAATCCAGTGATGAGCACCCACCCAACCGGGTGCTGACGTGCTGGTGACACAGGACGCGCTGCAGCCAGCCCGACGCTGAGATCCACTGCAGGAGCTGGTGGTGAGCCTGAAGGGCAGCTCGACAATCGCTTCTTCCGCGCGGTCAGCCCCCATTGACTCGCCAAAGTCAGGTGGCACCTCACTGCATGGCCTGCCGCCCCCGCACTGCCCTGACGCGTTGCAGATACGGCCCGCAGGCACTGCGTAACAGGCACTGACAAGCCGGCAGCGATGATTCGCCCGCTGCCCCGGGGCGTCTTTTAATGGAGCGCAGCACAGCAGTCAGCATGGAGCTGCCCGCCGAGGCCTACCTGTGGTTCAAGGCTTTTCACATCATCGGTGTGGTGGTCTGGTTTGCCGGTCTCTTCTATCTGGTGCGGCTGTTCATCTACCACGTCGAAGCGGAAGAGCAGCCTGAAGCCGTGCGGCCCTTGCTCAGACAGCAATACGGCCTGATGGAACGGCGCCTGGCCAACATCATCACCACTCCCGGGATGGCGGTGGCCGTCACCATGGCCATCGGCCTGCTGGTCGTCAATCCCGGCTGGCTCCGGGAAGGCTGGATGCACGCCAAGCTCGGTTTTGTGGCGCTGCTGCTGGCCTATCACGCCTTCTGCTACCGGCTGATGGGCCAACTGCATGCCAACAGCTGTCAGTGGAGTGGTCGTCAGCTGCGCGCCCTCAATGAGGCTCCCACTCTGTTGCTGGTGGTGGTGGTGATGCTGGTGGTGTTCAAGAACGATTTCCCCAGCGGTGCTACCACATGGCTCAGCGCCGGATTGGTGATTGCCATGGCGGCCTCCATTCAGCTCTATGCCCGCAAACGCCGCCTCCGTGCAGAGCGTGAGGCAGGGTCCCATGCCGGCTGATGTGCCCGGTCAGTGGACGCGTCACCCCCTCACGGCCGTGCTGGAGTCGCTCACCGAAGGCTGCTGCCCCGGGCGGGTCAACCTGCACTGCCACACCCTCTGCAGCGACGGCAGCCTTTCGCCCGTGGCCCTGGCCAGCCAGGCTGCTGATCTGGGCCTGGAGCATCTGGCGATCACCGACCACCACAGCGATCGTGCCTTCGCTGAAGCCCAGTCGGTTCTGCAGGCCAGGAGGGCGGCGGGCGATGTGGTACCCACCCTGTGGCGTGGCACGGAAATCAGCTGCCTGCTGAGCACCTGCCTGGTGCATGTGCTGGGCCTCGGGTTCGAGGCTGACCATCCCGCCATGGCGCCCTACCTGCAGGGGGAGGCACCCCGAGGGGCAGGCCTCCATGCGGGTGCCGTGGCGGAGGCCATCCACCAGGCAGGGGGCCTGGCAGTGCTGGCCCATCCGGCCCGCTATCGGCTTCCCTTTGCCGTTCTGCTGCAGGCGGCGACAGCCCTGCACTTCGACGCGGCAGAAACCTGGTACGACTACGAGATGGGCGCATCCTGGAGACCCACGGGTCCCACCTGCCGCAGCATTGATCTGGCCCGCCGTGGGCTGGGCCTGCTGGCCACGGCAGGCACCGACACCCACGGCTTTGTTCTGACCGGCCGCTGAGCCACGGCAGCGTTGCAGCGTGTGACCGGAGCAATCCGAGCCTGTATAAAACATCATAAAATTCACATCCGTTGATCTTGCTCTCGGAAACACCATGGGACTGTTCGACCGCTTCCGTGCCAAGCCTGGTGAGTCCAAGGATCCCGGCAAGGAAGCGTTCTTTCTCGACGCTGATGCTTCAGGCAGCCTCGGCGACGTTGCCTACATGCGCCGCAGCAACACCATCAGGCACACCTTCCCGGCCAATGCCGATAGCCCCACCAACAAGGAGCTGATCAAGGATGTGGCCTCCATGGATGCCAAGGTGACAAATGTGTCCGCCGGCCTCCCCGAAGCCAGGCCTGATGCCCCCCCCGCTCCAGCCGGCAGCGGCGTCCCCAAGCCCGTGCGCAAGACCTTCCCCAGCGCCATCGATCCCAGGGAGATGGCACGGCGACTCAAGCGTGCCGACCTCGGTGGCACCAACAGCTGGGGCAAGGTCGATGCAGCCAAACCCGTGGCCCGCAAGGACGTCGCCGCCGAGAGGAAGGCTGAGGAAGCCGCTCAGGTGAAGCCCAGACAGGCACCGTCCAGCAAGAGCGGTTCCATTGATCCCTTCCGTTCCATGCTGAGGGATCTCGATCTCTGAGTGATCCGAACCTGCATGATCGAAGCCGCGGGTTTCCCCGGACAGCGGCGACCCGGATGCAGCGTACTCAGTGATCGGCGCTGCCGCCGCCGCCGTTGGCCTTGCCCCCTCCCTGCTCCAGCAGGGCATCGGAATCACGTACCAGCTGCTGCAGCAGCCCGATGGCGCTGTCGTCAGCCCCATCCCAGAGACCGCGGTGGTGGGCTTCAAGCAGCCGCTCGCCCATGTCGCGCAGTGCCCAGGGGTTCTTCTGTTCGAGGAACTGTCGCACCGCCGGGTTTCTCAGCCAGCGCTCCGTGATCGCGCCATAGACCCAGTCCGGCACCATCGCTGTGGTGGCGTCATAGGCAAACAGATAGTCGAGGCTGGCGGCCAGCTCGAACCCGCCCTTGTAGCCATGGCGCTGCATGCCTTCGAGCCAGCGGGGATTGAGCAGGCGGGAACGAATCACCTTGTCCAGCTCGCGGCGCAGGCCATGAACCCGCGGCTGGTCGGGCCTGGAATGGTCGCCGAACCAGGTGGCCGGCCGCTCGCCCCGCAGCGTGGTCACCGCTGCTGTCAACCCTCCCTGGAACTGGTAGTAGTCATCGGAATCCAGCAGGTCATGCTCGCGGTTGTCCTGGTTGTGAAGCACGGCGTCCACATCGCCGAGTCGTCGCTCCAGACCCTCCCGGTCAGCGGTAACCACCACGCCACCGCTGCCATCACTACCGTAGCGCCAGCCGCTCCAGTGCAGGAAAGCAGTGGCCAGATCAGCCGATTCTTCCCAGGCACCGCTCTCGATCAGGCCCTGCAGGCCGGCGCCATAGGCCCCGGGCGCTGATCCGTAGATGCGCAGCAGTCCTTCCGCTGCGGCCTGCTCTGTTTCACACCCGGGCGCAGAAGCAGAAGCAAACGCGGCAGTGGTGCCGCTGGCGCTGGCGCTGGCGTCATGCTCCAGCAGGCTGGCCTGGTGCACCAGCCGATCGGCCTTGCCCAGCAGCTGGATCAGGCTGGGGAAGGCGTCCCTGAAGAAGCCTGAAATCCGCAGAGTGATGTGCAGCCTGGGTCGCCCCAGCTGATGCTGGGGAATCACCTCCAGATCGTGGACGCGCCGGCTTACCCCGTCCCAAAGGGGGCGAACGCCCATCAGGGCCAGGCACTGGGCCACCTCGTCCCCGCCGTTGCGCATGGTGGCGGTACCCCACACCGAGAGGGCCAGGTGCCGCAGTGGTTCACCTTCGTCCTGGAGATGCCGTTCCAACAGCTGGTCAGCAGCCTTGCAGCCCAGGGCCCAGGCCGTTTCCGTCGGCAGTCCGCGCGGATCCACGCTGTAGAAGTTGCGCCCAGTGGGTAGCACGTCGGGACGTCCCCTGGTGGGGGCACCGGCGGGCCCCGCGGCGATGCGCCCGCCGTCCAACCCCCCCATCAAGGCCTCCCGCTCCCGCTCGGCGCAGGCCGTCAGCCGCGGCAACAGGTGCTGCCGCACCTGTTCCAGACAACGCTGCGTGGCAGGGCCACAGCCGATCACATGGGCCGCTGCAACGGAGTCGCTGCTGGCGCTGTCACCACTGCCACTGCTGGTGCTGGTGCTGCCGACATCGAGCAGGGATTGCAGCTGGTCCAGGCACCATGCCTCCAGCAGGGCGATGGCATCTCCCAGCCTGGCTCCGTGGCCCCCCGGAAGGCGCTCGTCGCTCCACAGACCCGACTGCCGCAGCCGTTCCAGGTCGGTGCTGTCCAGGGGTTGGTCCAGCCCATCCCGCCAGGGATCGAGGCCGAGCTGCAGATCATCCGCCAGGGCCTGGGTGAGCCCCTGACGCCCCGGCCCGGGGGCACGGGCCAGTGCCAGCAGCAATTCCCCTTCCAGCCGCGGTTCCGGTCGACTGCCGAGTCGATGCAGGCCGAGGCGGATCTGCGCTTCCTTCAGTTCGCAGAGATAGCCATCGGCGGCGTTCAGCCGGCCATCCAGCCAGGCCTCCGGGTCTGCCTCAGCAGCCCTCGCCGTATCACCCGGCTGATCGGTCAGGTGGAGTTTCACCAGCAGCTGTCGTAGCTGTGCCCGCAGTGGCTGCACCCGGCTGCTGCCCAGTTGCTGCGCTTCCCAGTATTCATCCAGCAGCTGCTCCAGGACCGCCTCCTGGCCGTGGAGGCCGGCGCGGCCAAGGGGAGGGGTGAGGTGATCCACGATCACCGCATGGCTGCGGCGCTTCGCCTGGGTTCCCTCACCGGGATCGTTGACGATGAAGGGATAGAGGTGGGGCAGGGGTTGCAGCACCACATCGGGCCCGCAGTCACAGCTCAGCCCGACCCCCTTGCCGGGCAGCCATTCGAGGTTGCCGTGCTTGCCCAGATGCACCACGGCATGGGCACCGAACGATCGCTGCAACCAGTGGTAGGTGGCCAGATAGTGGTGGGTGGGGGGCAGGTCGGGACTGTGATAACTGAGGGCCGGATCACGCTCATAGCCGCGGCTGGGCTGCAGCAGCAGCACCACCTCAGCGAAGCGCAGGCCACGGATCGGGAAGCCCTCCGGTTCCAGTTCCCTGTCCTGCTCCGCCGCCCCCCAGTGCCGCTCCAGCCCCGCTCGAAAACCGGGCGATAGAGCGTTGTACCAACGCAGGTAGGCCTGCAGGGGCAGATGGGTGAGCGGTCTCAGCTGGTGGCTCTCGGGATCGTTGGTCTGGCCGCGCAGCAGGGCGTTGATCAGCTCATCGCCGTCCGCCGGCAGGTCAGCCCCCAGCCCATAGCCGGCCTGACGCAGCCAGCCCAGGACGGCGGCCGCACTTGCAGGGGTGTCCAGACCCACACCATTGGCCAGACGGGCATTGCGGCTCGGGTAGTTGGCCAGCACCAGAGCGATGCGCCGCCGCTGCCGCGGTGTGCGACGCAGGTTGATCCAGCTGTGCAGGTGGCGGGCAGTCCAGTGCAGTCGCTGCTGGTCGGGTACGGAGCGGTGCAGCGCCGTCTGCAGGCGGCTGTCCTCACCCTGCAATTCCCTGAAGCCCACCACCCGGCCCAGCAGGCGGCCATCCAGCTCCGGCAGCGCCACCTGCATGGTGAGGTCCACCGGTCCCAGTCCCACGCTGCTGCGCAGCCAGTGCTCCCTGCTCTGGCTGCTGCAGATCAGCTGCAACACCGGCACGGCCAGGCT
>SRMO01000034.1:24608-29576 GCA_004768415.1 Aphanocapsa feldmannii 277cV | reverse complement strand
GGGGCACCGGCTTCCGCCAGGCTGAGGTCCACCGTGGCGAAGCCGGTGCCACAGACCACCGCCGCCACAGCCTCCCGGCGCCACAGCCGCTGCACCGCGTCCTGGAGCGGTGCCTGCCTCAAGCCGCTCACCAGCAGGGCCTTGGGTGCCAGTCCCTGGCCACGCAAGGCCGCGATCAGCCCGTCCACCACCGCCAGATCACCACACTGGGCCAGGGCGCGGTAGAAGAGCACCCCTACCGGTGTCCCCCCTTCGTCGCGCCAGTCGTGGAGCAGGGGGTCCTCGATGGGCACGGGGGTCGGCGCTGTCTCGCGCCCTTCACCCACCAGCCACTCCAGGCTGCTGAGCACAGCGGCCATATTGCAGGGGCCACCCATGGCCAGGGCGGCGGCGACCTTGCCGGTGTAGGCCGGCGTGGTGGTGGAGAGGCTCTCCAGATGGGGGTCCGGTCCCGCACCATCCATCACCAGCAGATGGCGCCCACCCCCCCGGCTCCAGACCAGCAATCGCTCCAGGCCGTAGCTCCAGCTGCCGCGACCCCCCAGCAGTCGCACCAGCACCAGCCGTGCCCTGGCCACGGTGACGTGCAGATAGTGGTCGATGCTGGCGGGATGCCGCAGCGCCCTCAGGTTCAGCCCCCGGACCGCCGGAAACGGCCGGGCTGTCCCGGCGCCTGCCGCAGAGCGCTGATCCAGCGCCCTGCTGAGGCTGAGCAGATCGGATTCGGCGGCCGTCAGGAACAGGATCGCTGCGCCAGCCTGCTCCACCAGGGCAACGGCCCCGTCCGCTTCCTGCACTCCGGGGAGACTGGCAAGACGATGCATGGCCTCCATCCTGCTCAATCCCCTGCCCTGCCAGCGCGCGGAAAGTGCGGATGGGAAGATTGACGCGCGATCGAGGCCAGTCGGCATGCACAAGTTTCTGCCCTATGCCTGGTTCGAGGGCCGTTGCATTGATTTCCGGGACGCCAGGGTCTCCGTGGCGACCCACGCGCTTCATTACGGAACCGGGGCATTCGGCGGCATGCGCGCCATCCCCGACCCAACCGACGCCACCCGGATGCTGTTGTTCCGTGTTGATCGCCATAGCCAGCGCCTGAGCCAGAGCGCCCGCCTACTCAACACCGAGCTGGCGCCCGGAACCATCATGACGGCGATCGAGACTGTGATCAAGGCCAACAAGCCGAAGCAGCCCATCTATCTGCGCCCGTTCGTCTACACCAGTGACCTGGGCATCGCTCCGCGCCTCCACAACATCGAGACTGATTTCTGCATCTACGGAATCGAGCTGGGGGATTATCTCTCCCCCGATGGCGTGAGCTGTCGCTTCAGCAGCTGGACCCGCCAGGAGGACCGTTCCCTGCCCCTGCGCGGCAAGATCTCCGGCGCCTACATCACCAGTTCCCTGGCCAAGACCGAAGCAGTGGCCAGTGGTTTCGACGAGGCCATCCTGCTGAACGCCGCCGGCAAGGTGAGTGAGGCCTCGGGCATGAACGTGTTCATCGTTCGCGATGGCGTGCTGTTCACGCCTGGCGTGGATCAGGACATCCTTGAAGGCATCACCCGCGCCAGCGTGATCGAGCTGGCACGCTCGATCGGATTGCCCGTGGTGGAACGCCCCATCGACAAGTCGGAGCTGTTCATTGCCGAGGAGGTGTTCCTCACCGGCACGGCGGCGAAGATGACACCGGTGCGCCGCATCGAAACCACGGAACTGTCGCCACGGCGGCCGTTGATGGAGCTGCTGCGCACGCGCTTCACTGCCATCACCGAGGGGCGGGACAGCGAATACGCCCACTGGGTGACAGCCATCTCCAGCAGTGACTGAGCCCTGGCCCCCGGGGTAGCCCGAAGAGCCTGCCGACCCTGGCGGGGGTCACCTCTAAACTTGCGCCGAGTGCAGGATTGTGCATGGGCGTCGCTGCAGTTGTGAACTCAGGCTTCGCCTTCCTCGACCGTCTGCATAGCCCTGCCCGGCCGGTACTGGTGTTCGATGGCGCCACGGGCACCTCGCTGCAGGCCATGAATCTGACCGCTGAGGATTTCGGCGGTGCCGGCCTGGAGGGCTGCAACGAACATCTGGTGGTCAGCTGTCCCGATGCGGTTCAGGCCGTGCACCAGGGGTTTCTGGAGGTCGGTTGTGATGTGATCGAGACCAACACCTTCGGGGCAACCTCGATCGTGCTGGCCGAATACGGCCTGGCAGATCAGGCGATGGCGCTGAATTGCCGTGCGGCGGAACTGGCCAGGGAGATGGCCGCTCGCTACAGCACAGTGCAGAAACCCCGTTTCGTGGCGGGCTCCATGGGGCCCACCACCAAATTGCCCAGCCTGGGCCATGTCCACTTCGACGTGTTGCGGCAGAGCTTTTCAGAGCAGGCCGAAGGCTTGCTGCGGGGCAATGTTGATCTCCTGATGGTCGAGACCTGCCAGGATGTGCTGCAGATCAAGGCAGCCCTTGGTGGTATTGAGGATGCCTTTGCTCGCACAGGCCAACGCCGTCCCCTGGTGGTTTCAGTGACAATGGAAGCCACCGGTACAATGCTGGTGGGCTCTGATATTGCTGCTGTCGTTTCCATCCTTGAGCCCTTCCCTATTGATGTGCTCGGGCTCAACTGTGCTACCGGACCTGATCTGATGAAGGAGCATATTTGCCATCTCAGTGAATATTCTCCCTTTGTCATCAGCTGCATTCCCAACGCGGGACTGCCAGAGAATGTGGGTGGCGTGGCCCACTACCGGCTGACACCCATCCAGCTGAAGATGGCGCTGATGCACTTCATCGAAGACCTGGGCGTGCAGGTTATCGGTGGCTGCTGCGGCACCACGCCGGCCCATATCCGGGCTCTGGTGGAGCTCTCCGCTGAACTGACGCCCAGGCAACGGCAGGTGCGCACGCCTGCATTGCATAGCAGCAGACCATGCTTCAGCTATGAGGCCGCTGCGGCGTCCATCTATGGGGCCACCCCCTATCTGCAGGACAACTCCTTCCTGATCATCGGTGAACGTCTCAACGCCAGCGGTTCCCGCAAGGTGCGGGAGCTGCTCAATGCCGAGGACTGGGATGGACTGGTGGCAGTGGCGCGGCAACAGGTCAGGGAGAACGCCCATGTTCTCGATGTGAACGTCGACTATGTCGGTCGCGATGGCGCAGCAGATATGTATGAGCTGGTGAGCCATCTGGTGACCAATGTCAACCTGCCGCTGATGCTCGACTCCACCGAGTGGGAAAAAATGGAAGCTGGCCTCAAGATTGCCGGCGGAAAATGCATTCTCAACTCCACCAACTATGAAGACGGCAACGACCGTTACTTCAGGGTGCTGGAGTTGGCCAGACGTTATGGCGCTGGGGTGGTGATCGGCAGCATCGACGAGGAGGGCATGGCCCGCACGGCGGAGAAGAAGTTCGCCATCGCCCGGCGCGCCTATGACGATGCACTGGCATTTGGCATTCCTGCCCGTGAACTCTTCTACGATCCCCTTGCCTTGCCTATCTCAACCGGCATTGAAGAGGACCGTCTCAACGGCGCTGCCACCATTGCCGCCATCAGTCTGATTCGGAAGCACTTAGCGGATGTACACGTGGTCCTGGGCATATCAAACATCAGCTTTGGTTTGTCCCCAGTGGCCCGCCTTACACTCAACTCCGTCTTCCTGCACGACTGTTGTGCGGCCGGCATGGATGCAGCGATCGTCTCGCCGGCCAAAATTCTTCCCCTGGCCAGGATCAGCGAAACGCACCAGCGGATCTGTCGCGACCTGATTCATGATCGCCGCCGCTTCGATGGCGACGTCTGCACCTACGACCCACTCACTGCGTTGACCACCCTGTTCGAGGGCGTCAGCGCGAAGGCTGGACGAGCCACGGCCCCCCGCCTGGCCGAGCTTCCCATTGAGCAACGGCTCGGGCAGCACATCATCGATGGTGAGCGGATCGGTCTGGAGGAGGCCCTTGCCCTTGCCCTGAAGCGGTATGCGCCGCTTGAGATCGTCAATACCTTCCTGCTGGACGGCATGAAAGTGGTGGGTGACCTGTTTGGCTCCGGTCAGATGCAGCTTCCCTTCGTGCTGCAGTCAGCCCAGACGATGAAGGCGGCGGTGACTTATCTGGAGCCCCACATGGAGAAGCGTGAAGGTGGCCGCACCGCCAAGGCCAGGTTCCTGATCGCCACGGTGAAGGGAGATGTCCACGACATCGGCAAGAACCTGGTGGACATCATCCTGACGAACAACGGCTATGAGGTCATCAACCTGGGGATCAAGCAGGAGGTGAGGGCCATCATCGCGGCTCAGCGGGAACACCAGGCTGACTGCATCGCCATGAGTGGTCTGCTGGTGAAATCCACAGCCTTCATGAAAGACAACCTCCAGGCCTTCAATGAGGCAGGCATTGCCGTGCCGGTGGTGCTGGGTGGTGCCGCTCTCACCCCTCGCTTCGTCAACAGGGACTGCGGTGCGGTGTACCGCGGCAAGGTCGTCTACGGCCGTGACGCCTTCACCGACCTGCGCTTCATGGATGCCTATGTGGCCGCCCGGGATGCTGGCCGCTGGGACAACGCAGCCGGCTTCCTCGACGGGACCCCTCCAGGCGTCAGCCTGGGGGGAGAGGGGCTCGATCAGGCGGATGGGTCCAGCGGCAATGGTGCTGAGACAGCCCCGGCAACTGCCGGGCTCCCCCGCAGTTGTGAGCGCTCTGCGGCCGTGGCCGAGGAGCCGGTTGTCGTTCCCCCCTTCCTCGGCGCCAGGATCCTCCGGGCCGGGGCCATCGCGCTGGATGAGGTGTTTGCCTACCTCGACCGCAATGCACTGTTCGCCGGTCAGTGGCAGTTCCGCAAGGGCAAGCACCAGACCCGTGAGGCCTATGGGGCTCTGCTGGAGGAGAAGGCGGAGCCGGTGTTGCAGCACTGGATGGAGCGTTGCCGCCGCGAGGCGCTGCTCCATCCCGCTGTGGCCTATGGCTACTTTCCCT
>SRMO01000034.1:21403-24546 GCA_004768415.1 Aphanocapsa feldmannii 277cV | reverse complement strand
GACAATGCCGTGGTGGTGTTCGATCCCGGGGGGGGGGAGCGCCTGGGCTGCTTCGAACTGCCGCGCCAGCGAAGCGGCCATCGCTACTGCATTGCCGATTTCTATGGCGACCTGCGCGAGGGTCGGCCCACCGATGTGCTGCCCATGCAGGCCGTGACCATGGGGGATGGGGCCAGCGCCTTCGCCCGGGAGCTGTTCCAGGCCGATGCCTACAGCGATTACCTCTACTTCCACGGTCTGGCGGTGCAGATGGCCGAAGCCCTGGCGGAGTGGGTCCATGCCCGCATCCGGCGTGAATGTGGCTTTGCCGCAGCGGAACCGGCCACCCTGCGGGACGTGCTTGCTCAGCGCTACCGCGGCAGCCGCTATTCCTTCGGCTACCCGGCCTGCCCCAACGTGGGGGATTCCCGTCAGCAGCTGCTCTGGCTCGGCGCCGATCGCATCGGGCTGCGCATGGACGAAGGCGAGCAACTCCATCCTGAACAGAGCACCACGGCCCTGGTGGCCCTGCACAGCCAGGCCCGCTACTTCAGCGCCTGATTGCCCAGGCAAACTCCGGATCAGCGGCAACCCAACCCTGTCAATGCCGGAACCTCTGACTGGGGGCCCATGGCGGCAGTCGCAACGTGAGGGTTTCCAGAGCTTCCCGGGACCTGTGCTGTCGCCAGGTCGATGCACGGCACCCGATCACTGGTCCTGCGAACGGTGACAGTGCCGGCAACAGTGCCGCCAGGTGTGCTGTGGACACGTTGTCAAGCTGGTCCGGACAGGCCCCATGTGCCAGCTCCACCCCAGGCGGGACAGCGGCGATGGTCAGTCATTGCAGAGGGCTTCGATGGCTTCGATCACCTCCAGCTGGAAGGCGTCCATGGCGTCACCCTCGGAGAGGTCGATCCCCTCTCCCGCCGCATTCTGGGCCAGGTCCTGGAAATGGAAGGCGCCTTCCCCATTGGCCAGAAATTCCATTGCTGAAGTCTCTCCGCTCTCCCGGAAGGCATCCGCGAGGGCCAGGAAGGCAGCGTCTTCGGTGAATTCCCACTCCATGGAGGTTCGTGCTGTGGCGGGGGAGCCTACGTGAACCCGACCATTAGCGCCCTCGCCCCCCATTTCGTCAACCTTCACGTGCAAGCGTCATGATCGGCCTTGACCCCCTCACATCGCCGCCTTCCATGACCACCAGTTCTGCCTCCGCAGCGCTTAACGTGCTCGGCGAACCGCTGGACGTGTGTGGATGTGAACCGATGACCGGTTGGCACCGGGATGGCTTCTGCCGCACCGACCCCACTGACAGAGGAAGCCACACCGTCTGTTGTGTGATGACGGCTTCCTTCCTCAGCTACAGCAAGGCCCAGGGCAATGACCTGAGCACCCCGATGCCCGCCTATGGCTTTCCGGGACTGAAGCCCGGAGATCACTGGTGCGTCTGTGCACCACGCTGGCAGCAGGCTCTTCTGGACGGCATGGCCCCGCCGGTGCTGCTGCGGGCCAGCGATGCCCGCTGTCTCTCCCATGTGGGCCTTGAGGATCTCAAAGACCACGCCTGGACAGAGCAGCCCCGCTGAGCACGGGTCCGCTCAACAGCGCTGGACACAGCACCGGCCACCCTGGCGACCGAACCTCCAACCGGTGTCAGCCGTGATGCCAGGTGCGCCGGCCGTGCCGCGCGACCATCTCCCGACGGCAGGGGCACAACCGATGATGGCGAGGTCGGCAGCAGCGTCCCGTCCCCCAACCCGTCACCGCCATGGCCCGACTGTGTCAGATTGATGCCTTCAGTGCCGTGCCGCTGGCCGGCAATGGCGCTGCAGTGGTGGTGCTGGAGGCGCCGGCACCGCAGTCCTGGATGCAGGCGCTGGCGAGCGAGACGGCCCAGTCCGAGACGGCCTTCCTCTGGAAAGCTGGAGGACACTGGCTGCTGCGCTGGTTCACCCCCAGCTGTGAGGTCGACCTCTGCGGCCATGCCACCCTGGCGGCTGCCTGTGCCCTCGCCCGCCAGGGACTGCTGGAGGAGGGCGTGGCGACGGAGCTGATCAGCCGCAGTGGGCCGCTCACGGTGACGGCAGCCGCTGACCAGTTCAGTGCGATCCTGCCGTCGGGCCGCCTGCGGCAGTCGCCGCCCGAGCTCAGCAGCGGCCACCTTGCCCTGGCAGAGCTGCTCGGGACGCCCCTGCACAACCACTGGACCAGTTCGCTGGGCTATGAGGTGGTCGAACTGGCTGATCCGGCTGTTCTGCCGACGCTCAAGCCGCACCAGGCAGCCCTGGCCAACCGGGATGCCCAGGCACTGGTGGTGATGGCAAAGGGTGGACCAGCCCGGACCGGCCCGCCAACCCTGTCCCCGGAGAGGGAAGCGGCCCGGGAGCCAGAGCCTCCGCGCCAGGGGGCCCAGGCATGTTCCCAGCCCTGGGACTACAGCCTGCGCTTCTTTGCCCCCAGGTTCGGCATCCCGGAAGATCCTGTGACCGGCTCAGCCCACGCCCTGGTGGCCCCGCTCTGGTGTCAGCGCCTGGGGCGCCGCGAGGTCCACGGCTGGCAACCCTCCCACCGGCCCGGCGGCATGACCTGCACAACACTGCCGACGGCGCAGGTGCGCCTCGCCGGCCCCTGCACGCTGGTCTGGAGCGGCGAGCTGCTGGAGGTGGCCCGGCAGCCCGATGAGCAAGGCTGGCGCGCCCTGCAGATGGCAGCCGCGGCCCTGCCATGAGTCTGCTCGGACGGGCCCTGACGGTGTCCGAGAAGGCACGGCTGAGCGGTGCTCTGGTGCCGCTGCGCACGGCGCCCGTCCCGCTTGCCCTGGCCCCTGAAGTGGACTGCCGCCGCCTGCTGGATGCCACGCCCAAGCATCTGCTGGAGCGGGGCCCGAAGCCCAACCCCTTCGCCCCCTGGGATTCCTGCCTGGCCGTGGCAGCCGCTGGCGCTGATCACATGGTGATTCTCAATAAATTCCCTGTCCAGCTCGGCCACCTGCTGCTGATCACCCGGACCTATGCGAATCAGTCTGCACCGCTGGAGCCGCAGGACTGCGTGCAGGCTCTCAACCTGCTGCGGGACTGTCCGGGTCTGCTCTTCTTCAACAGTGGCCCGGCCGCCGGCGCCAGCCAGCCCCACCGCCATCTGCAACTGCTGCCGCTGGCATCCCGCCC
>SRMO01000034.1:19029-21304 GCA_004768415.1 Aphanocapsa feldmannii 277cV | reverse complement strand
CGGCCGGACCATGGCCGGCTGGGACTGGCCCCACGTCATCCTCCCCCTCCCCCCGGACCGGAATGGCGCTGACCTGCTGCTGTACCGGTGCTACCAGGAAGGCCTGGAGATACTTGGATTACGGCCATCCCCCCAGGGCCTGCTGCCTCCCCACAACCTGATGGCCGGGGATGGTTGGTTCCTGATGGTGCCGAGACGTCAGGAGGTTCATCAGGGCATCAGCATCAATGCGCTGGGTTTCTGCGGCCTGTTCCTGCTCACCGAGCGGGGAAACCGTGCCTGGCTGGAGCGGCGAGGGGTGTTGCCCCTGCTGGGGGCTGTGGCCTGTTGAAGCGCCGCAGTCGATGGTCCCCGGCTGAGCCGCCAGCAGGTCGCGGCGGGCCCGGAGACCCGTTGGGCGGCAAGGGTTTTACAAAGCATTGATGGCCTTGCCGGACCGTTGCCGGAAGACCTGATGGCGCGGGTTGCTGGGCTGCCCCCCGATCCCTGGCCGATGGTCTCGTTCCCAGGCGATTTCAGTGATTTCCCGGATGACAGAAACGGATTGAAGGGGGTCTCAGTAGGTCTCAGATCCACTGCCCGTCACCATGGCGAAACCCAGCCAGCCAATTCAGGACCTCCAGCCAGCAGCAGCGAGCCCTGCAACGAAGCGAGACCGCTGCCAACGGAACAGGCGGGGGACGGTGCAGCAGCCCCACTGGGACAAGGCCTGCGCCGTGGTGGGCCAAGTGGCCCGCCATTACGCCAACCTCTGCTCCACACCGCTTGAGGACCTCCGTCAGGAGGCCTGGCTCGGGTTGCTCAAAGCACTGCCCCGCTTCGACGCAGACAGAGGGGTCCCCTTTGTGGTGTATGCCCGCCAGTGCTGTCGTGGCGCCGTGCTGCACTACCTGCGCGACAAGGGCCATCTGATCCGCATTCCACGCCGTCTCCAGGAGCGCAGCCGTCTGGCTGGGCAGCCGCTGCCGCGCAAGCCCTGCAGTCTGATCCAGCCTGACTGGCTGGATGCAGCGGAACCGCTCAGCCTCGCCTGGGCCGGCAGTGCCGGTTCCTCTCTGGAGCGGCTGGAGCGACTGGACCAATACCAGCTTCTGCGACGCCAGCTGCAACGGCTGCGGAAGTCTGAGCGCACCCTGCTGGAGAGCATCTACATCAGGAACCAGAGCGCACGCTCCATCGCCCGCCAGCGGTGCGTGTCACCGATGAAAGTGCATCGTGAACTCCATGGGATCCTCTCGCAGCTGCGCTCTGCACTCAGCTGACGGGGGTGTCCCGCTGGATCTGCTGCTCCAGTGTGTCGATGGCGGCCTGCACGGCAGCCCGTCTGCGATCGAGGCCGTCGAGCCAGTGTCTGAGCATGCGCAGCTTGGCCTGTTTCATTCTCATGTCCATGGTCGCCCAGTCGCTGCTGGCGGAATCACAGCCCCAGGGGGTGCAGAACATCGGCTTGAGAGAGCAACAGGGGCTTTCTAGCGAGGCTCCGCGGGGCATCGTGGTCGGTTCGCCACCCCTGCTGTGGCGGATGGCCCGGGACGCCGGAGCCATGGCTGGATGCAGGCCTGAGCCAGGTTTGCTGGCAAGCCAGCGGCTCCAGGGGATCGCGACTGCCCCAATGAACCATGCCTCGCACCACCAACCTGAGCAACCTGGCTAGGCTGAGTTCAGCGCAGGCTGGCCATGGCCCTCCAACGGCGGGATCTACTGATGGGCTTGCTCACCTGGGGGCTGGCTGTGCTGGGTGGCAAGGCCCGTGCCCATGGCAGTGAGCAGCACGACCCTGATGCTGCGGCAGGGGAACTGGTGATTCCCCAGGCTGATGGCACCACACTGGTGCTGTCCAACCTCTGCACCCACCAGAGCTGTGTTGTGGAACGGCAGGAGGATGCATTGGTCTGCCCCTGCCACGGTTCCCGCTTCGACCTGACGGGTCAACCCACCCGTGGACCGGCCCGCAGGCCCCTCAGAGTGTTGCGCCGCGAGCCACGCGAGCCACAGGAGCCACAGGAAAGCCCTGGCCAACCGGCCTAGGAACCTTCCGGCAACCGGTAATGGACAGCCTGAGCAGCACGCAATATGCCTGGCTGGAGCTTGGGGCGAGAGGTGGGGTGACTCATGATTTCCAATGACAAATGCCGTCAGCACGATTCAGATCACTCAGCCGGGACGCACGATGAAACACAACGCAGACCATCCATCCTCAGAGTCTGATCCACTGCACAACCTCGGTGCACTGCTGCGGACCACGCGAGAGACCAGAGGTCTGTCCCTGGAACAA
>SRMO01000034.1:18556-18755 GCA_004768415.1 Aphanocapsa feldmannii 277cV | reverse complement strand
GACCGTACCGCCATCAGACGAGGAAACCACCAGCCTGGACCTGAAGGGACTGATCTGCGGTGTGGTTGTGGGTGCAGGAGTCATCGCAATCCTGTTCTGGGGTAGCCGGGGTGGTCTGCAACAGCTTCGCCGGACCTTCGGCAGCACCCCGCTGTCCGAGTTCGACCTTTCTCGCTTCAGGCTGCCTGACTGGCGTCTG
>SRMO01000034.1:7049-18252 GCA_004768415.1 Aphanocapsa feldmannii 277cV | reverse complement strand
GCCCTCTGAGCCCGTGGTACCCCCACCGCTTGGCGAGCCCCCAGCCGGAACTGTCGTCGAGCCGCTGGAATCCGCCGGGCCCTCTGAGCCCGTGGCACCCCCACCGCTTGGTAACCCCCCAGCCGGCACTGCTGTCGAGCCGCTGGAATCTGCCGTGCTCCCTGAGTCCTCGGCGGACCAATCGATCGGCGAGCCCCCAGCCGGAACTGTCGTCGAGGTGACGGACCCCGCTGATCCTTCTGGCGTCTCCGATGCCGCCGAGCCTGCCGCCGACACCACGCCAGCCATCGGCAGCGACACCCCTCCTGTTCCTGCTGGCATGGTGCGTCTCGACTTTCTGGACACCACCTGGATTCAGGTGCGCAATGGCCGTGGCATCACCCTGTTCCAGGGTCAGCTCAACCGGAGTGTGCAGTTTCCTGGCAGCGGTGGCCTGCAGGTGCGTGCTCGCAGGCCGCAGCTGGTGCGTTGGAGCACGACCACAAAGTCCGATCAGACCCTCGACAGCAGCGCCGCAGGCGTCTGGTCCGTGCTGGCGGGTGTTGCCGATCTGCCGGTGAACACAGAATCGCCGTAGCCGCTGATCGGCTGGTCTGCCGTGCCGACAGGCCCAGCCACCGATCACGCCCCACCCGCCTCGAGGAGCACAGACTGCCATGGCAGCAGTGCACGGCAGATGCAAGATGCAGTCAGCGTCTTGCCGTTAACGGGCTTCCACCGCCTTTGCCAGCCGCAGCTCGACACAGATGCCGAGGGCCTGCTCCACGGTCGGGAAGACCTCCTTCAAGCTCCAGACCTCCAGGCTGAGGTCCTGGTCAGGCTGCCTGGGCTGCAGTTCCAGCGAGAGACTGGATTGCGTTGCGGCCACCATCAGTCCGGCGATCACAGGCTGGGGACGGCGGTCGAGGGCAACTGCGAGGCGCAGCAGGGGCGAGAGCCGTTCCACGGCAAGACGCTGGCTGGACAGGTGCAGGCTTTGCCAGCTGCTGTGGCGTTTCTTCGGCAGGCTGCTGCGGTGGTAACGGGCCAGGGCGGCCAGGGTCAGGTGTTCCTCCTCGCAGTAACCCAGCAGGCTGCTGTGGCGAATCAGGTACCAGCTGTGCTTGTGATAGGCGCTGGCACTGATGTGGCGGCCGCAGGTGTGGAGCAGGGCAGCGCCCCAGAGCAATTCCCGGGCCGTGTCACCGAAGTCATGGAGCTGGCCGCGGGTGGCGTCGAACAGGGTGAGGGCATGGCCGGCCACCCGCTCGGCCCGCTCGGCGTCCACCCGGTATTTGCGCGCCTGGTGCAGCACGGTGCGCCTGCGCACGCTGCTCTGGTAGCTGAAACGATCGGTGATGATGCCGTTCCGCAGCATCCAGTCGACCACGAGCCCCTCCCTCAGAGCCCGCTCGCAGACCGTCAGCTGCTCCAGCCCCAGCAGTTCCATGGCGGTCTGCAGGATCAGGCCCCCCGGCACGATGATCTCTGCCCGCCGTTCACTCAGGCCTTCCAGGGACCGGCGCTGACGCGGATCCATGGCCAGAAGCTCGTCCATCAGATCCTTCAGCTCCCCCAGACTGAAGTGGAAGCCGTTCATGCGCGCGGGTTTCGTGCCGCGACGGGCGGCGATCAGCGCCGCCACGCTCATCACGGTACCGCTGGTGCCCACCAGGCGCAGCGGAAGGTCTGTGGTGGAGACGCGCCTGAGCGTCTTTTCAACGGTGGGTTCGAGCATCCCCTGGATGAAGGCCCGCAGGAAGGCAACCCGTGCAGGGGGGATCGGATCCGCCCGCACGAAGTCGCGGTAGAGGCGCACGGCGCCGATGCGCACGCTGGAGAGGGCGCGGGCGTCCTGACTGTCGGCCAGCACCAGCTCGCTGGAGCCACCGCCGATGTCGATGATCAGGTGGGGATGGCCAGCGAAATCCATCGCCGAGAGCACACCGAGATAGATCAGCCGGGCTTCTTCCGCACCATCCACCAGCCCCACATCGATGCCGGTCTGCTGCTGCACCCTGCGGAGGAAATCCCGACCATTGGGCGCTTCGCGGGTGGCGCTGGTGGCCACAGCCACCACGGTCCCTATGCCGTGGCTGTCCGCCACATCACGGCAATGGCGCAGCGCCTGCAGGGCGCGATCCATCGCCGCCGCGGTGAGTTCACCGCTGTCAGGGTCCCGATCCCCCAGCCGGGCCGTCGTCTTCTCCGTCAGCACGATGGAGAAACTGCGCACGACGGGGTCCACCGTGGCGACGACCATGTGAATGGAATTGGTGCCGATGTCGATGGCAGCGAGCAGATGTCCTCCCTTGGGCAGGGCCCCGATGGGCGGGGGGACGGCTCCGGTCAGATCAGCGCGCCACAGCGGGGCACCGGAGTCGACCGCAGCAAGTGCCACAGCATTCGTATCTTGCCGGGAGGACGGACCTGGCACTGGACAGGCGCCACGCTGCAGTGCACTCTGCCATCGGCTCCTTCCCGGGACGCCCTCGAGGAGCTGCAAAGGAATAAGGAATACCGTCAGCACGGAACAGAACTGACGGGGACCTGAAGCGAGAGCCGCACTGCGGCGTTATCTGGAGCCTTGCGGTGTTGCAGGGGTTTCCAGGGTTTTCCTAGGCTTCGCGCAGCGGAGCCGATGGGGGTTGAAAACGGCCAGGCTGATTGAGGGACTGGAGGCAGCGCTGCTCAAGCGCCTCTCCGGCAGGGAATCCCTGGCCACCCTGGTGGCTCTGTTGCGCTGGGACAAGCCCAGTGGCCGTCTGATTCTGCTCATCCCCGCTGGCTGGGCCCTCTGGCTGGGCCCGGCCACAGCTTCGCCCTCACTGGTGCTGCAAGTGCTGGTGGGAGGTCTGGCGGTCAGCGGTGCCGGCTGCATTGCCAATGACCTCTGGGATCAGTCCATCGATTCCCAGGTGGAACGCACGCGCTCGCGGCCTCTGGCCAGCGGGGCCATGACCGCCGGGGAGGCATGGGTCTGGCTGCTGCTGGCCCTGGGCCTCAGCCTCCTCAGCCTCCTCAGCCTGCCCCACAGCTTGCTCTGCCTGGCCCTGGCCCTGGCGGCGTTGCCACTGATCCTGCTCTATCCGTCCGCCAAGCGCGTCTTCGCTCTCCCCCAGTTGCTGCTGGCCCTCACCTGGGGCTTTGCGGTACTGCTTCCCTGGGCCGCCGCCAATGGCACCCTGCTGGGACAGCCGCAGCTCCCCCTGATCTGGCTGGCCACGGTCTGCTGGGCCTTCGGCTTCGACACCGTCTACGCACTCGCCGATCTTGAGGACGACAGCCGCATCGGCGTGCACAGCAGTGCCCGTACCCTCGGCAGCCTCGCCCCCCAGGTGGTCACGCTCTGCCATGGCGCCACCCTGGCCCTGGCGGCAGCTGCCGCATGGTGGTCCGGAGTCGGCCTGCTGTTCTGGCCCTGCTGGCTGCTGGCCTGTGTGGGCATGGAGCGCGAGAGCCGACGGCTGCTCCGGATGTTCCGCAAGCCGGATGCCCCACCGCGTGCTTTCTACACGGAGCGCTTTGCAGCCCAGGTCAAACTGGGTGGCCTGCTGCTGCTGGGCCTGGTTCTTGGCAGGTTGAGCGGGTGAGACAGACCCTGCCATGGCCATCCTGAGCCTGCCAGCGCCGTTGCGGCGTGGCGACCGGGTGCGCATTCCCTGCCCCGCTTCCGCCCTGACGGAGCAGGACCGCCTGCAGGATGGCATGGCCCTGTTGCGGCAGTGGGGTCTGCAGGTGACGGTCCCAGCCGGCCAGTGGCAACGGCGCTGGGGGGATCTGGCTGGTAGTGATCGTGAACGTCTGGCTGACTTCCAGGTGGCGGAGGGGGAGGAGCCCCGTCTCTGGGCCTGTGCCCGGGGAGGCTGGGGGTCGGCACGGCTGCTGGAACAGGGCCTGACAGCTCCACAGGGATGGCTGCTGGGCTTTTCCGATGTCACCAGCCTGCTCTGGGCCAAAACGGCCGCCGGCTCCGGAGGCGCCGTCCACGGCCCGCTGATCACCAGCCTGGCCAGCGAGCCGGCCTGGAGCCAGGAGCGGCTGCGGCAGCTGTTGTTCGGGGAAGCCCTGCCACCCTTGCGGGGGCAGGGGCTGCGGGGCGGCCACGTGACGGGTCCGTTGATGGCGGCCAACCTCACCGTGGCCACCCATCTGCTGGGCAGCACCCATCTGCCGCCGCTGGCTGGTGCGGTGCTGGTGCTGGAGGATGTGGGGGAGGCCCCCTACCGGCTGGACCGCCTGCTCACCCACTGGCGACTGCTGGGGTTGCTGCAACGGCTTGGCGGCATCGGCCTGGGACGGTTCAGTCCCTGCGATGGCCCCGATGCAGCTGCTGAGCAGCGCGGTATCCGCCAGGTGCTGGAGGAACGTTGCGGGGACCTGGGAATCCCGCTGGTGACCGACCTGCCCATCGGCCATGGTGCTGGCGGCAACGGGGCTCTGCCCCTGAGCGTGCCGGCGCGGCTTGATGGAGACAGCGGTCTGCTCTGCCTGGCCAGCTGAAGCGCAGCGTCGCCCAGCCCGGCCGGGAGCCCTCGCTCAGCCTGTGCCGCGCTGCCGCAGCAACAACTCGGCCACCCGCAGATCAAAGGGCGTGGTGAGCTTGAGGTTGGCGGGGCTGCTCGCCACCACCTGCACAGGCCAACCCAGGGCCTCGAACAGTGCCGCGTCGTCGGTGACGGCGAGGTCTTCCTGCCGCGCGCGGCCATGGGCCTGCTTCAGCTGCTCCACGGGAAAGCCCTGGGGTGTCTGGGCCGCCCAGAGCATGGCGCGATCAGGGGTGGCCGTGATCCGGCCATCGGCATCCACAACCTTGATGGTGTCGGTCACCGGGGTGGCAGCGACCACCGCCCGCCCCTGCTGCAAAGCGGCAGCGCAGCGATCGATCAGTGCCGGCTCCACCAGGCAGCGGGCACCGTCGTGGATGAGCACGTGTCGGGCCTGGGGCGGCAGGGCCGCCAGACCACAGGCCACTGACGCCTGGCGGGTGTCACCGCCCTGAACCCAGACCACCGGCTTGCTCGGTTCGGCCGGCAACAGGGCTTCGATGGCGACCCGATCAACCGCCTGGCCCACCAGGCCGATCCAGTGGATGGCAGCGGCTGCGAAGGCGGCATCGAGGGTCCAGGCCAGGACCGGGCGCCCTGCCAGGTTCAGCAGCAGCTTGTTGGCGTCGGCCTCCATGCGGCGACCGCTGCCGGCGGCGGCGATGAGCAGGTGCAAGTTCTGATCCGGGACTGGTCTGGCCTGAGGCCATACATACAATCCTCTTGACTGCCGCGTCCCATTCATGCGTGTTCTCGCCCTGCTTCCGGGGAGCACCGAGACACAGCTCCAGGCCATGCCTGCCATGGCGGCCATCGCCGAACAGCTGGGTGCCGGTCTTCAGGTGGCCTGCAACGCCAGCAATGTGGCCGCATGGAAGCTGCTGCCGGCGGTGGAGAAGTGCATCTCCTTCGAGTTCGGCGATCGCTGGTCCATGGCGGACTGGGCCAACCTGCTGGGCTCCATCCGTGAACCGGATTTCCAGGTATGCCTCAATTTCACCAGCGGCCCGGGCTATGACCTGCTGCTGTCGATGAGCCATATCCCCACCCGCATCGGCGCCAACGGCTGCGCCAACACCGAGAAGGTCCCCGCCGGCGCCGCTGGCTGGGCCTGCCAGCAACTGGAGCACTATCTCAGGCCGATCGGCGTCGAGCTGGATGCCGATGTCTTCAGGCTCTCCCTGCCCGTCGCCCAGCTGCAGTCAGCCCGCGACAGCCTGCCCTCCGGTGATGGTCCGGTCCTGCTGCTGGCGCCCGGTGGCGGCAGTGACGACTGGTCTGCCGAGCGCTGGCAGGAGACGGCGGTCGCTATCCGCAGCAAGGTGCCCGATGCACGGCTGGTCTGTCCTGCCGGGGACAACAGCGCATCACTCCAGACTGCCGATCCGAAGCTGACCAGGGCAGGGGACTTCCAGGCCAGTGCCGCCCTGGTGACCGCCGTGGATGTGGTGCTCACGTCCGACCCTGTCATGGCCCAACTGGCGGTGCTCACCGGTACCCCTCTGGTGGCCCTGGGCATGGCAGAGGCCGGCCGGCTGCCACAGCGCGACACCATCAAGGCTCTGGGCAACATTGCTGCGCTGGATGAGCGTGGTGTGCTGCAGGCCCTTGGTGTGGCCTGAGTGACGGGCCCCGGCCAACCCATGGCAGCCCGGGCCCGGGCCTGGCGCTTCCCGCCGGGGTGGCTGGGGCCTGTGCCTACGATCAGCCTTCGCCCGCGGCCGCCTGCCGACCATGGCCAGCACCACCCCCCTCGCCGGACAGACTGCCCTGGTGACCGGCGCCAGCCGTGGCATCGGCAAGGCCATCGCCCTGCACCTGGCCCAGGCAGGCGCTGAGGTCGTGGTGAACTACGCCAGCTCCTCTGCTGCCGCAGCGGCGGTGGTCGCTGAGATCAGTGCCGCCGGAGGCAAGGCCTATGCCCACAGGGCCAATGTGGGCAATGAAGAGGAGGTGGGTGGCCTGATCAAGGCCGTGCTGGAGCACAGCGGCAGCATCGACGTGTTGATCAACAACGCCGGCATCACCCGCGATGGCCTGCTGATGCGCATGAACACCGAAGACTGGCAGGCCGTGATTGATCTAAATCTCAGTGGCGTCTTCCTCTGCACACGCGCCGTGGCACGCCCGATGCTCAGGCAGAAGCGTGGCCGCATCGTGAACATCACCTCCGTAGTGGGCCTGATGGGTAACGCCGGTCAGGCCAACTACGCTGCCGCCAAAGCCGGCGTGATCGGTCTCACCCGCAGCACCGCCAGGGAGTTCGCCAGCCGCGGTATCACCGTGAACGCCGTGGCCCCCGGCTTCATCATCACCGACATGACCAGGGACCTGGACCTCAAGCCGATCCTGGCGGCGATTCCCCTGGCCAGGCTGGGCTCCGCTGACCAGGTGGCCGGCGCCGTGCGCTTCCTTGCCGCTGACCCCGCCGCGGCCTACATCACCGGCCAGGTGCTGCAGGTGGATGGCGGCATGGTGATGGGCTGAGCCTGGATCCATCGTCTCCTTGACCCCAACGAATCCAGAATCAGCTGTGCCGGCGAGAGCAGCCAGAGGTGCCAATCCGTGGCCCCCGCCGCTGCGGGCTTCCTGCAGGTCTGCAATTGCTGACCAGGGGCCGGCCCCTGGGACCGGCTGGTCAGCGCAGGTCTGCGAGCCAGGTCAGGCGGGAACAGCTGGTTTGTTGCTCACCATGGATTTTGTAGCGATGACTATGGCAGCGGCCACGCATCCAGGCCATGAAAGACTCTGTGACTTGATGTCCCCGGTTTCGATGGATTCCAACACCGCCTTTGCTGCTGTGGCACTCAGCGCAGTTGCCTGGGATGGTTTTCTCTCTCGGGAAGGTTCTCGCGCCCTGCGCCACAGCCTCGACTACCGCCCTCCCTTCAATGCCATGGGGCAAGAGGAGATGGTGAAGCTGTTCGATCGGTTGCTGAAGGCCCTGCGGGAAGCCGGACCAGCAGCCCTGCTGGTCCGTGCCTCTTCAGCACTGAATGGCGAGGAACGGAAGGCGGCCTTTGCCGTGGCCAATGAGCTGATGCGATCAGATGGCCCACTGGTGCAGGCAGAGCGGAAGTTGCTGGACGACCTGCAGCACCAGCTGGAGTTGCGGGACCACGAGGTGGAGGAAATTCTCAGGGTGATGGACGTGCTGCATCACCCCCTCACCGCTGCGTCCTGAGCGATCAGGCAATGGAGTCCCATCCACAGGGGCGCTTCAGTCGGGGGCCGTGTCCGGTCAGGGAACTCCGCTCCAGCAGCTTTCAGGATTTCAGCATCTGGCCGGTGCGCCGACGCTGCCGTGAACCCCGACCCCGACTCGAACAGGGGGGCGATCCAACTGGTCGGTAACCACCGCAGCTGATCGCCAGGCAGAACAATCCGAAGCTTGGCCCATGCCCCACCACCTTGTTTCATGACAGCCACCGATGGTTCTTCGTCTCAGGCCGTGCCGCTGCCCCTGGCCACCAGGACTCCGGAATCCACGACCAGGCAGCTTCTCGCTGCCAAGAAAGCACGGGGACTGAGCTTCGCAGACCTGGGCACCACTCTGGGTCGTGACGAGGTCTGGATCGCCTCCCTCTTCTACGGCCAGTCCAGCGCCTCTGCTGAAGAAGCCAACAAGCTGCAGGAGCTGCTGGAGCTCGATCAGGACACCACTGCCGCTCTGCTCGATTACCCCGTCAAGGGGTGCCTCGATCCCGTGGTTCCCACCGATCCTCTGATCTATCGCTTCTACGAAATCATGCAGGTCTACGGACTGCCCATGAAAGATGTGATCCAGGAAAAGTTCGGTGACGGAATCATGAGTGCGATCGACTTCAGCCTCGAGATCGACAAGGTGGAAGACCCAAAGGGTGACCGGGTCAAGGTCACCATGTGTGGCAAATTCCTTCCCTACAAGAAGTGGTGACCATCGGCTTGCTGCACGTCCGCTGCCCAGCAGCCATATCATCTGAATTCCCTGATGTTGCCTGGTTGGAGCATCTGCACCGCACAGCTGGAGGCGTGTCGCCGCCATGGGCCCTCAGTATCCCTGCAGATAGAAGCTGCAGAAGGCGATGGCCTGCTGCAGTGGTGTGGTGGAGGCAGGCAGGGACGGGTCCCTCTCCTCGAAGCAGGCTTCATCATCGGGGCACTCACTGACCAGTGCTCCCGAGACTGTGCGATAGGGCGGTCCAGGGTCGGCAGCCCCGGGGGCCGGGGGGATGCCAGCCTCCCTGAGCAGCTGATCCGCCTGGACCTGACGCTGGCTGGTGGCTGATCCCCACAGCCGAGCACAGGCAAGCCTGAAATCACTGGTCGGCATCTCGGGTGCCTTGGTCTGGCGCCACTGCCAGGGGAAGGCGGCACAACCGGCCAGCAACAATGGCAGCAGGGCAGTCAGTGGGAAGCGCATGCCTGCGGGAGAGTCTCAAGCCATGCTGGCGGTCCGACCTGCCGGCAGGGGCCCTGCCTGAAGGATTCCCGAGGCGGGTCACGCCGCGGTCACCGGCCACCTAGGTTGACGGATTGACCGGGTCACGATGGAAGGCGGCGACTACAGCGGAGCCATCTTGGCCCTGGCAGCCATCACGCTGCTCGTCACGGCGGCGGTGCTCTACATCCTCACCAGACCATCGGACCTGCCCCCGAACTGAATCTGCCCCCATCAGGACGGCGGTTGCTGCAGGGTCATGGGATGTGTCCCCAGGCAGATGGCCGGAGTCCTGGCCTGAGCCGAGGTCCTGACACGCGCACTGTCCATCTGCTGGTTTGTGGTCAGGCCTTGGCAACCGGTGGCTGCTGCGGTGTGCGCAGCTCTTCCCTCAGGTTGCGGATACGCCTCAGCAGCCGCAGCCTGCGGCTGCGGTGGGTGAAGGACAGATGGAGCCTCAGAGGAAGATAAACCAAAGCCATGGCCAGGGTGAAGCAGGCCATCAGAGCGAATGGAAGTGTGTTGGTGTCTTCCATGGCATCACCCTATCCACCAAGGCGAAGCGATGGCTGGAGAAAACCTGTCAGGTCATTCTGTCGGCAGCTCCTGACGCAGCACCGGCAGCCAAGGGCAGGAGCCAGGCTGGCAGCAGGCTCGTACCCTGTGAGGGTGATCACACCTCATGGCGGGTTTCCCCACCGCTTCAGCGATTCTGCGGTCCCCCACAGCGTGTAAATCTTAAACCGACCGGCACTGCCCCATCCCGCGATTCGATGGCCAAACAACTGCGCTTTCACGACGTCTCTCTCGGAGCACTCGAAAAAGGAGTGGACACTCTTGCTGATGCTGTCCGGGTGACCCTCGGGCCGAAAGGGCGCAACGTTGTACTGGGAAAGAGTTTTGGTGCACCTGACGTCATCAATGACGGCAATTCCGTCGCCAAGGAGATCGAGCTGGAAGATGCTTTCGAGAACATCGGTGTGAAGCTGATCCAGCAGGTGGCAGCCCGCACCAAGGAGGAGGCGGGTGACGGTACCACCACCGCCACACTGCTGGCCCAGGCCCTGATCCAGGGGGGCATCCGCAATGTCACCGCCGGGGCCAGCCCCGTTGGACTGAAGCGTGGCCTGGATCTGGCGGTGAAGAAGGCCACTGACATCCTGGCAGCGAGGTCCACCGCCATCGAGGCAGATGGCATCCGTCAGATTGCCACGGTCAGTGCCGGTGGTGACGACAGCGTCGGCGATATCATTGCCGCTGCAGTGGACAAAGTCAGCATCGACGGTGCCATCACCATCGAGGAAGGGCAGTCCCTGGCGACGGCACTGGAGGTGACCGAAGGAATGGAATTCGACCGCGGTTACTGCTCTCCCTATTTCGTCACCAACCAGGAGACCCAGGTCTGCGAGTTGGAGGACGCCCTGATCTTGGTCACGGACAGGAAGATCAGTGGCGTGATGGAGCTGGTGCCCATCCTCGAGGCGGTGAGCAAGACCGGCAAGCCTTTGCTGATCCTGGCTGATGACATCGAAGGCGAAGCCCTGTCCACCCTGGTGATCAACAAGTCCCGCGGTGTGCTCAACGTGGCAGCCGTCAAGGCACCCTCCTTCGGCGACCGCCGCAAGCAGATGCTGCAGGACATCGCCGTGATGACCGGTGCCACCCTCATCTCCGAAGACGTCTCCCTGAAGCTGGACCAGGCCACCCTTGCGGACCTGGGTCAGCTGCGACGGGCGACCATCACCAAGTCGTCTACAACGCTTCTGGCCGCCGCCGGCCATGAGGATGCGGTGCGGGGTCGTATTGCCAATATCAGGCATGAGCTGGACAACACAGACTCCGGCTACGACCGCGAAAAGCTCGAGGAGCGCATCGCCAAGCTCTCTGGTGGCGTGGCTGTGATCAAGATCGGTGCCGCCACCGAGACCGAATTGAAGAGCCGTAAACTTCGTATGAAGGATGCCCTCAGTGCCACCAGAGCCGCTGTTGAGGAGGGTGTTGTAGCAGGAGGCGGCAGCACCCTGGTGGCTGTGTCCACTGAGCTCGACGACCTGCGTGACAATTTGCATGGTGACGAGCGCACAGGGGTGAAGATCCTGCAGAAAGCTCTCACCGTGCCGCTGCAAGCCATTGCCAGCAACGCCGGGTTCGTGGGAGATGTGGTGGTGGATGCCGTGCAACGGACGGGCCAGGGCTTCAATGCCACCACGGGTGCCTACGAGGATCTCCTCGCTGCAGGTGTCATCGACCCGGTCAT
>SRMO01000034.1:0-6717 GCA_004768415.1 Aphanocapsa feldmannii 277cV | reverse complement strand
CCCTGGCAGCCAGGCCCGCATCTCCATAACCTTGGGATTGGGCAGGTTGTCGGGACGCGGGCTGAGCTGCCAGGGACGGGGTGGCACTGACACATGAGCATGGGTGATGCTCGAGGGGGTTCTCACGGCCTCGCTGATTGGTGATGGCTGGTCGTGGCTCATCCCGCCGGGCAGGGAACAGGTTTGCTGCTGCAGAACGGAGGATTCCTTGCACGGATCCTGACCGGACGTCCCCGTCGTGGTGGTGGGGCAGGATTCTGCCGTGGTGACAGTGCCCTCGGAGGTAGGACGATCGGCTGGCCTGCAGCGCCTCCTGACGCGGAACAGCCGCCATACAGCCCGCAGGCTGCTCTGAGCGCGGGCCTTCAGGCGGAAGGTCGTGCTGTCGAGGCCACCGCCCCAGGTGTGGTCCTTCCTGCTGAGCTCAGCCATTTCCTCGCTGGAACCATCACTGCAGGACCCATTGCCTGTGGCTTCCCGCGGGTTCCCCACCGTTGCCGGCGTGTCCGGACCCAGGTGCTCAGTCACAGCTCCGCCGGGGCTGCATTCCAGCGCCCCATGGGGGTCAGCATGGCTCGCTGCGGCATCCTGCAGCGACTGAGTGCTGCCGCCGACCTGGGAGACCCTCTCCCTGAAGAGCTGCGGCGGCAATACCCCCCCTCGATCACCGGACGGGTGAGAAGGACTGTCCACAGTGGCGCAGGGCTGGTCAGGCACACCGGTCGGGACCTGAACTGCAGGATCCAGGTGGAGGCCAGCATCAGGATCCGTCTCGCTGGACCGCGTCTCACCAGGCAGTGGCTCGCTGTGTGCCTGCGGATTCTGCAGATAGCGCTTCACCTGGCCAATCCAGGGCTCCTGGGCCAGGCCCAGCACACGGGCCGCCTTGCGCAACTGTCCCAGCAGATAAACAGATTCCTGCAGGGCCCCGCGGTTTCCAGCTTCTATGGCAATCAACTGCTCGGCGGACAGCAGCGACCGGCAGGACATATCCGCGAGGCTCAGCCCCTGCTCCAGTCGCAGTCGACGCAGTTCAACCCCCATGGCGGCCAGGGGATTGCTGGTCACGGTCACAGGGTCCTGTTCCGTTGGGCCGAAGGCGGATGCCAGCTCGGGGCAGGTCTGATCTGCCGTCATCGCCTGGTCGGGCTGCATGGCGATCCTACCCTCCGGCAGGCCAGCCATGGCAGGGGATGCGGGGGATGGCGGTGTGGCATCCTCGGGATCTCCAGGGGCCACCGCCATGGGCTTCTCATGGGGCTCGCCTGTGGCGGCTGTGGACGGGGGCCGGTCATCAGCGGTCGCTGCTGGCAGGGGTGTCACGACCACAAGGCCCAGTTCCCTCTGCAACAGCAAACGCCAGTGGGCAAGGGTTTGGTCCGCCACCAGCGCCTGAGCAGCCAGTCGCTGCAGGGACGTCACCCCATGGCGATGGGCCAGCCGCTCGCTGAGCCGCAACAGCAGGATGTCGTCGCGCTGCCGCAGGGCCTCGCGGAGCGGTTGCACCCAGTCCTGAACAACTGCCGGCAGGGGAGATTCAGCAGAGGGGGAGGGCTGAGAAGTGGGTGCCAAGGGGATTCAGCTGAGTTTGCGGTCCAGCAGTGGTCGGATGATCAGGAACAGGGCCATGGCGAGCACAGCCAGCGCCAGCAGAGCGGCGCCAAGCGTGACGTTCCCGTAGGGAGCCTGCAAGACCACCTGGGACAGGCCGAGGTTCCCGGCATAGGCGTTACGGATCGGCTCGATGGCAAAGGTGAGGGGATTGATGGACGCCAACCAGGCCAGCCAGGTGGGCATGAAGTCCAGCGGTGCCAGGGCCGTGCTGGCGAACAGCAGGGGCAGGTTGACAACGAAGATCACCGCAATCAGCTCGATGTGGCCGGGCAGGGCAAAGGCCAGACCGAGGCTGAGGCCAGTCACAGCGAAGACAAGCAACAGCAGGGTGAGCAGCACCAACAGCAGGCCAGCGCCACCTGGCCAGCCATAGCCGAGGGCAGCGGCAGCACCCATGATCGCCAGACTCTGCACCAGGCTGAGGCTGGTGATGTGGAGCACCGAGGCAAGCACGATCGAAAAGCGGGAGCGCAGCGGTGCCACCAGCAGGCGATCGAGAAAACCGAATTCCCGGTCGAACATCACCGGCAGGCCGGCATTGAGTGCCCCGCTGAAAGCTGTGAACACGATCACCCCAGCGGCAAGAAAACGGCCGTAGGCCATCTCTCCCGGCAACAGACCTGCAGGCGCCTTGGCGAACAGGGCACCGAAGAGAATCAACCAGATCAACGGTTGCAGCACGCCGGCCACGAGTGTCGAAGGCCGTCGCACCAGCTGGATGAACAGACGCCGGGTCAACGCGAAGGTCTCCTGCAGCAGCTCCGGGACAGCTGAATCGCTCACCTTCGGCTGGCTGTGCTCCAGGTCAGGCGTGATGACGGTCATCGGTGCGGTCGAGAGGTGGAGGGACAACGGCAACCCCAGCTTGGCGCTGCAGCCATGGTGGGGACTGTCCACAGGACAGCGGGTCAGGCGATGACGAAGCTGTTCAGCGCATGGCTGCCTTGCGCTCGGCGCTGAGATCACGGCGGCTGGCCACCGCAAGCTCCGCGTCTGTCAGGGTGCGGCCCGTGGCCTGCAGATAGACGTCATCCAGGCTGGGGCGGCTCTGGGTCAGGGAGAACACAGGCAGCGAAAGGTCCGTCAGCCGCTCCCGCACAGCAGAGACCACGGCGGCATCGCTGATCACGAGGTTGAGTGAATTGCCCTGGGCCCGGTTGAGCACCACCTGCTTGACGCCGGAAATGTCGCGCAGGAGTGATGCTGCCCGCTCGGCTTCATGTGCCTCGCTGAATTCCCGCAGCCGCAGGGTGAGCCTGTCACCACCCAGGCGCTCCTTGAGGGCTGCTGGACTGCCTTCGGCAATGACTTCACCGTTATCGAGAATGGCCAACCGATCTGCCAGGGCATCCACCTCCTCGAGGTAGTGGCTGCTCAGCAGGATCGTGGTGCCTTCCCCCCGCAGCCGCCGCAGCACCTCCCAGACTATGGCGCGGCTGTCGAGATCCAGGCCAGCCGTGGGTTCGTCCAGGATCAGCAGCGGTGGGTGATGGAGCAGAGCAGTGGCAAGATCCAGACGCCGACGCATGCCGCCGGAGTAGCTGCCGCAGCGTCGATCCAACCAGTCGCCCATTCCCAGCAGCTCCGTGAGGCTGCCGATGCGGGCCTCCAGCCGCTGTCGAGGCAGATGATGGAGGTCACCCTGCAACGTCAGCAGCTCACGGCCGCTGAGGATCTTGTCGATGGCCACCTCCTGGGCCACGTAGCCCAGACACCCCCGGGCAGCCCTGGGGTCGTTGAGGGCATCGATCCCATTGATGTGGACCTGGCCGGCATCGGGGGCCAGCAACGTGCAGAGGATGCGCAGCAGGGTGGTCTTGCCGGCACCGTTGGGACCCAGCAGACCATAGAGACTGCCCGGCTGGACGACAAGATCCACGCCCCCCAGGGCCCGCACAGGACCATGGTGCTTCGTGATCCCTGCAAGCTCGATCACCCCGGCTCCTGGCAGATCAAAGACAGTCCAGAGCCTAGGCAGCTGTTCAGCCCAGCAGCGTGCCGCAGCGGGCTGCCTCCAGCAGAGATCCCAGCTGCGCACTGAACTGCGAGGCCATGGCGGAGCGGGCCCAGAGGAGCATCCAGCAGATTCCGAACAGATAGAGGATGGAAAAGCGGAACATCCCCTTGGCGCTGGCCTGGGCCTCTGGCTCCCTGGCAAGAGCCCGCCCCATCTGCAGCAGTCGCAGGTTGAGGGGCAGCACCATCAGCCCGTAGAACCAGCCACCGCTGGGCAACACCGCCACCCCCGCCAGGCTGGTGGCCATGGTCACCAGGGCGTAGCGCCGGATCGCCGCCACGGTGAACAGCACCCCCTTGATCACCGGCAGCATCGGGATGTTGACAGCCGCATAGTCGGCCTTCAGGAGCAGCGCCAGCGCCCAGAAGTGGGCGGGGGTCCAGAGCATCACGAGGGCGAACAACCACCAGCTGCCCAGGCCCAGATGGCCCACGGCAGCGGCGGCACCCACCAGGGCCGGAATGGCCCCGGCAACGCCACCGATGACGATGTTGCGGGAGGTGCGGGGCTTGAGCAGCACGGTGTACAGCAGCACATAGCTGCAGAGCCCCAGCAGGGTCAGACCTGCAGCCAGGCAGTTTGCCCCGCCCACCAGCAGGCTGGCGGCAGCCAGGGTGCAGGCCACGGCAATGGCGAAGGCCGTGCCGCTGGAGAGCCGCCCGGAGGGCAGGGCACGGCCGGAGGTGCGTTGCATCTGCCCATCCAGCTCCTGCTCCCAGAGACAGTTCAGCACCCCTGCCGCCGCCGCGGCCAGAGCACCGCCGCCCAGGGTGCAGGCCAGGCGTGGCACCGGCAGCGGCCATGACTCGGTGAGGGCCATCCCCCCCAGGGTGGTGGCGAGCAACAGCGGAATGAGACGGGGTTTGGCGATCTCCAGCCAGGCCGGCAGCCTGACCCGGCGGCGGCTGGGGACAACCTCCTCACGGCTGGGGGGCGCGGCGGCAAGCGTTGCGCTGGTCATCGGGAAGCGTCCAGGAGGATCTGTTGCCCAGTGGGCCGGGGCAGAGCTGCAGAGAGCACCGCCACCAACAGCGCTGCAACCAGCTGATGGGCGACGGTGACCAAGGGCTGGGCGAGGGCCAGGCGCAGGCTCAGCAGACCAAGGCCCAGCTGGACTCCCACCAGCAGCAGGCTGGCCAGCAACAGGGGGACGCGCCCACTGGGGCGTGTGGCCTCGGAACGCAGCAGCAAGGCGGAGACCAGCAGCACCAGCAGGGCGGAGGTCACAGCGCCGAAACGGTGCAGATCCAGCCAGAGGCAGGCCTGTTGCAGGCTCAGGCAGCGTCCGGTGGCCCACTGGCTGGCCATCAGACCGCCGCCGATACATTGCAGGTAGACCGCAGCAGCGGCCAGGCCCAGCCAGGGGGTTGCTGTATCACTGCGGGGAGCATCGATCGAGAGCCCACGGGTCATGACGCTGACCAGGGCCACCAGCAGCAGGGCTGTGCCGAGGTGGGCCGTGACGATGTCGAAGCGCAGCAGCTGGGTGACCGTCAGAGCCCCGAGGGCGCCCTGCAGTGCTACGAGCAGCACCGCTGTGCAGCAGAGCGGTGGCAACCAGAAGGGCAGCGACGCCCGCTTCAGCAGGGAAATCAGCGCCAGCACCAGCAGGCCAATCCCCACCAGGAAGGCATCGAGGCGGTGGAACCACTCCAGGAACACCTGGACTGTCATGCGCCCGGCGGGCAGCAGGCTGCCGTAGCAGAGGGGCCAGTCGGGACAGGCCAGGCCCGCTTCCATGACACGGGTGGCGCCGCCGATCGCGACCAGTGCCACCAGTGCCACCAGAAGGTGGGCCAGCAGCTGCACCAGATGGCGACGGAGGCGAGACGTCTGCGGGGACAACGCTGCAGCTGGCGCGCCGCGGCTGGCAAGACTGCCGCTGGAGAGAGAGAGGGCCATGACCCCATGCGGAAGTGGGGTCAACGTAGCGATAAGACACCGGCATTCAGCCCATCGATCAGCTGGTTGTGCCCAGCCGCGTGGTCAATGTCAGCGAATGCCCTTTGGCGGCCGCACCATCAGCGAACAGACACCGAGCAGTGGCAGGGAGCAGGCCATTCACCGATGGCAACCCATCAAGGTCATCCATTGACTTCGTAATTCCACTTGTCTTCGATTTCATCTCAGACCATGACTGGCTTCAGCGGCAAGGGGCCGGTCTTTTCCGACGCTTCATGGCAGCCATTCCGCTGCTGCCGAGGCATGGGCCATGGAGTAGCAGCTCTGCAGACCCTTGGCAGAAGAGCATCTGCGCACATGACAATGGCAGGATTGACCCATACGCTTGGCCCGAGGTCGTCGCCTGACCATGCCCATTCCTCCTGCCATTCTCACACTCGTCGGCGGCATCCTGCTGGTGCTGCTGGGCCTTGCCATCGGCCAGAATCTGCCTGTGCTGCCGCTGATGGCTTCCACCAATGCAGCGGCCTACGACAGCCTTTTCCGGGTTCTGTTCTCGATCGGTACGGGCCTGTTCATCGGCATCGTCGCGGTGGTGGTGATTGCTTTGGTGCGCTTCCGCCGTCAGCCTGGCGACCAGCTTGATGGTCCCCCGGTGGAAGGAAATCTCCAGCTGGAGGTCTTCTGGACCGCCGTCCCTGCCATCGTCGTGCTGCTGATCGGCGTCTACAGCTACGACATTTACGACCAGATGGGTGGCATGGCGGATGTCAATCATCACGGCATGGCTCATCACAGCATCGAGGCCGACGTCGCGAGCCAGGTTCCGGACAGCCACTTCATCAACCTTCCCGACCCCGAAGCTGCTCAGCGCCATCTCTGGGGTGGTATCGATCAAGCCGCACGGGAAGGCCAGGCAGCCTTGCCGATCGACGTGACGGCGATGCAGTTTGCCTTCATCTTTCACTATCCCGACGGCGACTTCACCACCGCCGATCTGCACATCCCCGCGGGGCGGCCGGTGGAACTACACCTCAAGGCCCAGGACGTGATCCATGCTTTCTGGGTGCCTCAGTTCCGTCTCAAGCAGGATGTCATCCCCGGTCAGCCGACCCTGCTGAGCTTCACAGCCAACCGCACCGGCACCTACCCCATCGTCTGCGCCGAGCTCTGTGGTACCTACC
>SRMO01000033.1:68177-73875 GCA_004768415.1 Aphanocapsa feldmannii 277cV | reverse complement strand
CTCTGTGGTACCTACCACGGCGCCATGCGTTCGACGGTCACGGTCGATTCCGCGGACAGCTTCGAGGCCTGGGTGGCCAGTCACCGCCCCAGCACCATCGCCCAGGCCGACCCTCGCCCCACCGGCTGATCTGTGGGATGCTCCACCATCTGCTTTCGTCCCTCCCCTCACACATGTTCAACGCCATACCGGGCCCATGACCGTCGCTCTGCAATCCTCTCCTCCCAACCAACAGGACAGCGGAAGCTGGCGCGACTACTTCAGCTTCAGCCTTGATCACAAGGTGATCGGCATTCAGTACCTGGTGGCAGGCTTCTGCTTCTACCTGGTGGGTGGAGCCCTGGCGGGGATGATCCGCGTCGAGCTGGTGACACCGCTCTCCGACTTCATCGGTCGGGAAACCTACAACCAGGTTCTCACCCTCCACGGCACGGTGATGATCTTTCTCTGGATCGTGCCGGTGGTCAACGGGGCTTTCGGGAATTACCTGGTGCCCTTCTACGTCGGCGCCAGGGACATGGCCTTCCCCCGCCTCAATGCAGTGGCCTTCTGGATGCTTCCGCCGGCAGGATTGATGCTGCTGAGCAGCTACTTCATCAGCGGTGCGGCCCAGTCCGGCTGGACAGCCTATCCGCCGCTCAGCATTACGACGCCGGCGGTGGGACAGATTATCTGGATCGTGAGCGTCTTGCTGCTGGGGGGTAGCTCGATTTTCGGCGCTGTCAACTTCATTGCCACCGTGCTGAAGATGCGGCGACCAGGCTTGCAACTGTTCCGGCTTCCCCTGTTCTGCTGGGCGATGCTTGCCACCAGCGTACTGGTGGTGCTCACCACGCCGGTGCTGGCTGGTGCTCTGCTGCTGCTTAGCATGGACATCGTTGCAGGCACCGGTTTCTTCAATCCCTCCCTGGGCGGCAATGCTGTTGTCTACCAGCACCTGTTCTGGTTCTACTCCCATCCCGCTGTCTATATCATGGTGCTGCCGGCCTTCGGGCTGGTGAGCGAGATTCTGCCCATCCACAGCCGCAAACCCCTGTTCGGCTACAAGTCGATGGTCTATTCGATCCTGGCCATTGTCTTCCTGGGCATGATTGTCTGGGCTCATCATATGTTCACCAGTGGAACGCCACCCTGGATGCGCCTGTTCTTCACCATTGCAACGGCTATCATCGCTGTGCCAACGGGGATCAAATTCTTCAACTGGCTGGCTACATTATGGAATGGCAAGCTGGCTCTCAACTCGGCTATGCTGTTCTGCTGTGGCTTCATCGTCAACTTCGTGCTGGGGGGCATCACCGGTGTTGCCCTGGCTCAGGTACCCTTTGACATCCACGTTCACGACACCTACTTCGTCGTTGCTCACTTTCACTACATCGTCTACGGTGGCACCGTCTTTGTGATCTTCGGTGCCATCTATCACTGGTTCCCCAAGATGAGCGGTCGCCTGCTGGATGAGCACCTGGGCCGGCTCCACTGTCTGCTCACCTTCATTGGCTTCAACCTCTGCTTCTTCCCCCAGCACTGGCTGGGTCTGAACGGCATGCCACGCCGGGTCGCGGAATACGATCCCCAGTTCCAGCTGATCAATCAGGTGTCATCGGTTGGGGCTCTGATCATGGCCATCAGCACACTGCCTTTCCTGATCAACGTGTTCTCAAGCCTGGTGGCCGGCAAAGCTGCGGGCGACAACCCCTGGAAAGCCCTCACACCGGAGTGGCTCACCAGTTCACCGCCTCCGGTGGAGAACTGGCACGGCGAGGCGCCCCTGGTGGAGGAGCCCTATGGCTATGGCCACCGCGAGGGCAGTCTTTCCCTCGAGGCCCTCAGCGGCCGTGAGCTTTGGAGTCAGGGGCGCTGACCGTGACCAGCACTCTCCATGACAGCCAGAAGCGGACGTTCCATGGCGACCACAGCGCTGGCCACGATGGCCAGGGGGAAGAGCATCGTGACCTGCGCCTGTTCGGCCTGGCCACCTTCCTGGTGGCCGACGCCATGACCTTTGCCGGCTTCTTTGCCGCCTACCTGACCTTCCGCTCCGTCAACCCCCTGGCCGCCGGTGCCATCTATGAACAGGAGCTGCTGCTTCCCTCCCTCAATACCCTGATTCTGCTCGCCAGCAGCATCACCTTTCACCAGGCCAGCAAGGCGCTGATGGGCTCCCAGCCTGACGGTTATCGCCGTTGGTTGCTGATCAGTGCCCTGCTGGGCAGCACCTTCATGGTCGGGCAGATGGTGGAGTATTTCCACCTGCCCTTCGGCCTCACAGACAATCTGTTCGCCAGCACCTTCTACGCCCTCACCGGGTTTCATGGTCTCCATGTCACCCTCGGGACCCTGATGATCCTGATCGTCTGGTTCCAGGCACGGCAGCCGGGCCGCTTCACTCCCGACAACCATTTCGGGTTTGCCGCGGCAGAGCTCTACTGGCATTTTGTCGATGGCATCTGGATCATCCTGTTCGCTCTGCTCTATCTATTATGATCTGATCTGGGGAAAGGAGTTCAGCGCTGGCATGTTCGAAACCTGCAAAGGCGTCTACCCGCTGCACTGCTCTGGCCTGCCGGGTTTGCCTGAGCACTGGCAAGACGTTCTCCGGAGCGTTTGAATGTGATTATTCCCAAGGCCCTGTCTGGGGACTGTCCCCTGGAGTCTCAGTGATGCTTGAAGGCAAGGTGCTGCTCGACAAGGCCCGCAGTCTCAGTGACCGGCCTACGGATCAGGTGGCCCGGGCCTGTGGCTACGTGGGTCCCTCCGGTCGTCTGCTGAAGCAGCAGTTCTATCGTGCGTTGGTGAAAGCCAAGGGCTATCCCGTCCCGGAGGTTGAAACGAGCAGTCGGGGCCGTCAGGCCGATTTCCGCACGCGTGTTCACGGAAATGGCAACCTGCTGATCGGCAACGCCTACACCCGTCGCATGGGTCTGGAGCCTGGCCAGAGCTTCAGGATTCAGCTCCACGAAGACAGCAAATCGATCTGGCTGCTGCCCATGGACGAGGACAGCGAGGGACCTTTGGAGGCTTGACGGGCGTGTCTCAACTCCAGCCCTGCTGCTGAAGCCAGCGGTGGTCCAGCTCCCGGGGGGTGCTGGCGTCCTTTTGCGCTGCCATCAGCAGCCGCTCGGTGTATTTGGCCAGCAGGTCGGCCTCCAGGTTGACCCTGTCGCCGGGACGTCGCTGCTGCAGGGTCGTCTTTGCCCTGGTGTGAGGGATCACCGCAACCCAGAAGAGGCTGCCGTCCGGTTCACAGCCGGCCACCGTGAGGCTGATGCCATCCACGCAGATGCTGGCCTTCTCGCAGATATAACGACCGTAGCCAAGGTCGTTCCAGGCCAGCTCCAGCCGCCAGCAGTCGGCATCGCGATCCATGGCCACCACCCGGCCGAGGCCATCCACATGGCCGGAGACCAGGTGGCCGCCCAGGCGATCCGCCAGGCGCAGGGCTGGTTCGAGATTGACCCCACCGCCGCCACGGGCCCTCTCTCCCAGGGTTGTGCGCCCCAGGGTTTCCGGGCTCACATCGGCCTCGAAGCCATCGGCACGGAGCGCGGCGACCGTGAGGCACACGCCGTCCACTGCAACGCTGTCGCCCTCGACCAGTCCCTCCAGGCCGGAACAGCGGATTCTCACCCGGGTGCCAGTCATGTGGAGGGTGCCGACGGTTCGGACGAGACCGGTGAACATGACGAAGCGGCCGCTGCGGTCATAATCACTCTGAGCCTGCCGCCGGACCAGAGACGTGGTCGAAATGTGCATCACCGGCATTGCCCTGGAGGCCACCAGCCGCTCGCCGATCGTGCTGCTCAGCGATCCTGCCGGGCGCCGTCAGGTGCCGATCTGGATCGACCAGATGCAAGCCATCAACATCCTCCAGGCCATGCGTGGCAAGGCGCCACCCCGGCCGATGACCCATGACCTGATCATGGAGATCCTCAAGGTCGGGCACCTGCAGCTGGATCGGGTCGTGATCCATGCCATCGAGAACAACACCTTCCACGCGGTCCTGCAGCTGCGTATGGATGACGGTTCCGAGCACGCACTCGACTGCCGTTCCTCCGATGCCATTGCCCTGGCGCTGCTAAGCCGGTGCGGTATCTGGATGCTGGAGGAGGTGGTCTCCAATGCCTCCATGCCGGTGGATGCCGATGCCGATGCCGAGGACACCGCAGAATTCAGGCGGTTCATCGACCAGGTCAGTCCCGCCGAGCTGATCCGACGTGCGGGGCTGGACAGAACCGCCGAGGACAGCCGAGGCGATGACAACGGCGAGCCGTACGGGGATTCACCGCCCCCTGCCCCGGACACAGACGCTGATGACACCCCCTGAGTCCGGCGGCGGGATGGATCGCCGTCCCTTCGGGAGCGGGTCCGCCGTCAGCATCTTCACGCTTGGCCTGATGCGCGCCCTCGACCATCCAGGGCAGCTCCGAGTGGTTCTGGCTGCCGCCCTGGATGCGGGGATCAATCACCTCGAAACAGCCAGGGCCTACGGCCCCTCCGAGCGTTACCTGGGCCTGGCCCTTGCCGAGCTGGGCGTTGCCCGGCAAGGGGTGGTGATCACCACCAAGCTGCTGCCGCAGGGAAGTTGTGCGGAGGGGCTGGCAAGCCTGCGCGAGGGGCTGGCCAGGCTGGGGGTGGATCGGGTCGACAATCTGGCCCTCCATGGAATCAACAGCCCCGAGCAGTTGCACTGGGCCCTCCAGGGGGCCGGGGCAGAGCTGCGGCACGCGATTCTGGGCGAGGGGCTGGCCGGGCAGGTGGGCTTCAGCAGCCACGGCACACCGGAGCTGGTGGCTGCAGCCATCAGCAGCGATGCTTTCCGCTTCTGCAGCCTGCATCTGCATCTGCTCAATCAGACCCTGCTGCCCCTGGCGGCGGAAGCGCTGCGACGGGGCATGGGGGTGATGGCCATCTCCCCTGCCGACAAAGGCGGGCAGCTGTTCGCCCCGCCGCAGCGCCTGGTGGACGACTGTGCACCCTTCAGTCCTCTGGAACTGGCCTATCGCTTCCTGCTGGCCCGGGGGGTCAGCACACTCACCCTGGGGGCCACGGGACCAGATGACCTGAGCCTGGCGCACCGCCTGCGCAGGGCATCAGGGCCCCTCTCCGCCGCGGAGCAGACCGCAGTGGAGCGACTGCCTCTGCTGCAGCGAGCGCGGCTGGGCAACAGCTGGTGCGGCCAGTGCCGGTCCTGCCTGCCCTGTCCCCGGGACCTGGAGATTCCGACCCTGCTGCAGCTGCGGAATCTGCACCTCGCCCACGACATGGAGGCCTTCGCCAGGGAGCGCTATGCCATGGTTGGCCAGGCAGGGAACTGGTTCCCCCGGATCAAGGCCGACCAGTGCCGCCATTGCGGTGACTGCTTGCCCCGCTGCCCCCACGGGTTGGAGATACCAGTCCTGCTGCAGCACACCCATGACCTGCTGCAGGCACCGCCGCGGCGGCGCCTGTGGGGCTGAGCGCCACTGCCATGGGCAGCGGCCAGGAACATTCTGCATCAGCTCCCAGCGCCAGCCTGCAGTCCAGTCCCGGCAAGGGGATTGTGGGGTGCTGACAGGGCGTGCTTCGTCGCCTGTTCAAGCTGAGGCAGCTCCGAGACCGGTGGAGGCCAGGGTCTGTTGCCAAAGGTCGCGCCAGCGCTTCGCCGGCAAGCTGTCCAGGGGGTGCAAGCTGACGCTGGAGGCCAGACTGGCAGGCGGAGGCA
>SRMO01000033.1:55023-68078 GCA_004768415.1 Aphanocapsa feldmannii 277cV | reverse complement strand
GGGGCCCGGGCTGATCCAGCCATGGCGCAGCAGGTGCTTCTGCAGGACCCCCTCGGGCATCTGCGTGAGGAAGCCCAGGGCAGTGGCGGAGAAGGCAGCAGTGGCAGGAGCACCAGCCTCGCTGGCCAGGACGCTGGAGGACGAGGCAGGGGGGAGAGTAGCTACAAGCACTTTCCACAGCAGCAGGTTCCCGCGGCTCGGGAACACGGCCTGCAGCCTCTGGTCCCGCCGCAGCAGGGGCAGCACCGACCAGGAGGGGGCCAGGGCGATCCGTCCCCGGCCATTGATCAGCTGGGTGAGCCCATCGCGGTCATGGAAGGCCAGAGCCGCCTGGGAAAGGGCCTGCAGTGCTTCGGGCAGGCCAGGCTGGGCCAGGGGATCCGGGCCATTGGGATCCCCACCCACCGCCAGGGCCGCAAAGGCGCAGAGCAGACGGGGACTGGCAGGCAGCAGCCACTGGCCCGCCAAGGCCGGGTCCAGCAGCACGGTCCAACCCTCATGCTCCAGGCGTCTGGCAAGGGCCCGGTCACTGCGCACCACCATCAGCCAGCTGCCCTGGGCCCAGGGCAGTGCCCGGCGCTGGCTCAGCCCATGGGCCCTGAGCAGGGCATGGGCCCTGTGGTTCAGCGCCGTCCCGGCTGCGCCGTCCCCCAGATCCGCCAATCGGCCAGGGTCCAGCTGTGGCAACCAACCATCACCGATCAGGGCCGCGGCAGACTTCGCCTGGAGGCGCTGCAGCAGCTCGTCTGCAGAGCTGTGCTGCTGGGCCCGCCAGTGACCCCTCAGGGAGGCCAGCCATCTGCTGGGGGCCTCCTGCTCCGCCACCAGCAGAGCCGGCTTGTGCCAGCGGCCCCGCAGCAGAGCGGCCAGCGCCGCCCCCAGCGCCACAGCTCCGAACAGTTGGAACAGCTGGCGTCGAGACAGCCGGGGCCGGGAAGTCATCAAAGCGGCGCCTAGGGATCAGCCTGGAGCGGAAGCCTGGACCGCCACGCTGGCACAGGCCGCATCACAGCGTCGGGCCAGCTCCTCTGGCTCGAGGCCTGCACATTCCGCCAGCAGAGCCAGGCCACCGGCACCGACGCCCTCCTTGACATAGCCCGCTTCGTAATCCCGCAGAGCCTGGTGATGGCAGTCGGCGAACGACAGGGAGGTCGCCAGGGCCAGGGGGGCGTCCTTGAGCTGCCAGTGGTGGGCAAGTCCCGCCAGCAGCCGGGCAAGGTCGCTGCCGGCATCCTGGGCCACCCAGCGGGTGGTACCCAGGCAGACTCTGGTGAACAGACCCTGCCGCAGCGTCACATCGGGGCGGGATGGCAGAGGCGCCAGGGTCGTGTTGGCTGCGCTGCCCTCCCGGCGCATCACCAGGGCCAGCAGCACTGCCCAGACGGCTGCCATCTGACTGCCCCCGGCCAGCAGCACCGGGCCGGCGTCCATGGCTTCCAGCACCACCCCCGCGGCCAGGGCCTGCATCGGATCACCCACGGCCGCCAGTACGGCGACGGGATCTGCTGGCTGGCCATCCCGCCGCGGTAGGCCTGCAGCTCCAAGGCCCGCCATCAGCAGCCGCTGCCGTAACCGATGGGGCGGCTGGCGCAGGCTGCCGCTGACCAGCTCGGTACCGTTCAGGCCAAGCCCGGCCAGCACGGCGGCCGCTGTGCTGGTGCCGCCCGCCACGCACTCACCGATCACCAGCAGGCCACGGGGATGGCTGGCCCGCCAGCGGTGCCCCCATTGCCGTCCCCAGCGCATCAGCCGCAGCACCTGCCGCCGTTCCATGGCCCGACCAGATGACAGACAGCGGGCCCCGGCGGCCCCGGCGGCCCGCAGGTGGGCGATGGCTGGTGCCACCTGACAGCCCCCATCCACCACCACCACGGGAAGCTGCAGGGCCGCACACACCACCTGACTGATCAGAGCCGGCGAGACCCCCGCCGGCAGAGGAGGCAAGGCATGGGGCCTGGCCGCCGTGGGGCCCAGGGTCAGCAGTTCCGCATCGGCGGCGGCCGTCAGGCGGCGGGCATCCGCTGTGCTGCCTGCTGCAGAGATACCAGGCACGGCGGCCGTCTCAGTGGCCGCCAGCAGCAACAGAAAGCAGGCCTGCCCCAGACCCTCCCGGGCCTCGGACCACCACTGCTCCAGTGCCACGACGCTGCCGTGCAGAGGGAGGGGTGTCACCGCAGGCGCCTCACAGGGGATCGAGGGCGATCAGGGGGAGCAGCTGCCTGGGTGGCTGTGGCATGGGGCTGCCCAGACGCGGGAAGATCCAGTAGGCGATGGCATGGAGGGAGAGCAGATAGATGGTGTTCTGGATCAGGATCACCACGATCGCTGCCAGCTGAACCTGGATGAGGCCCGGCGAAAAACCGATGGTCAGCAGGGGAGCCAGGAGGGCACTCGCCAACCCCACCAGCCAATCCAGCAGCTTCGCGCCCGCCGTGGTGAAGATCACCCAGAGGTTGTCCCCTACCAGCAGCGACAGCACGGCCACCCGCACCACCAGTCCCAGGCTGGCCAGGGGCACCCCCACGGACCAGCTGAGGGCCCAGGGCTGACCGCGGCGCCAGCAGCTGCCCAGCCACAGCCCCAGGCAGCCATAGGGACACAACACCAGCAGTCCCCGGATCGGCCCCATCAGTGCCGTCAGCAACAGGCATGTAACGCTGATGCCCATCAGCCCCGCCCGCCGGCCATGGCGGTGGTACAGCAGCGCAAGGGGCAGGGGCAGGGCCATGCGAAACAGCGGGCCACCGACCGGCAGGTAGTAGAGGGCCACCCAGAGCAGGGCCGTGGCCGCCGCCATGTAGGCGGTCTCCGTGAGGCGACGGGCCCCGCGTTGATCCAGAGGGCCGGCTGCCATGGCGCTCAGTTGCGACCCCCACTGTCGTCGACCCGTTCGATCCGTTCCACTTCGAACCGCACCCCTGCTGCCCGCAGGGCGCCGCTGACGGCTTCACTGGGAGCGGATGGATCCACGGCCGGCAGCCACAGCAGCAGCCGATAGGGCACGGCAATGGAGGCATCCACAGGTGTCGCCCGCCACTGGCGATCCGGCAGCGATGGTGCGTTGCCGGAGGGGTTGAAGGCGGCTCCACCCGGGTCGGGCGCGGCAAGCCTGGCCACGGCCTGGTCGGCAGGTTGGGCAGCAGCCCGGGTGTCGTTGCCGTTCCTGACCTCGGGCGGCTGTTGCGGGATCGGGGAACTGTCGCTCGCTGCTGTGGACGCAGCAGCGTCAACCCCTTCGCCCGGATCCGTTGCCCTGTCTTCAGGGTTGCTTTCCGCCAGGCCGACCGCGCCACTGTCCGGCATCTCACTGTCCGGCATCTCGATGGTGATGGTGCGGACCTGGGGCAGGGCCGCTGGAGCACTGCCGGCATCAGTGGCCGTGGCGTCCTGGGTCACCACCGGAACCCCTGCCTGCAGGGTGGCGCCGGGGCCTGGAAAGCTGGCCGCCAGGCGATCGCCGAACGAGGTGCCTGAACAGCCGGTCGCCAGCAGGGCCAGCCAGAGGGACTGCACAGGTGGGAGGATCCTCAGTGGCGGCAAGCCCATGACGATGCTCAATCAGCGCTCGACTTGTGCGCCGAGCGCCTGAGCGGCACCAGCCTGGCGGCCTTGGTGCCTCCGCGGCTGGTCCTGGCCTTGCCGGTCTTGCTGGCTTTACCGGTTTTGCCGGCCGCCATCTTGGCCGCCAGCAGGGCCACCGCCTGTTCCAGGGTGAGGTCCGCGAGGGCCGTTCCCTCGGGCACGGAGGCATTCACCTTGCCGTGCTTGACGTACTGGCCGTAAGGGCCGTCAAAGACGTTGACCGGATCACCGCTCTCGGGGTGATCACCGAGCTCCCGCAGAGGTTTCCTGTTGCCGCCACGACCCTGCTTGGGCATCGCCAGCAATTCCATGGCCCGGGCGAAATCGATGGTGATGACATCATCGTCCGCCTTGATGGAGCGGTAGTCGTCCTTCTCGTCGGCCGCCTTGTTGGCCTTGTTCCAGACCACGTAGGGGCCGTAGCGACCCAGGCCGGCCCGTACCTTGCCCCCCTCGGGGTGTTCCCCCAGCAGACGGGGCAGCCGTAGCAGCGCCACCGCCTGCTCCAGGCCGAGATCCTCGGGCCTGGTGCCCTTGGGCAGGGAGGCGCGCTTGGGCTTGGGATTGTCGTCACTGACCTGGCCGCGCTGCACATAGGGGCCGTACTGACCGAACAGCAGATAGACCTTCTCGCCCGTGTCAGGATCGACACCAAGGGACTCGGGACCTTCGGTCTTCTGCTTGAGGATCTGCTGCACCCTGGCCTCATCCAGCTCGGACGGCGTGATTTCGGCAGGCAGTGTGGCCCTCACCAGTTCACCGTCCACGCTGGTTTCCAGGTAGGCACCGAAGCGGCCGATTCGCACCACACAGGGCAGGCCTTCCAGGCCGATGGTGCGGGAAGCGGTGGGATCGATGTCGCCCTCCCGCTGCTCCACGTGGTGTTTGAGGCCTTGATCGCCCTTGTAGAAGGCATTCAGGTATGGCAGCCACTCCACCTGACCGGTGGAGATCTCATCCAGCGTGCCCTCCATGCGAGCGGTGAAGCCTGGATCCACCAGGTCTGGAAAGTGTTCCTCCAGCAGCCCGGTGACAGCAAAGGCCGTGAAGCTTGGAATCAGGGTATTGCTCTGCAGCGCCGCATAACCGCGATCGCTGATGGTGCCGATGATCGAGGCATAGGTGCTGGGACGGCCGATGCCCTCCTGCTCCAGGGTCTTGACCAGAGCAGCCTCGGAATAGCGGGCCGGCGGCTGGGTTTCATGACCCATTGCCTCCACCCCCCTGCAGCCGGGGTGATCCCCCATGGCAAGGGTGGGAAGCGGCACTTCCTGCCCTTCCAGGGCAGCGTCGGGATCATCGCTGCCTTCCACATAGGCGCGGAAGAAGCCGGGGAAATCGATGCGCTTGCCAGTGGCGCGGAAGCGGGCCTCGCCCACATCGAGCTGCACGGTGAGCATGGTCAGGCGGGCATCGGCCATCTGGGTGGCCACCGTTCGCTTCCAGACCAGTTCGTAGAGGGCGAGCTCATCACCGCCCAGGCCCGTCTCGGCCGGCGTGCGGAAGGACTCGCCGGCTGGCCGGATCGCCTCGTGGGCCTCCTGGGCGTTACGGGACCTGGTGGTGAATTGGCGTGGCCGTGGCGAGAGGTAGTCGCTGCCGTAGCGCACTTCCACGCAGCTGCGGGAGGCCTGGATCGCCTGGTCGGAGAGATGCACCGAATCGGTGCGCATGTAGGTGATGAAGCCCCGTTCATAGAGCGCCTGGGCGGTACGCATGGTCTTGCGGGCCGAGAGCCGCAGCTTGCGGTTGGCCTCCTGCTGCAGGGTGCTGGTGGTGAAGGGAGGAACCGGCCGGCGGATGGTGGGCTTGCGGTCCACCGCAGCGACGGTCCACTGGTCGCCCTGCACGGCTGCCTGCAGAGCTCTGGCGTCCTCTTCGCAGAGGAGCCGCACCTTGCTGCCTGCTCTGATGCTGCCGGTGCTCTCGTCAAAATCGCTGCCGCTGGCGATGCGCTCACCTGCCAGGTGGGTGAGCCTGGCCTCGAAGGTCTGCCTGTTCTGCTCCAGCTGCGCCTTGAGATCCCAGTAGCGGCCTGAGTGGAACGCACGCCGGGCCCGCTCCCGCTGCACCAGTAAACGCACGGCCACCGACTGCACCCGGCCGGCCGACAGGCCCCAGGCCACCTTCTTCCACAGCAGCGGCGACAGGGTGTAACCCACCAGCCGATCCAGGATGCGCCGCGTTTCCTGGGCATGGACGAGGCGCCAGTCCAGCTCACGGGTGTCCCGCAGTGCCCTGGCGATGGCTTCGCGAGTGATCTCGTGGAAGACCAGGCGCTTCACCGGCACCTTCGGTTTGAGCAGCTCCAGCAGGTGCCAGCTGATCGATTCCCCTTCCCGATCCTCATCTGTGGCCAGCAGCAGCGCATCGGAGGCCTTCAGCGCCTGCTTCAGCTCCCGGACAGTCTTCTTCTTGTCCTGGGGAACGACGTAGAGGGGCTGGAAGTCGTTGTCCACATTCACGCCCAGGTTGGCCCACTTCTCCCCCTTCTGGGCAGCGGGAATCTCGCTGGCATTGTTGGGCAGATCCCGGACGTGCCCCATCGAGGCCTCGACCTGGTAGCCCCTGGGCAGAAATCCACGAATGGTGCGGGCCTTGGTGGGGCTCTCGACGATGACGAGGGTCTTGGGCACGAGGCGTGATGCCGGAACGCGGAAGGGCTCCGCACAACATGGATGTGAATGTACGGAGTCACAGCGCTCCGCACCACTCCTTCTCTAGTGCATCAGCCTGGGACCATGGGCGGCGGCGGTTGCCACAGGCAAAGCTAAGGTTCCCGGGTGCGCAGGGCGGATCGGGCTCCCCAGGCCTGGCGCTCTGCCCTCACGGACCTTTGCATTCGGTTCTGACCCCGGCATGGAAGTGATCGTCAGTGGCCTCGACCTCAACGCGGCGGCCGTGCTGCCGGAGGGTGCCGTGCTGCTGGCTCTGCTGGGGTGTCTGCTGGTCGATCTGGCCGGCGAGAAGGTTGCTGCCCGTTGGGTGCCCACCATGGCCTGCAGCGGCCTCCTGCTCAGCCTGGCACTGCTGATCGGCCAATGGAACAGCACCCCGGAACCCTCCTTCCTGGGTGCCTTCATTGCCGACAACCTGGCCGTGGCCCTGCGGGCGGTGGTGAGCCTCTCCACCCTGCTCTCCCTGCTGATCTCCTGGCGCTACGTGGAGCGCAGCGGCACACCGGTGGGGGAATACAGCGCCATTCTGCTGGCGGCCAGCCTCGGCGCCATGCTGCTCTGCGGCGCCACCGATCTGGTCAGCATCTTCATTGCCCTCGAGACCCTCTCCGTCTCCAGTTACCTGCTCGCCGGCTACATGAAGCGGGATGCCCGCTCCTCGGAGGCGTCACTCAAGTTTCTGCTGGTGGGCTCAGCAGCGGCGGCAGTGTTCCTCTACGGCGCTTCCCTTCTCTACGGGATCACCGCTGGAGACACCAGCCTGGCGGCGGTCGCCGGAGCGCTGGCCGGCGCCGAGACTCCCGTGGCGGCGCTGGCGCTGATCTTCCTGCTGGCAGCGGTGGGCTTCAAGATCGCCGCGGTGCCCTTCCACCAGTGGACACCCGACGTCTATGAAGGCTCCCCGACACCGGTGGTGGCCTTTCTCTCCGTTGGCTCCAAGACGGCCGGCTTTGCCCTGGCGCTGCGGCTGCTGGTGGGCTGCTTCGGTAGCTTCGATGTGCAGTGGAAGCTCCTCTTCACCGTGCTGGCGATCCTCAGCATGACGCTGGGAAACGTGGTCGCCCTCGCCCAGACCAGCATGAAACGGATGCTGGCCTACAGCTCCATCGCCCAGGCCGGCTTCGTGATGATCGGCCTTGTCTGCGCAGATGCGGTGGGCTTCTCCGCCATGGTGCTGTATCTGGCCGCCTACCTGTTCATGAACCTCGGGGCCTTCGCCTGCATCATCCTCTTCTCCCTGCGCACCGGCAGTGATCGCATCTCGGACTATGCCGGCCTCTACCAGAAGGACCCACTGATCACCCTTGGGCTGAGCCTCTGCCTGCTCTCCCTCGGAGGGATTCCGCCGATGCTTGGCTTCTTCGGTAAGATCTATCTGTTTTACGCCGGCTGGGCCAGCGGTGAATATCTGCTGGTGGTGGTGGGTCTGATCACCTCGGTGATTTCAATCTACTACTACATCTCGGTGATCAAGATGATGGTGGTGAAGGAGCCCCGGGAGGCTTCCGAAGTGGTGCAGAACTATCCCGAGATCCGCTGGAACATCACCGGTCTGCCGGCCCTGCGCGGTGCCCTCGTGTTCTGCGTGGCCATCACTGCCATCGGCGGCATCCTCTCCAATCCCCTGTTCAGGCTGGCGGACCAGACCGTGCAGGGCACCCCGATCCTGCAGCAGCTGGTGGCCAGCAGCCACAGCCTGCTCACCACCGGTTGAGGCGGATCGCCATGGTCGGTGCTGCAGCGACAACCCATCGACCACCTGAGATCGTCGCTGATCTCCGCGCCGTCATCAAGGACTACGGCAGCGGCGAGCGGTGCATCCGCGTCCTCGATGGGCTCAGCCTGCAGGTGCGGCGTGGGGATTACCTGGCGGTGATGGGGGCCTCAGGGTCAGGCAAATCCACCGCGATGAACATCCTCGGCTGTCTGGACCGCCCCAGCGCCGGCGAGTATGACCTCAATGGCCATGCCACCAGCACGCTGGATGACGACGCCCTGGCTGATCTGCGCAGCCGCGAACTGGGGTTCGTGTTTCAGCAATTCCATCTGCTGCCCCATCTCGACGCCCTGGACAACGTCACCCTGCCGATGATCTACGCCGGTGTGAGACAACAGGAACGCCGTGACCGGGCCGAAGCGGCTCTCCTGCGCGTGGGCCTGGCAGAACGCCTTCACAATCGACCCAACCAGCTCTCCGGCGGCGAGCAGCAGCGGGTGGCCATCGCCCGGGCCATGGTTAACCGACCGTCCCTGCTGCTTGCCGACGAACCCACCGGTGCACTCGACTCAGTCACCACCAATGAGGTCCTGGACCTCTTCGCCACCTTGCATGGCCAGGGCATGACTGTGGTGATGGTCACCCATGAAGCCGATGTTGCAGCCAGGGCGCAGCGCATCCTGCGCTTTGCAGACGGGCGAATTCACTCCTGAGGCGGGCTGGTGCTGCATCACCACCGCACGGCCTCGGACTGCAACCGTCCCGTCGAAGGGCAGGCGCCAGCCACTGCCATCAACCAACAGTTCCCCGCCGGATCGAAGGCGCTGCAGGCGGAGCCTCCCATCCGCCGCCAGACCTGCCACGCGCACAAGGTCGCCATCGGGGCCAACCAGCGGCTGCAGCGGCCGCCACAGCTTGCCTTCACAACGGGCCAGCCACTGATCAGCAACGGTCTGAGACGCCAGTGCGGTTTCGATGGCCTGCAGCGCCAGGGCTGCCACCGCCGCCAGCGGAGGACAGGGCCGCCGCTGCTGCCGCAGCGCGGTGGCGAGGCTGCTGGCCCCTGATGGGACACGGTTGTGCACGTTGAGGCCGAGCCCGATGCGCAGGCCCTGAACCGCGCCGGCCCGCAGCTGCCGATGGGTGATGATGCCGGCCAGCTTGCCGCGACCCAGCACCAGGTCGTTGGGCCATTTCAGCCGGGGCTCCAGTCCCCAGGTCTCCAGGGCCTCGACCAGGGCCAGGCCCAGGGCCAGAGCGCTGAGGGCGCTGGTGGGGCGGGGCAGGGATTCGGCCGGCACCAGGGCACTGAGCCAGAGTCCCCCCGGTGGGGATGACCAGACCGTGCCGCGCCGCCCTCTGCCGAAGCGCTGCCGCCGCGCCATCAGGGCCAGGGGTGTCGGCAATGCCGGCCGCTGTGCAGACAGCTGCGCAAGCCAACGCAGCAGGGCGGTCTCTGTGCTGCCGCAGACCGGCAGGACCCTGAGCCTCCAGGGCCAGCGACAGCTTCCACCGCGCTTCAGGGTGGCAGCAACCACCCCCGCCTGCAGTGATCGGTCGATGGGGGTCAGGGAGGGGTGCCGCCGTCGAGTCCATCCTGCTGGCCGGGCCCACCCCGGGGAAGCAACTCGTTCAGCTCCGCAGCCAGTGACCGATGCGGGCAGCGGCCTCCTCCAGCCGTGGCAGCTCATGAACCAGGGCCAGGCGCACGTACCCCTCGCCAGCCGCTCCGAAACCGCTGCCAGGGGTGAGTGCCACGCCGGTGTCCCGCACCAGGTCGAGGCAGAAGCGCAGGCTGTCGCGCTGCTCGCCCGCAGGTAGTCGATCCCAGAGGTACAGCGCCATGCCAGGCGTTGCCAGGGGCCAGCCCTGGCCTGCCAGAGCCTGAACCATGTGGTCACGGCGGTGGCGATAGAGCATCCGCAACCTGGTGGGCCAGTCGGGGGCCTGCTCGAGGGCTGCCACGGCCCCCGCCTGAATCGCCAGTGACTGGTTGAAATCAATGAACCCCTTGATATTGCGCAGGGCGGCAATGAGCGGTTCGGCCCCAACGGCAAAGGCGATGCGGAAACCTCCCAGGCACCAGCTCTTGGAGAAGGAGAAAAACTCGATGCCGCAGCGCTGCCAGTGGGGACTGCGCAGCAGAGCCGGGGCCTCCCCGTCCAGGGCCAGATCCACGTAGGGGTTGTCGTGGGCCAGCACGATGCCATGGGCAGCACAGAGGGCTGCGGCTTCATCCACCCAGCTCTGTTGACCGGTGGTGGCGGTGGGGTTGTGGGGGTAGCCCAGCACCATCAGCCGCAGCTGCCGCAACTGCAGTGGTGACAACTGCTGCCAGCGGGGTCGCCAGCCGTCCTCCTGGCGCAGTGTCAGGCGCTGCACCTGGGCGGCGGCCAGGGCGAGGCCACCCCGATGGGAGGGGTAGCCCGGATCGAGCACCAACGCATGATCACCGGGGTTGAGCACGGCCAAGGGCAGATGGGCCGTTCCCTCCTGGGAACCCACCAGCAGCAGCACCTGCCGATCCGGATCCACGGCCACGTCGAAGCGCCGTGACACCCAGGCGGCAATGGCTTCACGACAGGGCCCGGTGGCGGCGTGCAGGCAGTAGGCAGCGCTGTCGGCCCGGGGTACAGCCGCGGCGATGGCCGCCGTCGTCGCCGGAGGCGGCAACTGATCCGTTGAACCGAGGGAGAGGTCGATCAGATCGAGGCCGCGGTCGCGGGCTGCCTGTTTCGCCCGATCGATCCGGGCGAACACACCGGCTTCCAGGCTGCAAAAACGGTCAGCCAGGGGTGTGGAGAGGAAATCGGTGGTTGGAGAGCGGGTCAGAGGTTGGGGTCGATAAAGGTCCGGAGCTGCCCCTGGGACAGGGCGCCTTCGCTGCGGGCCACTTCCTCGCTGTTCCTGAAAATCACCAGGCAGGGGATGCCCTGCAATCTGTAGGCATCACGGGTGGCGGGATTGGCATCCACATCCATCTTGGTGACCAGCAGACGTTCGCCGTAGGTCTCGTCCGCCCAGGTCATCATCGGGGCCATCAGGCGACAGGGACCACACCAGGACGCATAGAAATCCACCAGCACCGGTCGGGTCGACTCCAGCACAGTGCTCGGAAACGACTGATCAGTCAGCTCGACGACGGCCACAACACCCCAGGCAACGTGGTAAATCCTATGGAATCCGCAGGGGCAGGCGGGTGCCGCACGGCACAACCGAGGCCATGGCTGGAAGCGTCCGGACCTGCCGTCGTGGCTCCGGAGCTGTGCAGGGCTCAGGCCACCGCGGGGGCGGCACCATGGAGGCTGACCAGCCAGCGGGCCTGGTCCCTCACCAGCACCTTGGCTGGATCGTCCAGCCCCTCCAGACTGTCGTAATACCAGGCCTGCCAGTCATCGGCAGGGATGCCGGCGAAGAGCATCAGGTTGAGGGGCAGCCCATCGCTGTCGCTGCAACGGCGAAAGTCGTCACGGAACAGCACGGTGGGTTTGCCCAGGGCAATGGCCATGCCCAGTTCGACCATCACCCCCTCATCGGGTGGCGTGCCATTGCAGACCGCCAGGATCAGATCTGCCTGCTCCACATCGCGACGATCTGCCGCGGCCACGGTCCAGACCCAGTCGTCCCCACTGAGGTCGATCTGATTGTTGCGGGAGAAGGGTTCCCACACCTCGTAGCCCAGGCGGGAGAGACGATCCACCAGTTCCGGCAGCAGCAGGCGGCGCTGCTGGGCGCTGAAGCCATAGCCACTGGCGAGATAGAGAGTGAGAGGGGCTGCGTCGCTCACGGATCGATCAGGGCTGCCTCACGACAGAACGCGGCTGGGCTGGGTCTGGCGCCAGGAAGGCGATGGCAGGGGTGGGCGAAGCGTGGGCTTGGGGCTGGTCTCAGGGCTGCTCGATGGAACGACGCAGAGCCTCCAGATCGGTGTCGTCCGCCTTGGCCTGCGGCTGGCCAGGAGCCTTGTCGTGGGCGGCCGGGTTGATCTGCCGCTTGAGGGCGGACAACTCTGCATTCACGCTCTCCGTGCCCTCGAGGGCCATGAAGCGCGACTCGAGATTGGTTCCAGCCAGTTCCACATTGACGGCACTGACGGCTTCAAGGGCCTCGACCTTTTCCTCCATCCGCTCGAAGGCGGCCATGGCGGAGTCGGTGGAGAGGCCCTCGACGCTGTTCTGCAGCTGGACCTGGGCCTGGGCCGCCTGGGCCCTGGCCTTGAGCATGTTCTTGCGGGTCTTGGCTTCACTGAGCTTGCCCTCCAGTTTGAGCAGGCTCTGCTTGAGGGCTTCGGCCTGGCCTGTGGCCGCTTCCAGCTGGGGCGCCAGGGCCTGATGGGTCTCGAGGCTGGCCCTTCGCCGGGTCAGCGCCTGCCGGGCCAGGTCCTCCTCGCCGGCCCGCAGGGCCTGCTCGGCCCGCTCAAGCCAGTGCCCTGCCTGGCCTTCAGCCTGGTCGGCCTGGCTCTTCAGCCGCCTCTGGCTCGCCAGGGCGGTGGCCACCGCCTGGCGCAGCTTGACCAGTTCGGCCTGCATGTCAATCATGGCCTGGTCGAGAACCTTGACCGGGTCCTCGGCCTTGCTGACCAGGTCGTTGAGATTAGCTCGCAGCAGACGGCTGAGGCGATCGAAGAAACCCATGGGGAGCGGCGCAGTGGTGAGCCTTGTGGGACGATAGCGATCCTGCTGCGGTCACTTCGCGGCAGCTGTGGCGGCATCCTTCCCAGTGGCGGACGCGATGATGGCTCAAGCCGCTCAGCCTGTTTGGACATTCCTTCACCGGCCAGCATACTGCGGCAACCACCCCACTCCGGCGCGGAACCGCTGGCCAGCTGCCTGCGCAGGCTTCAACCGGGTCACGGCCCTGGCGGGGATCCGGGCCTGGCAGAACTCAGTCGTCGCTGGCCACAGCTGGTGAGCACCGAGCTGGCATCCCAGAGTCGCCCTCTGGCCCTGCAGGGGGGCTCCCTGCTGGTTGCGGTGAACAGTCCCCACTGGGTCCAGGCCCTGCAGTACAGCCGCCAGCTGCTGCTGGGGCGACTGCGAGCCGCAGGATTTCCGCTCCGGTCCATCAGGCTGCAGTGC
>SRMO01000033.1:46150-54850 GCA_004768415.1 Aphanocapsa feldmannii 277cV | reverse complement strand
CCCCGAGGGTGAACTGGAACGCTGGGGCTGGTGCGGCTTCTGTCAGCGGGAGCAGCTGCCACGCCCTGCCATGGGAGACCCGGGGGACACAGATCGTCAGCGGGAGGACCGTGCCCGGTGATAATCATCTCGCTGGCGCGCTGTGTCCACAAGGCCCGCCAGGGGAAGCAGGGTCAGCAGGAGCCAGGGCCAGCAGCAGTGCCCCGAGGCTGGCTGCCACCAGCAGCACCATTCCACCCCTGTGAAACAGACCGGAGGCCATCAGTTCAGCGGCGAAACCGGGCATTGTCGTCCGCCTTGGCCTGCGGCTGGCCAGAAGCCTTGTCGTGGGCGGCCGGGTTGATCTGCCGCTTGAAGGCGGACAACTCTGCATTGACGCTCTCCGTGCCCTCGAAGGCCGTGAAGCGCGACTCGAGATTGGTTACGGCAAGTTCCACATTGACGGCACTGACGGCTTCAAGGGCCTCGACCTTCTCCTTGGCCTGCGGCTGGCCAGGAGCCTTGTCGTGGGCGGCCGGGTTGATCTGCCGCTTGAGGGCGGACAACTCTGCATTCACGCTCTCCGTGCCCTCGAGGGCCATGAAGCGCGACTCGAGATTGGTTCCAGCCAGTTCCACATTGACGGCACTGACGGCTTCAAGGGCCTCGATCTTTTCCTCCATCCGCTCGAAGGCGGCCATGGCGGACAGGGCGGAGTCGGTGGAGAAGCCCTCGACGCTGTTCTGCAGCTGGGCCTGGGCCTGGGCCACCTGGACTCTGGCCTTGAGCATCTTCTTGCGGGTCTTGGCTTCACCGATCTTCCCCTCCAGTTTGAGCAGGCCCTGCTTGAGGGCTTCGGCCTGGCCTGTGGCCGCTTCCAGCTGGGGCGCCAGGGCCTGATGGGTCTCGAGGCTGGCCCTTCGCCGGGTCAGCGCCTGCCGGGCCAGGTCCTCCTCGCCGGCCCGCAGGGCCTGCTCGGCCCGCTCAAGCCAGTGCCCTGCCTGGTCTTCAGCCTGGTCGGCCTGGCTCTTCAGCCGCCTCTGGCTCGCCAGGGCGGTGGCTACCGCCTGGCGCAGCTTGACCAGTTCGGCCTGCATGTCAACCACGGCCTGGTCGAGAACCTTGACCGGGTCCTCAGCCTTGCTGACCAGGTCGTTGAGATTGGCTCGCAGCAGACGGCTGAGGCGATCGAAGAAACCCATGGGGAGCGGCGCAGTGGTGAGCCTTGTGGGACGATAGCGATCCTGCTGCCGGTCACTTCGCGGTAGCTGTGGCGGTATCCTTCCCAGGGGCGGACGATTGCCAGCAGGGAAAGCTGGCAACACCACCCCAGCCGCAGCGTGGCCAGCCGGCTCAGGTTCAGCTGCCCATGCTGTGACAGCCCCAGCCCCGAGGGTGAACTGGAACGCTGGGGCTGGTGCGGCTTCTGTCAGCGGGAGCAGCTGTCGCGCCCTGCCATGGGAGACCCGGGGGATACAGATCGCCAGCAGGAGACCGTGGCCGGTGGCAATGGCTCCGCACAGCGGCAGGGGCCCGGGCAGGGGGGATTACGGCGCCGCTGATGCTGCTGCCGGTGTGGGGCGCTGCGGCTCTCAGTTGTAACTCTCGAGGCCGTGGACCGGGCAGGCTTGCCTGACCCGGCCGTCTGCAAGCAGTTGCCGGGAGCGGGCATCCAGGTCCGTGCGGTTCAGTCGCCACAGCAGGTAGAGACCCCGTGCATCGAGGCGCTGATGGCGAATCCCCTGCCAGTGATCGGCCATCGCGGTGCCCCTGTCGATCACCAGCAGCAGGGTGGGTTCCGAACCGGGCCATGCCATGCAGAACGAGAGATTGGCCAGGGCCTGGGGAGACTTGCCCTCGTAGCGCACCTGGCGCCTGCCGTAGAAATGGAGTGATGGTTTTTTGATACCGACCATCGCCACAGGCTCACCGGCTCGGTGGGTCCTGGTAATGGTTTCTCCCAGCAGGCGTACATCTCGCTGGCGCGCTGTGTCCACAAGGCCCGTCAGGGGAAGCAGGGTCAGCGGTGTCCAGGCCACCAGGCTGAGCTGGGCCAGCAGGAGCCAGGGCCAGCGCCGCCACGCCAGCAGCAGTGCCCCGAGGCTGGCTGCCACTAGCAGCACCATTCCACCCCTGTGAAACAGACCGGAGGCCATCAGTGCGGCAGCGAAACCGGGCATTTCAGGGTCCTGAATCAGCCCGACCCAGGTCGGCGCCGCCAGCAGGGTGAGTCCAAGGCCAAGGGTCAGCGCCAGAGATATCCAGGCGGCAACTCTCACGGCCCATCCCCGTCCCGGGCGGAGCTCCGCGGCGGCCAGCACCACCAGCAAGGCCAGGGCCGGACTGGCGGGGAGGGCGTAGCTGGGCAGCTTGGTGGCTGCCAGGGAAAAGAAGACCAACACCGCCAGCGCCCAGCAGGCGGCAAAACGCTGCAGGCTGGAGGACGCCCTGCGGTCGGCCAGGCCCAGGGGTTGTGGCCGTGGCATCAGGCCTGCGCAGAAGCCATGCAGCGCCAGGGGTGAGAAGGGTGCGCAGATCCCCAGGAACACCGGTCCGTAAAACCACCAGGGGCCGCCATGGCGATTCACCACCTGGGTGAAGCGCTGCAGATTGTGGTAGCCGAAGAAGCTGTCCCAGAAGGGCCGCCCCTCCACCGCCAGCTCAGCGACATACCAGGGCAGCGCCACCAGGGCGACGACGGCGAGGCCCCGCCAGGGTCGCAGCCGCTGCCAGAGCTGGCCCTGGCGGCCCTCTCGCAGCCCGTAGAGCAGGCAGGTGAGGGCTGCCAGGGCCAGGGCCACAGGTCCCTTGGTGAGCACCGCGAGACCGAGACAGATCCATGCCGCCAGGGGCCAGCGGCCAGCCCTGCCCGGATTGTCGGAAAGCGCCACATCATGGCGCCAGAACCCCAGCAGGGCCAGGCACAGCAAAGCGCTGAGCAGCATGTCGCTCACGGCAGTGCGGGCCCAGACCATCACCCAGGGCGAGAGGGCAAAGGCCAGGGCCGCCGACAGGGCCAGGCACCAGCGCCGCAGGGAGGATCCCGGGGCAGGTCGCTGGGGCTGCCAGCACCAGAAGGTATCGGCCAGCCCCAGCATCACCGCCATGGCCGACAGGGTGGACGGAAGACGGGCGGCGAGGGATCCGAACGGATCGAGGCTGGCGGGAATTCCTGCATAGCCCAGCCCCATCAGCCAATAGACCAGGACCGGCTTGTCGAAGCGTGGGTTGCCGTTGACGCGCGGCGTGAGCCAGTCGCCTGTTTCCACCATGGCGCGGCCAGCAGCAGCGAACAACGGCGGGGTTTCATCAACCAACCCCGTACTGCCCAGGCCCCAGACAAAGAGCCCGGTCCCCAGCAGCAGGGTGACCACCCACAGGCCCAGGCGGGGAAGGTCAATGGTCCGTGCCGGATGTCCTGTCCGACGGGAGCGCAGCGCTGACGGGGGCAAAGCGCCGGAAAAATCTGTCGAAAACCCTAAGGCCCTGATCCTCTTCCCGCCAGAGGTGCTGGCGTTGGCCGATCAGAACAGTACTGGTCAGCACCAGGGCCACCCCCAGCCACTGGAGGGGGGCCAGCTGCTCCTGCAGCAGCAGGCCGCAGAGCAGTGCAAACACCGGGGTCAGAAAGCTGAGGGCGGTGAAGCCGGTCAGTTCCACCCGATTGGCGAACCAGAAGAAGAGGCCATAGCCCAGGGCCGTTCCCCCCAGTGCCACATAGGCCATCAACCACCAGTCGCCGGCCGCCAGCGCCGTGACACTGCCACCCTGGAGGAGATCCACCAGCAGCAGGGGAAGCCCACCGATCAGGAGGTGCCAGGCGGTGACCGCCAGCGGGTCTGATTCCTGCGCGGCGAACCGGCACAGCACTGTGCCGGAGGCCATGCACAGGGCGGAGCCGAGCATCAGTGGTTCACCACCGCTCCAGTGCAGTGGAACCGCCTCTGCACTGCCGTTCCCCAGCTGCTCCAGCAGTCCGGATGGCAAGCCCAGGCAGAGCACCCCGACGACGCCGAGCAGCAGGCCGGACCAGCCGATCGGATTGATCCGCTCGCTGAACAGCGTGCGTGCGTAGAGCGCGACCAGCAGGGGTTGCGTATCGATCAGCACCGAGCCGAGGCCGGCCCCTGTGTGCTCCAGCCCCAGCACCAGCAGCCCCTGGGCGAGGGTGCCATCCACAAGCGAAAAGAGCAGGAGCCAGCCCCAGCTGTCCAGCGCCACGCCCAGGGGCCGGCGCAGCAGAAGCTGAACTGCGAACAGCAGCAGGGCGGCCGGGAGGATCCTCAGACAGCCCACCGTGAGGGGGTCGCTGTGGGGCATCACCAGCTTCATGGCAGCCATGGAACTACCCCAGAGCGCGAAGGGAAGCACCATCAGCAGCCAGCGCATCGGCATGGAGGGGCCGCGATCGGCGCTCCATTCAAGAGCTGCTGCCCGGCCGTCGCGAGAGCCGCCACCACCAGGCCGTCATGGGTCGCTCTGATTAGGCTCGCGAGACATCGGAACCACCCCATGTCCTGGCCCTACTGGCACCGCAAGGCACGCCGTCGGATTGCGCGTATCGAGCTCACCGGCCCGATCGCCGGCACCACGCGTGAGCGCGTGCTGAAGGCACTGAAGCAGGTGGAGGAGCGCAGGTTCCCAGCGCTGCTGCTGCGTATCGACAGCCCGGGAGGCACCGTGGGCGACAGCCAGGAAATCCATGCAGCCCTGCTGCGCCTGCGAGACAAGAAGTGCCATGTGGTGGCCAGCTTCGGTAACATCTCCGCCAGCGGTGGTGTCTATATCGGTGTGGCTGCGCAGGAGATTGTCGCCAATGCCGGCACCATCACAGGCAGCATCGGGGTGATCCTGCGGGGCAGCAATCTCTCGGAGCTGTTGCGGCGCATCGGTGTCAGCTTCGAGACGGTCAAGAGCGGTCGCTTCAAGGACATCCTGGCTCCGGACCGCGCCCTTGCCCCGGAGGAGCGCACCCTGCTGCAGGCCCTGATCGACAGCAGCTACGGGCAGTTCGTGCAGGCCGTCGCGGTGGGCAGAAAGCTGGATCCTGCCCAGGTCAGGGCCTTCGCCGATGGACGCGTGTTCAGCGGAGAGCAGGCCAGAGAGCTGGGGCTGGTGGACCATCTCGGCGATGAGGACTTCGCCCAGCGCCGTGCCGCCGAGCTGGCTGGACTGAATCCTGACAAGGCTCCCTGTGTGACCCTGGGAACCGCGCCGAAGGGGCTGAGCAGGTTCCTTCCCGGTAGTCGTCTGCTGTCCATGATCATGAGGGAGGTGGAGCTGGAGGTTCTGCAATCCGGTGCTCCCCTCTGGCTGTTCCGCCCCTGACCCACCAGCGCTCCGCCCACCCCCAGTTCCATGCACTCCGCGGTCAGCCAAGGCAAGCGTCTCGTGGCCATCCGCGGTGCCACCACCGTCGACAGCAACACCGCCGCCGCCATGCGTGAGGCAGTCTCCGAGCTGCTGGATGCCCTGCTGAGCCGCAACCTCATGGCGGTGGATGACCTGCTGAGTCTGATCTTCTCGGTGACCACCGATCTGGATGCCATCTTTCCCGCCTCCGTCGCCCGCCACCGCCCCGGCTGGGATGGCATTGCCCTGCTGGACACCCAGCAGATGGCCGTGCGGGGAGATCTGAAGCACTGCATCCGGCTGCTGGCTCAGGGCTGGATCGCTGCGGATCGTTGTCCTGACAATCCCTATCTGCGTGGGGCGGTCGTGCTGCGATCAGACAGATCCTGAAACAACAGACGTCTCAGGCTCTGCTCCGGGACCTCAGGACGACGGTTGCGGGGCGGCAGCGAGAATCAGCCAGTCACTCTCTTGAGGTGTGTGTGGCCCTCATCCCTTTCAGCAGGAGGTCGACCCGGGGCCTGCTGGCGGCCGCCTGTGCCGCTGTGATGACCACAGGGAGCCATCCCGGTGCCCTTTCCCAGGCCAACCAGGGCACCCAGAGTCTCTGGGAAATGCGCTGGGACCAAGGCACAGGCTTCAGGAACCTCACCTATCGGATTGGCGATACACGCAAGCGCCGCATCACGGACTGGAATCTCTATCTCAATAAAAAGAAGCGCAGAGAGAAAGTGCTCAAGCTGCTGGTCACCGTGCCTGACTACTGGACCGGACGATTCTGGCAGGAACGCATCAGTCTGCGTGCCTGTGATCTGGGCAGTGTGATCAAGCGTTCCCGTTGCGAGGAGGAGGTGCCTGCCGACATGACCATCGATGCGGAGGCCGGTCGCATCGAGTTCTATCCCCACAGCGCCCTGGATCCCGACCAGAGCTACGGCGTGATCTTCGACAAGATCAAGAATCCCAGGCGGGCCGGTGAATACCAGTTCAACCTGCTCGCCGAGCTGTCCAACGATCGCGGCATCGTGATACCGCAATACCTCGGCAGCTGGGTGGTTTCGGTGGACTGAGCCAGGCCGGGGACGAGGCGGACGCTGCGCCACCTCAGCATGGGAAGATGACCCACCTGTGCGCTGGATGGTTTCCGTCGGCGCCGCCTATGCGAGGACGAGAACCAAGGCCATGACGAAGCGCACCCTGGAAGGCACCTCCCGCAAGCGTAAGCGTGTTTCCGGCTTCCGCGTGCGCATGCGCAGCCACACCGGTCGACGGGTGATCAGGGCCCGTCGCCGCAAGGGTCGTGCCCGCCTGGCGGTCTGATCCGCCCGATCGACAGGCCGACACCTGACACGCTTCAGTCAGTTCGCCCCAGGGAACGATGGTTCTGCCCCGTCGCCATCGCCTCAGCGGTCGTTCCGTTTTTCAGCATCTCTACCGCAGGGGGAAGCAGCACCATGGCGAGGCGATGGTGCTGCGCGTGGCGAGGCCTGAACCGGGACGCCTCAGGCCGGGGCTGCTCCCCCACATCCCCGCTCAGGGCCGTCTGGATGGCCCCAGCCTGGAGCGACTGCGGAGACAGGCCACGGCAACGGAGCTCCGTCTTGCCGTGGTGATCAGCAACAAGGTCAGCAAACGGGCCGTGCTGCGCAACCGATTGAGACGGTTGCTGCACGACAGCTTCCGTCGCGAGGTGGCTGGCCTGAAGCCGGGCTCCTGGCTGCTGCTCAGCCTCAGGCCAGGGGCGGCGGAGCGCGGTTCCGAGCCGTTGCTGAGAGAATGGCTGGATCTGTTGACGCGAGCGGACCTGCGCCGATGATCTCCACGTCTGCCAGCATCCCATCCAACGGCACTGGGAACGCCCCTGAGAAGGTCTTCTACGAAGGCGGACCCCACCGCCTGGATCTGATCTTCAGCCTGATCTTCGGCCTCACCGTGGTCGGCATCCCCCTCACGGTGGGCGCCGTGGTGCGGGCCCTGTGGCTCCGTTTCCGCATCACCGACCGGCGGGTGAGCGTGAGCGGTGGCTGGCTGGGCAGGGACCGTAGCCAGGTGAGCTACAGCCAGATCAGAGAGGTGCGCTCCGTGGCCCGGGGACTGGGTTTCTATGGCGATCTGGTGCTGGTGCTGAAGGATGGCAAGGCACTGGAAATGCGTTCCCTGCCAAACCATCGCGGGACGGTGGCCTTCATCGAGGAGCGCATGTCCAGTACCGGGCCCAGGGCCAGGGCCTCCCGGAGCGGGGGCAAACCCGCCAGCCGGAGTGGATTCGCGGCCTGACCCGGAGAGGCGGCCGAACCTCCTCAGCACCGCCCTTGCGGCACACTGGCCCGGTCTGACGCACACCTGCAGCAAGCGACGCCGTGATCGGCTTCATTTCCGACAACCTGCTCCTACCGATCCTGGACTTCTTCTATGGATTGATTCCCAGCTACGGGCTGGCGATCGTCGCCCTCACCCTGGTGATCCGGCTGGCCCTCTTCCCCCTCAGCAACGGATCCATCCGCAATGCCCGGCGCATGCGCATCGCTCAGCCGGAAATGCAGAAACGCCAGGCGGAAGTACGCAGTCGCTACGCCGACGATCCCCAGCGTCAGCAACAGGAGATGGGGAAGATCATGAAGGAGTTCGGCAACCCCCTCTCCGGCTGCCTGCCTCTGCTCTTGCAGATGCCCATCCTGTTCGCGCTGTTTGCAACCCTGCGGGGATCACCCTTTGCCGACACGGTTTACAACATCAACCTGAAGGTGGTTCCCCAGGCCGAGGCTGCCCAGCTCGAAGCCGAGCCCTTCAACAGCAAGAGCCACTCCATCTTCGTCAATGAGACCAGTCACTTTCCTGTGGTGGCCTCGATCGACACAGGGAACAAGCTCGTGGAGGGTGCCACCACCCAGGTCGACTTCCAGACCAAGGAGGGTGAATCCCTGCAGCAGCTGATCAGCCATGTCGATCATCCCGCCACCCTGGAACCCCACTGGACCGTCAGTAAAGGCAGCAACATCGTTTCCGTGTCCGAATCAGGCCGGCTGACTGCCCTCGCCCCCGGTGATGCCAGCCTCGAAGCACGCATTCCCGGCGTCGCCGCCGAGAGCGGCTTCCTCTTCATCAAGCAGCTGGGCCAGGTCGGCTTCTTCGTGGATGGCCAGGTCAACTGGGACATCGCCATCCTGGTGGCCGGCTTCGGCCTCACCCTGTTCCTGTCACAGCTGCTGTCCGGCATGGGCATGCCCAGAAATCCCCAGCAGGAGACCACCAACAGGATCCTGCCGTTCATGATGAGCGGCATGTTTCTCTTCTTCCCGCTGCCGGCTGGTGTGCTGCTCTACATGGTGGTCGCCAACATGTTCCAGGCCTTCCAGACCTTCCTGCTCA
>SRMO01000033.1:43389-46024 GCA_004768415.1 Aphanocapsa feldmannii 277cV | reverse complement strand
GGGCGGCAGCCGTCGTCTGCCCTTCGAGCCCGGTAAGCGAAAGGGCTGAGTGGCATCCTTTCCTGCCCCGATGACAGCCATGACAGCCCCGCACCAGCTGCGACCGATCCCGTTGCGGGAGCTGGAGCGCCTCGGTCATCGCCATCGTTGGCAGTTCTCGACCTCCCTGGCCGACCTCGACAGCCTCACCCCGGTGACCGGTTCCGTTGATGCCCACCACTGCGGCACCTACCTGGCGGTGAGCGGCCTGGCGGAAACGACCATCACCCTGACCTGTGACCACTGCCTGAGGACGTTCCAGCATCGCCTCACAGCGGATGGCAGCGAACGGATCTGGCTGCAGACAGCTGACTGCAGCCTGCCGGTGACAGCCCGACTCCCCCTTCACGACCTGGTGGAGACCCTCGATCCCGGGGACTGTTTTGATCCTGGCCAGTGGATCTACGAGCAGCTCTGCCTGCAGCTACCCATGCGCAAACGCTGTGGTCCTGGCTGCCCAGGTGTGCCAAAAAGCCCCCATGCCCACCATGGTGCACCAGTGCTTCTGGACCCACGCTGGCAGGCACTGGCAACGATGCGGCAGACCAGCGTCAGCCAGGACGACTGAACTACACAGTGGTGATCACGGAGCGCCAGGGACACGACAGCAGCGGCAGCGACGCCAGCCTGCTCAGCCAGCTGGATCTGTTGCTGCGCTCCCGCAGCTCGATTCTATGGATCCCCACCAGGGAGGAGGAGCGGCTGGAAACCCTCGTGCGGGAGGCGGCCCGACGGCTGGGGGACCGGCTGCTGATGCGCTGGGATTTCGTCAGTGGTCTGGATGCACCATCCAACCGGTGCGGCGAGGCCGCCAGGAATCCCATGGCTGCCCTGGCTGGATTTGCCGGCCTTGGGGAAGATCAGGCCGCCATTCTGTTGCTGCTGGACTTCCATCGTTATGTGGAGGATGCCGCCATCAGTCGGCGGCTTCGCAACCTGGCCCGGGAGCTGCGCAGCAAGCCACGCACCCTGGTGATCGCCGCCCCCGGCCTCAACCTGCCGCCTGAACTGGAGGACTGTGTGTCGGTGCTGGAGCTGCCGCTGCCGGGCCGTGAGGAGATCGAGCGGCTGCTGAACGGCATTGCCATGGCCAGCGGACACGGCCTGGACGCCGATCAACTGGAGCTGCTCAGCCGTAGTTGCAGTGGCCTGCCGGAGGAGCGTGTCCGCCAGGTGGCAGCCCGGGCCCTGGCGCAGCGGGGCTGCCTCGGTGCTGAGGATCTCGACGACATCCTCGAAGAGAAGCGCCAGGCCATCCGCCGCACCCAGCTGCTGGAGTACTGCGACAGCGATCGGGGGATCGAGGCCATCGGTGGTCTGGCGGTGCTCAAGGACTGGCTTGAACGGCGACGACGGGCCTTCAGCAGTGAGGCCCGCAGCTATGGCCTGCCCCACCCCAAAGGAGTGCTGCTGATCGGTCCCCAGGGCACCGGAAAATCCCTGACGGCCAAAGCCATTGCCAGAAGCTGGTCGATGCCGTTGCTGCGCCTCGATGTGGGCCGCCTGTTTGCCGGGCTGGTGGGAGCCAGTGAGGCCCGAACCCGCGACATGATCCGCACCGCTGAGGCCATGGCTCCCTGCGTGCTCTGGATCGACGAGATCGACAAGGGCTTTGGCATCGACAGCCGCAGTGACGGGGGCACCAGCCAGCGGGTGCTGGCCAGTCTGCTCACCTGGATGGCCGAAAAACAGAGCCCGGTGTTTGTCGTGGCCACCGCCAACGGCATCGAGCATCTGCCGACGGAGCTGTTGCGCAAGGGCCGCTTCGACGAAATTTTTCTGCTGGACCTGCCCGATCGGGCCGAGCGCATCGAGATCCTGCAATTGCAGCTGGTCCGCCTGCGTGAGGGCAGACGTGACCAGCTAGACCTCAGCGCCGTGGCCGATGCCTGTGGTGGTTTCTCCGGCGCCGAGCTGGAGCAGACACTGATCGAGGCGATGTATCTCTCCTTCAGCGAAGGGCGGGAGCTGGCCCAGGGGGATCTGATCAGTGCTGCGCGGCAGCTGGTTCCCCTCTCCCGTACGGCGCGGGAACAGCTGGAGCAACTCAAGCAGTGGGCTGCAGGTGGCCGGGCCCGCAGTGCTGCCGGACACGGCTGAGCGGGGATGCCCCTGCAACGGACGGACAGGACGTTGTTCATGTAACGCATCATGAAGAACGCCTAAGCGAGGTATCGAAGCGCCGGAGCGCCGACAACTGCTCAATAGGGTTTTCCCTAATTGCAACGCTGGCGTGAAATCCGGTCACGGCAACAGCCAAGAACTCACCACCCAGCTGGCTGTTGCCGCCATCGGCGCCGGTGTCGTCACCAGCTTCGCCGTGGCCCAGGGTCAGAGCCCCGTCACTGCGCTGGGGATCACCCTCTTCTCCGCCATCGCGGCCGTTCTTGTTGCCACCATCCTCTGATCAGTCGGCGCTGATTGCGGGGCTGCGGGCGCAACTACCGGCCCTGCAGAACAAGACCTATTTCAACTACGGCGGTCAGGGTCCGCTGCCCAATCAGAGCCTGGCTGCCATCCTGCACTGTTGGCAGGAGCTTCAGCGGCTCGGCCCCTTCAGTGCGGATGCCGAGGACCTGGTGCAGCACCATGGCGA
>SRMO01000033.1:21379-43332 GCA_004768415.1 Aphanocapsa feldmannii 277cV | reverse complement strand
GGGGGCGCTGGTGCGGTGTGGCGCCAGGGCGCCTGGCGCTCACCGAGAACGTCAGCAGTGGCTGTGTGCTGCCGCTCTGGGGCCTGCCTTTCGAAGCCGGCGATGGGGTTCTGATCTCCGATGCTGAGCACCCCGGCGTGGTGGCGGCCTGCAGGGAACTGGCGCGGCGACTGGGGCTGCGGGTGGGGTACTTCTGCGTGAGCGATCTGTCCAGCGGGCAGGCTGCACTGGCGCGTCTCGCTGCGGCTCTGCAACCCCGGACCCGACTGGTGGTTCTCAGTCATCTGCTCTGGAACAGCGGCGTGGTCATGCCGATCCGGGCCGTGGCAGCGGTCCTGGCGGCCCATCCCCTGCAGCCCTGGCTGATGGTGGACGGCGCCCAGTCCATGGGCAGCCTGCCGCTGGCGGAAGCCGCTGCAGCGGCCGACATCTACGCCTTCACTGGTCACAAGTGGCTCTGCGGCCCGGAGGGCCTCGGCACCGTGGTTCTGTCCGAGCGGCTGCTGGAGCAGGCCTCACCCACCCTGATCGGCTGGCGCAGCCTGGCGCCGCAGGAAGCGTCGGACACATTCCACCGTGATGCCCGCCGCTTCGAGGTAGCCACCTCCTGTGTTCCCCTTCAGGCTGGTCTGCGGCAATCCATGGGTTGGCTGGCCCAGGTCGGCGACCATCAGCTGCGGCTGGAATCACTGCAACGCAACAGCGCACGGCTCTGGCATGCCCTGCAGGACCAGCAGGGGATCACCACACGACTGCCCCATCCCCCTGAAGCAGGCCTGGTCGGTTTCCGCCTGAACGGCCTTGGCTGCCAGGAGGTGGTGGAGCGTCTCGGCAGCCAGGGGATCTGGATCCGCAGCCTGGACCAACCGCCCTGGCTGCGGGCCTGCTGCCATCTGTTCACCGTGCCCGAGGAGGTGGATCGTCTCGTCGGGGCCCTGGCAGCGCTGGCCACAAAACGCTGATCGCTGCAAGGAACGGCTTTGCCTCAGACTCGGAAGCGCAGGCTGGCGCTCAGTTCGATGCTGTGGTCCGGGTCCTCCTGGCGGCGCTGGCTGCGGGCCAGATCCAGGCGCAGCTCGATGTCCCTGTCGAGACCACTGGAGAGGGCGTAGGCAAGGCCGACGCGGCTGCGGGATGTGCCGTTGTCGCTGTGGTCATAGCCCAGGTTCGGGGTGAGGCTGCCCCACGTCATTGACTGCGTCGAGAAAAAGTCTTATGGGCACCTCAAAAATTGCCTCTCTCTCATCCGAAAAGCATTGCTGGCCTACGTAATCCTTTGCAGCTATTGGTGACCTCAGGGCAAGGTTTCTTGATTTTTCTAGGTGTCCTGATATATTAGAACAATTTACGCCAATCTTTTGAAACTCTTCATATTTTTCCTCTAGTATATTCAAAAACTCATTGACGTAATCAAAAAATGGATCATTTTCTGCCCGACTGCACTGGGTAGCTCAAAGATGGCGCTTCTTTTCTCAGTGATACGATGCAGTAAAATCTTTCACCCATGCTCACGGTACAGTCTAATGATCTTTGACACCGGCCGAACAATGGCGAGGGCTAAGCCCACGATTACTCCCGTACTGGTATCCGTGATTAGGTCGAAGCCGCGTCCGAGATTGAACGCAGATTCTCCACGAGCTCGGCCAAAATAATCAGTTAATCGGGCAAGAAAGACCGCCTCGATAATGTAGATAAAATGTAGGTGTGCCTTGACCAGAGGTGGCTCAATGCCTGGCCCAGCAAGGTGCCCCAAGGCTGGCCGAGACCTGACCTGCCCCCGTCTTCCGGCTGTGCAAGCGAATCCGAGTGTGTGTTTCAGCTCAGCCGCTTGTCATCGCGCCGGTTCCATTGCCCGGAGACAGCAGCCCTGAGGCGATTGCTGCGTGTGTCGCCCGCTGAAGGGGTTCACAACCGCGGCGCCAGGGGTTGATGGCAGTGGGCTGCTGCCGGGGGAGGTGCCGTGGCGTTAGCGTGAGGCCAGCAAGAAGAATTGACCAAATGCCGATCGGGAGGACCCGAGGCCCCCAACGCCCTGCTGCCATGCTTCGTTCCGCCCGCTTGAAGCTGCTGCTTGGTCTCGGTCTGGCCAGCTTGTCGCTCAGCTTGTTGCCCCTGACAGAGCAGGGCCGTGCGGCCTTGATCACCGACAGCCCCAAGGAGGTGCTGGATCAGGTCTGGCAGATCATCTATCGCGATTACCTGGACACCACAGGCAACTACGACTCCGCGGAGTGGCGGGACCTGCGCCGCGAGCTGTTGAGCAGGCGCTACGGCAGCAGTGACGAGGCCTATGATGCCATCCGGGGCATGCTCGAAAGCCTTGAGGATCCATACACCCGCTTCATGGATCCGGATGAGTTCAAGGAGATGCAGATCGACACATCTGGAGAGCTGTCCGGCGTCGGAATTCAGTTGAGCATCGACAAGGACAGCAAACTGCTGACTGTCGTCTCACCGATCGATGGATCTCCCGCTTCCCGCGCAGGGGTACTTCCCAATGACCTCATCGTGGCCATTGATGGTGTCGATTCCCGCGGCATGAGCTCCGAGGAGGCCGTCAAGCTGATTCGCGGGCCCATCGGCACCATCGTGGTGCTCACCTTCGAGCGCGAAGGGGAACTGCTGGATGTGCCCCTGATCCGTCAACGCATTGAGATCAATGCCGTTGTGAAGCGGATCAACGAGAATCGGGGCCGCCGCATCGGTTACATCCGCCTCAAGCAATTCAACGCCAATGCCCCGATCAACATGGCCCAGGCCATCAAGGGTCTGGAGCGGGAGGGTGTGGATGGCTATGTGCTGGATCTGCGCTTCAACCCAGGAGGGCTGCTCCACACTAGCGTGGAGATCGCTGACCAGTGGCTCGATCCCGGCCTCAATGTGGTGAATGTCTTCAGCAGGAACCCGAGCCTCAGCAACGAAGATAAGCACACCCGAATGAATGCCCTCACCCGCAAGCCCATGGTGGTGCTGGTCAATGAAGGTTCGGCCAGTGCCAGTGAGGTACTCTCCGGCGCACTGCAGGACAACGGCAGGGCAAAGCTTGTCGGGGAAAAGACTTTTGGGAAGGGTCTTGTGCAGTCTGTGCGGCTCCTCTCCGATGGCTCTGGTCTGACCGTCACCATTGCCAAATACCTCACGCCTTCCGGTCGGGACATTCATGAGAAGGGGATCGAACCCGACCTGAAGAAGCCTTATCGACCTGAGGAGCTGCGGAAGCTCGAGACCGACCAACTGGGCACACGCCTGGACAAGCAATATGTAGAAGCTGAAAAGTCATTGCTTGCGTTGCTCAACCGCCGCACCTAATGGCCTGTCCCGACAAGTTCAAGGCTTTCCCTGGCCATTGATACAGGCCCGCCATTGCGGCTGGATCGAATCGATATCGCCGGCGAGGGGCTGCAGCATGGAGGGACTGCAAGACGCTTCAGCAGAGCGCTGCTCAGATCGCCGCCGTCGCTGGAATCAGCATGCCGCCACCGGGAGTCTGATCATCGTCATCGTCCCCGGCAGGGGTGACCAGCAGGAACAGGCCCACTGCGACTGCGCTGACGATCATGCTGGCGAACATCCGGATGGTCAGGCTGTCGTCAAGGAAGAAGTCCAATGGGTTTGTTCAAAGTTCGCGCACTGTAACGAACTTTTTTCATTCTGCGTGGTTTTTCCATGTGGCAGGACTGCTCCCCCCAGCACCCTTCCGGTAACAACGGCGTCACCGCCTGTGCATGATCCTGTGATCGGCAGCCATCCAGGTCGCAACAGGATCATGCCCGGTCTGGAAGGCTCCCGACCCCGGTTCTGCCCATGGGGATCCTTCCCGCAGGAGCGTGGCATCCAGCGATCCACGGTCGGATTGCTACCGCTGCAGCCCAGCCGTCACGTCAGGCAGCCTGGCCGCCATCTGGGTGAGCCACTCCATCAGCGTGCTGACTTGCCGAGCGGGGGGCAGTACCGCAAGGCCACGGGCCAGCACCCTGGAATTGCCACTGCCACTGGCCTGGTACACTAGGCGCCCATGCAGATGCTGGGCCAGCCCCTGGCGCAACCGACGGAAAGCAGGCTCCTCCATCGGCGTTTCAAGCATCAGGTTTGGTTTCTCCAAACGAATACGTGAGAAGCCGCAGGCCTTGGCCAGCAGCTTCAGCTTCATCAGTTCCAGCAGGCTGTTCACGGCAGCTGGAATGGCGCCATAGCGATCCACCCAGCTGGCGGCCAGCTGGACCAGGGCTTCCGCACTGCCACAGTCGGCAGCAGCCCGATAGGCCGCCAGCTTCTGATCAGCATCGGGGATCCAATCAGCGGGGATGAAGGCAGTGACCTGGAGATCCACCTGGGTGTCGTCCACCTGGGGAATGTCCTGGCCGCGGATCTCGGCGAGGCACTCCTGCAGCATCTCCATGTACAGATCGAAGCCGATGGCCTCCATCTGGCCGGACTGTTCCACACCCAGCAGGTTGCCGACGCCGCGGATCTCCATGTCACGCATCGCCAGCTGGTAGCCGCTGCCGAGCTCGGCGAACTCCTGAATCGCCCGCAGACGCTTGCGGGCTGCGTCCGAGAGGTTGGCGTCAGCTGGGTAGAACAGCCAGGCATGGGCCTGAACACCGCTGCGGCCGACGCGCCCTCGCAGCTGGTAGAGCTGGCCCAGCCCGAACCGCTGGGAATCCTCCACCAGGATCGTGTTCACCCTGGGGATGTCCAGGCCCGACTCGATGATGGTGGTGCAGAGCATCAGGTCTGCCTCACCGCCATTGAAGGCAAGCATGGCCGACTCCAGCTCCCCTTCCTGCATCTGGCCGTGGGCCACCAGCAGGCGCAGTCCCGGCACCATCACCCTGAGCCGCTCCGCCACCGCTTCGATGCCCTCCACCCGCGGCACCACATAGAAGATCTGGCCACCACGATCCAGTTCCTGGCGGATCGCGCTGCGAATGGCCTCCTCGTCAAGGGCGGCCAGGTGCGTCTTGATCGGGCGACGCAGCGGCGGTGGGGTGTTGATCAGGCTCATCTCACGCACCCCGGAAAGGCTCATGTAAAGCGTGCGAGGAATCGGTGTGGCGCTGAGGGTGAGCACATCGACCGCATTGCGCAGGGTCTTGAGCTTTTCCTTGTGCCTCACCCCGAAGCGCTGTTCCTCGTCGATCACCAGCAGGCCCAGATCCTTGAACGCAGTGCCTTTGCCGAGCAGCTGGTGGGTGCCGACCACAACATCCAGACTGCCGTTGCGGAGATCCACAAGAATCCGCCTGCGCTCGATTGCGGTGCGAAAACGGTTGAGCAGGGCCACCTTGATCGGATAGGGGGCGTAGCGGTCGGAGAGCGTGCGCCAGTGCTGCTGGGCCAGCACCGTGGTGGGTACGAGGAAGGCGCACTGCCGGCCGGCCGTGACGCACTTGAAAACCGCCCTCAGGGCCACTTCGGTTTTGCCGAAGCCCACGTCGCCGCACACCAGGCGATCCATCGGCCGGGGCTCCTCCATGTCCCGCTTCACATCAGCGATCGCCCTGGACTGATCCGGGGTGGGCTCGAAGGGGAAGGAATCCTCCAGCTCGCTCTGCCAGGGTCCATCCAGCGGGAAGGCATAGCCCCGGGCCTCATGGCGAAGGGCGTAGAGCTTGAGCAGGTCCGTGGCGACCTTGCGCAGGGCCTTGCGGGCGCGCTCCTTCGCTCTGGTCCAGGCTGTTCCGCCCATGCGGTTCAGCTGAGGCGGCGTCTCGCTGCTGGCCCGATAGCGGCCGAGGCTGCCCAGCTGGTCTGCAGCAACACGCAGCAAGCCGTCGGCGTACTGAACGACGAGGTAGTCGCGAGACTCGCCGCTGATGCTCAGCTTTTCCAGCTTGATGAAGCGACCGATGCCGTGGGCCCTGTGGACCACGAAATCCCCTGGCCGCATTTTGCCGGGGTCGATGGTGCGGCTGGCAGCGCGCCGGCGCCGCCGCACATAGCCCGTGGCGGTGAGGCCCTGCTGACCGAAGAATTCCCGATCCGTCAGCAACACCAGTTTCCAGGCCGGCAGATGCATCCCCTCCAGGGCCGTGCTGCCCCTGCTCCTGAGGGCCACCGGCGTGCCCTGGCTCACCAGGCGATCAATGGCCGGCCGGTCATCACAGCTGGGCACGAACCGGCTCGCCAGGTCGTGCTCCTCCAGCAGGGCAACGGCACGGGAGGGCTGGGCACTCACCAGCCACACCTGGTCACGCTGCTTGCGGTGCTCTCTGATCAGCCCGGCGAGCTTGCCGAACTGGTTCGGATAGGCCGGTACGGCCCGGGCAGCCAGATCAAGGCTGTTGGGGTGCCGATCGCGCTCGGCCAGCTCCGCCAGATCCAGACAGGCGAAGCGGTCGGCCGTGGCCAGGGCAGCGGCGATCGGACGGTGCAGCGTGGCCGGCAGGTCCACACCGACTTCTGCGCTGACCTCCAGCCGGTGGTCCTCGACATGGTCGAACCACTGCTGACCATGGACCTCGCAGCGACGTCGCTCGTCCACGGCCACCAGGGCGTTGTCGGGCAGGTAATCGAGCAGTGACGACGGCTGCCCGAAGGCGTAGCCCATCAGACGGCGAAGCCCCTCCGGAGCGCCTCCCTCCTGCAACTGCAGCAGAGCAGTCCCATCGAGAAGGCGCTCCAGTGCAGCTGGTGGGGATCGACGCAGCCGAGCGGCGATCAATGGTCCGTAGCTGCTGGGGGTGATGCGCAGGTCAGCGATGGCATCCAGCGACCGCTGCGTAGCCGGGTCGAATTCCCGCAGTTTCTCCAGCTCATTGCCGAAGAACTCCAGACGCACCGGCAGCTCGGTGCTGACGGGATAGACATCGACGATGTCGCCGCGGCGACTCCACTGGCCCTCCTGCTCCACTGTGGCCACCCGCCCATAACCGAGTCGGGTCAGGCGTTCTGCCAGGGCCTGCGGGTCCTCGGTGTCTCCCCTGGTGATGGCAAAGCAGCTCTCCGCCAGCAGCAGCGGTGGTGGCAGATGGGGTTGCAGGGCCCGCTCGGTGGCGACGATGGCACCGCTGTCGACCCTGCCCACGAGCCCAGCGAGCACCTGCAGCTGTCCGTAGTTGATCTCCCCGGTGGGATCGAAGGGTTCATAGGGGGACCCCTCGCTGCTGGGGTAGAGCTGAGCCGACTCCCAGCCCATCAGGTCCAGCAGGGCGGTCCAGCGGCTGGCTTCCTCCAGGGTGGGAACCACCACCAGCAAGGGGCCCTGTCGCAGCCGTGCCAGGGTCGTGGCCAGCAGGGCACGGGGCAGCCGGGCTGCACCGCAGAGCCGCAGGCGCTGAGGGCGCTTCATGCGCTCGAGCACCTCTTCGCTGAGCGGCGCCTGCAGCAGCTGGCGCACCAGGGAGGCGAGGGGCATGGAAAGGATGTGTGCTGAGGGGAGATCTTCGCAACCGGTGTTCATCAGCACTGGCCTGGACGTCCCGGGCCCCGTCGAAACCTGGCCCGAAGACCTCGGGTACGCACATTGGAGGGATCGATCCAGGCGATGCCAGCAGGCAAGGCCGGCGAGCCACCCTCTGCAGGGCAGGTCAGAGCAGCGCGAGCAGATGGGTGAACAGCACCACCAGCAGCAGTGAGGGCAGGGCATCGGTCACCGCAGGATGCGGCAGGCCGGCCAGTTGGAAGGCCAGCCCCACCACCAGCACGCCACCCACTACGGTGCTGATCAGCAGGGTGGGATCGCTGGGATCCGCGATGACGGCACCGTGGAACAGCAGAGCCAGCGAGGAGATGCCGAGCTGGAACAGCAGCAGGGGCACCACCACCAGGGCCACCAGCGGACCGTAAGTGGCACTGAGCAGGACTGCCGTGAGGCCATCCATGCTGCCTTTGACCAGCAGCAGATCAGGGCTGGCGAGCAGGGCGTTGCGTAGGCAGCCGAGCAGAGTCAGAGGACCGACGCAGAACAGCACGAAGGTCCCGCTGAGCAGGCCAGGGTCCAGGGCAGTGGCTGACGACCGGGGGCCCTGCAGCGCTGCTGTCATGGGCTGCAGCCACTGCTCCAGGCGCCGCGCCAGCCGCAGACGATGGCCCAGGGCTGCGCCGGCTACCAGGGAGAGCAGCGTCAGCAGCTCAGCCGGAATGGCAAGCCCCGCTGCACTGAGGGAGACATCCTCAGCAGCACCGATTGCCATGCGCAGACCGATCACGAGGGTGACCAGTCCCAGCCAGCCCCTGGCCTGGTCGCGCAGGTCGCGCGGCAGGCGGTGGCCAAGGCAGCTGCCGACAAGCACACCACACAGCACTGCCAGGGCATTGAACCAGCTGCCGCTGGTGGCCTGTAGCCAATGGATCAGGATGGGGGCAGTCAGCAGTCAGGGCGGGAGAAGGCCTGGCCCTCGCTGCGGCGGCCGCCCGCCGATCCCCGGGATGGGGGTCTGGAGAGGGAATCACGGCGGCTTTCCCGCCTGGCACGGCTGCCGGCTTCCGAACCACTGCCGCTGCTACTTCCACCACCACGACCGCGGCCGGCACGGCTGCCGCGTCGCCCCTGCTGACGAGGTATGGGGCCGATCACGTCCAGATCCTCCAGGGTGAGATCCTGTCCGGCCCGTCTGAGCTCGGCAGCAACGAAATGACGCAGCGCCACCGGCGGAACCTCGCCCTTGATCTGCAGCTTGAAGGGCTGCGGGCGGTTGCCATCGGCGCGGGCCAGCTGGCGGATCTTGATCACTGCCTCGCCGGCCTCGGGCCTGGTGAAGACCAGCTCCCCGCGTACGGAAAAGTAGCCATCGCCTTCGGGGAGGTCATCCACCACGTCGACCCCGGACTCTTCGTCGAGCTTGCTGGGTTCCCAGATGCCCATCACCTGAAGGTGAAGCTGATCCTCCAGGCGGGTGCGCGGATAGCAGACCCACAGATGGGGCGTGCTGAGATCCACGTGGCGACGTACGAGGCTGATGATGCGTCCAAGCAGCACGGCATCCAACTGGTCACCCTCCATCCCGGAGATGACGCCACGGGTGAGCTGTTGCGGGTCCGCTGGCCTGTAGGTGCCACGCACCAGGCCGATGGCCCGGTACTGCATCGGTTCTGTGACGGGGGGAATGGGATGTTGGCGCATGGCGCTCAGGGCCCGGAGACAGGAGCCTGGAGGCAATGTAGCCCTGCCACGGCCGCTGGCCCCCTCATGGGCCGCCCGGCAGGCGGCCGGGGCTCAGCAGCTTCAGTGGATCGAAAGCTGCCTTGATCGCCAGACTGACTGCATCGGGCGGTGTGCTGGGCACGGCCTCGCGGGCAGCCTGATCCGGTGCCTGAAGCACCACCAGAAAGCCGCCGGCTGCGCGACAACGGCGGCGCAGATCGGCCACCGCCGCAGGCCTGACGCTGGCCGCGAGACGGAGGTCCGCCAGACCCGTGGCAGCGCCCCAGCAGAGTTCACCACCCGTCAGACCGTGGGGATCCCCGCTGACAGGATCCAGCAGGGCCACTGGATCTGCGCCGGGACAGCCCAGCCGCAGCAGCCAGCCGCCCCGTTCCGGTTGCCAGGCTGCTGCGGAACCTGAAGGGTCCTGTTCCGCTGCCTCCAGCCTCAGGCAGGACGGCGCCAGCCTGGACAGCGCGGCCAGCTGATCATCCAGGGCCTGACTGGCGATGCTGGCCAGGCCGATGCAGAGCAGGGGACCGGCACCGCCGTCCGAGCAGCGGTGGCGGCGCGCCAGCGACTCACTCCACCAGTCGACCCGCTCCGGTGTGAGGCTGGAGCGGAGCAGCGCCGCCCGCAATCGCGCCAGCTCGGCGAAGGGCCCCTGCACAAGCGCCCAGCAACGTGCTGGAGGCAGTGGATAGGTGCGCAGGGTGAGGGTCTGCATCAACCCGAGGCTGCCCCAGCTGCCGCTGAACAGCCGCATCAGGTCGTAGCCGGCGACATTCTTCACCACCCGACCACCAGCCTTGGCGGCCACACCGTCAGCCCGCCACAGCGAGAGGCCGATCAACTGATCGCGGATGCCCGGATAACGGTGTTGCAATCCGCCCGAGATGCCCCGTGCCACCAGGCCTCCGATACTGCTGTCGCCTTCGCCCGGCGGCGGATCCACCGCCAGCCACTGCCCGGTACGGCCCAGCTCCTGCTGAAGCACCTGAAGGGGAAGACCCGCCTCCACCGTGACGGTGAAATCGGAGACGGCATGTTCAAGCAAGCGGTTGCAGCGTGCCATCGACAGCGTCGTGGTCTCCACCGATACAGATGGTCCCCAGTGCAGGTGGTTGCCGAGGCCGGAGGGCATCCAGTGCCTGCGTGCGCTGCAGAGGTCACGAACCAGCTCCCCCAGCTCCCCGGGTTCCGGCTTGACAACAGGGGTGGCCGTGGTGTCGACACCCATCCAGGCCCTGTCGGCGCGGAGATCCATTCAAGATCATTGCAGGACTGGCCCCCCGCTCTGTACAACATGACTGCAGAGAAAGGCACTGCCCGGCTGATCGGCCCGCGGAGCCAAGCCGCAGCATTCGGATTGAGCCGCCGCCTGCAGCCGCCGCAACTCAGTTGAGGGGGAGACGTGGAGGTCGGGGTGGCGGTGACGGCAGGCTGGGGGTACCACGCCTCGACAGTGCTGGTGGTGCAGGCATTGACAAGGGCAGCAAGGTGCGTGACACCGGTCGCGGCGGTGCTGCCAACAGCGCTGGCGGGGGTTGGGCGATCCCTTTCGGAAGCGGGGACCAGTTGCGGGAATCTCTGCGCAGCAGCGCCAGGTTGTGCCTGTAAAAGCTGCGCAGCTGGGCAAAGCGCTTCACGGGCTGACCGTAGTAGCTGCGACCGGCCTGGGTGGGAAAGGACGCCCACTCCGGCGCGAGCTTGGCGGCCAGGTCAGTGGTCATCTTGCCCCGATCGGCAAGGGCCAGGCCTCCCCGCTTCTGAATGAGGAAGAGTGCAGCCTGGTCCTGCGCAGTAGGGCCGAAGTCCCCCAGCCGCATCGCCTTCTGCGCCATGCGCCAGGTGCCGGGCAGAAATTGGTAGGCACCGGCAGCGGCACTGGAGTAGGGCCAGCGGTACACAACCCGGTCCGGGTGGCGTTGCAGGTCGTGGAACAGCCCCCCGCCATATATGACCCTGTAACCGACGGGATTGCCGTTTTTCCAGGTGCCTTCAGCGAACCGGATGGTGTTCAGCAGGGCACGCCGCTCGGGGGTGATCTCGAAGAAAGGGATGACCTTCGGCAGCGGACTGCGGTAGGCCATGCTGGGTGGCAGGGAGCGGGCTCGTCCAGGAAGTCGCCACTCTGCCCCGACCTCCGGGGGCACGGCGGCAAGGGCGGTCATCACCGTCAGCAGGGCGGCAAAGGGACGCAAGAGAGTTGTTCTGTCAGCCTGATGGTCACGGAGCCTCCCAGACTACAGACAGCGTTTTTGGCCGGAACGCAAAGCGGAACGCACCGCCCATTGGCTCTGGACGTCCTGTTCGCGGAGTGAAGCCGGCCGTGAATCCAGTGGCCCGGACGGGCACTATTCGGTGGCCCAGACGTTGTTGCCGAACCCGATTGCTGAATCAGGCCAGGGCGGCAAGTCTTCGAGGTGCCCATAACTTGCTGGCAATTCCATGGTCAGGCTCCCTGCCGCTGGCCTCGACGCGATGGAGCTCCTCGCAATACACCAAGGTGCCCCTGCGCCCATACCAACGTTGGGAGGCACTGATCAGCAGGTCTCCGTACAGCTCGGCCCAGGCGAAGTGGCGCAGCTCACCATGCCGCGGGTGATGGCAGTGGCGGGGCACGGCGGCTGCATTGAGATAGGCCGTGCCGCAGTGGTCGCGCACGAAGCTGATGCGCTGCCTGGCGGCATGCCTCAGGCGGTGGTGCATGTGCCCGAACACCACCAGGGGTACGGGGCGGCGGCGACGGATGGCGTGGATGGCATGGGCCAGGTCCTGGTCGCCCCAGTCAACGGCGGGGCGGCGCCAGTCCCGACCGCAGGGATCATGGGCCTGTCCACCGAGTCCGGTGGGCCCTGCATGGGCCAGCAGCACCAGGGGCGTCCCGGTGGGAACACCCGCGGCAGCCTTCACGATGCGGGCCATGGAGTCCTGGGCAGCCACATCCCCCCAGATGGCCCGCACAGCCGCCGAGATGCAGTGTCCACCGCCGGGACTGGCGGGGCGACCACCAACCACCGCCAGGCCACTGGGTCGCAGCAGGCGCCGGCCCCAGCCGCAGTGCACATCCCCCAGCAGCGTCAGCTGACGCTGCAGCGTGGTCCCGCTGGCATCCCGGGCCGCATCGTGATTGCCCAGCACGCAGGCGGCATGGTCGCCGAGGGCGCCGATGGCACGGCTGATCCGATCGTTGCCCTCGCCCAGGTCTCCCACCACCAGTACGGCGTCCGGGGCCAGCAGCGTGAGGATCTCCTCATCGAGGCCATCCCACTGGCCATGGAGGTCTCCGACGATGGCGATCTGCAGGTGGCGAGCGCTCATCCTGCGGCTGCCTAGACTGCAAGCATCCTGAAGGATCGTCAACAGGTGTTTGCAGCAGTGGCCCGAAGCCTGGAGCAGACCCGGCGTGGACAAGGGTCAGACGCTGCCGCAGATGCTCCCGGCGATCTACCTGCCGCCATTGCCGCATTGCGGCAAGAGCGCAATGCAGTGATCCTGGCCCACTATTACCAGGAGCCGGAGATTCAGGATATCGCCGACATGATCGGTGATTCTCTGCAGCTCTCACGTCGGGCAGCGGAGACCGACGCCGATGTGATTGTTTTCTGCGGCGTCCATTTCATGGCGGAGACCGCCAAGATCCTCAACCCTTCCCGCACCGTGCTCCTACCGGACCTGGAGGCGGGGTGCTCGCTGGCTGACTCCTGTCCGACCGATGCCTTCGCCGCCTTCCGGCGTCGCCATCCCGACCACATCGTGATCAGCTACATCAATACCACTGCGGCGATCAAAGCCCAGAGCGACCTGATCTGCACCAGCAGCAATGCTGTTGAGCTGGTGCGTCAGCTACCTGCCGATCAGCCCATCCTGTTTGCCCCAGACAAGAACCTGGGCCGTTGGGTGGAACGGAACACAGGCCGCAGGCTGCTGCTCTGGGATGGGGCCTGCCACATCCACGAGGCCTTCAGTGAGTCGGGTCTGCTGGCACTCAAGGCTGAGCACCCTGCAGCAGAGGTGATTGCCCACCCGGAATGTCAGGAATCACTGCTGGATCTCGCCGACTTCATCGGCTCCACAAGCAAACTGCTGGCCTATGCCCGTGCCAGCGACAGCGATGCCTTCATCGTGGTCACCGAGCCAGGCATTCTGCACCAGATGCGTCAGCTGCTGCCAGGCAAGACCTTCTTTGCCGTCCCTGGGGTCGATGGATGCAGTTGCAACGCCTGTCCATACATGCGTCTGAACAGCCTGGAGAAACTATGGCGCTGTCTGGCCAGCAACAGCCCCCGGATTGAAATTGAGGAAAGTCTGCGGAAGCGCGCTCTCAAACCGATCGAGCGAATGTTGGCAATGAGCCGATGAAGGCGAGTGACCTGAACGGCATCACAGGGTTCGGTTGCAGCATTCGGTGGTTGATCAGTTCTAGCCCAGCATTGCATAGAAGGATAGCGATCCTGGAGTTCATCCGATGTCAACAATCTTCTCTTCTGCATTCTTCTCAGCAGGGATGCCCCCATTGTCGTCCCTGTTGTCGTTCCTGAATGAGCTGCTGGAAAATCCTGCATTCTCCGCGTTCTTTATCCAGAGCTTTCCTGGGAGAGCTCCACATAACCATCAAAGTGTGTCCTGGCAGCACTCTACATCCAAAACAGAGAGCTGAGTCAAGCGTCAAGATGTCAGCTTATTCAGCGAGTCCCTAGGGAACCTCTGACCAGGTCCCTCTTCCCCCTGATGAGCTTTTGAATAATCTTGTGGGCAGAGAGATGTCAAAGTCTGCTGCTGCGTGATTCCGGCTGATTCAGAGATGGCTTGGCCAGGGCATCCTGAAACACTCTGGACAACCTTCGCAGCTCCCATGGCGGACCTTGCAGGGCAATGGATCCTGGCCAGAGAAGGCGGAGAACGCGGGGGGTTCCGGCGTTGTCCTGGGGTTTCATGATCCTGCAACGTCGGCTGCAAGGAGAGATGGCACCCTTGTTGCTGTGCCTCTGGTCCATCAGCCGAGAGCGTCGGGTTCGGATGGCCTTGACACTGGTGGCTGGACATGCTGCCCGCTTGCAGGTGGGCAGAATCCGCTGGCGCTCTTCCTTGCAGATGCGATGGGCTACGTGGCGATGGCTGCCGACGCATCGAACTGCCCTTTCAACCCCCTGCAGATTGAGATCGAGAGGCGGCATCTTTGCTGAGACGAGGCGGCGGCAGGAAGTGGCGCCCCTGGCCACCAGACGTGACGGTCAGGCAATCGGAATGGAAGCCCGGGGGCCAGCTGCAGATGCCATGGCGGATCCACTGCTGCGGTCCATCATTGATCATCACTTGGTTCCTGCACCGGTTGGAAAGGAGCGGATCCTTGTGGCGGCCGACACCTTGGTGTGGCTGGAGCAGCTGGACTCTGAACAGTCAGGAGAGCTCTGCTCCGCCATGCCCTGATCCGCGCTTACCCGCTGAAAGCTTTGAACAGACCATTGTTGTGAGTGACATGTGCAGCGATGGCAATCCCGCTCTGTATTTTTCGAAGGGCTTTTGAGGTGTCCTAAAGACTTGAGATGCTCTAAAAAACTTATCGAGAAGCCCATCATTATCTTGACGTCTCTAGTAAGGAACCTCTGAACAAGTCCCTCTTTCCCCTGATGAGCTTTTGAACAAGCTTGTTGGGAGAGAGACGTCAAAGCTTGCTGCTGCGTGGTTCCCGTTAATTCTAATACAGAAGTAATTCATCATCAGTTTTGTAAGTGAAATGAGGTATCTTAAATAATGCCGCGGGGATCGTTCCTGTCAGTTTGTTCCAGCTAAGATCCAGTTCTATGAGATTGGTCAGGTTAGCCAAGGTCGGCGGAATTCTTCCCGTCAGTTGGTTCTCGTGAAGAACCAGTACTGTGAGATTGGTAAGGTTACCCAAGGCTGGCGGAATCGTTCCCGTCAGTTGGTTTATTGAAAGAACCAGCTCTGTGAGATTGGTAAGATTACCTAAGGCCGGCGGAATCGCTCCTGTCAGTTGGTTGGAGGAAAGATATAGACTTTTGAGATTAGTCAGGTTAGCCAAGGTCGGCGGAATCCTTCCCGTCAGCTGGTTCTCGTGAAGAACCAGTTCTATGAGATTGGTCAGATTAGCCAAGGCGGGTGGAATTGTTCCCCTCAGTTTGTTGGTGGAAAGAATTAGATATTTAAGATTAGTCAAGTTACCCAGGGTCGGCGGAATCGTTCCCGTCAGTTGGTTCCAGCTAAGATCCAGTCCTATGAGATTGGTAAGATTACCCAAGGCCGGCGGAATCCTTCCCGTCAGGTTTCCTCCCGCCATAGGTCCGCTGTTCGTGCGAAGATTCAGATATTCAAGATTGGTAAGATTACCCAAGGCCGGCGGAATCCTTCCCGTCAGCGCGTTTTCGCTAAGATCCAGCTCGGTCACCCGCCCTGAACTATCGGTGGTAACGCCGTACCATTCACTGATGGGTTTATTACTCTTCCAGTTGGCATTTCTGTGCCAACCATCCCCATTGGTGGCGTTGTAGAGCTCGATCAACACATCTCTATCGGATTGTGGAATCATCAGGCGACTTTGACTGATATACAGCCTTTCAAAGCTATTCACATTATCCAGCGCCACGCTGTCGCTTGCTGCTCCGTTGACGAACGTCGGCGTGGCCATGCCAGGGGGGATGCCACGTTGCAGCGGACCGCCGCTGCCCTGTAGCAATGTGATCCTGCCTCGCTGGGCGGCCTGCACAGTCAAGGAAGCGCTTGATAAGCCGAGCAATGCGGCCAGTAGGATGCGACTCACCTTATTGAACGGCATAGGTTCTCACTCCTGAATTTGTCTGTGGATCATAGCACAAACTGTGTGGAACTCCTGACAACCTCTGGAATCAGAAGTATAATGCTTTATTCATGTTAAAGGCCTCGCTGCTGGCCCTGAGATGCATCGTGGCGAGGTCAGGGAACCTCTGACCAAGTCCCTCTTCCCCCTGATGAGCTTTTGAACAACCTTATGGGGAGAAAGACGTCGAAGACTGCTGCTGCGTGATTCCGGCTGATTCAGAGGTTTCCTAGGCTGAGCTCGAACGCTCCGCCTACGCCATGGCCATCGGTATCGGTGACACCGCCCCCGACTTCTGCCTGGAAAGCAGTTCGGGGGGCAGCGTGCGCCTGTCGGATCTGCGGGGCAAACCTGTGGTGCTCTTCTTCTACCCAAAGGACGACACCCCTGGCTGCACAGCCGAAGCCTGCGGTTTCAGGGATGAACACGACCGGTTCAAGCAGATGGATGCTGAAGTGCTCGGCATTTCTGCCGACAGCCTGGACAACCATCGACGCTTCGCCGCCCGCCACGGCCTGACCACTCCGCTGCTGTCAGATCCGGACAACCAGGTGCGCAAGGCGTTCGGGGTGCCGAACACCCTGTTCCTGCTGCCCGGTCGCGTCACCTATGTGCTCGATACCGAGGGGGTGGTGCGACTGGTCTTCAATGCAATGCTCGATGCCTCCGGGCACGTTCGTGAGGCCCGAGCCTGCCTTGAAGCGATGGCAGCCAGGCCCTGAGCAGGACTGTCACGGTTCTCTCCATGGGCAGCGGATTCGACGGACCCTGGCGGCAGAGCGGCTCCCTGCTGTGCTGCCTGCCCTCCAACCCCTGCGGAGTGCTGCAATTCATCGGCGGGAGTTACCTGTCCACTGCACCCCAACTCAGCTACCGACGCTTCCTGGAAAGCTGGTGCGCCAGGGACTGGGCCGTTCTGGCCTGGAGTTATATCCCTGGCTTCGACCACCAGGCCCAGGCCGATGAGGCCTTCACTGCGTTTGAGAGGGGCCTGCGCCTGCATGGCCATCTGCTGGGGATCCCCATCTGGCGCATGGGCCACAGCCTGGGCTGCAAACTGCATCTACTGGCACCCGATGGCGGTGAAGGTTGTGCTGGTGCATTGCTGCTGAGCTTCAACAATTTCTCAGCGGAACGCTCTGTGCCGATGCTGGCAGACCTGGCTCCGCGACTGGGTGTGGCCAGCGAGTTCAGCCCTTCCCCCAACGAGACCCTACGTCTGGTGAGCGTGCACTACCGGCAACCACGCAATCTGCTTGTGCGCTTTCAACGAGACACACTCGACCAGAGCGGACGACTGCTCGGTGTGCTCCGCAACCGCTTGCAGGACCACAGTGAGTTGCTGGTACTTCCGGGCGATCATCTAACACCGGCCAGTGCCGGCCTGCGGCAATCCATTCTGGGAGCCTGGGCCGATGCTGGTCGCGCTGACACGATTGACAGATTGGTGACGCAATTGTGGGCCCGATTGTGATACTTCAGCAGAAGAAGCAGCAGAGGAGAGGATAGATCAGGACTGCAGAGCAAGAATCGTCAGTCAGATCAAGGCATGCTCAGGAAAATCGGCAAAACGTTATTTTCCAGAAGTAGGATCGCAACAACAGGCATCAGCTTTCCTTAACAATCGTCTACAGGGTGATCATGGCCGTTCCATCGTACAAATGCCATCTGTACTCAGATCGCTGCAGCAGGAAACCGAGCGTATCCGTGTGCCCCAGAAATTGCGGCTGCGACGCTTGTCGTTCTTCAGATGCCAGGTCCAGTCCGGGGCCCGAACACGATCAACCTTGACCACCATGGTCCCATAATCCGAACAGAGATTCTTCGCGGTGGCGCCGTTCTTATTCCAACGGTTTGTAATGCTGGCGTCCAGGCATGGACTGTCCGAGCGGTCCACACGGTGGCTGCGCTCACATGCAGCCCATGCACCCTGCCCGGCAAGGCTGGCTGCGACCAGCAGGAGTGCGGTGGTGCGACCCATGCTCATTACCTCTCAGCAGTGGAGACACTACTGATGATGCCCGGACCTTGGCAATGGAGCCAGCGCCTGGTTGCTGCAATCCGTCCTGATGGGCAAAGCTGCAGGAGATTGCAGCGGCTCAAGGCCACATCCCCGCGCCCCCCAGCATCGATGAGGAGCTGCGCCGCCCCCGGGCCGACGTGCTGGAGGGGGATCCGTTGCGCTCTTGCTGGCCCCGCGTCTGGTCTGGGGCAATTGGTCCATTTCACAGACTGGTTGTTTTTTCAGCGAACTCCCAGGGCGTCCATTGTGTTGAGAGCCTTGCGGGTCGTGGCCTTGGCTGACGAAACACCCCAGGGAGGCGCCGAACCAGGCCGGTTGTGTCATGGACTCACAACAGTCTGGCCCCCTGAAGGGGTGCATACCGAACAATTTCCCGACGCTGCAGCAAATTGCCGATACGTTGGGTAGGAATAAGTTGAAAGGCCTACCGTGACGGCTGAACACTCGCCAGCCGAAACTTTCCCCGAAGCCAAGGTGCTGGTGGTCGATCCCCACGCCACCTTGCGGACTGTTGTGGCACAGCGCCTGCGGCAGGACGGCCACCTCGCAGCAGCCGTCTCCACCGCAGGAGAGGCCCTTGAGCTCTGCGAGGGCCAAACCCCTGATCTGCTGGTCTCTGCCGAGCTGCTGGAAGATTCCACGGCCCAGAGGCTTGCCTCCGCCCTCGGCTGCCCCTCCCTGATCCTGACGGCCCGCACTGGGGCAGAGCCCGTGGTCAGCCTGCTGGACGGCGGCGCTGGTGACGTGTTGCGCAAACCCTTCGGCCTGGAGGAGCTGGCGGCCCGCTGCCGCAGCCTGCTGCGCCGCGGCAATGGCCTGATGGAGCGCGTCAGCGTAGGTCCGCTGGAGGTGCACCTGCTGCTGCGCCAGGTGACCCTGCGGGACAGGCCCGTGGAACTCAGCCCCAGGGAATTCGCCCTGCTCTGTGCCCTGCTCATGCCACCTGGCATGGTGCGCAGCCGCCAGGAACTGCTGCGTATGGCCTGGCCTCCCTTCAGCGGTGGCCCCCGCTCCGTGGACACCCAGGTGCTCACCCTGCGCCGAAAGCTGGAGCAGGCGGGCCTTGGCGAGGGCGGTGGCATCGAAACCATGCGACAGCAGGGTTATCGCTTCAGCCTCGAGGCCCTTCCGCCCACCCCGGAGATCTCCCGTGAACCGCTGTCTGGTTCGCTGCAGACCACGCTGGCCAGTTGATCCGGCTGACAGAGCTGGCCGCCTGCGCCCCGATGGCATGGGCCATCTCCACGGTCCTCGGCTCGGGGAACACTGCCATCAGTTCAACCCCAGATCCGCGCCGATGCGGTGGGCGCAGGCGAAGCCACTGAAGGCCACAGCGTTCAATCCCTGACCGGGAAAGCATGAGTCACCCACGCAATAGAGCCCCGGCAGCCCTGTGCGGTTGAATGGCATCGGCAGCAGCCCTGGCAGTCGCATGGCGGGGACGGGTCCATAGCTGCCCTTGTCGCGGCCCAGAAAACGCCGATGGGTGCGGGGTGTGCCAACCTCCAGAAGTTCCACAGCTGCGCCGAGGCCGGGAAAGAGCCTTTCCAGGCGCTGGATCAGGCGGTCTGCACAGGCCTGCTTCTCGGCCTTGTAGGCCGAGGGGGTGAGGCCTTTCCAGTGCTCCAGAGCACTGGGTGCAAAGCTATGCACGATGTGGCGACCCGGCGGCGCCAGCCCCGGATCCATCAGCGTCGGGATGGAGACGAAAACGGTTCCCTGCTCAGCCATCATCTGCTCCCAGCTTTCCAGCAGCAGGTGGTGGCAGGCGGTGCCCGGCGAAATCACGGAGCCCCTCACCCCCAGGTGCAGGGACAGGAAAGAAGGGGAAGCCTTGTAGCGTCTGCGCCAGACCAGCTCGCGCCGGGGGGTGTGGGCCGCATCCACCAGCTTGCCGAAGGTGTCCCAGCGGGTGGCGTTGGACACCACGCGCCTGGCCCGCAGGATACCGCCATCAGCCAGCACCACGCCGCTGGCACGGCCCTGCTCCAGCAGCACCCGTGTGACCCGGGCCCTGTAGCGAATGGCGCCGCCATGGCGAGCCAGACCGCGCACCAGCTTGCGGGCGATTTCGCCGACGCCACCGCGGGGGTAATTGATCCCACCCGCGTGGCGATCAGAGAAGACCATGCCGGCGTTGATCATCGGCGTCAGATCCGCAGGCACCACGGACCAGCAGAAGCATTCCATGTCGATCAGACGCAGCAGCCGCGGATCACGCAGGTGGCGGCGCGCCAGATCACCCACGTTCACCGGCAGCCAGCGGGCAAGGCCAAGGCAGGCCAGGGGATTGCGGAAGAACACCTCCACCAGGTAGCGGGGCTCCTCCAGGGACTTCAACGGAATGGCGTCGAGGCAGTTGAACACCTGCCAACAGCTGCCGTAGAAGGCCTTGATCCCGGCTTCCTCGGCGGGAAACCGGGCCGTGAGCCGGGCGATCCAGCTGTCGTAATCGCGATCGACCGCAAGCTCGATTCCCTCGGGCAGGTGGTAGTTCAGTTGGGAGGAGTCAGGGATGGTCTCCTGCACTTCCCCCACTGCTGCAAGGGCCCGGGTGAGCAGATTGGTGTTGCCCTTCTTTCCGAAACCGAAGATCATCGAGGCGCCCACATCAAAGCGGTAGCCCTGCCGATCAAAGCTGCCGGCACTGCCGCCCGGAATCAGATAGCGCTCCAGCACCAGCACCCGGGCGCCCTTGGCGGCCAGTTGGGTGGCAGTCACCAAGCCACCGATGCCGGAGCCGATCACGATGGCATCCAGATTCATGCCTGCGAGCACGTCATCCGGGCCAGCCGTCAACAGCTGAGCTGGCGAGGTCCGGGAGGCGGCCATGGCAGGGGCGGTAGCACCGCTGACCCTAGGCAGGCGCCAACGGCAGGCCGACCCTGGCTGAGGGTAGCGCGCAGATGCTGTGGCCGCAGTCCGGCTGCCGGGTCTGGAGCGAGCAAGCGAGCACGAATGAACCGAGGAAGCCAGCCGTGACGAGCCATGATGCGGCTCAGGCCGCTCAGCCCTGCTGACCGCCGCCGCGCATCAACTGGAGTTGCGCCATCGCTGCCTGGCCGATGTTGAAGACTGCCCAGCCGACGGCCAGCAGGACCGGAAGGAAGACCAGAACAAGGCGCAGGTCCATGGCAATGGCACCGGAATGGCGCTGATCCTAAGGGTTGTCGCCTGCTAGGGGCGGGACGCTTCAAATCCTGTGGTGTGGGTGAGACCGGTGTGGGCCAGGGCCAGCCGGACATAGCGAGCAGCATGGTCGCGCTGGTCCTCCACCTCGGCCGCTGAGAGGGTCCTGATGGCTCTGGCGGGGATTCCGGCCACCAGGGCGGCAGTGTCCACATCCCTGGTCACCACGGCACCAGCCGCCACCAGGGCGCCGGGACCCACCGTGACGCCATTGAGGACCACGGCGCCGATCCCCACCAGGGCGCAACGGCGAATGGTGGCCCCATGCACCACGGCTCGGTGGCCAACGGTGACATGGTCTTCAATCACCACAGGAGCGCCGGGATCACCATGCAACACGGCCCCGTCCTGAATGTTGCTGTTGCAGCCCACGGCAATGCCGGCCAGGTCACCCCGCAGCACGGCGGTGGGCCAGACACTGCTACCGGCAGCGAGGCTGACCGCACCGACCACCACCGCACTGGCGTGGACCCATGCCTCCGGGTCCAGCTGTGGTGAGGGCCAGGGGGGTGCTGGCGCACTGTGACCGGGGCGGGTGCTGCTGGACATGGCGCATCGAGGGTCAAGGGGCTGGGATGGAGGCCTACCGCGCTCACCCAGCCGGCCTGACTGCCACACACCTGTGATGGCAGATCGTCCGGGCCTGGGCGAGGTTGGACGCACAGGGTGCCGCGTGGTACGTTCGCCTGTGTCCTGACTGGACGCGGGTCGCTAGCTCAGCGGTAGAGCACTCGGCTTTTAACCGATTGGTCCTGAGTTCGAATCTCAGGCGACCCATGGTCATGGAAACAAGGCCTGACGTCCTGCATGGATGCGCCCTGTCGTTCTGATCCCCT
>SRMO01000033.1:20043-21280 GCA_004768415.1 Aphanocapsa feldmannii 277cV | reverse complement strand
CCCACGCCGACCCGTCGGCCGGGCCGACCGGCCCGTGGCCTGGGTGGTGGCAACGGAGGTTCCATGCGTCATCGAATCCCGTAGGATCAGCTCCGAACTCACCGTGAAGGCCCTCTGCAGGTTTGATCGGCTTCGACTCCCGAATTCCGGAGATTTCCCCATGGCCCTGGTGCCCCTGCGTCTTCTGCTTGATCACGCTGCCGAGCACGGCTACGGCATCCCCGCGTTCAACGTGAACAATCTGGAGCAGGTGCAGTCGATCATGGAGGCTGCCCATGAGACCGATAGTCCGGTCATCCTCCAGGCTTCCCGCGGCGCCCGTTCCTATGCCGGTGAGAAATTTCTCCGCCACCTGATCCTGGCCGCTGTCGAGACCTATCCCGATATCCCGGTGGTCATGCACCAGGACCACGGCAACAGCCCGGCCACCTGCTACAGCGCCGTCGCCAACGGCTTTACCTCGGTGATGATGGATGGATCCCTGGAAGCAGACGCCAAGACCCCTGCCAGCTACGACTACAACGTGCGCGTCACCAGGGAAGTGGTGGATGTGGCCCACTCCGTCGGCGTGAGTGTGGAGGGTGAACTGGGCTGCCTCGGCTCCCTTGAAACCGGCATGGGTGATGCCGAGGACGGTCACGGCTTCGAGGGCAAGCTGGATCACTCCCAGCTGCTCACCGACCCTGCCGAAGCAGCCGATTTCGTCGCCAGGACCAAGGTGGATGCCCTGGCCATCGCCATCGGCACCAGCCACGGTGCCTACAAGTTCACCCGCAAGCCAACCGGTGAGGTGCTTGCCATCTCCCGCATCGCTGAGATCCACGAGGCTCTGCCCAACACCCATCTGGTGATGCACGGCTCCAGCTCCGTGCCCCAGGAATGGCTCGACATGATCAACCAGCATGGCGGCCAGATCCCGGAGACCTATGGCGTTCCCGTCGAGGAGATCCAGGAAGGCATCCGCCACGGTGTGCGCAAAGTGAACATCGACACCGACAACCGTCTGGCCTTTACCGCTGCCGTGCGGGAAGCCGCTGCCGCCGATCCCGCCAACTTCGATCCCCGCCACTTCAACAAGCCCGCCCGCAAGTACATGAAGCAGGTCTGCCTCGACCGCTATCAGCAGTTCTGGTCTGCAGGCAACGCCAGCAAGATCATGCAGCGTGACATCAACCACTACGCCGGGCTCTATGCCAAGGGCGGCGCACTCGAGCCCAGAACAGCCGTCGCCGCCTGA
>SRMO01000033.1:16808-19964 GCA_004768415.1 Aphanocapsa feldmannii 277cV | reverse complement strand
CCTGCTGATCAATTCCTCAGCAGGCCCGATTCTCTGCAAGACCCCCGTTTCCGGGAACCTGTGGGCAAGCTGCAACCTGAGCTCCCGCAACGTCCCAGGGCAGTGGGGCTGGGGATCGTTCCTAGGATCTGGTTGGACCCAGCTCTGACAGCGGATGCCCCAGCAGCGCAATCGCGTCGATCAGAGCAGTCAGGGGCGCCTGCGGGATGTGTTCAACAGCACCGGCCACCGTCTCACAGCACAGCGAGAGTGTGTGCTGCAGCTCTTTCAGGAGCTCGGCGATGGGCACCACCTCACGGCGGAAGAGGTGCACGACCGGCTGCGCAAGGCTGGCCAGAGCGTCGCCCTTGCGACGGTATACCGCAGCCTGAAGTTACTGGTGGAGATTGGGCTGTTGGAGGAAGTGGAATGGCGTGAAGGAATGCGTCGCTATGAGCTGCGCCACAACCATGGCGTTGAACATCACCACCTGATCTGTATGCGCTGTGGCGTCACCGAGGAGTTCGTCAGCGAAGTCCTCAATGGAGCCGCAGCGGACGTGGCTCGCCATCGTCGCTTCAAGCTGGTGGAAGTGCGCCTGACCCTGCACGGTCTCTGCCGCAGCTGCCGCGAGCGCAGCGACCAGAGCGGCTAGGGAACCCCAGCACCGGGGGGGATCGTTGGCCTGGCGACGGGCAGTCCGTGACAATCCGCTGCTGCAGGGGCAGGGCAGAAGGGCTAAGACTGAGACCGGCGTAGTCGCTTCGGCAGCCATGTTGCTCACTCCCTCGCTGCGTATGAAGCTGCAGGCTCTGCTGGCAAGGTTGTCCCGGGGGAGTGAAGTGTCCCTGGAGGAACGCCTCGCGCTGCGGCGCTGGGCCGATCGTGATTCCTCCATCGCCAGCGCTCTGCGTCGGGCCCTGCGCGGTCGCGGCTCGCGAGCAACGATGACGGGGGTGGACGGGTTGATGGCTGATCTGGATCTGGGTGATCCAGAGGCCTTCCCCTATGACGGACGCTGCGAAGACCTTGCCCGCTGGTTCAGCGGCTCACCGCCTTGGTTGCGGCGCAGTTGAACTGCTGGGTTGCGCCGGAGACACTCCGAGCATCCTCACCAACGCTGCCGGCAGAGTCCTGAAAGCCTGTGCAGGAACCCTGGCTGAGAGGGGAAGCTGTGACTGACGCGATCCGGCTTCTCTCATGCAGGCGGCGGCGGGCAAACAGCATGGCGATCCCAGGGGGATGCCGGGCCACGGAGATGCCGGCGGCGGTTGTTGCCCCAGGGAACAGGCCCCGGGAGCTTGTTCCGGTCAGAAGCGGCGGCGGTTGAAACCGCTGTAATGGTCGTCCTCGCCGTCATATCTCTCCAGCACCCAGAGGTTGCGGGCCTTACGACGGGCGCGTACACCGCCCCGGACCACTGACTCCTTGCCGGGTCGCGCCCCCAGCAGCAGCTGCACCTCAGCGGTGCTCAGGGGAGCACCGGTGCGCTGGGCAAGTTCGAGGGCCTGGAGCCGCTCCAGCATGGCCATGGGCAGGGGTTCTGCGCTGCCGTCAGCGTTGGCCTGGAGATGCTGAAAGGCCATCGCCAGAGAGGCACTGAGGCTGGCCAGGCTGGCCACATGCTGCCGGGTCTGAACCACAGGATCCAGCTGCTCGTAACTGTCGTCGTTCTCGATGCTGACGGCGGCGGGGACGGGGCTCTGGGTGGAAGCCATGGGGTCAGCTGTGCTATCTCCAGCAAACCGGCTCGACACGGGGCTGTCCAGAATCGCCGTGGCCCGTGACAGTGCCGTCCTCGGCTGATGGCCGGTGCGCAGCGTCAGGGGAGCGGGCGGCCGAGCCTGGGCAATCGCAAACGATGCGCCCTGCATCCATGGGCTGCTCGCCTGCCTGGCGCAGGCCGCGGCACCTATCCACGGCCGCGCTGCCAGCCTCGAAACGGCTGGATGGGATCAGCTGGTGTGGATGGGCGGGCTTCTGTGGCTGGCCTGGCCTGCTTCTTGCCCTGCACGCTGACGCGCCATCTCCACGCGCTTTGCCAGCCAGCGTGAAGGTGTACGCCAGGAAGAGCTCGGTGAACACTCTCATCTGTTCAGCAGCAGAGCTTGCTTGATTTTTCGAGGTGCCCAATAGCAAGAGATTACCTGGGCCAGTAGAGCTTCTGGCCGAGGAAGAAGCGATTTTTTGAGGTGCCCTTGGATTTTATGGTATTCTTCTTAACGTTAGTCGGTTTCAGGGTGGCCCTTTCCAGAATCTTGAGGAACATTATGGTGGCGCTGTCGAAAGTTTTTGCGGCGCAAGCTATTTATTACCTCGAAGAAGCGATTTTTCGAGATGCCCCAAAGGCCCATCAAGAAAAAAGGGGCATGTTCAGAGATTCTCGAGCTCAATTTTTGGAGGGCTGAAAGCTGAAATGCAGAAGACCAGAGGAGATGTAAAGGCCCTATGGAAAGCATTTCTCTCCATCAAGATCTAAGTAGCGACCATGATAAACACTGCTCTTACTACAGCTGGTACAATTGTACTAGCTATGATGACATGGTGGTTGCTGCTCAGTTTTAACGGCTGGACCTTAATTGCCCACTTCAATCTTGGAATAAAAGCTAAACCCCAACCGGAGAACTATCCACATCCACCTGATGTTTCTCCTGGGGTGGTGCTTGCCATTGGTTTTCTTCCCCTGAGCCTAGTGAGCCTGATACCAGCTGTCATTAGATCTTGTCCATCCGGCCTTGTCCTTGTCTTGGTCATGGAAGGATTGCTATTAGCCTCACTGCTGCCACGCCCTATAGCGGCTCGCACTGCCATTTTGGGTTTCTCCCGGCATTGGCCATGGCGTCATCGGCAAGTTCTGTGGGCTGCCTTAGCTTGGACTCTAGCTTTTACGGTCTGGAGTACCTGGAAGTCTCATTACAGCGTGACACCAATACTCATCAATGGAAATCCAGATCTTCAATTTTACATCAGGCGTGTTGCTGCAAGCATCACGAATAATATCTACTTTGATGGGCTAGATTCCTGTGACTACAGCTTGAGAAGTCCCAAGAAGCTGAGCAGCCTGCTGCTGGCTCTCACAATTGCCCCTTTTCCAAGCCCAGTGCAAGGGATCACGGCCTTTCAGGGGGCACTGGGTGGTGCCGTACTGCTGGTGGTGTTCAAAGACTGGCTGCTGCA
>SRMO01000033.1:14198-16729 GCA_004768415.1 Aphanocapsa feldmannii 277cV | reverse complement strand
TGCTTGCCGCTGCTTGGGTAATCACTGCCCCGATGCCATACTGGTTGGTGGCAAGCAGTTATCTATCCAACGCGCTCTTCTTGATTTTGGCCAGCATCGGCTATCGGGAGATGCGATGCCACCAGCTCCACCCCAATCTTTATCCAAAATCTGTACAGCGCCTGCTCTTGGTGGCTCTCACCACTGCCACCTATTCGTTCTACCCAGCATTTCTGCCGCTGCTGATCCTGGCTCTGCTGCTCACCCAAGTGAGCTATTGGCCTTCTATAACTGAACCATGGGTCTGCCGGTTACGCCAGGCACTACTGACGCTGCTGGTCCAAGGCCTGACAGTGCTGCTACTAGTGGTTCTCACATTCACCAGTCAGGCTGACCTCGGGGAAGTGGGCCGCAGCCTCAGTCCCATGATTGACCACGCCAAGAATTTCGTGCCCATCAACCCCTGGAGTCTGCTTCAGGAGAAACCCAAGCCCATGCCTAACGTGCGGGACTTTGGTTGGTGGTTCCATCTGAGCCTCAGCTTGCCACTATGTATCCTTGCTGGTTTTCTCTGCTGGCGGCTTTGGCGGCGCTGGCGCCAGCCTGACCTTCTCGCAGGGGTAATGGGAATTGCTGTTTACGGGGTCTATTTGTTGCTATTTTTTCCGCTTGAGCATACTTATCGTCTGATGAAGCTCAATTCGACACTGCTTTATCCTCTTGCCATCTATGGAACTTTGCCACTGGTATTTGCCGTGCACCGCTGGACGATCAAGCAAGTTCTATTAACTCGACTCGTGCTCAGCTTGCTGGTGGTGTTCCATATCGTCTTCCATGTAAAAGTTGTGGCAGATCTGGGTACTAGACCTGCAGGTGTTGGCTTCGCACGAACAACTAACCTGCCTTCAAACTCCACTGCCCCGATTGTGGTCTTTGGTTGCTCGGATGCTAGCCGTAACCCGGCGGCGCGATTCTATGAGCGCCTAGTGGGATTGGATCTAGCCTTACGCCATCCAGATCGGGACATTCATGTCTTCAGCAAACCATTGCTAAATGTGCTCCCCCCATCTGATGGTCTGACCATTAATGGGCAAAACCAATATTATGCATCTGGCTATCTTTACTGCCAGTATCCTCCTTAAATGAGAAGGGAAATCCTGGCATATCTCTGCATGTAGGACTTTCTGAAAAATTAAATACCTTCTGGTATAAGGGCCCCTCGAAAAGTAGCCTCTCCCTCACCTGAACAGCCTAGCTGGCCAGCACGATACCATCTTAATACTTGTCTTTCACTGACCAAGTCAAATCACATCTTGAGATTGCAAAATAATTCCTTTGTCTTGAATGACAAGTGCCATTGGTTATCCAGAGTTGTGCTGGAACCTGCAGCAAAAATGGCGATGCGCTGTTGCACAGAGCTTCCCCAGAGCGCTCAGCGTTTGCGGCGCCGATCCATCTGCAGCAGATCTCTGACCCGTTGCACCTGTCGTCCCAGCACAGGATCGCTGGCCAGCCTCTTCTCCACGTTCTCCACGGCGTAGATCACCGTGGTGTGATCCTTCCCACCAAAGCTCTGGCCGATCTTGGGAAGGCTGAGGTTGGTGCATTGGCGCATCAGATACATTCCCACCTGACGGGACTGACTCACTGCCCGCCTGCGGCTGCTGCTCTTCATGAGGGCAATCTCCACCTCGAAGACCTCGGAGACTTTCTCCAGCACCAGTTCCGGGTTGACGTCCACCTGCTCCCCGCTGGGGTCAATCATGGGGGCCACGGTCTCCACCGTCATCGGCAGACCGGTGATGGAACAGAAGGCCACGGCGCGGGTCAGGGCACCTTCCAGCTCGCGGATGTTCGAGGTGAAGCGGCCAGCGATGTACTGGATCACATCCCGCGTCAACATCAGCTGCTCCTGTTCCGCCTTCTTGTGCAGGATGGCCATCCGCGTTTCCAGATCGGGCGCCTGGATATCTGCGATCAACCCCATGGAAAAGCGCGAGATCAGACGCTCCTGCAGACGGGAGATCTGGCTGGGAGGGCGATCACTGGTGAGCACGATCTGCTTGCCAGCCTCATGGAGGCAGTTGAAGGTATGGAAGAACTCCTCCTGGGTGTACTCCTTTCCCTCGATGAACTGGATGTCATCCACCAGGATCAGGTCGGCGGCTCTGTGGCGAGCCCGGAATGACTGCATGCCGTCCTTGCGGATGGCAGTGATCAGGTCATTGGTGAACTGTTCGGTGGAGAGGTAGAAGACCTTTGCTGCCGGAGCGATCTCGAGACGGTAGTGACCGATGGCCTGCATCAGGTGGGTCTTGCCCAGACCGACACCACCGCAGAGATAGAGGGGATTGAACTCGCGTCCCGGAGACTCCGCCACCGCCAAGGCTGCGGCATGGGCCATGCGGCTGTTGGGCCCCACCACGAAACGGTTGAACAGGTAGCGGCAGTTGAGCCCGGACGACTGGCGAGCAAGCGGGTCAGCCGATGTGGTGCCATGGCGGTGTGGTGCTGTCTGACCGAGCCCTCGCCCCGTGGCTGCGGCTTCGCTG
>SRMO01000033.1:0-14107 GCA_004768415.1 Aphanocapsa feldmannii 277cV | reverse complement strand
CCGGGCCGGATTGGCCCGGGTCGGCCTGGATCAGCAGCTCGACGGGGTGACCGGTGAGGGATTCGGCCAGGGCACTGATGTGGTCCTGATAGTTCTTGCGCAGCCAGTTGCAGGAGAAGGGATTGGACGTGGTCAGCTGCAGGGTGGTGCCGTCGAACCCCCGGCAGCGCGCCGGGCGGATCCAGGTCTCGTAGGTGGGTTTGCTGAGCCCGCGCTGCAATGCCTGCTGGATCTGGGCCCAGAGGGTCTGTCCAGCAGCTGGCGATCCGGCCGGTGGGGTTGCGAACGGCGGCCCCTCAGCCGAATCACCTGGTGACTCCCCGCCATTGGTGGACGCTTCGCTGCCCTCTTGGTTGAAGCCGAGTTCCTGCATGGTCCCCTCCCCCAGGGGAATCACCGTGCCATGGCCTTCGCCAGGCATAACAGCTCAGGAGGTGCAGCCTCCCTAGAGTCCCACCGGGTGATCCAAATCCCTTGATTCCTGCCAGTCGCGCCACCGCGGTGCTAGCTCTGACGTTGCAGCTGGGCGCTTGCGGGGTCAGACCGACGGCAGTGCCGCTCAGCGCTGGCGAGGAGGCATCCCGGGGCAAACAGGCTACCGTCACCGATTCCCCCGAGGCCGCCCCAGCGCAGCAGCCCGGTGGCTTTGTGGTGGCTGCGGTGGAAAAAGTGGCTCCCACGGTGGTCCGCATCGATACGGCCCAGCTGCCGGGGGTCGGTCCGGATGGGACAGGGGAGGCGAGACCGATCCTGCCCTTCGAGATGCTGCAGGGTCAGGGCTCCGGCTTCATCATCCGTTCCGATGGCATCATCCTCACCAACGCCCACGTGGTGGCCGCTGCAGACCGGGTGCGGGTGACCCTGGTCAGTGGCCTCAGCTACGAAGGCGTGGTGCTGGGGGCAGACCCCACCACCGACTTGGCGATGGTGCGGATCAAAGCCAGGGGACTGCCAACCGCCACCCTGGGCAATTCCGACAAGGTGCGTCCGGGAGAGTGGGCCATTGCCATCGGTAACCCCCTCGGGTTGGACAGCACGGTGACCCTGGGCATTATCAGTGCCATTGGCCGGGCCAATGCCCTGCCGGGTGGCAGCCGGGTGGCCTACATCCAGACCGATGCAGCCGTGAACCCGGGCAACAGTGGCGGTCCGTTGATCAACGACCGGGCCGAGGTGATAGGGATCAACACCTTCATCCGCTCAGCGCCGGGGGGTGGACTCAGCTTCGCCATTCCGGTCAACAAGGCCCGGCTGATTGCCGAGCAGATCCTGGCCACAGGCCGGGTGATGCATCCCTTCATCGGCGTTCGCCTGCAGGCGGTCACCCCTGAGCTGGCCATGGCTCTGAATGCCGGCAGGGTGGGCTGCTCCCTGCCGGAAGTGTGGGGCGTGGTGGTGGCCGATGTACTGAAGGGCTCTCCTGCGGAACGGAGTGGGATCGAGGCCTGCGATGAACTGCTGCGGGTGGAGGGGATGGTGGTCCGGACCCCTGCCGAAGTGCAGGTTCAGGTGGATCGCGGGCGGGTGGGGGAACCTCTCAGGATTGAACTGCGGCGTGGCGCGGACATCCTGGAGGTGACCGTGCTGCCCCGCAAGATGGAGCAGCGGGACGGCTGATGGCCATGTCGCGCCAGGGCGTACACCGCCCCCCGCTGCTGGTGCAGCTGAGCCGTTATCCCACGCCGGGGCGCTGCAAGCGCAGGCTGGCCGTAGAGATTGGAGCAGTTCAGGCTGCCCGGACCCAGTTGGCCCTCTCGCTGCACAATCTCAGCCTGCTGCACCAGCTGCGGGCCCGAGGGCACTGTGCCGTGGTTCTGGCCACGACGGGTGCCGGACCGCGGGCCTGGCGGCGCCTGTTGCTGCGCCACGGTTTCGACTGGCCACCGTCGCGCTGCTGGGATCAGGGACGGGGCGGTCTCGGCACGCGCATGGCACGCCTGATTCGCCGTGGGCTGGCGAGGGGCCACAGGGCTGTGCTGTTGATCGGCAGCGACTGTCCGTGCCTCTCGGTGTCCGAGCTGGAGCAGGCCCTGCAGTCCCTGGGGCAGTCCGACGGGGGAAGCTGCCCCGGCCCGGCCCGGCGAGGCCGACTGGTGCTGGGGCCCGCTGTCGATGGTGGCTACTGGCTGATCGGACTGGATCGTGATGTGCCGCAACTGTTCTGTGGCATGCCGTGGGGTAGCGATCAGGTGCGGGCGCTCACCTGCGCCACCGCCCGGCAGACGGGGCTGCAGCTGAGACTGCTCAGGTTCCAGCGAGACCTTGATCGACGTCAGGATCTCGGTCCCTGGCTGGCGGCCCCTGGCCAGGGCCCGGCACTACGGCTGTGCTGAAGGCTGAGGTTTGGGACGACGGAAGATGAACATCAGCAAGGGACCTATGTGGGTTGTTGAAGTGAGCTCCCAGCCCTTGCTGCCAACAGTGTTCAGAAAGACACGCAACTGCTCGGCCGGATGGGTAGGGGGAGCCTTCTGATACTGCTCGGGAAACTCCTTCCTGATAAACTCCGGCGAGAGCGTGCCGCCAAGTTTCTCGGAAGCTTCACTGGCAGAGGGCGAGGTGTGTTGGTCCTTGCTGAAGTTGACATGGTAAACAGCATATTCCCATTGTTGTGCTGGTTCAGTGTTCATGCTCTTGCCGCGTTCAGCACTGTGCTCCGCAGTCGTGTTGTTGGCTGTGGTGTCGTGCGGAGCTTCGTCCTGATCCTGTGAAGGCCCGGAATTACTGTCCGTCATCCTGTTGAGGCCTGAGCGGTGATCGCTGGTTCCTGATTGCTCCCATAGTACCGACTGTGCAAAACCCCGCTAGTCGCCCCTCGCCTCCAGGCCCGCCGCAGTTGCCAGTTGCTGCAGCAGGTCCGCAGCAGGCCAAGGCGTTGCCAGCGTCGCATCGATGTCTGGATGGGGGCGCCGACGGGCCTGATCTCCAGCAGCCGGCCGGCACGTTGCACGAGCTCCAGATCTTCCATCAGGGCCAGGGGCCTGAATCCACCCAAGTCCGCATAGGTGTCGCGAGCGAGGCAGAGGCCCTGGTCTCCATAGGGCAGGCGTCCGAGGCGTGAACGCCAGCCCACCAGCAGCTCCACCAACCTGAAGCGAGGATCGGCAGCGCGAATGATCAGGTCGTGGAACAGCAGGGCCTGCGGTGCAAGCCAGTGGGCGTGGGCCAGCCGTCGTCGCCATCCCGGTTCGAGGCGACTGTCAGCATGGAGGAACAGCAACAGTTCGCCCGCTGCTTGCCGGGCGCCGCGGTCCAGCTGCAGGCCGCGATTGGCAGGGCAAGGCAACGCCGTGGCGCCGTGGAGCCTGGCGATGGTCATGCTGTTGTCGTCACTGCCGCCGTCGACGATCAGCAGCGTGTCGTTCTGCTCCAGTTCGGCACTCAGCCGCGGCAGCAGAGCGCAGAGGTTGGCGGCTTCATTGCGAACCGGTACCACCACAGTGAGCGTGGCCCATTTGGCAGGCACCTCCACTGGCACTGACGGCGCTGGGGGGCTGCGCCGATCAGCTGGCGTACCAGAAACAGCACTGACGACCGTCTGGCTCCAGCGACCAACCCTGGTTCTCGTAGAAGCCAACCACATCGGGATCGGCGAAGAGACTGATGTCCTCGACACCTTCCCGTTGCAGTTGGCCCACCACATAGTCCATCAGACCGCGGCCGAGGCCGACCCCCTGGTACACGGGATGGACCGCCACGTCCCAGACGGTGGCGTTGAGCACCCCATCGCCGGTGCAGCGGGCAAAGCCCACCAGCTTGGGTAGGCGGGGATCATGGCGCCAGAGCCCCACCACCAGAAGGCTGTGCTGCAGCGCTCGCCGCACCCGCCGCAGGGGCCGCCGTGTCCAGCCCACCGCATCGGTGAGCTGCTCCAGTTCGATCAGATCGATGGAACGCTCCCGGCTGAGCATCAGGTCCCAGCGTCGATTGGATGTGTTCAGCTCACGCACGTCAGGTCCGTAGAGGCGCAACAGCAGGTCCCGGCGGGCCTGCCCGGGGGTGGGTAACGCTGCGGCGGCAGATGCCTCGGCGGCAGCATCCTGTTGATCTGTGGGTAGGTGCCAGAGCACCATGGCCATCGGGCACCTGGGGTTGTGGCACTGTAGGGAGCCTGTGAAGAACTCCGCTGTGGTCAATGGCACAGGCTGCCGCCGCTGCGGGCGGCGAGGTTCGACTCAGAGCCTGATCAGACCCTTCTCCTGGAGCTCCGCCAACTCGGCATAGAGGCCACCGCGGGCCCGCAGCTCCCGGTGGGTTCCCGCTTCCACCAGCCTCCCCAGCTGCAGCACCAGGATGCGATCGGAGGCCTCCACCGTGGCCAGGCGATGGGCGATCACGATGGCCGTGCGCTGACGCAACAGGGCATTCAGATCACGCTGCAGCTTGGCTTCCGTGGCAGGGTCCAGGTGGGCCGTGGCTTCATCCAGCACCAACACCCGTGGATTGCGGATGGCCACCGCGGCCACGGCCAGCAGCTGCCGTTCACCGCTGGAGAGATTGCCGCCCCGCTCCCGCAGCTCGGTGTCGAGCCCCTGGGGTAACCGACAGAGCAGATCATCCAGGCCGAGATCGTGGCTGAACTGCTCCAGGGTGGGGCGATCCAGGGGCTCATCCAGCTGCAGGTTGCTGGCCACATCGCCACTGAACAGGAAGGTGTCCTGCAGCACCACCCCGAGCTGGCGCCGCAGCACCGGGATCGGATAGTCGCGGATGTCCACCCCATCCAGCAGGATGCGCCCCTGCTGGGGCTCATAGAGGCGACAGAGCAGGCGGATCACCGTGCTCTTGCCGCAGCCCGTGGGCCCTACAAAAGCAACCGTTTCCCCTGGCGCCACGTGGAAGCTCAGCTCCTGCAGCACCGGTTCATCGGGCCGGTAGCTGAAGCTCACCCGCTCGAACACCACCTCGCCCCCCCTGCTCCGCTGTGGGGTCAGCGGCGTCGTCGTGGCCCGATCCACCACGTCGAAGGGCTCCAGGAACAGCTCGTCGATCCGCTCGACGGCGGTGAGGCCGGACTGGATCACGGTGAAGCGTTCCGCCAGCTGACGAATCGGATCGAAGAGGCGCTGGGCATAGATGATGAAGGTAATGAGCACACCGAGGGTGATGGTCCCGCGGGTGACGAACCAGCCACCCAGACTGAGTACGAGGGCCACTGCCACCAGCGCCACCGACTCCAGCACTGCCGAAATGGCTGCATCGAAAAAGATCGTTCTGTCGACGGCTTGCCGGTAGGTCCGGTTGGTGGCTCTGAACTGCTCGCTGTTGCGCCTGGCACGACGGAACAATTGCACCACCTCCAGGCCCTGGAGGTTTTCCTGCAGATCCCCATTGAGGGAACTCAATGCTTCCCGCAGCCGGTAGTTGGCGATGCGATAACGCCGTTGCATCTCGATCACCACCAGAATGCTCGGGATCTGGCTGCCGAGCAACAGCAGCCCGAGGCGCCAGTCGATCAGCAGCATGGTGATGCCGATCACCAGCAGTGTGACCAGGTCCGCCAGGATGCCGATGGCGCCGCTACCGAAGACTTCCGCAAGGGCCTCCACATCGCTGGTCAGTCTGGTGAGCAGACGACCCACCGGTGTGTGGTCGTGGAAGCGCAGGCCCAGCCTCAGGGCATGGTTGAACAGGTCGGCCCGGACTCTTGCGGTGAGGCGCTGCCCCAGGCTCTGCAGCATGAAGCTCTGCAATCCCTGCAGGAGCAGGCCCACCACCACGGTGACCAGCAGCAGGCCCACCAGCGCCTGGATCGCCTGGGTCATGGCCATGGCCTCCAGCCAGGGGAAGCTGGGTTCCTGGCGCAGCACCGAGACGGCCTGGCCCACCAACATGGGCTGCACGGCTTTGGCGATGGCCAGGGGCAGCAGCAGCAACAGGGCGATGCTGAGACGGCGACTGTCGCGACGCAGATAGGGCCCCAGGCGCTGCAGGAGATTGCGATCGCTGCGGCGGTTGCGTGGGGGTGCCTCGGCGTCGATGGGGCTGGGGCGTTGGCTGCTCAAGCCTTCTGGCCCCCATGGGCTGCCACGGTGGCACTGGCGAGGGCGTCGGTGATCTGCCGCAGCGGCCCCTGGTCGAGGCGCAGGGCAAGAGGGTTGGCCACCAGCCGCGCCGTGCTGTGGAAGAGATCTTCGATGGCCACCAGCCCATTCTCCCGCAGGGTGCGACCGGTGGCCACCAGGTCGACGATGGCTTCGGACATGCCCGTCAGCGGACCCAGCTCGACAGAACCCTGCAACTGGATCAGTTCCACAGGCAGGTCGAGGGCATTGAAATAATCTCGGGCGCAGTGGATGAATTTGCTGGCCACGCGGCAGTGGGCCGGCAGATCGGCGGCGCAACGGTAGCCGCTGCTGGCCTTCACAGCCACGGCCATCCGACAGCTTCCGAATTCGAGGTCCACCAGCTGGGCGACCTCCAGCGGGTGCTCCCTCAGCACGTCATAGCCCACCACCCCGAGCTGGGCCTGGCCATAGGCCACGTAGACCGGTACATCCGCATTGCGCACCAGCAGGGCCCTGGCACGACCGCAGGGACTGTGGGTCATCAGCAGGCGATTGCCCTTCGCCACCAGAGCACGGAAGTCGAGGCCTGCTGCAAGACAGCGGATGATGCTGTCCTGCAGCAGCGCACCTTTCGCCAGAGCGACGGTGATCACAGGCGAGCTGCAGGGCCGCGGGGATCCTAGGCAGTGGCGACGCGCCAGGATTGTGATGGGGTCCGGCCGCCCCCCCAGACCGCGCCCCTTGCCCGCCCCGACGCCAGTGTCCGGTGAACCCTTCCTTTCGTATCCGCCGCCTGCCGGCACTGCAGGACAACCTGCTGCCGCTGATCGAGGATCCCGGCCATGGCCGGGCGGCGGTGGTGGATCCCGCCACTGCCGCTGGGGTGATCGAGGCCCTGGAAGCTGGAGGGATGGCCCTCGAGGTGGTCCTGCTCACCCACCACCACCAGGACCACATCGGCGGGGTGGAGCCCCTGCGCCGTCGCTGGCCCGGGTTGCAGGTGCTGGGGGCCGCCGCGGATCAGCGGCGCCTGCCCCGCCTCAGCCGTGGGCTGCGGGATGGGGACTGCTTTCAACTGTTCGGGCGCACGGTGCAGGTGCTCGCCGTGCCGGCCCACACACGCCATCACATCGCCTATGTTCTGCCGGCGACGGGGCAGGAGAGGGCGGAGCTGTTCTGTGGGGACACGCTGTTCATGGCGGGCTGCGGCCGCCTGTTCGAAGGCACCCCCGCCGACCTGTCCCGGGCGCTGCAGCGCTTGGCCGAACTGCCCGATGAGACGCGGGTGTGGTGCGCCCATGAGTACAGCAGCACCAACCTGGCCTTCGCGCTGGAGCAGGAGCCCGCAAACCACACCCTGGTCGCCCAGATCGAGCGGGTGAAGGCGTTGCGGCAGGCGGGGCTCTACAGCGTGCCCAGCAGCATCGGCCTGGAGCGGGCCATCAATCCCTTCATGCGGGTGGGAGAGCCTGCGTTGCAACAGGCCACGGGGCAGCGCTCAGCGGTGCAGGTGTTGCGGGTGTTGCGTCAGCGCAAGGATACCTTCAAGCCGGCGGCGTCACCTGCAGCAGGGTCGCCAAGGCGCTGAGCGGAACAGCATGCCCCAGGCCTCAGGCCCCGTCGGCGCTGACCTCCAGTTCCAGCGAAGCCTGCTGGGGATAGAGCAGGCAGCGGGCAGCGGGGTCCACCGCCACGCGGCAGCGCTGATTCAGCGTCAGTTCCTTGCTGAGGGGCTGGCGCAGCTTGAGGGGCAGACCGTTGAGGTCGAGGCGGTAGAGCCACTGCTCGCCGAGGAATTCCCGTGCCACCACATGGGCCGGGCCGGCCGGACTGGCCACCAGCCGTAGCTGCTGGGGCCGCACCAGCACCTGCAGGGGTTCGGCGCTGTTGTTCTGGAAAGGCTCAGGACTGACGAAGCTGCCCAGGGGGGTGATGACGCGCTGGCAGCCCTCCGCCCTGGCGGGAAGCAGATTGGCCTGCAGCACAAACGCAGCGACGAAAGCGGTGGAGGGGCGGTCCACCAGGTGACGGGGATCGGCGCACTGCTGCAGCAGGCCACCTTGCAACACCGCCACCCGGCTGCAGATCGCCAGGGACTCTTCGGGATCGTGGGTGACCATCACACCGCTGGCGCCGCAACGGGCCAGCACGCCGGGCAGTTCGCTGCGCAGCCTCAGGCGCACTTCCACATCCAGGTTGCTGAAGGGTTCATCCATCAGCACGAGCCGCGGCGCTGGTGCCAGGGCGCGGGCCATGGCCAGCCGCTGCCGTTGGCCGCCCGACAATTCATGGGGATAACGCTGCTCCAGGCCGTGGAGGCCGAGCAATTCCAGGAGCCAGCTGGCGCGGCTGCGATCCAGCCCGGCGGGGATCCCGAAGCAGGCGTTCTGCCAGGCCGTCAGATGGGGAAAGAGAGCATCGTCCTGGAACACCATGCCGATGCCCCGCCGTTCCGGCGGCAGCAGAGTCGCGGGGCTGGAGATCAGCCGCGACCCCTGCCGAATCTGTCCCCGTCGGGGGGCCTCGAAGCCGGCGATCAGCCGCAGCAGGGTGGTCTTCCCACAACCGGAAGGGCCCAGCAGACCCACCAGCTCACCCTGCATGAGGGTCAGGTCGATCCCCCGCAACACCCAGTCGGAACCAGGGAAGCGATGCCAGAGGTCATGGATCCGCAGCAGTGGTTGCGGCGGTGGCTGGCGAGTGGCAGCGATGCTGTTGTTGCCGGTCCCCCCCCCTGCGGCAGCTGGGAAGCCCTGCGCAGCGGCATCGCTGCTGTCCACGTTGCCCGTGCTGCCCAGGCCCATCGCCCCCCATCACCGCATTCCGGGATTCTGGTTTGCCGTCCCGGTCTGCGCCGCCGCCCTGTGCTTTTGCTACCGCTGCCAGAGGGCATCCAACAGGACAGGAAGCACTCACAATGGCACTGCCTTGTTCTGCGCCAGCGCTATGGCCTGTCCCATCGAAACTGCCGAGGCACCCTCGCCGGTGGGTCCCTACAGCCAGGCGGTGCTGGCTGCCGATACCCTCTACTGCTCTGGGCAGATTGGCCTGGATCCACGCAGTGGCGTGATGGTGGGTGGGGGCGATGTGGAGGAGGAGACGCGACAGGTCCTGCGCAACCTCGAGGCTGTACTGCGGGCGGCCGGCACCACGCCCCGGCACGTGGTGCGTACCACGGTGTTCCTGGCGAACCTCATGGACTTCGCCAGGGTCAACGCCGTCTACGCAGAAGTCTTCGGGGATGGCGTCTCGCCGGCCCGTGCCTGTGTGGAGGTGGCGGCCCTGCCTAAGGGCGCCCGGGTCGAGATTGACTGCATCGCGGTGCTGGGCTGAGCAGTGCCAGGGAAAGCTGTGCCAGAGGGCACATGGCTGGCTAGGCTGGCAGCTGCCGCTGTGCGGGCGGTGCGGGGAGTAGCGCAGTTTGGTAGCGCGCCTGCTTTGGGAGCAGGATGTCGCAGGTTCAAATCCTGTCTCCCCGACTTCTTGATCCAGCTGAGACAGGACCCTCGGGGTACCAGGCGCTGATCCTCTGCCATAAGCCCGGGTGTGTCAGTGCTGATGGGTGCCGGCTTGTCATGGAGGCTGGATTCCGGCAGTCCCAGCAACGCGCACTGGCACTGGCAACTGAGGATGGCTTCCATCGCCACACTGGGCTCGAGCCCGGGACGGTGGCTGCGGTGTCTGGATATCGCTGGGGACCCGGATCGGGGCGCTGCCCCGCCTCAATGGTCGCTGTCCGACTATGTTGCAGAGATCCCCCCCCCGAACAGAACAGGAGGATCTGAACAATGGCCTGGAAACAAGCCCATGCCGTCTCGGTAATGTTCGCTCTGACGCTGTCTGCGGCGTTTGCCGGTCAGGCCTATGCCGGTTCTTGCGAAGGCAGCGATCGAATTCCTCACAAAGAAGCCGACTGCCTGAATGCCGGTTGGAGCAACAATTATGATGACTGGAGTTCCGGTAAGGTCTGGGCAAAGAATTTTTGCCACGAACATGGAACTGTCGTCGCAAAGGTCGATATAAAAGATGGCAAGGATCTTACATGGTATATGAAATCGAGTAAGAAGTATAATAAAAAGACGGGCTGGCTTGATATCAGGGGAGTTTATTGCTGCGCGGACTTGAGCGATTTTTGTAACGAGTCAGAGATCTACGACGCTGACTGCACTGAGCAGTATGAATCCAGTGCCGCTTCTGACACTTGTTCCAGAGAAGTCATCTCCGCCCCCACCGACGACACTTGCGTCGTGGAGGCAGTGTGCCAGCGCCAGCATCCATGGGGAGCATATTCGAAAGCTACTTCAAGAAGCGAGATCACCACGAGCTTCAGCAACATGTCGAAGCTTCACAACTGTGACGCTGAGTTGCAGGTCGGTAAGTGTTGATTGCCAGCTGATCGTGGTTGCAACGTCGCAAACCTGATCACCGCCATATCAGCTGTTCAGCCCCACGCCCCTCGCCATCAAGGTGGCCAGCAGCGGGATGGAGGCGAAGCCCAGCAGCTCGATATTGAGGATCCAACCGAGGCGTTGCGCCAGACCTTCGCTGACCAGGGGCAAGGCGCCCCGACGCAGGGGCAGGACCCAGAGGATGTAGGTGATGGTGGGGTAAAGGGAGAGGCCGCCGACGCTGAGGAAGAGCCCCACCTTCCACCAGAACAAGGGATTCTCTGTGTAGAAGCTGGAGCCCTGGCCGAAAGACAGGACCCGTAGAATGCCGCTTACCAGCAGCGCCAAGGCAGCGATGCCATAGACGATGTCGGTGATCACCATCAGTGTGGCGTTCTGTCTGTCCGGGTTGGGACGGATCAGATAGCGCTCCAGCACAAGGGCCGCAAAGCAGACCATGAAGCTGAGGTCATGAAGGTAGGCCACCCCTGCGCTGGTGAAGACGGAGCCCATGGCGTTGTCAGTTCAGGACCCAACCATACCTCCCCACTCCACTACAGTTGCAGTACCAGGGCTGACAGCCACCAAGCCACCCGGATGTTGCCCTTCTGCTCCGTCCACCTGTTTTTCGTTGCCAAGTCATTTCCTCCCTGTCCGCTTTGCACCTGTCCACCTGATCTGTTGCGTTCATCTCAGAAACCTCTGGATAACTGGCAAAGCCTGACAGAATCTTGAAATAGTGAGCATGAGTCTCATGGCCTCAACCTTCGTGTCGCAGGGGGGCTTCCAGAGGTTTCCTCATCATGGGGCTGACTCAGCTGGTGGTCTGATCGGCATAGACAGTGTGCACTGCGATCAGGGTAGCGCCTGGCCAACCAGTCACCAGGGGTAGAGTGGGCTTTCGTCATCCGCCGCAGGCGCTTGAATGGGTCTGCTCTCTCCTGGCCCCCATGGGCTGGAATCGCCTCTTTCTCGTCGGAAAAGTCCTGCTGGCTAACGCGATCCTGTTCCACGGCTTGCCCTTTTATAGAAACAGGCCATCTTGAAGCTTTTGGTTGCTTGATTTTTCAAGATGACCTGATAACACAGGATCAATCTCAGGGTTACCCAGGAAAACTCTGGAAAACCTTACATCGCTAATCTCAAATCAAGTTGCTGTGAGGGATTGGAACACTGACAAAGGAAAATCACGAGTTTTTCAGCAAGCGCTTAGGCGATAAAAACCACAGTGAATCATTCCACCGTGACACTCTTGGCAAGGTTGCGAGGTTGATCCACGTCCAGCCCCTTGCTGGCAGCAATGTGATAACTGAGCAGCTGCATGGGGATTACTGTAAGCAACGGGGACAGAAGCTCATTCACAACAGGGATCGGCAGCAACACATCAAATAGCTGGGCATCCTGGCATTCGGGTGCCACGCCGATCAGCGGCACATTGCGGGCCTTGGCTTCCTGGACATTGGAGAGCACCTTCTCGAATACCGGGCCCGGTGTGGCGATGGACAGTACCGGAACCTTTGCATCCAGCAGGGCAATGGGACCATGCTTCATCTCGCCAGCAGGGTAGCCCTCGGCGTGGATGTAGCTGATCTCCTTGAGCTTGAGCGCACCTTCGAGCGCGATGGGGTAGTTGATTCCTCGACCCAGATAGATCATATCCTCGGTGTGGAGGAAATCCTGCGCCAGGGAAGCGCAGCATTGGTCGTGCTGCTCAATCAGTGCCTGGAGCAGAGGCGGGAAACCCTTAAGCTGATCAGTGAAGCCCTGAATCTCCTCAGTGGAACGGGCGTGGCGACGGGCCGCCAGGTCCAGGGCCAGACCATAGAAGGCCAGCAGCTGGCCCATGAAGGTTTTGGTGGCTGCCACGCCTACCTCGACACCGGCAGCGATGTCGAGGATCTGAGGCAGTCGACGACCCAGGGAGCTCTCCGGGCGGTTGGTGATTCCCAGCAGCCGTGGGGCCAGCTCCGTTACATCGGCTGCCAGCCGTCGCTCCTCTTCCATGGCCATGGCGGCGAGGGTGTCTGCGGTCTCGCCGGACTGGGTCACGCCGATGGTGAGTATGCCAGGCCGCAAGGGCGGTGGCGCGTAGCGGAACTCGCTGGCATAATGCACAGAGGTGGGTATGCCAGCAAGCTGTTGCAGCAGGTGGCCTCCCACCATGGCCGCATGGCGGCTGGTGCCGCAGGCCAGGATTTCGACCCCATGTAGCCCCTCGAACAGACCAGGGTCCAGGCCCAGCTCAACCCTGGACCCCCGCAGATAGCGGTCAAGCCAGCGCTGCGTTGACTCCCCCTGCTCATGGATTTCCTTGAGCATGAAGTGGCGATAAGGACGCTTGTCCGCGATCTGATCACCCCCCTCCAACCGTCTGGGGGTGCGCTGAATACGGTTCCCGTCGCAGTCGAACAGTTCCACCCCCAGGGGCGTCAGGCGTACCGACTCACCGTCCTCGAGGCTCACGGCACTGCGGGCCACAGTGGCGATGGCCGGTGTGTCCGAAGCACAGAAGAACTCACCTTCACCCAGGCCGACCAGCAGCGGTGCCTGCCAGCGGGCTGCCACCACCTCCCCAGGCCGTGCAGCCCACACAACAGCAATGGCATAGGCCCCCTTCAGCAAGTCCGTGGTGGACTGCACAGCCTTCAGCAGCAGGTCAGCGGGTGCAACATGAGAAGAGAGCCGCTCGATCTGTCTGGCCACCAGATGAGGGATCACCTCGGTGTCGGTGTCGGAGACGAACGCAACACCCTCCGCCTCCAGCTGTTCCCGGAGTGGACGATGATTTTCGATGATCCCGTTTTGCACCACTGCCAGCTGGCCGCTCTGATCCAGCTGAGGATGAGCATTGCGCTCCTCGGGGCTGCCGTGGGTGGCCCAGCGCGTGTGCCCGATGCCGGTGACACCGGCAGCAGTGGCAGCCTCGAGCTTGCGAGACAGGTTGACCAGCTTGCCACTGGCCCTGAGACAGTGGAGTCCCCTGGGAGAGACGGTGGCGATGCCAGCGGAATCGTAACCGCGATACTCCAGCTGACGCAGTGCTTCCAGCAGCAGCGGAGCGGAGGGCCGGGGGCCGATTGTGGCGACGATGCCGCACATGTGCGCTGGTGCCGAGTGGACCTGGCGGGGTTCTAGAGGAACCCCTGCCGGTACTCAAGTCGGCAGAAGAGGGATTTGCCACAACGCGTTGCCATGGCAACACAAGAGACGCCATGGACTGCCCAGATGCTCAGAACAGCACTGCAGCTGGGCAGGAGGGATCATGCCAAGGGAATCAAGGGCGCTTTGAAAATAGGCTCTTCCCCATCGGAAAGGCCTTGCTGACCCACGCGATCTCTTTTTAAGGAACCTCTGAGTTGGCCTCGAAGACAAGCCATCAGGGATCCTGTGTTCCGACTAGCCGGATACGATACTAAAAACCTGACAAGTGTAGTCTAACTTGTTCGTGAGTTGTTGGATTTTTTGTCCGATTGATGATAATCAGACACAGCTATCCTATAAGGACACCTCGAAAAAACGATGTTGCGGTTGGGGCAGTGCTGCCGACCTCCGCGATCCCTTGCCACTACTGGTGTCTTCATGGCAACAGGCCACCTGCAGGGGAAGGTTGATTGATTTTTCGAGATGGTCTATAGGGCACCTCGAAAAATAGCCCTATGGAGACGCTCCCAAAAATTATCTATGCAAACCATGCCAAAATTTAGATATATT
>SRMO01000032.1:11295-21952 GCA_004768415.1 Aphanocapsa feldmannii 277cV | reverse complement strand
GTGGAGGCGGGCCCTTCCGGCTGTGACTCCGATCAGTGCCTGCTGCCGCTGATCAAGACCAAGACATGAGGCACATGAACTGTGGTGGTGATCGGCAGCTTTCCATCAGTGCCGAGACAGAGCAGCCCGGGCCCACCGTCCCGTGGGACGCGAAAGGGCTCGGACTCCGGACAGGATCCTTAGGATTGGGCGCCATCAGGGTTTGCTGTTGATGGTTGCCTCCAAGGCGGTCAGGCCGGTTCCGGCACAGGCAGCGGCATTGGCGTCCGTCAGTGGCGGCTCGCCGGAGGATGTGATACGCATCCGCGGGGCCCGCCAGCACAACCTCAGGAACATCGACCTGGAGCTGCCCCGCAACCGCATGGTGGTGATCACCGGCGTCAGCGGCAGCGGTAAGTCATCCCTGGCCTTCGACACAGTTTTCGCCGAAGGTCAGCGGCGCTATGTGGAAAGTCTCTCCGCCTACGCCCGCCAGTTTCTCGGGCAGGTGGACAAGCCCGATGTGGATGCGATCGAGGGACTTTCACCAGCCATTTCCATCGACCAGAAATCCACCGGTCACAATCCCCGCTCCACAGTGGGGACGGTGACCGAGATCCAGGACTACCTGCGTCTGCTCTACGGCCGCGCCGGCCAACCACACTGCCCCCACTGCAACCGCGACATCAGGCCTCAGAGCATTGATGAAATGGTTGATCAGATCAGCACCCTGCCGCAGGGTTGTCGCTTCCAGCTGCTGGCTCCCGTGGTGCGGGGCAAGAAAGGCACCCACGCCAGGCTGCTCAGCGGACTGGTGGCCGAGGGCTTCGCCCGTGTGCGCATCGATGGGGAGGTGCGTGAACTCGCCGACAACATCGAGCTGGACAAGAACCAGGCCCACAACCTCGAGGTTGTGGTGGATCGGCTGGTGTCCCGTGAGGACATGGCCGAGCGGCTCACCGATTCGCTGCGCACCTGTCTCAAGCGTGGTGACGGCCTGGCCCTTGTGGAGGTGGTTCCCCGAATGGACGAGGGCGTACCCGACAGTGTGGAGCGGGAACAGCTCTATTCCGAGAACTTCGCCTGTCCCGTCCATGGCGCCGTGCTGGATGAGCTCGCTCCGCGCCTGTTCTCCTTCAACTCCCCCTACGGCGCCTGTCCGGAGTGCCATGGGATCGGCCACCTGCGCCGCTTCACCGAAGAACGTGTGGTGCCGGACCCAAAGCTGCCGGTTTATGCCGCCATCGCCCCCTGGAGCGAGAAGGAGAACACCTATCACTTTTCCCTCCTGTACAGCCTTGGTGAGGCCTATGGCTTCGAGCTCAAACAGCCCTGGAACACGCTCACCCGGACCCAGCAGCAGGTGATCCTCCACGGCAGTGAGACGCCCATCACCATCTCGGCTGACAGCAGGTACCACAAGCACTTCAAGACCTACAAGCGCCCCTTCGAAGGAGTGCTCAATATCCTTCAGCGACAGTACAGAGACAGCAGTTCGGAGGCCCAGCGCCAGAAGCTTGAGAAGTATCTGGACCGCGTTACCTGCGCCAGTTGCCATGGCCTGCGACTACGTCCCGAGGCGCTGGCCGTGCAACTGGGTCCCTATGGCATCTCCGAGCTGACTGCGGTGAGCGTTGGGGAGTGCCTGGCCAAGATCGAGCGATTGATGGGCATCAACGATGGCAAGCCACTGCTGACACCCCGGCAGATCCAGATCGGCGATCTCGTGCTCAGGGAGATCCGCATGCGCATGCGCTTCCTGATGGATGTGGGTCTGGACTATCTGAGCCTGGATCGACCCGCCATGACGCTCTCGGGTGGAGAGGCCCAGCGCATCCGCCTGGCAACACAGATCGGGGCCGGCCTCAGCGGCGTGCTCTACGTGCTGGACGAACCAAGCATCGGCCTGCATCAACGCGACAACAACCGCCTGCTCAGAACCCTGAAAAGACTCCGCGATCTCGGCAACACCCTGTTGGTCGTCGAGCATGACGAGGAGACCATGCGGGCAGCCGACCACATCGTTGACATCGGCCCCGGGGCGGGAGTCCATGGCGGTCGGGTTGTGGCGTCAGGCAGTCTCCAGACCATCCTCGACAGCAAGGAGTCGCTGACAGGTGCCTACCTCAGCGGCCGCTGTGCCATTCCCACGCCGGCCAGGCGCCGTACCAGCAATCCACGCAGCCTGCGGCTGATCAACTGCCACCGCAACAACCTGGCCGGCATCGACGTCAACATTCCCCTCGGTCGTCTCGTCTGCGTCACCGGTGTGAGTGGCAGCGGCAAGAGCACCCTGGTGAACGAACTGCTCCATCCGGCCCTGGAACATCGGCTGGGCCTGAAAGTTCCGTTTCCCCCAGGCCTGGGGGAATTGCGAGGCATCCGTGCCATCGACAAGGTGATCATCATCGATCAATCGCCTATCGGCCGTACGCCCCGCTCCAACCCCGCCACCTACACAGGGGCCTTCGATCCCATCCGCCAGTGCTTCGCCGCGACGGTGGAAGCGAAGGCGAGAGGCTATCAGGTGGGTCAGTTCAGCTTCAATGTGAAGGGGGGTCGCTGCGAGGCCTGCAGCGGCCAGGGGGTGAATGTCATCGAGATGAACTTCCTGCCGGATGTCTACGTGCAATGCGACGTCTGCAAGGGCGCCCGCTTCAACCGGGAAACACTGCAGGTGAAGTACAAGGGCCAGTCGATCTCGGACGTTCTGAAGATGACAATCGAGCAGGCTGTGGAAGTGTTTGATGCCATCCCCCAGGCAGCTCAGCGACTGCAGACCCTGGTGGATGTGGGTCTCGGCTATGTGCGCCTGGGCCAGCCGGCACCAACCCTCTCCGGGGGGGAAGCCCAACGGGTGAAGCTGGCCACTGAACTATCAAGACGGGCCACAGGAAAGACCCTCTATCTGATCGACGAGCCCACAACGGGTCTGAGCTTCTACGATGTCCACAAGCTGATGGAGGTGCTGCAACGGCTCGTTGACAAGGGCAACTCCGTGCTGGTGATCGAGCACAACCTGGATGTGGTTCGCTGTGCCGACTGGTTGATCGATCTCGGTCCCGAGGGAGGCGACCGGGGGGGACGAATCGTTGCAGAGGGAACACCAGAACAACTGGCAGCCAACCCGGACAGCCACACAGGTCGTTTCCTCAGACGAGCGCTGAGGGATCATCCAGCGGCAGCGACGGCGGCTTGAGCCGATCCGCTAAGGAAAAATCAGAGATTTTCCAGAATTTTCATAACTTTGCATCTCGAATTCGACTGCCAGTGGCAGAAAAGCTTTTCGATGTTGAGATGGTTCCTTTCGGCAGTTATTCAGAGCTTCCCTAGCGGTTCTGTCGCAGCAAAGCTGCAGCATAGCGGCGCGCATCGTCCTTTGCGCCACCGGCCAGGGCAGCGAGCTCCTTCTCCCGCTCGGCCCGTTGCTCCAGTTCCCGCACGCGGCACACAGTCTCCCCATCCAGAACATCCTTGCTGACCTGCAGATGGTGCTGGGCAACAGCCGCCACCACGGGCTGGTGGGTGATGCAAAAGACCTGGCGATGGCGGGAGAGGCGTCGCAACAGCGAGGCCATGGCCTCACTCACCCGACCACTGACCCCCGTGTCGATCTCATCGAAGAGGAGCGGCAGCTCCGGCTCCGTCGCAGCCAGGCAGGTCTTGAGAGCAAGCAGAAAACGGGCCATCTCACCGCCGGAGGCGACGGTCTCCAGAGGGGCCAGGGGCAGGTCGGGGTTGGCGGAGAAGAGGAAGCGCACCTGGTCGGCACCATGCTCCGTGGGATCGATCGGCAGCAGCTCCACCTCGAAGCGCACCCTGTTCAGGGCCATGGGTCGGAGAGCCTGCAGCAGCTCCGCCTGAAGGCGGTCGGCAGCCGCCCGGCGCCGGGCTGTCAGGGCCGCGGTCGCTCGTGAGAGGGCGGCAAAGGCCTCCTGCTCAGCGCTGGCCAGGGCAGGGAGATCGAGGCTGGCCAGGGGGGAGAGCTGTTGCCGCAAGGCCTGCCTGAGGCTGATCAGCGCCGCGATATCACCTCCGTGGCGTCGCTCCAGGCTCCTGAGCAGGGCAATGCGTTCCTGCAGTCGGGCCAGCGTGTCAGGGTCGGACTGCAGCAGGGCCAGATAGTGCTCCAGCTCCGCCACGGCATCCTGCAGGGCCAGCTGCAGATCAAGAAAGCGCTGGCGCAGGGGCTGGAGCTCTCCATCCAGAGCAGCCATGGATGCCAGTTCCGCCTGCGCTTCGCCGAGCAGATCGAGCACGGAGGGCAGCTCCGGAGGAGGCTCGCAAAGACGTTGCAGGAGGTAGCCACCGCCTTCCTTCAGGCGCACAACATGGGCGAGTCGATCCTGTGCGTGCCGCAGCTGTTCGGGCTCATCGGGGTCGTTGAGCTCGGCAGCCTCCAACTGGGCCAGCAGGTCTTCCTGGGCAGCGCGCTCAGCGGCCAGGCACTGCCAGCTGTCACAGGCTTCACGGTGGGCTGCTTTCGCTTGCTGCCAACGGCGATGGGCCGCCGCGACGGTGGCCAGCAAGCCGGACTGATCAGGGCCTGCAAAGCTGTCAAGCCAGCGACGCAAACGGGCAGGACGGCTGAACTGCCGGGTCTGGCCCTGAACGGTGAGATCAATGAGCAATGGACGCAACTGCAGGAGCAGAGGGCGACTCACCACCACCCCGTTGAGACGGCTGCGCGTGACCATCCGATCCTGCGCGTTGAGGCGGAAATCGCGGGAGAGGATCAGCTCGTCGCCAGCGTGAGGATCCCCTGGTTCCAGCAATGACTCGGCCTTCAGCAGCAGCTGCAGCGCCTGGGAAGGCCTGAAACTGGCCTCAAGCCGACCACGACGGCTACCACGACGCAGCAAACGCAGGGGATCGCCACCGCCCAGCAGTGCATCGAGGGCAGCCACCAACAACGACTTGCCGGCACCGGTCTCGCCGGTAAGCACAGTCATGCCCTGCTTCAACTCCAGTTCAAGGCAGTCGATCAGGGCAAAATTCTCAAGCCGCAGACCCGTGAGCACTGCTGAGCAAACGGCTGATAAGGGGATCGTATCGGTTGCCCTGGGCGCGGTCGAGCGCTGCGCCCCCAGCCTGGCGGTGGGGCGGCAGGTCTGTGGGAAGCGCAGCAGCGGCAACCGTCCACTAGAAGTGAGATCGAATGTTCCCCTGGGTCTCTTGCGCGACGGCCTGTCATCGACACCCTCCCTGGAGCCACCGGCCGGGGGAGAAGGCCATGCCGTTGCTGGCGAGACTCCACTGGACCCCAGCGGCGATGCGCAGCAAGCCGGGCCTGGGCCTGTTGCAGCGTCGGCAGACGGCACCGTCGACAACACAGCGGTGTTCGAGGGCAGGCAACAGCAGCAAGCGTTCAACGGAGCGGACGGACCGGCAGCGACAACGACTGGCGCGGAACCACGCCAGGGAAGCCGGGACAGCGCTGGCATGCCGGAGCTGGAGGATTTCATCGAACTGTCCGGTCTGGATCGCTATGACCCGGATCTGATCCGCCGCATCTACAGAGTCCGCCCCCTGCGTCTCCTGCGCCGCCTCTGGCAGACCCTGATTCCCATCGGGATCTATCTGCTGCGGGTGTTGCTGGACCAGCTCAGCGGACGGCTCGGGCAGCAGCGCGTGGCCCGTGCCCGTGCGAAAGAGCTGACCGCCCTGCTGGCACAGCTCGGACCTGCCTTCATCAAGGCAGGCCAGGCACTCTCGACCCGTCCGGATCTGGTGCCCCCCATCGCCCTCGAGGAACTGGCGGCCCTTCAGGATCAGCTGCCTCCCTTTCCCACTGCCGTGGCCATGGCCTGCATCGAGGAAGACCTGGGCCGCCCGGTTGATGCGCTGTTCGACAGCCTCGGTGGCGAGCCCATCTCCGCAGCCTCCCTGGGCCAGGTCTACAAGGGACGACTGAAGGACGGCCGCAGCGTCGCCGTCAAGGTGCAACGCCCGGGACTGCGGGAGCAGATCACCCTGGATCTCTACGTCGTCAGGCACATCGGTGTGTTCCTCAACCGGACCATCAGGCTCGTTCGCAGTGACCTTGGCGGGCTGGTTGACGAGCTCGGGCGACGGGTGTTCGAGGAAATGGACTATCTTCATGAGGCCGACAACGCGGAAATCTTCGCGCGGCTACACCACCACAATCCCCGCATTGCTGTACCGATAATCCATCGGCATCTGACCAGCCGGCGCGTGCTCACCATGGAGTGGATTGAAGGCACCAAGCTCACCCAGCTGGAAGAGGTGAGAGCCCTGGGGCTGGACCCCAACGAGATGATCCGGATCGGTGTGAACTGCAGTCTCGAACAACTTCTCGAGCACGGCTTCTTCCATGCCGATCCGCACCCGGGCAACCTGCTGGCCCTGGCCGACGGCCGCCTGGCCTACCTTGATTTCGGCATGATGAGTGAGGTCACCAGGCAGTCGCGCACGGGCCTGATTCAGGCGGTGGTCCACCTGGTGAACAGAGACTTCAAAGCCCTCTCCGATGACTTTGTCACACTTGGCTTTCTCTCGGAAGATGTGGATCTTCGTCCGATCATTCCCGCCTTCGAGCAGGTGTTCAACAAAGCCCTGGAGGTTGGTGTCAACCGCATGGACTTCAAGGCAGTCAGCGATGATCTTTCAGGTGTGATGTATCGCTTCCCCTTCCGGGTTCCGCCCTATTACGCCTTGATCATCCGCTCACTGGTCACGCTCGAAGGCATTGCCCTCAGTATCGACCCCGACTTCAAGATTCTTGGAGCCGCCTATCCCTACTTCGCCACCCGCCTGTTGATGGATCCCGATCCAGCCCTGCGCAGCAGCCTCAGGGCCATGCTCTACGACAAGGACGTGTTTCGCTGGAACCGTCTGGACGAGCTGCTGGTCAGCGCTTCCCAGGATCAGAACCTGAACCTGGAGAACCTGCTGGATGAGACCCTTGATTTTCTCTTTTCCGCCCAGGCTGGACTGCTGCGTCAGCAGCTGGTGGATGGCCTGGTGAACAGCATTGATGGCCTGGGCTGGCAGGCAGCGCGCAAGCTGATGCAACGTCTGCCCCAGAAGCTGCAACCACCCGGACTTGCGGAGACAGCATGGGCAGCTGAACTGGGAGGTGCAGACACGCAGACCATCCGCGAACTGCTGCTCATCCTGCGCAAGCTGCCTGGTTTCGAACCCTCCCTGCTGTGGCAGCGGCTGCCACGGGTGCTGGGGGAACCGGCCCTGCGGGAGATGGGGGTGAACCTTGCCCTGGGATTGGCAGAGCGATCCCTGGTGAGGCTGGTACGGGATATCATGCTGCCGCAGCAACGAGCCAGTCAATCTCTCGGATCCGCCTAAATTCCTGCTGAGAGGGAGGAGCTGTTGAACAATCGCCTTTTGCTCATCGTCCTGGGCCTGATCATGCTGCTTGGCAGCCCAGGGACCAAAGCGGCAGAGAACCTCGTGCTGGTGTTCGGCGAAAAGCTGGGATTTTTCCGCAAGTCCATCGCTGTGTCAGATCTGCACCATCTGGCGCGCAGCGGTGAAGCCCGCGACGTCCTCGGAACCGTAATCGCCTACACCGGCCGCCAACCACAGGATCTCCAGGACCTCCTGGCCGCAGATGTTCACATTCCACTGCTGCTGGGCCACCGGCTGCTGCACAGCCGAGTGGGGGAGGCGGTGCTGAACAAGGCCAGCTCGATTGTCTATCCCCTGCGAGCGCCGCAGGCCGGTTCTCAGGCATTACGGGCCGGAGCCATCCTGGGCCTGCGCTTGCAGCCGGATGGAAGGCACAGCATCACCCTGCTGGATTTTCTCGATGCCTACCCCAGCAGGGAACTGGCAGTGCACATTCCGCGACTGCTGGCCACGCTGGAGAGGATCGGTGAGCTCAATGAGGTCGTGCGCTACTTCGCCGATGAACCGCTGCAGGAGCTGCGGGAGCCAGGCACGGGTGGAGGCTGAGTGCCTGCCTGCCGAGGCGGTCAGCAGCGAAGACGGATGATTGCGATGGCACAAAGGCGTGCCTCACAGGCTCTCACGCGTAGATTCGCGCCAGGATCTGCTCGGCCAAGCGACGCGTGAACCTCCCGGGACCTGTTCGTCGTTTGCTGAAACGGCCCGTCAAGCAGAAGTGGATGGGCCTGATCGAGGCCTATCGACCCTGGCTGCCGGTGAGCGACAAGACGCCGGTGATCAGCCTGATGGAAGGCAACACGCCACTGGTTCCAGCGCCCGCTGTGGCTGCACGGATCGGCAGGGGCGTCAGGGTGTACCTGAAGGTGGACGGCCTCAATCCCACGGGCAGCTTCAAGGACCGCGGCATGACGATGGCGGTCAGCAAGGCCAGGGAGGCCGGTTCGGAAGCGGTGATCTGCGCCAGCACCGGCAACACCTCCGCCGCCGCTGCCGCCTATGCCTGTCGTGGTGGCATGCGTGCCTTCGTTCTGATTCCCGACGGCTATGTGGCCCTGGGAAAGCTGGCCCAGGCCCTGCTCTATGGAGCCGAGGTGCTGGCCATCAAGGCCAACTTCGATCGGGCCCTGGCGATCGTACGCGAGGTGGCGGAAACCTATCCGGTCACCCTGGTGAACTCCCTCAATCCCTACCGTCTCGAGGGTCAGAAGACGGCTGCATTCGAGGTGGTGGACGTGCTGGGCGACGCCCCCGACTGGCTCTGCATCCCCATGGGCAATGCCGGCAACATCAGCGCCTACTGGATGGGCTTCCAGGCCTACAAGGCCATGGGTCGTGCCCGCAGGCTGCCCACCATGAAGGGTTTCCAGGCCAGTGGTTCAGCCCCTCTGGTGCTCGGTCACACCGTGGAGCAACCGGACACCATTGCCACCGCAATCCGGATCGGCAACCCGGCCAATCGCGAGAAGGCCGTCAGGGTGCGGAAGGAGAGCGGCGGCAGCTTCGATGCAGTGAGCGACAAGGAGATCATCGAGGCCTACCGCATCCTTGGAGGGGAGGAAGGCGTGTTCTGCGAGCCTGCCAGTGCAGCATCCGTGGCTGGTCTGCTGAAGCACAGGGAGCAGGTCCCCAGCGGCGCCACCGTCGTCTGCGTGCTGACCGGCAACGGGCTGAAAGACCCCTCCAGCGCCATCGACCACAGCCAGGCAGCCTTCCACCAGGACCTCGATGCCGATCTGGCCACGGTGGCCAGGACAATGGGGTTCTGAGCAACCGCTGAAGCGTCCTTCGAGCCCATCCAGGCAGGCCTCCGACAGCCCCTGGGCGGGAGCCGGTCCAACCGGGGAAGGGAAACGCTGAATACCCCCCTCGTTCTCACCATTCTTTGGCTGAGATCCATTGGGCTGCAAGGGCAGGCTTGGGGCTTGCCGACCTGGGGCCTGCGCCGGTTTTCCAGACAGTCCCCAGAGGCTGGCCAATCACGAAACTGCCACCAAAGTCGGCCGTCGCACTGTGGAAATCTCTGCCTGGACGGTGGAAAACTGCAGGGTCAAGAGGGTCCTCGAGGTGGAAAAGTTCTCCACAGACAGTGGAAATCGCCGCACAGCGGCACCCATGTCCCCCATTCTCCACAACTTTTCCCCAGGAGTATGACAGCCAGGATTGCAGGCCCAGCAAGGGTTTCCGGTCGTTTTCCCCAGATTCCACAGGATCTACTACTACGGTTTTAAAGAAGGATTACTTGAATTTATTCTCCACCAGATACAGAGGATGAGGAAAAGTAGCTCGCTGACCAGAATCCGTGCCATTGCCTTCCGGCCGTGCCTGCGCCAGGGTTGGCGCGCTTCGGGGTCCCTAGCCTGGAGCCTCTCGGGGTGTGCACTGCGGCATGAAACTCGTCTGCTCTCAGGCGGATCTGAACGCCAACCTGCAGCTCACCAGTCGCGCTATCTCCTCACGTCCCACCCATCCGGTGCTGGCCAACGTGCTGCTGACAGCCGATGCAGGTACCGGCCGCGTCAGCCTCACTGCCTTTGACCTCAGCCTCGGGATCCAGACCAGCTTTGCCGCTGATGTGCAGGAGCCCGGCGCCATCACCCTCCCCGCCAGACTGCTGGCAGACATCGTGGCCAAGCTGGCCGACGCCGCTCCCCTCACCCTGCAGTGCTGTGCGGGTGATGAGCAGGTGGATCTGATCGCCAGCACAGGCAACTACCACGTGCGCGGCATGGCGTCGGACGATTTTCCCGAACTGCCGATGGTCCAGACGGGTGACAGCCTGTCATTGCCGATCCGGGCCCTGGTGGAGGGTCTGCAGGCCACCCTCTTCGCCACCAGTCCCGACGAGTCCAAGCAGATCCTCACCGGAGTGCATCTCAAGGTCTGCGGTCCGGCCCTGGAATTTGCGGCGACCGATGGCCACCGCCTGGCGGTGCTCTGCAATGGCGGCAGCGCCACAGAGGACGATGGTGCAGGTTTCGCCGTCACCGTGCCGGGCCGTGCGCTCCGCGAACTGGAGCGCATGCTTGCTTCCCATCTCTCTTCCAGCGCCGCGGATGCGGAGGACAGCGTCAATCTCTATCGCGACCAGGGGCAGGTGGTCTTCCAGTGGGCTGACCAGGTGGTCACCAGCCGCACCCTGGATGGCAATTACCCGCGCTATGGCGAGCTCATCCCCACCAGGTTCGACCGCTCCATCCTGCTCGACCGACGTCTGCTGATCGCCAGCCTGGAACGCATTGCCGTGCTGGCTGATCAGAAGAACAGCATCGTCAAATTCCGCTCCGATCCG
>SRMO01000032.1:7877-11207 GCA_004768415.1 Aphanocapsa feldmannii 277cV | reverse complement strand
GGGCCGCGGCGAGGAGTCCATCGCCGCCGGCCTGGACGGCGATGGACTCGAGGTGGCCTTCAACGTGCGCTATGTGCTGGAGGGGCTCAGGTCCTTCACCGGCCCCGATACGCGCCTTTGTCTCAACAGCGCCACCAGCCCTGCTGTGCTGCAACCTGAAGGGAGCGACCAGGACCTCCGGTATCTGGTGATGCCCGTGCAAATCCGTTCCTGAAGCCGGTTTGAGCACCCCCCACCAGCTGCTTGTGAGCGATCTGATCCGTTGCCGTGTGCGCAGGGCCGACGGCAGCGACCAGGGTGTGGGGCACCTTGCCTGGATGGATCCCCCCAGCCATCGCCTGCTGGGCTGGGCCAGCCGCCCGGGTGCCTTCGGTCCGGCACGCACTGTCTGGCGCCTCGATCAACTGGTTGACCTTGCCGATGATCTGATCACCGTGCGCGGTGATGGCGCCCCCACGGACCAGGACACCCTGGATAGCCTGCCCACCCTCTTCAAGGCACAACTGTTCGGTCGTGATGCCTTGCCCCTGGGATCGGTGGCCGATGCGGTGGTGAACCTCTGGGACGGCAGCATCCAGCACTACCTGGTGGCCCGCAGTGATCCCCGCCTGCCGGGCACCAGCCGTTGGCGTCTCAGCCCCGACCGCATCGTGGATCAGCAGCCTGGCCGGGTGGTGGCAGCGATCGCCCACCTCTCGGAGCTCCCCCTGGCCCGGGCCAGCGTGCGCGAGCAGCTGCTCAGCCAGGGGCTGCAGCTGCGGGACCGCCTGCGCCAGGGCAGAGAGCGGCTGCAGCAGGACCTGCGCAGGGCGGGGGAGCGGCTGGACCAGCCAGGGGATGGGGGGACTGACGGCTCCGGCGACGGGCTCGATCCCCTCCTGGATGGTGTCGGCGAGCGCCTGCGTCATTTCGGCGATCGTGTCCGGGACGAGGGGGCGGATCTGCTCGACCGGCTGCGTGACCCCGAACCCCACCGCCGCGACCGCCGTGGCGCCGAGGATTCCCCAGCCAACCAGGGCTCCACGGCCCACGGTCAGGCTGATGAAGTCTGGGACGGCTGGGACACCCCGGGCCCGGTCCCAGATCCGGATCAGGCCCTGGATGGTCCCGGTAATGGTCCCGGTAATGGTCCCGGTAGCGGTCACCGCAGGAGCGCCGCGCAGCCGGGCAGCCCGGGCCGCCGTCGCGGTATTCCCCATTCCTCGCGGCGCGTCACCAATGACCCCGACCGGGATGCCCCCGCAACCGGACGGTGAGGTCGCCGCGTCCGATGCCCGCTGGCGCTCAGCCAGACTGAGCGGCTTCAAGGCAAGCTTCCAGCGTGACCGCCAGCTCCTCCGCCACGCAGCCCTGCGGGCCCGAGGCCATTCGCAAGGAAGGCCTCAGCGCTGCGGAGTACGACGAGATCGTGCGACGCCTGGGACGCCATCCCAACCGGGCCGAGCTGGCCATGTTCGGCGTGATGTGGTCGGAGCACTGCTGCTACAAGAATTCCCGGCCCCTGCTCGGCCGCTTTCCCGACAGTGGCCCCAGGATCCTCGTCGGCCCTGGTGAGAACGCCGGTGTTGTGGATCTCGGTGACGGTCAGCGTCTGGCCTTCAAGATCGAGAGCCACAACCACCCCTCCGCCATCGAGCCCTTCCAGGGCGCTGCCACCGGCGTGGGCGGCATTCTGCGGGACATCTTCACCATGGGTGCCCGGCCCATCGCCCTGCTCGATGCATTGCGCTTCGGGCCCCTGGAGGACGAGCGCAACCGCGGTCTGATGGAAGGTGTGGTGGCCGGCATTGCCCACTACGGCAATTGCGTGGGTGTGCCCACCGTCGCCGGGGAGCTGGGCTTCGATCCCAGCTACGGGGGCAATCCCCTGGTCAATGTCATGGCCCTCGGGTTGATGGAGACCGAAGACATCGTCAGATCCGGAGCCGTTGGTGTGGGCAACCCGGTCATCTACGTGGGCAGCACCACCGGCCGGGACGGCATGGGTGGCGCCAGCTTTGCCAGTGCGGAGCTCAGCCAGGACTCCCACGATGACCGCCCCGCCGTACAGGTGGGTGATCCCTTTCTGGAAAAAGGACTGATCGAGGCCTGCCTGGAGGTCTTCAGGCTGGGCCATGTGCTGTCGGCACAGGACATGGGAGCGGCTGGTCTCACCTGCAGCTGTGCCGAAATGGCCGCCAGGGGTGGGGTCGGCATCGAGCTGGATCTCGACAGGGTTCCCGCCCGCGAAGAGGCCATGACCGCCTATGAATTCCTGCTCTCCGAATCCCAGGAGCGGATGCTCCTCGTGGTGCGACAGGGCTTCGAGGAAGCGGTGATGGAGCGCTTCCGCCGCTGGGGTCTGTGTGCCGCGGTGGTGGGCTGTGTGCTCCAGGAACCCACCGTGCGGGTGCTCCAGCACCGTGCGGTGGTGGCCGAGGTGCCTGCCGCTGCCCTGGCTGACGACGCCCCGATCATTCATCGCCAGCTGCCTGCGGAGCCTCCCGCCTATGCCCGGCAGGCCTGGGCCTGGCAGGAGACATCCCTGCCCGGGGCCGACAGCGCGGGTATTGGCCTCGTCAGCGGCCAGCGCAGCTGGACCGAGGTGCTGCTGCAACTGCTGGATGCACCGGGCATCGCCAGCAAACGCTGGGTCTGGTGCCAGTACGACCACCAGGTGCAGGCCAACAGCATCAATCGTCCCGGTGCTGCCGATGCGGCCCTGGTACGCCTGCGTCCCCAGGTTGGTGATGCTGCAGTCAGAGATTGCGACCGGGCTGTGGCCGCGACCGTCGACTGCAACAATCGCTGGGTCTATCTCGATCCCCAGGAAGGGGGCAAGGCCGCGGTGGCCGAGGCTGCACGCAATCTCAGTTGCGTCGGCGCCGAGCCCCTCGCTGTCACCGACAACCTCAACTTCCCCTCACCGGAGCATGCGACCGGCTACTGGCAGCTGGCCATGGCCTGCCAGGGCCTGGCCGAAGCCTGTGCCGCCCTGGAGACACCGGTCACCGGTGGCAATGTCTCGCTCTACAACGAAACCCTCGATGGCGAGGCCAGGCCCGTGCCCATCCAGCCCACGCCGGTGGTGGGGATGGTGGGTCTGGTGGAAGACTTCTCGCACACCACCGGCATGGGCTGGTGCCATTGCGGCGATGCTGTGGTGCTGCTCGGTGTCCCCCTGGACGAGCGACAGGATCCCCGTGTGGCCCTGGCCGCAAGCAGCTATCTGGAGCTGATCCATGGCGTGGTCAGTGGCAGGCCGCCGCGCATCGATCTGGCGCTGGAGCGGTCTGTGCAGCGTTTTGTGCGTGAACAGATCTGCAACGGCACTGTCCACAGTGCCCATGC
>SRMO01000032.1:0-7550 GCA_004768415.1 Aphanocapsa feldmannii 277cV | reverse complement strand
AGGCACTGGCAGGCTGCTACGAGCAGGCCATCGAGCGTCGCTTCGCTGCCTGAAGCGATGGCCGGATCCCGGTCTGGATGAAGCGATAATGAATACACAACCAGCCGGGCGCCTGGCTTGGGCAGCCACGATGACCTGCAATGGCTACCCCGCTCAACACCGCCTCCTGCGGCACTCCCGCTCCTTCCCGATCACGACGGCTCGAGGATCCTTCTGATCGTTTCGAGGAGGCCTGCGGCGTCTTTGGTGTGCTGGCGGCGCGCCAGGAAGTGGCCAATCTGGCCTACTTCGGTCTCTATGCCCTGCAGCACCGTGGTCAGGAATCGGCCGGCATGGCCGTCTTCGACGCTGACAGGGTGCGGCTGCACAAGGACATGGGCCTGGTGGCCAATGTCTTTGACAAGGAGCTGCTGCTGCGCCTCCACGGCAGCCTGGCCATCGGCCACAACCGCTACTCCACCATGGGCAGCAGCAGCATCTGCAATGCCCAGCCCGTGGTGCTGCAGACCAGCCGCGGACCCTTCGCCCTGGCCCACAACGGCAACCTGGTCAACCCCAGGCAGCTGCGCGAGGGCTTACAGGTGGCCGACAGTGCCATGGTGTCGACATCCGACTCCGAGCTGATTGCCTTCGCTCTGCAGCAGGCCGTCGAGCAGGGCCATGACTGGCCGGAGGCGATCGCGATGGCGGCGCGCCTCTGCCAGGGGGCTTTCAGTCTCTGCATCGGAACGCCCGTCGGGCTGTTCGGCCTGCGCGATCAGCATGGCCTGCGTCCACTGGTCTTCGGTCAGATCACCGATGCAGGCCATGGCGGCTGGGTGATCAGCAGTGAGACCTGTGGCCTCGACATCATTGGCGCATCCCACATCGCCGATGTTCAGCCCGGTGAATTGCTCTGGTTCCGCCCTGGCGCCAGGGCACCGGAACAGCGCCAGTGGATCACGGCCGATCCCCATCTCTGCATCTTCGAGATGATTTACTTTTCCCGGCCGGACAGCATCTTCTTCGGGGAATCGCTCTATAGCTACCGCCGCCGCCTCGGTGAGCGGCTGGCCCAGGAATCCCCTGTGGAAGCGGATCTGGTGATCGGCGTGCCCGATTCCGGTATTCCCGCAGCAATCGGCTATGCAACGGCCAGCCGGATTCCTTTCAGCGAAGGTCTGGTGAAAAACCGCTATGTGGGCCGTACGTTCATTCAACCCAGCCAGGCCATGCGTGAGGCGGGAATCCGGGTGAAGCTCAATCCCCTGCCAGATGTGCTGTCGGGTCAGCGCATTGCCGTGATCGATGACTCCATTGTGCGCGGCAGCACCAGTCGCAAATTGATCAGGGCGTTGCGCGATGCCGGTGCAAGGGAGGTCCACATGCGTATCAGTTCACCACCGGTGACCCACCCTTGTTTCTACGGCATCGATACCGACAGCCAGGATCAGCTCATTGCTGCCAACTGCACCCTGGAGCAGATCATTGAACACCTGGGGGTGGATTCCCTGGCCTACCTCAGCAAGGAGGGCATGATCGAGTCCGCCAGGCAGAGCGGCAGGCCCTTCTGCTCCGCTTGTTTCGATGGACAGTATCCAGTCCCCCCGGATGCGGACATGCGTTCCAGCAAGCTGATGTTGGAGCCTGCTGGTCTTGCTGCCCAGCTCTGACACCGGTCAATGGCAGCCCTGCAGCCGCTGCCGCCTCGGCCAGGGGGGATCAGGATCGAACAGGACAGGTCCCTCGGCTGCTCCAGGAGGCTCCGGATCAGCGTCGAACGCACCCCCTTGCCAGCAGGCCACCTCCCCTTTACCGGGACTTCAGCCCAGCGTTGCGATGTGCGTCGTTCCTCGCAGTGTCGCGCTCAGCGGGTCCGAGGGGCACCAGAGCGGTGATCCGACAGCCCGCCGGAAGCAGGTCCGTGCGGCCAGCACCACCGCAATCCTCCGGATCCAGCCAGCCAGCTTCAAGCCTTGCGCTGCGACCGTCCGCCAGGGTGACCCCCACGAGGGCCGTATTCCCTGGCTGCAGGTCCACCAGCCGGTCACCGCGCCTGGCGAAGCGCAGGCCGATCTGTCCCAGCATGCCCCGCTCCCCATAGCGCAGCTCATCCACCTCCAGCCGCTTGAGCTGACCTTCCGCTGTGGCCAGCAACAGCGTTTCTCCTGGCTTCACACAGGCCGTGCCGACGATGGTTTCCCCTGGCAACAGCCGCATCAGCTGGGGCCCCAGTGCCGTGCGGCCCATTTCCGGCAGTTGTTCATCATTCAGCGGTAGCCGCAGCAACCGGCCTGTGCTGGTCGCCACCACCACGCTGCTGTCCTTGCGGCAGGTCAGAGCCCGCTGGATGCGAATCCCCTGCTTGAGCTTCAGGACACAGGCGGCACGTCCGGACAGCTCCTGGAAGTCGCCAATGGCCAGCCGTTTGAAACGCCCATCGCTGCTCAACAGACCGATGCCGATCACCTCGGGGTCGAGATCGAGGTGCAACACGTCGACGATGGTCTCCTTCTCCTTCAGCATCGAGCCCGGCAGGTAGCATTCCGCCTTGCGCGCCTGACCGGCGGCGAGTTCCCAGCGCAGCAGTGCCACCCTGCCCTCGATCGTGAAGGCCAGCAGCGAAGGTCGCCCTGCCACGCCCAGAATCAGCCGGGCCGGTGCCGCCGCCTCTGCCCCTGCACAGGCCTGCTCCAGGCGCAGGCGACCAAGGGCCTGGGGAGAGAGCACCCGCAGGGTGCCATCGCTCTGCAGCAGCAGCCGACTGTCTGCAGGCAGGTGCTCGTAAGCCTGGCGCAGCTGGGTCTCGGTGCTGGGCCGGCTGGCGCCCCTTGTGGCCAGCAGGGCATCGCCCCCCTCGATCAGCTTCGTGCGTCGCGGTGTGCAAAAGCGCTTCTTCAGCCTTTTCAGCCCGGCTACCAGGGCATCCAGCAGGGCTTCGCGGTGGTTCAGCAGGTGGCGCAGGCGGCTCTGTTCCTCGCTCAGTTCCTCCAGTTCCCGTCGTAAACCCTCCTGTTCCAGGCCGGTGAGCCGTCGCAGGGGCATGGCCAGCACCGCCTCGGCCTGCCGCTCCGACAGTCCCAGCCGCACCTCCAGGCTCGCCCTGGCCGCGGCGGCATCCCGGGCGGAGCGGATCATCTCGATCACCTCCCCCAGGGCATCGAGAGCGTGGATCAGGCCTTCCACCACCTCCAGTCGCTCCTCGGTCCTCCCCAGGGCACTGCGGTAGCGACGGATTGCCGTCAGCTCACGGAATTGCAGAAATTCCTGCAGCATGCGGCGCAGACTCAGCTGGACCGGCCGGCCATTCACCAGGGCCAGCAGGATCGCGCCGAAGTTGCTCTGCAGTGGCGTGCGCCGTCGCAGCTCCTCGATCACCGTCTGGGCGTCGGCATCACGGCGCAGTTCGATCACCACCCGCATCCCTTCGCGATCACTCTCGTCACGGATGTCGGAAATTCCCGGCAGGCGGCCGTCGTTCACCAACTCCGCGACCTTCTCGATCCAGCCCGCCTTGCTCAGCTGGTAGGGGAGTTCGGTGACCACCACGGCATTGCGGCGATGCTTTCCCTTCCCCCTGAGGACCTCCTCCGTATGGGCCACCCCCCGCACGGGAATGCTGCCGCGGCCCTGCAGATAGGTGTCGGTCAGGCCGCTGCCCCTGAGCACTTCAGCACCGGTGGGGAAGTCAGGACCTGGAATCAGCTTCAGCAGCCTGGCGTCACTGAGCTCCGGATTGCGGATCAGCGCCACCAGGGCATCCACCACTTCACCCAGGTTGTGGGGGGGGATACTGGTGGCCATCCCCACGGCGATGCCGTTGCAGCCGTTGAGCAGCAGGAACGGCAACTGGGCCGGCAGCACGCAGGGTTCCTGTTGGGAGTCGTCGAAATTGGCGATGAAATCAACGGTGTCGTCCCCGATTTCGCCGAGCAGGCAACTGTTGGAGATGGGTGCCAGTCGCACCTCCGTGTAGCGCATTGCAGCGGGCGGGTCGTCGTCCACCGAGCCGAAGTTGCCGTGGCCATCCAGCAGTGGGCTGCGGCAGGAAAAGTCCTGCACCAGCCGTACCAGGGCTTCATACACAGCCTGGTCACCGTGTGGATGGTACTTTCCCAGCACATCACCGACAACGCGGGCGCATTTGCGATAGGGCCGATCCGGAGTCAGCCCCAGTTCCTGCATCGCGTAAAGAATCCGCCGCTGCACCGGCTTCAGTCCGTCGCGTGCGTCGGGCAGGGCACGCCCGACAATCACGCTCATGGCGTACTCCAGGTAGGACCGCTGCATCTCCTCCTGCAGGGAGGTCGGCATGATGCGGTCGTCTTCAGCCATGATCGTGTTCAGCCATCAACGGCCGGGACAGGCCTCAGCAGGCTGCTCACCATAAGCACCTCTGCCGGCACTGCCGCCAGGTCCGGCAAGCCGGCTTCGCTTCATGTCCAGGGCAGCTCCCTCCCGTGTCCGGATCGTCCCCGGGCCTTGCCGGCCCTGATTCAGTCGTCCTGACCGGAGAGTATCAGGGCCCGCTTCACTGCTGGCTTGAGCTGAGCGTCCTGGAAGAGGGCACGGGCTGCCGCTCGCAGTTTCTCTCCCCAGAGCTGATCCTCCTGGTGGGCCTCTGCCGCGTAGGCGGGATCCTTCACCAGGGCGCGCATCACCAGTTCGATCGTCTCTCTGTCACGTATGCCCTGGCCATAGCGGGAGGCCCCGAGGGCCAGCATCGGCTCGGCAGCTTCATTGCTGAGGGTGATGGCCTCCTGCCAGCGCTGCTGGGCCAGCAACACCCTGCCGAGTTCGAACAACACAAGACCCTGGTTGTTCACCGCTTCCCAGAAGTTGTCGCGAATGGCCGTTGCCTTCTCGAACGCATCCAGGGCTGCAAGGGGCTGCTCCAGCTTCAGCAGGGTGTTGCCCAGGTCGAAGTGGGCATTGGCATTCTCCGGGTCGAGGGCGAGACCCTCACGAATCAGCCTTTCGGCTGACCCATACTCCTCGTCCCGCAGGGCCAGCGAACCTTCGGCGAACCAGACGCCGGCGTTGCTGGGTTCCAGGGTCCTGGCCCTGGCCAGGGCTTCACGGGTGCCGCTTCTGTCATCGTTTCGCAACCGTGCTTCCGCCAGCAGCAACCAGGAGCGCGGATCCTCCGGCAGCAGCAGCACCGCCAGCATCGCCAGCTGCTCCGCCTGCTCCACACGGCCGGTCTGCAGCAGCTGGGTGGCATCCTCGCCGATGCCCTCACCGGCGGTTTGCAGTTCCGCCGAGGAGGGCATGTAGACATAGGGCACGAGAGCGCCTGCCGGGGCTGGGGCCGCGGCAAAGCCCAGGCCGAGCAGAATGCCGATCAAGCCAGGCCGGTTCAACTCAGCCCATCCCCTGGTGTGGGTGCAGTCTAGTCAGTGCCGGGGACGGCGCCTTCCATGGCGGCCCTGATGTTGCGCCGCCACATCCAGGGTTTGATGCGTCGCAGGGCGGAACCCCGCAGCGCTGCATCCCATTCCCCATCACTGCGGTTGAGCAGCGCGTCCGCCCCGGCCTGCAGAACCCAGTCCCGCGGCTGGAGCTGGGGATCGCAGCTGGGGCGCGGGTCGCGATTCCAGGGGCAGACCTCCTGGCAGATGTCACAGCCCGCCACCCAGCCCTGCAACTGGCTGCTGATCTCCCGGGGCAGGCTCGCCTCGCGGTTTTCCACGGTGTGAAATCCGATACAACGGCGGCTGTCCACCACGAAGGGCTCGCTGATCGCGTCGGTGGGGCAGGCGTCGAGGCAGAGGCTGCAGCTTCCGCAGAGGGGTTGCGCTGCCGTGTCTCCCTCCAGGCACAGGTCCGTCAGCAGGTGCCCCAGCAGCAGCCAGGAGCCGGCCGAACGGTTGATCAGGTTGCTGTGTTTGCCGATCCAGCCCAGGCCGGCCGCCTCGGCCCAGGCTTTGTCCATCAGCGGAGCGCTGTCCACGCAGGCGCGCCAGCGGCAGCCCGGTTGCTGCTCACTGAGCCAGCGGCCCACGGCCCGCAGGCGCCTGTCAATCACGCGATGGTAGTCCCGACCCCAGCCATAGCGACCGATCCTGGGTACGCCGTCCTGCTGTCGCTGCTCCACCCAGTAGTTCAGACCCACGGCCAGCACAGAGCGCACCCCGGGCAGGAGTGCTTCGATGGATTGCCGCCGTGGGTCCCGCATCCACCCCATCGAGGCCCCGTGGCCGGCCTCCAGCCAGCGCCGTAACGCTGCGGTCCGGGCCGGCAGACTGGTGGCGGTCTCCAGCAAGGCGATGCCCACCGGGCCGAAACCCTCGGCCCGGGCCCTCTGCTTCAGTGCTTCTGCCAGACCCCGGACGGTCATCGCTGCTGCTGGGGGTCGACTTGCCGTTCCCCTCTTCATAGGCCCACCACGGCCACGGCACTGCTCCCTGGATACCCCTCGTCATCGCTGCCCGGTCGCCGCGATTCCGCTCGATAGATTGACCCGGTGCCGTCTCAGGACCGTTCCCCCTCTGCCATGCCGGAAGAGATGCCTATTGGACAGGTGGGTCCGCTCAAGCGGCTGCAACAGGACTTTCGCAATGACCTGATCGCGGGACTGGTGGTGGTGATCCCGCTGGCCACGACAATCTGGCTGGCCACCTTTGTGACCCGCTGGGTGGTTGCGCTGCTGACCTCCATTCCGAAGCAGTTAAATCCCTTCAATACTCTCAATCCCTTCCTGCTGGAGGCGATCAACCTTCTTGTCGGGTTGTTGGTGCCTCTGCTGGGGATCCTCCTGATCGGCTTGATCGCCCGTCAGATTTCCCGCAACTTCCTTGGCCGTTTCCTGCTGGACTTCGGCGAGGGCACCCTCAGTCGCATTCCCCTGGCAGGTTCGGTCTACAAGATCCTCAAGCAACTGCTGGAGACGGTGCTGCGGGGCAGCTCCCAGCGCTTCCGCCGCGTGGTGATCGTGGAGTATCCCCGCGATGGCCTCTTCGCCATCGGCTTCGTCACCGGAACTGCCGGTGCTTCGCTGCAGAGGGGGTTCAAGGAACCCATGCTCAGTCTCTTCATCCCCACCTCACCCAATCCCACCACCGGTTGGTACTGCATGGCGTCGGAGGCGTCGGTGAAGGATCTGGACATCTCGGTGGAGGATGCCTTCCGCACCATCATTTCCGCCGGCATCGTCAGTCCGGACGAGAGACCCAGGACCAGCGGCAGCTTTGCTTCGGCGTTGTCCCAGCGACGTCAGACCAGGCAGGACGCCATGATCATGGAGGACTGACCACCGCTGCCCTGTGGCTGCCCGGGGTGGACACTGGGTGCACTTCCGTCTGGCCATGCAGAGCCGTTCCATCGCCCGTGAGCTCGCCCTGGTGATGCTGGGGCAGGTGGGCCGGCGTCCTGACCAGGCGATGCCCATGCCTGACCTGCTCAGTCAGGCCCTGGGTTCCCTGTCCAACCATGTGCGGGAGGCGCTGGATCGCGCCGCCGAAGACCTGCGGCAGGCCCAGCAGGCGCTCCTGGATGCCGAAATCAGCAGCAGCACACTCAGCCAGGCCCGCACCAACCTGCAGAGCGGCCTGGAGCTGGGGGAGCAGGCC
>SRMO01000031.1:17486-30600 GCA_004768415.1 Aphanocapsa feldmannii 277cV | reverse complement strand
GAGCGGCCTGGAGCTGGGGGAGCAGGCCCTCAATCGACTCTCCTCCACCCTGGAGCTTCCCCGCCTGCTGCTGTTGGCCGATCAGGAGGAGGTCCGCCTTGGCGCCATCGAGCGGGCCGCTGCCGTGGTGTCCCGTCGCGATGCCATCGATGCGGAGCTGGATGGCGTGATGGAGGGCTGGCGCATGGCCCGATTGCCCCGCATCGACCAGGACATCCTGCGGCTGGCGGTGATCGACATGACCGAGATCCACACCCCCGCCAGGGTTGCCTGCAACGAGGCCGTGGAACTGGCCCATCGCTACAGCGATGACCAGGGCCGTCGCCGCATCAACGGCATCCTGCGACGCTATACCCAGGCCCAGGCTGTGACCCGGCGGGTCTGAGTGTGATGGTTTACGACTTCTTCAAGCGCAGGACCACGCCCCCTGCCGAGCCCAGCACCGACCCGGCAGCCCGGGACGAGGCTGAACAGGCTGTCCGGCAGGATCCGCAGCCCCCGGCGGAGTCCCCCGCTCAGGCATCTGCAGCTGAATCCGCTGCTGCACCGCCGGCAGCGCCGCCCACCCCCAGGGCTTCCTCCGGGGTTTCCTCCGGTCGGAGTCCTGCACCGGGGGCCGCTGACACTGCTGCCCTCGAATGGGCCAAGGCCGCCTATGCCCGGCTGAAGGCCCAGCAGGAGGCGAGGAAGCAGGCCGCCGCCACTGCGGCTCCCTCCGAATCCGTTGCTGCCCCGTCTGCTCCTGCGGTTCTCTCCGGCGACAGTCCGGTGGCGGAGCAGCGTCCTGCCCCTGGTGGGACCCCCAGCGCTGTTTCAGGGACGGCAGTGGTACCCACTGCCTCCCATCCCCCGTCGCCCGCCGTGGCTGAAGGCGAACAGGTTGCAGAACTGCCGCCAACGGTTGATCCCGCCCCGGCGCCACCCACCCCTCCACAGCCCCCCGGCACCGGTTCTGCGGAGGGCCTCGGCCTGCTGGCCCGGGCAACCGCCGAGCGCAGCAGGCGCCAGGCCGAGATGGAAGCCGCCGCTCGGCTGACCACCCCTGCTCAGCCCGCCAGCGACACCAGCGACGCCAGCGACACCAGCGACGCCAGCGACGCGTCCGCGTCCGAGCTCGAGCTCGGTGCCTTTGACCGCGACTTCGCCTGGTCAGCCGAAGTGCTGGCGGCCCAGGGCCGCGGGGCAGACCAGGTCAGCCTGGAAGACATCGATTGGCTCGGTCGTCTGCGTCGGGGCATGGAGAAGACCCGCAGGGGCTTCGTCACCAGATTGCTCGAGACCCTTGGCGACGATCCCCTCACCCCCGGGCAGCTGGATGATCTCGAGGCGCTGCTGCTACAGGCTGATGTGGGGGTGGAGGCCACCGACAGGGTGCTCGGCGCCCTGCGCAGCCGGCTCAACGAGGAGGTGGTGGATCCCGAGGAGGGCCTCGGTTTCCTCAAGGAGAAACTGTGCGAGCTGCTGGAGCAGCCGATTCGTGACAGCGGTGCAGACTTGCTGGTACCCCAGCGTGGACGACTGAACGTCTGGCTGATGGTGGGGGTGAATGGTGTCGGCAAGACCACCACCCTGGGCAAGCTCGCCAACCTGGCGGTGCGCAGTGGCTACAGCAGCCTGATTGCCGCTGCCGATACCTTCCGGGCCGGTGCCGTGAAGCAGGTGGCCATCTGGGGCGAACGCAGTGCCGTGCCGGTGGTCGCCAATCCCAGCGAGAATGCCGATCCCGCGGCAGTTGTCTTCGATGCGGTCGGCGCGGCCCGGTCCAGGGGCACCGAACTGCTGCTGGTGGACACGGCAGGACGTCTGCAGACCAAGCACAACCTCATGGAGGAGCTGGCCAAGGTGCGCGGCATTGTGGATCGCCTTGCTCCCGATGCAGTGGTCGAATCGCTGCTGGTGCTCGATGCCAGCCAGGGTCAGAATGGACTGCGCCAGGCACAGGCCTTTGCCATCGCTGCCGGGCTCACCGGTGTGGTGCTCACCAAGCTGGATGGCAGCTCCAAGGGTGGTGTGGCCTTTGCCGTGGCGTCTGAAGCAGGCTTGCCGATCCGCTTCATCGGCGCTGGTGAAGGTATTCGGGATCTCCGCCCCTTCAACAGCTTCGAATTTGTCGAAGCGTTGCTGGCCCGCTGAACCTGGCCCTGCTTCCGGCTGCGCTCTGCTATCTCGCTAACCTGCCTGCAACGGCGAAGCTGCCATGGCCAGCCTGCAGCCGACGGGATCAGCTGTCGATGAACAGTCGCTCAAACCCCCTCCGGAGACCAGCCCTCCCGGAACCAGGGAAGCGACCCTCTCCCCCATGGCGTCCCTGCGTCAGCTTGTCAACAGTCTCACCCGTGAACAGCGTCGCAACCAGGAACTGCTTGCCTCCCTCGGTTTTGCGCTGCGGTCCTTCACAAACCTCACCCGCTTCCTCGAGTTGGTGCCGTTGCTGACGGCACGGCTGGCGGAGGCGGAGGGTGCACTGCTGATCCTGTTCCGGTCCGATGGCAGCCTCTGGCTCGAGCAGCTCCACGGTTCGCCCCTGGACCGCTGCGCCGAACCTCTTCGCCGGCTCAACGGTCTCCAGCTCGCTGACCTGGATTGGGCCGAGGCTGACCAGAAGGTTGCCCATCGGCTCGATGGTCTTGTGCATCAGGCCCTGGGTAGGGTGCGCCTGTTCGGCAGGTCTGTCACTGCCAATCAGCGGCAGTGGGGCAGGCTCTATGTGTTCAGCGGAGCTCAGAGCGTCAGCTGGACCGATCCTCGCCGCATGCTGGTGCAGCTGGTGGCCGACCTGACGGCGGTGGCCATCGACAGCGAGCGGTTGAGGGACACCATTCGCCGCCATGAACGCCAGGACCGGGAACTGACCATCGGCGCAGAGATCCAGACCCAGCTGCTGCCGGACCGCTGCCCGGTGATCGAGGGCATCGAACTGGCGGCTCTCTGCCGTCCCGCCCTGCAGGTGGGCGGCGACTACTACGACTTCATTCCTACCCAGCCCCAGCTCGGGCCCAGGGCACGGAAGCGGACCCGCTGGGCCCTGGTGATGGGCGATGTGATGGGCAAGGGTGTGCCGGCAGCCCTGCTGATGACCCTGCTGCGAGGCATGTTGAGGGCCGAGGTGCTGACCGGTTCACCCCCGGACCGGATCCTCCACGATCTCAACCAGCTGGCGATGGAGGACCTGGCCCACTCCAACCGCTTCGTGACCCTCTTCTACTCCGACTACGACCCCCGCACCCGCATCCTCCGTTTCAGCAATGCGGCCCACAATCCGCCGCTGATCTGGCGTCGCTGCAGCAGACAGGTTGGGCGACTGGATGCGGCAGGTCTGCTGATCGGCCTGCAGCCCGACGCCGAGTTCGGTTGCCAACGCGTGGAATTGCGGTCCGGCGATGTGGTGCTCTTCTACACCGACGGTGTGACCGAAGCCCTTGGTCCGGGGGATGAACGCTTTGCAGAGGAGCGCCTGATGCATGCCCTGCAGCAGATCTCCGCGGAACAAGCCACCGCTCAGGCGATGCTGGACGCACTCTTTGCCCGGCTTGACAGATTTGTGGGACCTGGCAAGCGTCCCGGTGACGATGCCTCGATGGTGGTGCTCAAGGTGAGCGATGGGGTTGCCTTGCCCAGGTCCTTCAAGGCCTGAGTCCATCCGTACAGTCAGCGCAGCAGGGAGCAGGCTTTGGGGCAGGCAGGTGTCAGCGGTGGCAGCAGCGGTGGTTGGAGCGATCGCTTCGAGGAAGGCCTGAATCCCTTCGTGGAGCGCTTCAATGCATCCATCGGCTTTGACATCACCCTGCTGCAGCAGGACCTCGATGGCTCTGTGGCCCATGCCCGCATGCTGGGCAGGCAAGGCGTGATCACGGTTGCGGAGGCCGAGCGGATTGTCGCCGGGCTGGAAACCATCCGCTGCGAAGCAGCCGCCGGCAGCTTCAATCCCGGTCTTGCCGATGAAGACGTGCATTTTGCCGTCGAGCGGCGGCTGATCGAGCTGATCGGTCCACTCGGCAAGAAGCTCCACACCGGCCGCAGCCGCAATGACCAGGTGTGCACCGACCTGCGTCTGTGGCTGCGGGACAAGATCGATCGGATCGATCTGCTGCTGGTGCGCTACGCCGTTGCGCTGCTGGCCAGAGCCGAAGAGAACGTCGAGACACTCATCCCCGGCTACACCCATCTGCAGCGGGCCCAGCCCCTCTCCCTGGCCCATCATCTGCTGTCCTATGTGGAGATGGCCAGGCGCGATCGTCAGCGCCTGCGGGATGTGCGCAGGCGTGTCAACATCTCTCCCCTTGGTGCGGCTGCCCTGGCGGGCACTCCCGTGGCCATCGACCGACGCCACACGGCCACTGCCCTCGGCTTCGAAGATCTCTGCGTCAACAGCCTGGATGCTGTGAGCGACAGGGATTTTGTTGTTGAATTCCTCGCTGCCGCCAGCCTGGTGATGGTTCATCTCAGTCGTCTCAGTGAGGAGGTGATCCTCTGGGCCAGCGAGGAATTCGCCTTTGTGCGACTGACGGACCGTTGTGCCACCGGCAGCAGCCTGATGCCCCAGAAGAAGAATCCCGATGTGCCTGAACTGGTGCGGGGAAAGACCGGTCGCGTCTTCGGTTCTCTCCAGGCCATGCTCACGCTGCTGAAGGGTCTGCCCCTCGCTTACAACAAGGATCTGCAGGAAGACAAGGAAGGGCTGTTCGATGCCGTACGCACCACTGCCGACTGTCTGCAGGCGATGGCCGTGTTGTTCGAGGAAGGCCTGCATTTCCGACCTGAGCGCCTGGAGCAGGCGGTGTCCAGTGACTTCTCCAACGCCACTGATGTGGCCGATTACCTGGTGGCGAAGGGAGTGCCTTTCCGTGAGGCTTATCAGCTTGTCGGTGGCCTCGTGAAGCGCTGTCTCAGTGAAGGTGTGCTGCTCCGTGATCTCCCCCTGGAGCGCTGGCGACACATCCATCCGGGCTTCGATGCCGATGTCTTTGCGGCAATCGCGCCGCGTCAGGTGGTGGCAGCCCGGCTGAGCGAGGGCGGCACAGGCTTCGAGCTGGTACGCGCTGCCCTCGCCAGGGCACGCAGCGATTTCTCGTCCTGATCAGGCTCAGGTTCAGGCAGCGGTCACGCCGGCCAGGGCAAGGAGGGCACGGTCGGTCTCCACGGCGGGATTGCCTGTGGTGAGCAGGGCATTGCCGTAAAAGATCGAATCGGCGCCCGCCAGCAGGCAGAGCAACTGGGCGTCGCGGCCCATGCCCTGGCGCCCAGCGCTGAGGCGTACCCGGCTGCGGGGCATGAGGATACGTGCGGTGGCGACCATGCGCACCAGCTCAAGCGCATCGACGGGCGCCCGAGCCTCCAGGGGGGTACCCTTCACCGCCACCAGCCCGTTGATGGGCACGCTCTCCGGGTGGGGATCCATGCCGGCCAGCACCGTGAGCAGTGCTGCCCGATCCTCCAGGGATTCCCCCATGCCGATGATTCCACCGCAGCAGAGACCGATGCCCGCCCGGCGGACCCGTTGCAGGGTTTCGAGCCGGTCCTCGTAGGTGCGGGTGGAGATGATCCGGTCGTAGAACTCCGGGCCGGTGTCGAGGTTGTGGTTGTAGGCAGTAAGGCCGGCCCGGGCAAGGCGATCAGCCTGGGTGTCGTTGAGCATGCCGGCAGTGACACAGGCCTCCATGCCCATGGCCCGCACACCCTCCACCATCGCCACCATGGCATCGAAGGCTGCCCCATCGCGGATCTCACGCCAGGCCCAGCCCATGCAGAAGCGATGGGCCCCGGACCGCTGGGCTTGCCGGGCTTGTCCCAGCACCGCCTCCACATCCATCTCCGGCTTCACCTCGAGGTCGGCCGGATTGTGCATCGACTGCGAGCAGTAGGCACAGTCCTCCTGGCAACCTCCGGTCCTGACACTCAGCAGAGACGCCAGCTGGACCCTGTAGCCGGGGTTGGCCTGTCGATGCACCACCTGAGCGTCCCAGAGCAGATCCACCAATGGCTTGCTGAGCAAGGCGAGAACGTCCTGCCGGCTCCAGTCATGACGCAGCTGCATGGGGCGCTGGGGGGATGGCCTGAGCCTAGGCAGAGGGTTTGCGGTCAGCAGCAAGCTGGGCGGATCAGGGATCGTTGCTCTCTGCTTCGAGATTCAGTGTGGCTTCCACAGCTCCGAAGCGACGCTTGCGACCCTGGAAATCCAGCAGGGCCTCCTCCAGATCCGCCTGGTCGAAATCCGGCCAGAGCACATCGGTGATATGGAGTTCTGCATAGGCCAGCTGCCACAACAGGAAATTGCTGATGCGGAATTCGCCGCTGGTGCGGATCAGCAGATCCGGATCCGGGTCTCCGGCGGTGTGGAGCATTCCTGCGAAGCGGGTTTCATCGATCTGGTCCGGTTGGAGGTGTCCGCTCTGCACTTCCACCGCCAGGCGCCGGGCCGCCCGCACCAGTTCACTGCGGGCGCCGTAGTTGGTGCAGACATTGAAATGAATACCGTCGTTATCGGCGGTGCTGCGGGTGGCTTCGGCGATCTGCGCCTGCAGCTGCAGAGGGAGGGCGTCGAGATCACCGAGAAAGCGGATGCGGACCCGTGCCTCCTGCAGCTCCCGGATCTCCCGTTCCAGCACCCGCTCGAACAGCGCCATCAGGAAAGACACCTCCTCCTCCGGACGACGCCAGTTCTCCGTGGAGAACGCATAGGCCGTGAGTGCCGGAATCCGCCATGCACCGCAGAGGCGCACCAGCCGTTTGAGTGCCTCCACACCACGTTGATGGCCCATCATGCGGGGCAGGCTGCGCTGCTGGGCCCAGCGCCCGTTGCCATCCATGATAACGGCGATGTGGGCGGGCATCCGCCTTGAATCCAGCCCAGAAGGCAGTGAGAGCGTTCCGGGAAGCGTCTTGGTCCGTGGCTCGCCGAAAGGGCTCATGGGGCGGTAGCTTCCGCCGCAGCTCCTCTGTCCCCAGTCTGCGTCCTGCCAGACTGAAGTTTCCAGGGTTGACGCCTGCGACGCTCATTGGATTGATCAGCCATGGCCTCGGCCAGCAGATCCGTCAGGCGGGTGCTGGTGATGGGTCGCTCCAGCCTGCCCTGCCGGGCCAGGGAGATGGTGCCGGTTTCCTCGGAGACCACCACGCAGAGGCATTTATCGAAGCGCTCCGTGATGCCCAGGGCCGCCAGGTGGCGGGTTCCGTAACGTTTGCCGCGCTGACGGGAGAGGGGAAGGATCACAGCGGCAGCGATCACCCTGCCGCTGCGCAGGACCACGGCACCATCATGCAATGGCGTGTCCGCGGCGAAGAGGTTGAGGAGCAGATCCACGGACAGCACCGCATCGATCTCGATACCGGCACTGAAGAAGTCCTCAGGACGCAGATCGGCACCGATGTCAAGGACGATGAGTGCTCCGCGACGGTTCTGGGACATACGCCCTGCCGCTTCCGATAGGATCGGTACCGTGCCGGCATCCCGGAAGGTGGGGGAACGGTTGCCGAAGAGCAGATCGAGTCTTCCGGTGCCCAGCAGTTCCAGCAGACGACGCAGTTCACCTTGCAGCAGAGCAGCCAGGGCCAGACCGCAGACCAGCACCATGGCTTCGAGCAGCTGGCCGGTGATGGAAAGGGAGGATTGACGCGCGACCAAGGCTGCCGCAACCAGCAGCAGATAGCCGCGCAGTAACCAGAATGTGTGGCGATCGGTGACCCGTCCTTTCAGCAGCAGACCGAGCAGCAGCGCGAGGGAGACATCAAGCGCAACGCTGCCGAACCAAAGCACCGAGTTGTGTGTCCTGTGGCTGGCTCAGGATACCGGCTGCAGGTGTTGGGGTAAGCGGTCGAAGCGCAGCAGATCCCGCGATGTTTCCCGCTCCCGTACCAGGTCGGCCTTGCCGTTTCCAACAATCACCGCCGCCGGTCTGGGGATGCGGTTGTAATTGGATGACATCGAGTCGTTGTAGGCACCGGTGGCGAAGACCACCAGCAGGTCGCCGCTGCGCACGCTCGGCAGGGCGATGTCCCTGAGCAGCACGTCGCCGGACTCGCAGTGCTTACCGGCAACGGTCACGGTTTCCTCGGCAGCGGCGCGGGGCCGCCCGGCCAGGCAGGCCGTGTAGAGGGACTGGTAGGTGATGGGCCGGGGGTTGTCACTCATGCCTCCATCCACGGCGATGTAGGTCCGCAGGCTGGGAATGTCCTTGCGGCTGCCGACCCGATAGAGGGTCACTCCGGCAGTTGCAACCAGGGATCGGCCTGGCTCGCAGAGCAGGCGCGGCAGGGCCAGGCCCCGCTTCTCGCAGGCCTCCTGAACGGCCTGGGCCACCGTTCGCACCCATTGGTCGATGCCGGGGGGGTCGTCGGATGCCACATAGCGGACCCCCAGGCCACCGCCCACGTTCAGGTCTGTGGCGCTGTGGCCGAGGCGACGGGCCAGGGCCAGGGCATCCGCCATCACGCTGGCAAGATCCCGGTGGGGCTCCAGCTCGAAAATCTGAGAACCGATGTGGGCGTGGAGGCCGGCCACATCTGCCCAGTTGCAGCCTGCCAGATGGCTGAGCAGTTCTTGCAGCTGGTCGGGATCGAAGCCGAACTTGCTGTCCAGGTGTCCGGTGCGGATGTAGTGGTGGGTGTGGCACTCGATCCCGGGGGTGAAGCGCACCAGCAGACGGGCCCGCAGACCATGGCCATTGCAGAGCTCCTCCAGGAGGCCGAGCTCGAACCAGTTGTCGAGGATCACGGTGGCGTGGCACTGGAGCGCCAGCAGAAGCTCCTCGGGCGATTTGTTGTTGCCGTGCAGCACGATCCGGGAAGGATCCATGCCCCCGTCGCAGGCAGTGTGCAGCTCTCCCGCCGAGACCGCATCGAGGCCCAGGCCTTCACTCGCCACCAGGGCTGTCATGGCCAGGCTGCTGTGGGCCTTGGAAGCGAACAGCGCCAGGGAATCCCCCGGGTAATGAGAAGCCAGGGCAGCACGGTAGGCGCGGCAGCTGGTCCGTAGGGTCTGCTCATCCAGCACGTAGAGCGGGGTACCGAACCGTTCAGCCAGGTCGTGGAGGCGGCAGCCCCCCACGCTCAGCTGGCCATCCGGTCCGACCGCCGCCGTCAGTGGGGCCAGGTTGCGGTTGGGGCTGCTGGTGTCATGTCCGGCTTCGAAGGGCTCCAGGCTGGGGGAAGCGGAGGAAACCATGGGGGTTGGTCTGTCGGACGTCTGCACGTTCTCCAACAATGGCCGATGGCGGATCCGTCCGTTGAGCGCTGCCGACCATGGCGCCTGCCTGATCCTGGATCGGGACTGCTTCGGCGGGCTCTGGACAGCGAAGCAATGGAACGGGGAACTGGAGCGGTCCTCCGGCCTGGTGCTGGGCTGCTGCAGTGGCGACCAAGGCCCCCTCGTCGGTCTGATCTGCGGTTGGGTCGTGGTGGACGAGTTGCACATCACCGGCCTGGGGGTGCTGCCGCAGCTGCGCCGCCGGGGCCTTGGCCGACTGCTGCTGAACCGCCTGCTGGCCTGGGCACGACAACAGGGCTGTCTGGGGGCGACGCTGGAGGTGGCCCCAGGCAACAACGGAGCTCTGCTGCTCTATGAAGCAGCGGGATTCGTCAGCGCCGGACGGCGCAAGGGCTACTACAGGGACGGCAGCGATGCCCTGATCCAGTGGTGCCGACTGCGGCCTGAGCCGGGGGCGCCACTGGGGAGAACCCGGCTGCCACCGCAGGGGCGCCACACCGGCCTCCATCAGCCCTGCCGGCAGTGAGACCCAGGGCAATGGGGGCGTCCGGGCACAGCGGTGGCGGAGACAACCGGAGCGCTACCTGGTGCCGGGGAAAAGCAACGTAGCCGCATTATCTTTTCGCTGTAGTGATTATGACTGTGGCACGATTCACCCCTGTTTTACAAGTCGAATCGGTAGTGAATGACTCTTCACCTCTTCCCTCTCAAACCCTATTGACAGCTGGGATCTCCTGCTGCCGGGATGGAGAATGGTTGGCTTGATCCACGGATCGTGTACGGATGACCGAAATGTCACAGCAAGCCTGAAAACCTGGTAGCTTGACCACAGGCTTCAGGCAGTGGCATGTTCGAGCGGTTCACCGAGAAGGCCATCAAGGTCATCATGCTGGCCCAGGAAGAGGCCCGCCGCCTCGGCCACAACTTCGTCGGCACCGAGCAGATCCTGCTGGGGCTGATCGGCGAGGGAACCGGTGTCGCCGCCAAGGTTCTAAAGTCCATGGGCGTGAACCTCAAGGATGCGCGCGTAGAGGTCGAGAAGATCATTGGCAGAGGGTCCGGCTTCGTTGCCGTGGAGATTCCTTTCACCCCCCGGGCCAAGCGCGTGCTGGAGCTCTCCCTCGAGGAGGCCCGCCAGCTGGGACATAACTATATCGGCACCGAGCACCTGCTGCTGGGCCTGATCCGCGAGGGAGAGGGGGTGGCTGCTCGCGTGCTGGAAAACCTGGGGGTCGACCTGGCCAAGGTGCGCACCCAGGTCATCCGCATGCTCGGCGAGACTGCCGAGGTCAGCAGTGGAGGCAGCAAGGGCAGCACCAAGACCCCCACGCTGGACGAATTCGGCAGCAACCTCACGCAGCTGGCCAACAATGCCAAGCTCGATCCCGTGGTCGGGCGCCAGAACGAGATTGACCGGGTCATCCAGATCCTCGGTCGCCGCACCAAGAACAACCCTGTGCTGATCGGTGAGCCCGGTGTCGGCAAGACCGCCATTGCCGAGGGCCTCGCCCAGCGCATTGCCGCCGGCGAAGTGCCGGACATCCTCGAGGACAAGCGCGTCCTCACCCTCGACATCGGCCTGCTGGTGGCCGGCACGAAGTACCGGGGCGAGTTCGAGGAGCGCCTCAAGAAGATCATGGAGGAGATCCGCGCCGCAGGAAACGTCGTCCTCGTGATCGACGAGGTGCACACCCTGATCGGGGCCGGCGCCGCCGAGGGTGCCATCGATGCCGCCAATATTCTCAAGCCCGCCCTGGCCCGGGGAGAACTTCAGTGCATCGGGGCCACCACCCTTGACGAATACCGCAAGCACATCGAGCGCGACGCGGCATTGGAGCGTCGCTTCCAGCCCGTCACCGTGGGTGAACCCTCCGTGGCCGAGACCATCGAGATCCTTCACGGTCTGCGAGAACGCTACGAGCAGCACCACCGTCTCAAGATCACCGACGAAGCCCTGGTGGCCGCTGCCAACCTCGGCGACCGCTACATCAGTGACCGTTTTCTGCCCGACAAGGCCATCGACCTGATCGACGAAGCGGGAAGCCGTGTGCGCCTGATCAACTCCAAGCTGCCTCCTGCTGCCAAGGAACTGAGCAAGCAGTTGCGCGACGTCCTCAAGCAGAAGGAGGATGCCGTACGCGATCAGGACTTCGCCAAGGCTGGTGAGCTGCGCGATCGGGAAGTCTCCATCAACGAACGGATCCGCACCATCTCCCAGGGTGGCGAGGCCGGCTCGGAAGCCGCTTCCGCTGACGGTTCCCCCCAGGTGACCGAGGACGACATCGCCCAGATCGTTGCTTCCTGGACAGGCGTTCCCGTGCAGAAGCTCACTGAGAAGGAGTCCGTGAAGCTGCTGCACATGGAGGACACCCTGCACCAGCGTCTGATCGGTCAGGACGAAGCTGTCAAGGCTGTTTCCAAGGCGATTCGTCGTGCCCGGGTCGGCCTCAAGAATCCCAACCGTCCAATCGCCAGCTTCATTTTCTCCGGACCCACCGGTGTGGGCAAGACCGAGCTCACCAAGTCCTTGGCCAACTACTTTTTTGGCAGTGAGGACGCAATGATCCGCATCGATATGTCGGAGTACATGGAGCGTCACACCGTCAGCAAGCTCATCGGCTCGCCACCAGGCTACGTCGGCTTCAATGAGGGTGGCCAGCTGACCGAAGCAGTGCGCCGTCGGCCCTACACCGTGATCCTCTTCGACGAAATCGAGAAGGCTCACCCTGACGTTTTCAATCTGATGCTGCAGCTGCTCGAGGACGGTCGTCTGACCGATGCCAAGGGCCGCACGGTCGACTTCAAGAACACCCTGGTGATCATGACATCGAACATTGGTTCGAAGGTGATCGAGAAGGGTGGCGGTGGGCTGGGCTTCGACTTCGCCGAGGGCAACAAGGAAGAGGCCCAGTACAACCGGATTCGTTCCCTCGTGAACGAGGAGCTGAAGAACTACTTCCGCCCCGAATTCCTGAATCGTCTCGACGAAATCATCGTTTTCCGTCAGCTCACCCGCGACGAAGTCAAGCAGATTGCCGAGATCATGCTCAAGGATGTGTTCAGCCGGATTGAAGAGAAGGGCATTATTCTTTCAGTCACCGACGCTTTCAAGGAGCGGCTGATCGAAGAGGGCTATAACCCCTCCTACGGTGCCCGTCCCCTGCGACGTGCCGTGATGCGCCTGCTCGAGGACAGCCTTGCCGAGGAATTCCTCAGCGGGCGCATCCGTGATGGCGATGCGGCTCTGGTGGATGTGGATGCCGAGAAGAAGGTGGTTGTGCATCGTCAGACTCCCACGCCCCACCCCGAAGTGCCTGCGACGGCCAACGTCTGATTGACCGGGACCCGACAGCTGGGCGGAACCTCCTCGTCTGCCACGCCAGCACGTAGCAGGACAGGCCGCCAAGCCCTTTCATTGCCGTTTGCAGTTCCCGGAGCCCCTCCTGATCGGAGGCTGTTTTCAAGCTTCCCCACAGAGGCTTCAGGGTCGATGGATGACCTGCCGTTCTCTGTTGCTGCTGGATTCAGATGTATAGGCGTATGTGCCACCTGCCTGATCATCGATGATGCGAGGCGTGATCACGATCACCAACTCGGATTTCTCGCGGCTTGAACCGGAGCCACGAAAGAACTGTCCCACCAATGGAATATCACCAAGCAAGGGCCATTTCGTTACAGTTTCAATATCTTTTTCCTGGATCACGCCAGTCAGAACAATGGTTTGACCATCCCGCACCCTGAAGGCACCGGTAGAAAGGCTACGCTTGTTGATATTGAAGTATCTCCCGCAATTTCCTGCCACCTGCCCAGGCTCATCTATCACTTTTGCGTTCACTTCAGGAGCGATGGAAAGGGTCACGAAGCCATTATCGTCAACCCGATCAATCCCTGCCCGCAATACCAGACCGGCAA
>SRMO01000031.1:6238-17419 GCA_004768415.1 Aphanocapsa feldmannii 277cV | reverse complement strand
TGTTGTTGTTCCAGACTCGCTGACAGATGTGCTGATAGCGGTCACGACCGACTCACCCACCTCAACCATGGCCTCATGGCCTTCCTGAATGAGCAGAGTTGGGTTGGCAATCGTCTTGGTGTTGGTCGAGGTGATTTTCGCAGTCAGATAGTCGTTCAGGACGTTCTTATCCAACAGGTTGACAGTCTCATTGCCTGATTGCAATGCTATATTAGCGAGTCCATCAGCTGCTTTTGAATAATATTTGCCAAAGATGGCACTGACTGAGCCAGCATTGCTGTGCAGATAACTATCGCCAATTCTAATGGCAAAGTTATTGTTGATCTCTGTTACATCATTCAAATCAACATCGAGAATCTGCATCTTCACAGCCACCTGACGCTTGCGCAGATCCATCTGCCTGATATATTGCTCGGCCATCTCCACCAAGGCCTGGTCGCCGATCAGCGTGACGGTGCTCAACCTGGTGTCTCCCCCCACCTGCAGCCCTTCCAGTGGGCCTGAACCAACCAGGGGATTGATCACCTCCCTGGCCGCCCCTGCGGATCCATCGCTGAACTGTTGTACCGAAGAATTCTCACCTTCCCCAGTACCGGCATGGTCGGTTGTGACGGAAATCACACCGTTGCTGGCTGCCCCGAGGCTCACCAGATAGTGGACCACGCCCGAGGGTCTGGCCTGATTGATGCGAATGGTGCGGGATAGCCGAGGCGACAGCCCCAGGGGCATCTGACGTCCGAACAGCAGGGTGTTCTTCATCACCTTGCCCTTCCAGCGGGCCTGCTGCAGCACCAGATTGACCGCATCCTGAAGGCTGTAGTCGCTGAGGTTGAGTGACACCAGTGGACCCTCCCCCTCGTCGTCCTCACTGGGGAAGTAGGCGGTGTTGTAGCCACCCATGGTCGCCAGACTGATCAGCACCTCCCGTGCCAGCGCCTGACGCAGCACCAGGCGATCCACCTTGCCATCGCTCGGCAGGGTGACGATGTCGCCAGCCATGGTGATGTCGCTCACCGCCATGTCACCAAGGGGCGGCGCGATGGCGCGCTGACGCAGGGGTGGCACGACCCTCGTCTGCGCTTCGCTGCCAGCAGCACTGCCGTCGGCATCAGCCCCGATCTGCTGTGCTGGGGCCGTGGCGGCGAAGCGGAAATTCAGCCACTGGCCGTCGCTGCTGACCTCGGGTTCCGGCAGCTCCCCATCCTCTGGGGGTCTCAGGCTGAGCCGGAAGCGCCCGCCATCCCCCTCCAGGCGCAGATCTGCAAAGCCCAGGTCCGGCAACTGGAGCTGCTGAGGGGCCAGCAGCGCCGCCCGCCTGGATGTGGCGGTGAGATCGGCAACCCAGCCGCTGTCCTGCGGTGCCAGCACAACGACGGGATCGGTGCCAAGGCCCCCCACCCGCACCTGCATCGCCTGGCCAAGGCGAACCACCTCAAAGCGCACCACGGGCGCCCTGACCCGGGTTCGCCCACGGCCCACAGGCCTGGCCAACAGGGTGGGTTGTCCACCGATCATCATTGCCGCCAGCAGCAAGCCCCAACCGCGGAACGCCACAGGTTCCTGCCCAGCTTCGGGGACCTTATCGATGCCATGGCTGGCTGACCACAGCCAGCGGTGCTCGATCCGCTCGGTCGGTAGTCCACATCACACCCGGCCACTGCGGGCCGGGCGCCAGGCCTATCCGGAGCATCCGGAGTTCCACCTCATCGAACGGCCTGGTGGTGCGGTTCTGTGGCCCCGTGGGCCGCGGGCATCGTGGGGCTGCGGCCATAGGCGCTCAGCTCCAGCTCCAGCAGCAGCGGTGTTGCAGGCGTCACAGCGGCCGTGACTGCTGCATCCCCGCTGGCAGGCGGTGCTGCTCTGGTCAGCGTCAGATCACTGATCACCAGCAGTGGCCGCAGCCGTTCCAGCCCCTGCAGAAATCCCTGCAGAGCGAGGAAGGCACCTCGGGCCTCCAGCCGGGCCTGCCGCCGCTCGAAGCCCGCCTGGAGCAGGGGATCCGGCGGAGCCTGCTGCTGAGTGCTCCCGGGACCAGCCCCGGGATGGCCCGGCGACCCCCCGTTGCCCTGTTGCCCTGTTGTCTCGCCAGTGCTGGCGGTGGCGGGGCGACGCAGCCCGGGGCTGTAGAGCGTCAGCGCCACACCACTGCCGCGGGCCTGGTCGGCCAGGGCGGTGAGCATTCCATCCAGTTGCCCGGGACCAGCCAGCAAGGCCAGCGCCCGGTCCCGGCGGCGGCGGGCCCCATGGAGGTCTGCGGCGGCGTCTTGCTGCTGACGCTCCAGACCTGGCAGCTCCTGCTGCCTGGCGGCCATGCTGCTGATCTGCCGAGCCAGGTTGCGGTGACGCTCCAGCTGGGGCCGCAGCCAGACCCCTGCCAGCAACAGGGCCACCAGGAGACCGGCGGCTGCAGGCAGACCCTGCAGGAGGCGCCTGGGGGTGAGCCAATGGCCTGACGGGGGCCCGGGGGCGAGGCTCATGGCAACAGCTCCAGACGGCGCAACTGGGCCAGCCGCCGGGCCAGGCCATCGGCCCCCAGCCGCGCCAGCTGCTGCCGTGCTGTCCCACTGAGCCGCGGCCTGAAGTCCGCCTCCAGGGTGAAGACCACCGTGGCGGGCCCTGCCTCCCCACCATCCCCATGGCTGACCTGCTTCAGCCGCACGCCCTGTGGGCCCGGCTGCAGAAAGGGGGAGCGTCGCAGCGAGAGCTGCAGCAGGTCGGCCTGCTCGAAACTGCTGGCCTGCGCCTCCAGCCTGAGGCTTCCGGCCATCATGGCCAGTTCCTGCAGCTGTACACCGGCCGGCGTGCGCTCAGCCAGCTCCCGCAGCAGGGCCGAGCTGGAACGCACGCTGCCGAGGGCGGAGGCCAGGGCCTTGCTCTGCCGGTCCAGGCGATCGCGTTGCTGCTGGTGCTGCTGCACCTGTTGCTGAAGGATGTCACTGCGATCCGCGACCGTTTTCAGCTGGGCCAGCCGCACCTCCCGTTGGCCGCTGTCAACTTCCAGCAGGGCTGCGGGAACCGCCACCAGCCCCACACAGGTGGCAGCAATCAGCGTGCCCTGGCGCAGCAGTCGGGGGCGGTTCAGCGGAACGGGCTGCGGCAGCCCCCGCTCCAGTCGCCAGCTGCGCAGCAGATCGAAACCGCCCAGGCCGACTGGTATTGCCCGGCTCATGACTCCACCCCCAGGGCCATTCCCAGGAGGTGGGTCAGCCCGACAGCGGGCAGGGGCAGACGTCCTGCCTCGGGCAGTACCGCCACGGACGCCAGGGGATCCAGCAGCGCCGTTGGCCATCCGCACTGCTGGCTGATCTGCGCGCTCAGCTGGGGGAAGCAGGCCCCAGGCCCGCTCAGCAGGATCCGGGCGACGGGCGCTGCCGTCCCTTGCCCCTGCTGACGCTGGAAGAACGTCACACAGCGGATCAGGTCTCGCACCAGCGCCTCGCTGTCGACCAGGCCGAGGGACTCCCAGAGCCCGTCGGCTGCGTCGGCGTCCGGTTCGTCCTGCTCAAGGCCATCGCCCTGCAGCTCCAGCTCCCTGGCGATGGTCTGCTCCAGCGGACCTGGCAGTGGCCCCAGCAGCCGGCGATAGCAGGGCAGACCCTGCTGCAACAGCAGCAGCTCGGAGTGGTCGGGCTGAAGATCCAGCAGGACCACCAGTGCCTGACCGGCCACATCGCTGGGGCCATCAGCCAGGAGGCGCAGCAGGGCCGTGGTGGAGACATCCAGCTGCAACAGCTCCAGTTCAGCTGCGTCGAAGGTGGCGGCCCAGGCGTCCACGCTGCCACGTCGGGTCACGGCTGCCAGGGCACAGGAGCCTTCGCGCCCCCTGGCTGACAGTGGCGGCCCAGCCAGGGGCAGCAGATCCGCAATGGCCAGTTCGGATGGAATGTCGCCCGTCAGGCCAGGCCAGGCCAGCAGATCCGCCCCACTGGGCCACGGCGGATTCCCGCCATCAGGGCTGTCGAGCTCCAGCAGACGCAGCTGGTGGGCGGGTCCGGGCAGAACGCCGATGGCACCGAGGGCCGGGATCGCTTCATCCAGCAGCAGGTCCCGCAACAGTTCGCCGATCGCTTGCGGCTGCCGTGGCACGCCCGCCACCACGGCTCCTGTCGGCAGCGGCGTGATGCAGCAATGGCGTAGTCGGGGCCCCTGGGGGCCGGTCTGAAACTGGGCCAACCCCAGGGCATGGTCCTGCAGCTCCACCACCACCGGTGCACCCAGCCATAGGCAGCGCAGCTGCTGCCACAGCAGATCGAGGTCAGCCAGCACGGGAACCGGAGAGGGGTGTGTCGCCAGGGTTCCCACAGGAGGAGAAGACCCGTCCTGACCTCAGCGGGACGGCTTCGTCCAGGGCAGCCCGCAACCCACTGCAGTGCTGATGGAGGGCAGGCCATGGGCCTCCAGCTGCGTCAGCAGGCCCTCGAGGATGCGGGGCACCAGCTCGGGGCCCCTGTAGATCCAGCCCGTGTAGAGCTGCAGCAGGGAGGCCCCGGCGGCAATGCGCTGCCAGGCCGCCTGGGGGGAATCGATCCCGCCCACACCGATCAGGGGCAGGCGTCCGGCCAGTCGGGTCGCCAGCCGCTGCAGCACGGCCAGGGAGCGAGCCCGGATGGGGGCGCCGCTGAGGCCGCCAGGCTCCTCTGCCAGGGTTCTGCCGGTGAGCAGACGCCGCTGCTCCAGTCCCAGTCGATCCCAGCTCGTGTTGGTGGCGATCAACCCCGCCAGGTCCAGGTCCAGGGCCAGGTCGGCGATGGCATCGAGCTCGCTGTCGCGGAGATCCGGCGCGATCTTCACCAGCAGAGGCGGGCAACCGCCGGCGCCGCAGTCCTGGCGCCGCAGGCGCTCCACCAGGCTGCGCAGGGCGTCGGCAGCCTGCAGCTGGCGCAGCCCGGGCGTGTTGGGTGACGACACGTTGATCGTCACATAGTCCGCAAAGCGGGCCAGACGACCCAGGCTGACGGCGTAGTCGTCGGGGGCGGCCTGCAGTGGCGTCAGCTTCGACTTGCCGAGATTCAGCCCCAGCGGCAGCGGACGTTGCCCCACCGCTGGCAGATGCTGAGCCTCCAGCACCTGCACCGCGGCAGCCGAGCCAACGTTGTTGAACCCCATGCGGTTGAGCGCCGCCTGCTCCGCCGCCAGGCGAAACAGACGGGGCCTGGGATTGCCTTGCTGGGGTTGGCAGGTGAGCGTGCCCAGCTCAGCGAAGCCGAAGCCGAAGCAGTGCCAGATCGCCGCCGCCACACCATTCTTGTCGAATCCTGCGGCGAGCCCCACAGGGTTGGCAAAGGACACGCCGAAACAATCCAGCCGCAGCCGCGGATCGGGTCGCCCCAGGCCATGGGCCACAGCCTCCAGCAGGGGCCGCGGCAGGCCTTCACGGTGACGGCTGACCCAGCCCAGCAGCCGCAGGCTGAGAAGGCTCAGCAGCTCCGGGTCAGCGCCGTCATCCCTGGCCAGCAGAGGGCCGACGGTCTGGCGGTAGATGTCAGCCATGGGGCCGGAGCAGGGTCGACGAACAAGGCAGGGAGGGCGGACCGGTCCGCTCAGCCCTGGCAAGGCAGGGTTTCGGGCGAGACCCGCCGCAGCGACCAGCGTCCATCGTTCCCCGGCATGACCATCCAGTCGCGCCAGCGCCAGGACTGTGTCTTCCCCTCCAGTCTGGCGAGGGGCTGTTCCACCAGCCTGGCCAGCTCCTCCAGGCTCAGGCCGTAGGCGCCCTTTGCCAGCCGGTCGGCCAGTTCGAGCCGTGTCAGCATCCCGGCCAGCTGGCGGGGGGCGGGGTCAACGGCCAGCGCCAGGCCAGCCAGGGTGTCGGAATCCGGTCCGGCCGATGGGCCAGCTGCTGCCGCCCGCTCCTCCTGGTGCTTCGTGGTGTCTGCCGTTGGCCCATCGGCACGGTGAGCCAGCCGGGGCTGCTGGTTCTGGCTGAAGGCCACCGCGATGGCATCCACCCGGTCGTTGTCGCGGTCACCGCTGTGGCCCTTGACATGGATCAGCGGCACATCGGGCAGGCGGGCCTCGTCCAGAGCTTCCCACAGGTCCCGGTTGAGCACCTGCTTGCCTGCGGCAGTGCGCCAGCCCTTGCGCTTCCAGCCCTTGATCCAGCTGGTGTAGCCGTTGATCAGATACCTGCTGTCCGTACGGATGGCGAAGCCCTCGCTGCGGGGCAGCCTGGCGGCACGCTGCAGCACCCGGAGGGCTGCCTGCAATTCCATGCGGTTGTTGGTGGTGTGGGGCTCATGGCCCCCCATCTCCTCCTCACCACCGTCGCTGAAGCGCAGCAGGCAGCCCCAGCCGCCGGGGCCGGGATTGCCGCTGCAGGCCCCATCAGAAGCTGCCATCACCAACAGGGGCTGCTGAGCGGCCATCCTTCAGGGGCGTATGCAACGAGCACGCTACGCAGCCACATCCCTCCCTGCCCTGGCTGGACGGACCGATGTTCTCCCTGTGTCTGACGTCCGTCCGGAAAGGTCCCCCTGTGCGTCCCGGGGCTCGACCCTGGAAGCCGCCCAGGGGACAGGATCCCAGGATGCAGAACCGGTCTTTGCAGTCTGTTGCGGCGATTCGGACTGGCCCGGGCGGCGGGACCGGTCCGAATCCAGTTGCACAGCTGGCATCGACGCTGATGCCCCTCGGGATCTGCTCTATAACTTTATTCTCGTGTGTGAGGAGTGCGAAACGCAGCCGGAGTCGAAACAAGGCCAGACGTCCGGATCGTTTCACACAAAAGCCCCTGCCATGGCAGGGGCTTTTTCATGGCTTGCATCCCGTTGAATGCAGGCGGATCACTTGAGCGTGACCTGACCGCCCACCGCTTCGATGGTCTTCTTGAGCGCTTCGGCAGCGTCCTTGGGAAGGCCTTCCTTGACAACGGTGGGCGCTTTCTCCACCAGAGCCTTGGCATCGGCCAGGCCGAGACCGGTGGCTTCGCGCACAGCCTTCAGCACCTTGATCTTGGCGGTGGCTTCGAAGCCGTCCAGATGGACGTCGAACTCGGTTTTCTCCTCCACGGCCTCCTCGGCAGCGGGGGCCGCACCGGGAGCAGCCATCACGACGCCAGCGGAAGCGGCGGCGGATACACCGAAGGCCTCTTCGATCTGCTTGACCAGCTCGGAAGCTTCAAGCAAGGAGAGGGATTTCAACGATTCGAGAATGTCGTCAGTCTTGGCGGACATGATCGAGAGTCAGCAACAGAACATGGATTTCGCTTGGCTCAGCCGTTGCCGGAGGAGGAAGCCTCCCCCTCGGCATGTTGGCTGAGCGCCCGGGCAAGACCGGAAGGAACCTCGTTGATGGCAACCGCCAGCTTGGTGGCAACGGCGTTGACAGCCCCGGCGATCTGTGCAATCAGGACCTCCCTGGATGGCAGGTCACCGATGGCTTTGATCTCGGCCTCGGAGAGCAGCCGACCTTCGAACAGGCCACCCTTGATCTCCGATTTCTTCGTGTCCTTCCTGAAGGACTGAACGGCCTTCACCGCACCGCCCACATCGCCCTTCACGAGCACGAAGGCGTTGGTGCCGGTCAGCAGGGACTCGAGGTCCGACCAGTCACTGTTTCCAGCGATGGCGCGGCGCATCAAGGCATTCTTGGTCACCTTGCAGACGCCCTCGCTGTCCCGCAGACGGGTCCGCAGGTCGGCCATCTCCCTGACGGAGAGGCCCTGGTAATCGAGGACCAGTGCCAGCTCGGCGTCGGCGATGAGCCCTTTGAGCCCTTCGACGATCTGTTGCTTGTTCTCCAGTGTGCGACCCATGGTGTGGAACGTTGCGGAGGAACAAGCGGGGCACGAGGTCGGTCGTCAGAGGCCGAGGGCCGACAGAAAGGCCCCGGCATGACGCCGAGGCAGCGAAAACCTGAACGCGTCGGACGCCCCCTGAGGGGAGCCGGCTGTTGGTTCACACAGACCTCGGCAGGGTTTATGCAACTCCATGGCCTGCTGCCCGGAAGCGTCCCCGGATGGATCCAGGGCGGCATCACGGCAAAGCCTTGGAGGAGCAACCTGCTGTCTTCGGTTGCACCGGTGTCCCGAGGGATCCGGACGCGTGGGAAGCAGTTGTGCCCCGAATCTGACCGTGGTCAGAGCTTCACCTTACAGAACGGCCGATCGCTCAGCTCTCGCCGGCATCGATCAGCAGGTCCTGCAGGGCCGTGAAGTCCACCTGGACGGAAGGCCCCATGGTGGAGGTCACATACAGGCTCCTCCAATAGCGACCCTTGGCACCGCTGGGCTTGTTGCGGTCGATGGTGTCCTGCAGGGCCTTGAGGTTGTCCAGCAGATCGGCGCTGCTGAAGCTGGCCTTGCCGCAGCGGATGTGCACGATACCGCTCTTGTCGGCACGCATCTCCAGCTTGCCGGCCTTGAATTCGGCGATGGCTGCAGCGAGGTTCGTGGTCACTGTGCCGGTCTTGGGGTTCGGCATCAGACCGCGTGGCCCCAGCACGCGGCCCAGCTTCGCCACTCTGGGCATCATGTCCGGTGTGGCGATCAGCAGATCGAAGCCGATCTCTCCCCTGGCGATGGTGTCCACCAGCTGCTCATCGCCCACCAGATCCGCGCCGGCAGCCCTGGCCTCAGCCACCTTCTCGCCACGGGTGATGACGGCCACGCGCACGTCCTGACCGCTGCCCCTGGGCAGGGCCACGGTGGTGCGCAGCTGCTGGTCGGCGTATTTGGGGTCGATGCCCAGGCGCACATGGGCCTCGATGGTCTCGTCGAACTTTGCCGTCGCATTGGCCTTGACCAGCTCGATGGCGTCCAGGGGGGCGTGGGCGCGGTCTTCGACACGGGCCGCCAGGGCGGTGAAACGCTTGGAGGTGCTTGGCATGGAATCAATGGGGTCCGGACGAAACCGCTGTGGGCTTCAGGTGTGACCTGGATGCCGCCGGTTTCTCCCCCGTGAGGTGGAGGTGAGGGGGGTGACGACGAACGCTCAGTCGGCGACGGCCACGCCCATGTTGCGGGCGGTGCCCTCGACGATCCGCATGGCGGATTCGACGGAGCTGCAGTTGAGATCGGGGAGCTTGGTTCTGGCGATCTCCTCCAGCTGGCTGCGGGAGATGGAACCGACGTTGGCCTGGGCGGACTGCCCGGACCCCTTGGCGATCCCGGCCGCTTTGCCAATCAGCACGGAGGCGGGAGGCGTCTTGGTGATGAAGCTGAAGCTGCGGTCTTCGTAGACCGAGATCTCCACCGGAATCACATAGCCGGCCTTGTCCTGCGTCCTGGCGTTGTACTCCTTGCAGAACGCCATGATGTTGACCCCATGCTGACCGAGGGCGGGGCCGACGGGTGGGGCTGGGTTGGCCTTGCCGGCATCCAATGCCAGTTTGATCATGGCGACGACTTTCTTGGCCATCGGGTCGGGTCGGGGGACAGACGAGGTGGGTTTGATCCGTCACGGGAAGCAGGCAGGCGCTCCCGCGGCAGGCGTCAGCTCTGTTTGCTGACCTGGGAAAACTCCAGTTCGACGGGAGTCTCGCGGCCGAAGATCGACAGCAGCGCCTTGAGCTTGCTGCGCTCTCCGGACACCTCGATGACTTCACCCTGGAAATCCTTGAAGGGCCCTGCCGTCACGTTGATCTGATCGCCTTCGACCAGGTCGACCTTGACCACGGGTTTCTTCCCTTGAGCACGCTTGAAGATCCTGTTGACCTCGCTGCTGCTCAGGGGCCTCGGTCTGACATGGCCACGACCGCGCCCGCTGGCGCGACGGTCCTCGGCACCCACAAAGTTGATGACGTTGGGGGTACTGCGAACGGCCTGCTGGGTCTCATCATCCATGACCATGCGCACCAGCACATAGCCAGGGAAGACCTTCTCTTCGGTGGACTGGCGACTGCCGTCCTTCTTGATCTTGACAGCAGGGGTCTGGGGAATCTCGATCTCGAGGATGCGGTTGTCCACACCAAGGGTGATGGCGCGCTGCTCCAGGGTGGCCTTCACTTTCTTTTCGCAGCTGGAAGCCACCTGCACGGCGTACCAGCGGGCGGCCCGTGCAGGCGAGTCCACGGCGGCAGCAAGGTCGATCACCTCCGGACTGCCCAGTGGGCCAGGGTCAACCACAGTGGTTTCAGGATTCGGATCCGGTGCGTCAACCACGGGCGGTCAGCTCTGCTGGAACGGGAACACCTGCTGCGCCATCCAGGCGAAGAGGCGGCTGGCCGAGGCGATGGCCGCGGCCGACACAACCACCATCAGGATCACCGAGATGGACTCGCTGACGAGCTGCTGACGGCTGGGCCAGACGATCTTACCGAGCTCATCGATGGTCTCCACCAGGAATCCCCGGGGGCCCTCCGGTGGCGTGACGGCGCTGTCGTCGATGGGGGCGGATCCTGAGGATGCCGCGAGGACCGATTCGTCTCCGGGTGTGGTCGTATCGGAAGCCACGGCGTCCTGAAGGGCGTTGAGGGAGTGCCGTTGCACACCACCGCACCGTCGTGAAGGGTGGGCACAAACCGGCAGGAGCTCACCTTAATGGACGCCCTGGGCCCCTGCCCCGCCTCCTGCCGCCAGGGGTTGGAAGCGAAGCACCATCCCGGCGCTGGCCGGGGCAGGGGGCTCGGCCAGCAGCACCCGCACGCCTTCGGCCGCCGCAAAACGCTCCTCCAGCAGCTCTGTGGCCAGCGGGTTCTCCAGATGCCGCCGCAACAGGCGAGCGAGGGGCCGGGCGCCGTACTCGGGGTTGTAGCCATCGCTGGCCAGGGCATCGGCCACAGCCCCATCCACCTGCAGGCGCAGGCCCTGCTCCCGCAGCAGGGCCGCGAGGTCGGCCAGCCGCAGGTCGACGATGCCGCGGATCTGCTCCCGCCCCAGGGGCTGGAAGCGGATCACCTCATCGATGCGGTTGAGGAATTCCGGCCGGAACTGGCTGGCGAGGCTGCGATCGATGGCGGCGGCCAGGGTGTCCGGGTCGCCACCGTGGCGTGCGCTCGCGAGGATGTCGCGGCTGGCCAGGTTGCTCGTCATCACCACCACCGTGTGGCGGAAATCGATCGCACGCCCCTGAGAATCGGTCAGGCGGCCATCGTCGAGCACCTGCAACAGCAGGTTGAAGACATCCGGGTGGGCCTTCTCCACCTCGTCCAGCAGCACCACGGCGTAGGGGCGGGCGCGGATGGCTTCGGTGAGCTGGCCGCCCGCTTCGTAGCCCACATAGCCCGGCGGTGCCCCCAGCAGCC
>SRMO01000031.1:790-6093 GCA_004768415.1 Aphanocapsa feldmannii 277cV | reverse complement strand
TCGGTCTTGCCGACGCCGGTGGGGCCGAGGAAGAGGAACGACCCCACCGGCCGCCGCACATCCTTCATGCCGGCCCGGGCCCGTCGGATTGCCGCGGCCACGGCCTCCACCGCTTCGTCCTGGCCCAGCACCCGCTCAGCCAGGCGCTGGTGCAGCTCCAGCAGTTTGCGGCGCTCACTGGCCAGCAGCCGTTGCACGGGAATGCCCGTCCAGCGACCCACCACATCGGCCACATCGGCCTCCTCCACCTGCTCTCGCAACAGGGCTTCGCCACGGTCCTGGGCATCGTGCAGGGCCTCTTCCAGCACCGCACGGCGCCGCTCCAGCTGGCGCAGGCTGTCGTACTGGAGCCGGGCCGCTTCCTCCAGGTCACCGATCCGATCCGCCTCCGCCACGCGATGGCGCACCTCCTCTTCGCTGCGCTGCAGGGCGCGCAGCTCCGCAAGGGCGGCCCGCTCCTGTTGCCAGCGTTCGCTGAGCCGCCGCCGGTTCTCGGCCGCTGCATTGCGCTCCTGCTGCAGCCGCACCCGCTCGGCCTGGGGTGACTGCTCTGCCGCCAGCAGGGCCAGTTCGACGCGACGCAGCTCCCGCTCGGCGGCCTCCACCACGCTCGGCTTGGAGCTCACGTCCATGCGCAGCTGTGCTGCCGCCTCGTCGATCAGGTCGATGGCCTTGTCGGGCAGGCAGCGGTCACTGATGTAGCGGCTGGCAAGGCGAATGGCAGCACCCAGGGCCTGATCCGTGATGACCACGCCGTGGTGGAGCTCATAGCGCTCCTTGAGGCCCCGCAGAATGTCAAGGCAGTCGTCCTGGCTGGGCTCCCGCACGACGATCTGCTGGAAGCGGCGCTCCAGGGCCGGGTCCCGCTCCACCGTGTGGCGGTAGTCCGCCGCGCTGGTGGCCGCGATGCAGCGCAGCTCCCCCCTGGCCAGGGCAGGTTTGAGCAGGCTGCCGGCGTCGCTGCTGGAACGATCACTGGCCAGCACCGTGCGCAGGTCGTCGATGAACAGCACTGCCCGCCCCTCGGCGTCGGCGAACTCCTCGAGCAGCTGACGCAGCCGCTCCTCGAACTGACCGCGGTATTTCGCACCGGCGATCAGGCTGCCGGGATCCAGTGCCAGCAGGCGGATGCCCCGCAGGGCTTCGGGTACCTCCGCTGTGGCGATGCGCTGGGCCAGGCCATGGGCGATGGCGGTCTTGCCGACCCCGGCGGGGCCGATCAGCACCGGATTGTTCCTGCCGCGGCGGCTCAGCACCTGGATGACGCGGCGGATCTCCTGATCGCGGCCCATCACGGGATCCAGGTCTCCTGCGGCCGCCAGGGCTGTGAGATCACGACAGAAGCGCTCCAGGGCCGCTGGCTCCTGCTCCAGCGGCCCTGCATCGGCCTCGCCCCGGGAATCGGACATCGTCGGAGTGGCCGTGGTGCTGCCGCCGGCGGGGGCTGACAGGGTCTCGGCCGACTCCCGGCCTGGGCTGTGGGCGGCACCGTTGCCGCCGTTCAGGCGCGGCATGGCCGGCTGGGGAGCGTCGCCGCCTGGGTCGGGTGCTGACAGGTCATCCCATGGTTCGGCCACGGCGGGCCTGACGGGGCGGCTGGGGGCTGCCACGGCTGTGCGCCGGCGAGAGACCGGCAGCGGGGCCTGCTGCCGCAGGGCCGTCGCTCCGCTGCGGGCGGAACCTGACAGCTGGGGCGGGTCACCCTGCTTCACGCTGATGCCGCTGGAGCGGGGCGGTGCCATGGCCGGCCGCAGTCGCCGGATCAGCTCGGCAGCACCCAGGCCCTCAGCCCGGCAGAGCGGCTCACCGATGCGGGGATCCTCCGCCAGGGCGAGCAGCAGCTGGGGCACATCGATCAGGGGCTCGCCCCAGCGGCGCGCCAGCAGATCCGCCTGGTTCAGCAGGGTGTCGAGGGCACTGCCCAGGTAGAGGGTGTCCTCGCCGTCCCGGGGCTGGTCGGCGCAGAAGGCCTCCAGGGGTGCCGCGAAGACCCGTGGATCCAGCTGCAGTGTGCGCCAGCAACGTTCTGCCGGCCTTTCCTCGACCATGGCCTGGAACAGGTGTTCCACATCCATGTCGCGATGCCCCCAGCCACGGCTGCGGTCCTGGGCGGCCAGCAGCAGATCCCAGGCGTCGTCGCTGAAACGATCGGTCTCGGTGATCAGGCTCATGGAACCCTGCTGGAGAGCTGGATCAGCTCGATCCTGTAGCCATCCGGATCGTCCACGAAGGCGATCACGGTGCTGCCGTGCTTCATCGGTCCGGGTTGCCGCGTGATCCGCCCGCCCCGCGCTGCAATCCCATGGCAGGTGGCGTGGATGTCATCCACACCGAGGGCCACGTGGCCATAGCCGCTGCCCAGGTCGTATCTGTCGATATCCCAGTTGTGGGTGAGCTCGATCACGGTGTGGTCGCTCTCGTCTCCGTAGCCCACGAAAGCGAGGCTGAAGCGGCCGGCAGGATAGTCCCTGCGGCGCAGTAACCGCATCCCCAGCACCTCGGTGTAAAAACTCAGGGACTGTTCGAGATTGCCCACCCTGAGCATGGTGTGAAGCATCCGCATGGCTCAGAGGCACATATACGACACACCATTCTGGCGGCTACAGAGCGACAGACCAGGCGCTGCATAAGATGACCGCGTTTTGCCCGGATCGCCGGTGATCGATTCGCTCGACCTCGTTATCGACACGGTGGTGGCACAGGAGGTGCTCGATTCCCGCGGTTATCCCACCGTTGAAGCCGAGGTGCTGCTGGAGGGTGGTGCCAGCGGCCGCGCCATCGTCCCCAGCGGCGCCAGCACGGGTGCCCACGAGGCCCATGAACTGCGCGACGGCGACAAGGGTCGCTACATGGGCAAGGGCGTGCTCAAGGCGGTGGATAATGTGGAGGGGCGCATCGCACCGGCCATCTGCGGCCTCAGCGCCCTGGATCAGCAGGCTGTGGATGCCGCCATGCTGGAGCTGGATGGCAGCGATAACAAGTCGAACCTGGGCGCCAACGCTGTGCTGGCGGTGTCGATGGCGACGGCCCGCGCTGCTGCAGAGGGCCTCGGCCTGCCCCTCTACCGCTACCTGGGCGGCCCGATGGCCAGCGTGTTGCCCGTGCCCCTGATGAATGTGCTGAATGGAGGCGTGCACGCGGCCAACAATCTGGACTTCCAGGAGTTCATGGTGGTGCCCCACGCGGCGGCGAGCTTCCGGGAAGCGCTGCGGATGGGCAGCGAGGTGTTCCATGCGCTCAAGGGTTTGCTGGTTGAGCGTGGTCTCTCCACCGCCGTCGGTGACGAGGGAGGCTTCGCTCCGGACCTGGAGAGCAACGACGCGGCCCTGGCGCTGCTGATGGAGGCGATCGCACAGTCCGGCTACAGAGCCGGTGAGCAGATCTCGCTGGCGCTGGACGTGGCCAGCAGCGAGTTCTACAGGGACGGTCTCTACCATTTCGCTGGCTCCAGCCTCAATGCAGAGCAGATGAGCGACTACCTCGCCGGGCTCTGCGGCAGGTATCCGATCAGCTCGATCGAGGATGGCCTTGCGGAAGATGACTGGACTGGCTGGACCGCCCTGACCACGAGCCTGGGCAAGCGCGTTCAGCTTGTGGGTGACGACCTGTTCGTGACCAACTGCAGCCGCCTGCAGCGGGGAATCGACGAAGGTGCTGCCAATGCGATTCTGATCAAGGTCAATCAGATCGGCACGCTGAGCGAAACACTGGATGCCATCGCCCTGGCCAGTCGGGCCAGCTATGCCAGCGTGATCAGCCATCGCTCCGGTGAAACGGAAGACACCAGCATTGCCGATCTGGCTGTGGCGACCCGGGCCGGTCAGATCAAGACCGGTTCTCTCAGCCGTAGTGAGCGTGTGGCGAAGTACAACCAGCTGCTGCGGATCGAGGACGAACTGGGAAGCCAGGCCGTCTACGCCGGCGCCGTGGATCAGGGTCCTCGCGGTCGTCTCGCCTGAGCTGCTGCCGCCTGGGGTCGGGTGCGGGTCGTTCGCTGACGGCACCGGCAGGCCGTGATCACGAGACCCGGCTTCAGTGCTGGGGGGGAGGTGTGCCCGGGCCGGGCAGATGCTGGTCGCGCCCCAGTCGCAGCTGCAGCCTGAGCCAGACAGCCGCCACCGGAAGACCCAACAGCAGTGGAATCAACACCAGCAGTGGCTGTTCCCCCGTTGCCAGCACAGCGGCAGCCACGGCCAGGCCACCCAGGAGAAACGACTGACTGGTGAATTGCTGGGCCAAAGCCAGCCGCCGCAACAGGCGGTCGGTGTCGCCGGAGCGCACCTGCACCTGCACATCGCCCTGCTCGAGACGGGAGAGGCTCTCCTCCAGCCGCTTCGGAAGGCCCAGGGCACGGCTGCCCACTTCGGCGGCCTGGCGTCCGAAGTCAGACAGAAAGTCGCCCGAGGATTCCGGCATCAGGGGGAATGGCCATGGAGCAGACAAGCTAGGTGCAGGGCCGCCCGGCCAGCTGGCTCAAGCACCGCCATGGCTCGACGCGCCTGTGATCAGGCCGCTTCTGCCTGCCAGGTGCCCATTACCTCGGCTGGCTGCACAACGATGCGGATCAGCGCTGCAGCTGGGCAGAAGGGGGGATGCCGAGGCGATCAGGAGGAGGGAGGAAAGCAAGAGGAGCGAGAAAAGCTCAAGAGCACCTCGAAAGATCAATCAACCTCCCCCTGTGGTTGGCCTATTGCCATGAAGGCATCAGTAGTGGCAAGGGATTATCTGGATCAGCAGAGCTTTCCGACTCGGTGAGCGATTCGACAGCGGCACTGGCACCTCTGGTCGTGTCTGCCTCAGCCCCGCCGCTGGCGCTGATGGCGAAAGTGCCACCAGTGGCGAGAGTGGCAGCAGTGGCGACAACGCCATTGCTGGAAGCTATGGCGACAGCAGCGATCACCTCATCGCCAGCGACAGCTGGCAGGGGGAGAGCTGGAACACGGATCTGGCCGCCACGGGCCTGCGCGGCGTCCCCCACGTCGGCCAGCGGGACGAGGACAGCATGGACAAGACCTTTGATGATCTGCTGGAGCTGTTCCGGGGCCGACCCCATTCACTCCACCCGGCTGACTGGGTTGGGCAGTGTGGCAGCGGCACGGTTGGAGATGTCAGCAGGCCATGGACCCTGTGGGCCGGTACGGACCTGCAGTGGGCCAGGGGCGGAACAGAGACCAGCGACTTCGACGGTGAGTGGCAGCTCTATTACCTCGGTGCCGATCGCGCCTTCCGTGAGCAGTGGCTGACCGGCCTCTCCCTATCTCAGGTCCAGGGAAAGGTGGACTATAGCTTCGACGAGGATGCCA
>SRMO01000031.1:0-516 GCA_004768415.1 Aphanocapsa feldmannii 277cV | reverse complement strand
GCTTCCGGCTGGGTCTGGAGCTGTCACGTCTGTTTGCCAGTGGTGTGGAGCCTTTCGCACAGCTCCATGGCCGCTACGACAGCGGTGATGGCCCCACAGGCGCTGCAGCGAGGTGGTGCTGGGCCTGCGCTACGGCGATGAACGGTTCAACCTGGAGCTGCGCGGCAACCACCTGACCTCGGCGGCAGAGCTCGAGCAATGGGGTGCCAAGGCCCGGCTCGACTACAGCCCGGCCACGAACGGCACGGGGCTGAACCTGGCGCTCACCAGCCAGTGGGGTGCGGCGGAAAACGGCGATTCCTTCCTGGACGGCCACAGCATGGAGCTGCCCACTCCGGCACTGGTTTCAGCCCGGGGCGACGGCGACAGCCTGCCTGGGGAGATCAGCGGTGAGATCGGCTACAGCCTCTCCATGGGTCAGCAGTGGGGCATCCTCACCCCGAATCTGGGCTATGACCACAGCGACAACGGCAGCTCCCGCAGCCGCGTCGGTCTTGCCTACGCCCTCTCCAGTGA
>SRMO01000030.1 GCA_004768415.1 Aphanocapsa feldmannii 277cV | reverse complement strand
AATAGGTGGTGCCGTTGGTGAGGCCGGTGACGGTGTGGCTGGTGGTGCTGGCGTCGCTACCGCTGATGCTGCTGTAGGTATCGCCATCGAGGCTGAGCTCGTAGCCGCTGATGGTGCTGTCGTTGGGGTTGTCCCAGCTGAGGCTCACCTCGGTGTCGCCCGCTGTGGCAGTGAGATTGGCGAGGCGTGCGAACAGGGGTTTGGCAGACACCGCGGAGCTGGGCGGCTTACCGTTCTCCGCACGCACCGCAAAGGAATAGGTGGTGCCGTTGGTGAGGCCGGTGACGGTGTGGCTGGTGGTGGTGGCGTCGCTGCCGCTGATGCTGCTGTAGGTACCACCTTCGAGGCTGAGCTTATAGCCGCTGATGGTGCTGTCGTTGGGATCGTCCCAGCTGAGGCTCACCTCGGTGTCGCCCGCTGTGGCAGTGAGACCGGTGAGGGACGCGAACAGGGGTTTGGCAGACACGGCGGAGCCGGGCTTGCCGTTCTTCGCGCGTATCCTGAACCTGTAGGTGGTGCCATTGGTGAGACCGGTCTTGACGAATGTGTTGGTGTTTGCATCGCTGTCCGAGATATCAGTCCAGCTGGAGCCGAAGCTGGCCGTGCCCTCCGCCTGCTGGTATTGATAGCCCGTGATGGTTTGGTTGGAGTCGGTCGTCAGCGCCTGCCAGTTCAGTGTCACCTCGCTATCAGCAGCTGTGGCGCTCAAGCCGGTGGGAGCATTGAACTGCGGTTTTTGCTGTCTTGTGCGTGAACCACCACTGCCTATACCAGAACCGTTCTCTGCACGCACCGCAAAGCTATATTTGGTGCCGTTAGTTAAGCCTGTTACAGTGTAACTAGTAGTATTGCCATTGCTGCTGCTAATCTTTGACCAGTCAGCTGAATCAAAGTCAGCAGGATGAGTAACATTATTTTGGCTCTTAGCATAATGATACTTGGTGACTCCCTGATTTCTAAGTTTATCCCAAGTCAGGGTAATTTTTCCATCTTTGGAAGCAGCATCTAGATCTTGAGGAACATCGGGCGTAGCAACTGCGGTGGCCGTTATTGTGGAAATTGGACTATAGCCACTATTGCTCTTGGCACGCACTGCGAAGACATATTCTGTTTCATGGTCAAGGTTATAATAAGTTCTGGATGGATAAGTTTGCAAGTCATCAAAATCACTATCATTGAAGTTAGAATTGTTGTTAACATATTCTTTGTATGCTGACTCGTAGCCTAAAATTGCTTGTGGATTTGGTTCGTCTGGGTTAGCATCAAAAGTTATAGCAATTCTACGATATCCAAATCCGATATTATCATCTATTTGTGGGGCAAGTGGCGATGGGATAGGAGTAGCTGTGACAGTGCTATGAAAACCGGGGTTAGTACCTTCAACGGCCCGCAACGTGAAGGTATACTTTGTATCATTGGTCAAGTATGTCCTTGTATAGCTGGTCCGGTTGGTTCCACCAGAGCCACTACTGGGGATGTCTTGAAACGAACCATTATTGCTGGAGCTACTGGTCTTGAGCTGATACTTGGTGATGGAGTTATCATTTGGATCATTCCAGCTGAGCTGCACACTGGCACTACGGGGCTGAGCTGCTAGACCGGTGGGCGCAGCGGGTCCATCTGAAGTAACAACTGCAAATGAGTCTGACCAAGACCCATTTCCATGATTGTTATAACCACGAATTTGTATATTATATGTTGTCTGATCTGATAGGGAGTTACCTGAACCATCTTTTGAAATACGAAAACCTGAAATATTGCAATTACTAGATAGCGTCCGAAATGCCGTGCCGACTTGGGTCCTGTAGTGCAAGCCAGTGCAGCCATTACTGGGATTCGTCCATGTGAGCCAGATTGTGTGCTCATTATTGTAAAAACTAGGATTGGCACTGGTAATTGTCGGCTTGCCAGGAACTGCCTGTGCCAACAACACCGGTGATGCCATGTCAAGCCCAGGCACATTGTCTGCTGTTGTGCCGTAGCCAGAGAAGCTGGAGGCTGACGCTGTGACCTCGGATGGGCTGAACCGGAAAGCACTGGTCGTCTCTGCCTCGGGAATGGCAGCGAGCAGGATGCTTTCCGTTGGATCCGTCAGATCGGTTGTCAGAGCTGGAGCGGTGCTTGCTGGGCCTTGTGGTGTTTCCGGGGTATGAGCGGTGCCATTGAAGGGAGCAGCTTGTGTTAAACTTGCAGCGTTAAGCGGAAAAGCGTTGCCATGACTGGAATCTGGACTGCCATCCAGGTGCAGATCCGTGAGCCTGAAAAGGCCAGCGAAGATGTTATAGGGTAGACCAATCCTGTGAATGGCTTGAGCCTGGGCAGGCAGCGGAGCCATCTGAAGAGCAGCCGCAAGAACGATCAGCTGCTGGATCAAGCGGACAAACGGATTCCTCGTCGTCGTCGGCTGGCTGTCGAGTGAGTCATGCATTGCAGGGCATCGATTGAACAGCACTTGCCCCAAGACTAGATCAATGTCAAGCTTAATTCAGTCAATATCACAGAATTTTACGTTAGTGTGAGGGTGTCGGGGCTTTCTGGACCATAGTATAGATTTCGTTAAGGAAGCTGTGGAGAAAAAGTCAGATCCGTTGCACCAAAAGGGATCTGACTTTTTCAGCAGTCTCTAAGTATCAAGGTCTTTGCCACAGTAAGCCGACAAGCAGTCGGTGCAATGATTCCCCGAATCGGGCTCTTGGAGCCAATAGATGCTTCAAAGCGGTAAACGCCTCGAAACCTGTGATTAGCTACAGCCTCCCAGTTTCAGCTCGCCCTCGCAATTCCGCAGATCATCAACGTCGCTCCAGTGCACGGTGATGCTTGCTTCCTCATACCAAGTCTGAGGATCACCAGACAGACTAGTCTGCTGATAAGTTTCACAATCTGCTTCGATCGTGCATTGATGTAAACCGTCAATGCTGGCGGATTCATTCTTGCAGGTGTCATCTGCGGAGCTGCTCCGGAACCGGTCAAGGCACGAATCGTCGTCTACTTCCGACTTATCACATAGATCACTCAGATCTGAGCAGCAATAAACCCCCCGGACATCGATTGCACCGGTACTTTTATGTTTCGTTCTATTATTGTTCAAGTGCCACGTGTAGTCCGTGGCAGCTTTTCTGTCGACTTTCACGACGACCGTTCCGTAGTCCGAGCACTTGCTCTGGGCTTCGACCTTGCCTTCGCTCCACAGATTTGTGTTGTTGTCCCACTCGGCACGGAGGCAGCCTGCGTCATTGTGGTCTATTCTCTGGCCACGTTCGCAGGAGCCGGCATAAGCCTGACCCGTAAGCGCTGCCGTCAATGCGATTGCGAACGCCGCCGAGACCGCATGTGCTGCATTCCATTTCATCTGTCAGGACCTCCGGCTTGCGCTCCGATGCTTTGGGGGAATCTAGCACTCTAATAAGGTGGTTTGTCAACCATGCTGGCGTCCGGAACCACCTCGGCTGGGACTGGCTCACGGCCATGGTCATGGTTGATGTGGCAGCATCCCAGGGGGATCTCTCTGGCTGTCGCATCCCCGCATGAGCCATGGTGACTCATTGCATTCTACCACAAGCCAATGCTTTTGGAGGGCCCGCACTCGAGCTGACAACCACCCCGTTGGTCGGTGTTGGCAGAGATCCATTCCTCGCTCAGGGCCCGCATCCAGTCCTGCTCAAGCCGGAACATACAGCCGGGCGAGCCGACAACCCTGCACATCGCCGTAGTGGTATGGCTTGACATGCCGGCCCATGACCACAGACGGCCTTCAAGCCGTTCGAAAGTTGACAGGAGCGGGCCATCGAAGCCGCTATTCTTTTTCAGCCACCATATGCCTATCTACTGAGACTGGCAGCAACCTGAACAGAGTTCACAACCTTCAGCAGGAATGAATTTCAAAAATTTCTGGAGACCGGCTACTTCCATGTTGCTTGTCCGTGATTAGGATAGAACATTATGTTTTTGAGTAATCAGGAAAATTATTTGTAGTGAGCTTTAGGACACCTCTAAGAATCAAGCAGCCTTGTCTTCTGGAATGACCTGCTGCCATGAAGACACCAGTAGCTGCAAGAGATCGCGGAGGTCAGCAGAATTGTTATGACGAGAAAGAAGCGATTTTTCGAGCTGCTCTCAAGTTTTCCAAAGATTGGCCCAATGGCAAGGATATCGCTTATAGTTTATCCGCCAAATATGGTCGCCAGGCAAAATCTCAAAACTGGTCGTGGTGCAGCTGCAGCACCATTATTTCAAACCTGTTTGTTCTCCAACCTGATATCCCGGCTTTGGCGTCACGCACCGGCTGAGTAAGATGGATACGTCCAGACCCCCACGAACGAGCGAGCATGTTTCGCGCCAGAGCTCGAAAATTGCCCAGCTTTCCTGGCTTTCAGAATCGCGCCCCAAGTCATATCTTGAATGGGTCGACCATTTTAAGAGGTGCCCGGTTGAAGTGGATCAAGCTCCTGACGGCATCCTGCCTGGCACTGACCTGCTGCCCGGTGCTGGCGTCTGTGGACAGCGACAGAGATGCCGGATCAGAGACCCCGCCCCTGGAGCTGACATTGGTTGATGCGATCGATCTGGCGTTGCAGAACAACCGGAGCCTGCTCGATCAGCGCCTTGACCGCACCTTGCAGAGGTTCGAGCTCGAGGTGGCCGGAGACCAGTATCGTCCCACTGCAACGATCACGCCGTCGGCAAGCGTCGAGCGAGACGGCGATCCGAGTGCTGATGTCTCCGCCGGAGTTGGTATCCGGATTCCGACCGGCGGTGAGTTCACGCTGCGGTGGTCGAAGCCCCTTGCAGGGCAGGACGAGGCCCCCGCCAGCTACAGCCTCCGCTTCGAGCAACCGCTGCTGAGAGGCTTCGGGGTCACAGTCGACACCGCTTCGCTACGGATCGCCCGGATAGAAGAAACGAGCAATATCCTTTCTTTCAAGCAGGCGATCACCGGGGTGGTCACCTCGACGATCCAGTCGTGGCGGGCGCTGACCCAGGCAAACCGGGAGCTGGAGATCGCCGAGGCGTCCCTGGTGCGGGCGCGGGATCAACTGGATGTCAACCGGGCCCTGATCAAGGCGGGCCAGATGGCAGAGCGCGAGGCGCTCCAGAGTGAGTCGGAGATCGCCAACCGGGAGTTGGCGCTGGAGGAAGCGAGGAACAGCCTGACATCGGCCAATTTCAGGTTGATCGACATCCTCGACATCGACAGTGCGGCCCTGATCCTGCCACTGGAGACGCCGGCAAGCCAGCGGACCGTGCCCAGCGTGGCGGAGGGCATAGCGGTTGCTCTGCGCAGCTCACCCAACTACCTGCAGGAGCTTCTGCAGACCGAGGTCGCCAGGATCCGGCTGAAGCTTGCCGAGAACAACCGCCTCTGGAACCTGACGCTGGACACGACGGCGTCACAAGTCGGCAGCGGTGGCGAGACGGACTATGCTGCCGGCCTGAATCTGACTGTTCCGCTGTGGGACCGCTCCCCTCGGCTGTCACTGATGAACGCCCGCGCCAGTGTCCAGAAAGCCGAACGTGGCCTGGTGGAATCACGCCAGGGGATCGGTATCGCGGTGCGCCAGGTGATCCATGATGTCGAGGTTGGCCAGCGGCGGATCGAGCTTGCCCGCCGGGCGCTTGTGCTCGCACGACAGAAGCTCGAGATCGAACGGAGCAAACTGCGTCTCGGCCTGTCGTCAGCCTCCCAGCTGAGCCAGTTCGAAGACGATCTGGTGGACGCGCAGAATGCCGAGGTGGACGCAGTCATCAGCTATGAAAACGCACTGACATCACTGGACCAGACCCTGGGCACGACGCTCGAGACATGGAACATCCGCGTGGAGCAGGTCGAGTGATGACGGACCACGGCATGGACATCCGCAAGGGCATCGTCGACAACCTGCTGGACGGAGTCATTGTGGTGGAGCTCAGCGGCGCGATTGCACTGTTCAATCCGGCGGCGGGGCGCATCCTCGGCATCTTCCCCGACGCTGCGACGGGGAAGACGTTTGCGCAGCTGTTCATCCCCCGCAAGGGCTTCGAGGCGTTCACCGATCTCGTCCTGGACGCCGTCGAGAACAGAGGCAAAGGTGGCCGGCAGATCGTTGTCCTCCATACCGGCGGTGAGGAGCGGTCACTGTCGGTAGCGATCTCGTACCTCGGATCGAGCCGTGATGACACCACCGATCCGACCGCGGTCATCGTCGCGTTCAGTGACACCAGCGAGCTCAGGGAGCTGCGCATGGCGAAGGCGGTGGAGGCGCAGCACGGCGAGCTCAAGATGGCCTACAGGCAGATCGAGGAGGACAACAAGCTGCTGAAGAAGTCTCAGGCCGCACGGGTGCTGGCGACAGTCCTGGTGATCGGGGTCTTTCTGGGGGCCGGCGCCTACACCTGGCAGTCCCGTGACCCGTTCAGCGGCTCATTGGCATCGACCGACATCGATGAAGGCTTGCCCTTGGCGCCAGAGGCCGCCATTGGCGAAGGCCTGCGTACGCTGACCATCGAGCCAGAGACACTGCGTACGACAATCTCGCTGGTGGGCGAGCTTGCGCCTTGGCGTACGGTGAACGTCGTGAGTCCGGTCGCCAGCCGAATCGGGGCGGTGCACTTCCAGTACGGCCAGCAGGTCACAGAGGGCGAGCTTCTGATTGAACTGGACACCTCCGAGGCCAATCGCGAGTACCGGGAGGCGCGGGTTGCCTACATCGAAGCGCTGGAAAAGTTCGAAGCCCTCAAGAACTGGGAGACGGGCCCCGAGATGTCCGACGCCCGGCGGTCTTTTGCCCGGGCAAGCCTGGAACTCAAGAGCCAGCGGAACCGACTGAACCGGGCCGCCTTCCTTCTGGAGCAAGGCCTGGTCGCCGCGACCGAGCACGAGGATGCGGAACAGCAATACCAGAACCAGCAGCTGGACTTCGAGGCTGCCGAGCAGGATTTTGCGGCGGTGCGCGCCAGGGGCGGTAAGGATGCCAGGGACAAGGCCGAGCTGGAGCTGGGCAATGCCCGTGAGAAGATGCTCCAGTTCGAAGCGAACCTGCAGCAGAGTGCAATCCATGCGCCGCTCAGCGGCATTATCCTCGTGCCGGCCCGGTCTGACAGCAGGGGGCTCGCCGCGGGTCAGTCGGTCGACAAGGGCGAGGTGCTGCTGAAGATCGGCGACTTCGCGCGGATGTCGGCGGTCGCGAAGGTGGACGAGCTGGACGTTGTCCGGATCGAGAACGGCCAGGCGGTGTCGGTCAGCGGCAACGCCTTTCCCGACCTGAGTCTGGAGGGAACTGTGAGCCACGTCTCGTCGCAGGCAGAAGCGAGGACACGGGGCGCGCCCGAGTTCGAGGTGTCTGTGACGATCGATCCACTCCTGGCCTCGCAGCAGGAGCAGCTGCGGGCCGGCATGTCGAGCAACCTGACAATCGTCGTCTACCGGAACGATGCCGCCCTGCTGGTCCCGATCGATGCGGTGGAACAGCATGGTGCGTCGAATCAGCTGCTGGTCGTCGACCCGGAGAGTGGCGAGGTACAGGAGCGCGAGATCGAGATCGGCAATACCACGCTTGACGCGGTCGAGGTTGTCGCCGGCCTCCGGCCCGGCGACCAGATCGTGGTCGCAGCAGATTGAGCCGGGGGAGTCAGAATGCTTCAGCTGGTTGACGTCGAAAAGTCCTACAGGCTCGGGGCCATGAGCATCCAGGTCCTTCGGGGGATCTGCCTGGAGGTGGCGAAGGGCGACCTGCTCTCGATCATGGGGCCTTCGGGAAGCGGCAAGTCGACGCTCATGAACATCATCGGGCTGCTGGGCCGCCCGACGGCGGGTTCATACTTCCTGAACGGCCGCAACGTCCGCTTGATGAAGGACCGTGAGTTGTCGGCATGCCGCAATGCCAATATCGGCTTCGTCTTCCAGTCGTTCCAGCTCCTGGGGCACCTGACGGCCCTGGAGAACGTGGCCGTCCCGCTGGTGTACCGGGGCATGGGCCGGGCCGAGATCCGGCGCCGGGCACGGACAATTCTCGAGAAAGTCGGCATGGGAGAGAGAACCGGGCACAAGCCGGGGCAGCTCTCCGGCGGGCAGAAGCAGCGCGTCGCCATCGCCCGGGCCCTGGTCGGGGATCCTGCCGTGGTGCTGGCCGACGAGCCGACCGGGGCACTGGATGAGGAGACAGCTGACGAGGTCATGCAGCTGCTGATCCAGCTGAACCAGGAGGACGGGATCACGGTCGTGATCATCACGCACGACCCATCCATCGCCCGGCAGTGCACGCGTCAGACCAGGATCTGCGACGGTGTGCTGCGTGAGATCACACAGCCGTAGGGCGGAGAGACGCGATGCAACACCTTGTCCCAGTCATTGCAGCCAACCTGCGCGAGGCGGTGCGCAGCCTCTACGGCGCCAGGCTGCGTACGCTGCTTGGCCTGATCGGCATCATGATCGGGATCGCCTCGGTGATCACGATGATCTCGACGGGGGATATCGCCACGGCACAGTTGCTCAAGGATTTCGAAGCCCGTGGTACCGATATCCTCACCATCCGCAAGGCCGACAGCCTGATGACGGCGGCGGCCCGCAGGCGGGGCAGCCGCATCGTCCTCGGCGATGCCCTGGAGCTCGCCGACACACTCCCGTCCGTTGCCGAGGCAGCGCCCCGGGTCCAGTCCCATGGCGGGTTTTCCTATAGGGGAAAGAGTGTCGGCAACGGTGCCATCCAGGGGGTGACAGCCTCCTTTGCGAGCCTGAACAAACTGAAGATGGCCGAGGGGCGATTCGTGTCGGACCTCGACATCGGCCGCTATTACTGCGTGGTTGGCGCAGACATCGCTACTGCCATGCGCCGCCACCGGGCAAACGCGGGCATCGGCGATACACTGAATATAAGTGGGCGTCTGTTCACGATTGTAGGCATGCTGGAGCCCAACCCTGAGAGCTATGCGCTGCCGTTTCAGGTTGATGCGAACGACTCCGTGTTTGTGCCGATCACCACCGCCAACAGGATTGCCCCCAAGGCGGAGATCGAGCTGATCATTGCCCAGGTGCAAGCCCGCTTTCACTACTCGACTGCTGCCCGGGATGTGCAGAGTTATTTCAGCGAACGGGTCAGGGGGCTGGTGGTCGAGGTCACGAGCGCTGAACAGCTGATCGAGCAGATGAAATCGCAGGTCGGCCTCATGGCCCTTCTACTGGGCGCGGTCGGCAGCATCAGCCTCATCGTCGGCGGCATCGGAATCATGAACATCATGTTGATCTCCGTTGCGGAGCGACGGCGGGAGATCGGTATCCGGCGTGCCCTGGGGGCCAGTCGCAGGGACATTCAGTTTCAGTTCCTGATCGAGGCCTTCCTCCTGACCGTAAGCGGTGGGATAGCTGGCCTCTTGTTGGGGGTTGGGGCCACCTATGGGATCTGCCAATTCACAGATTGGGAATTCTTCGTATCGCCGATATCCGGCATAGCCGGGATCGGCGTCTCGACCATCGTCGGTCTCTTCTTCGGCTTCCAGCCCGCCTACCAGGCCGCCCACCTCGACCCGATTGCAGCTCTGCAGGGGGGGGAATAGCGCGCCTGCTTCGAAATGTCCGCTCGGCCCATGGCGTGGCAACAGCATCATCGCCGCACATCTGCTAAAATCAGGAGATTGGTTGATCCTTCGCTACGGAGGCCACTGTTGGCAACCAACACGTTCGACGATTTCGTGAAGCAGCGCGCCGATCGAGCCAGGCAATCCAGCAAAGCTTTGAACAGCGAGGAGAGGCTTGCTGATTGGCTTCGCGAACTCGACGACCTGTACAGCGACATGGAGGCATACCTCGAGAGCTATACCAAGTCAGGCCAAATCAAGGTCGAACGCCGCCGCGTTGAACTCAGCGAGGATTACCTTGGCACGTACAATGCGGAAGCCCTCGCCATCTCCATCGGCAACGACGAGGTCATCGCCCAACCTGTCGGTACGCTGCTGTTCGGTTGCCGCGGACGCGTCGACTTGCGGGGGCCTCGCAGGGACTTGCGAATCGTGCTGCTGGAGAAGGGCGGCCCAGTGGGGAAGATCACGATTTCCGGTACCGGTGGCCCAACGGAGACATCCAGCCGGTCCCTCGTCCGCGGCGAAGTCGACCACAGGGGCTGGTACTTCGTGACCCGACCGCCAGACGTCACCGTAACGGCTTTTGGCAAAGACTCTTTCCGGGATGCCATCATGAACGTCTCCACGGAATTCCCGTTCCTCCGATCGTGATTTTAGATGGTTCCCCAGGAGAGGCTGTCGCGAGCGGACTCCAAACACCGCGCCGACGCTGGGGTGCGCTTCCGGCGCCGGAAACCGCTCGCGGGATTCCCGCGGTGGCATTGTGGCGAGGCAGCTGCGGGGCGGAGCCGGTCGTGGGGGTGGGGGGGCGGTGATGACGCCCGCTGACCAGGTTCGTGTCCGCCGCTTCAGGCAATGGCGGACGCTGAGCGGGGTTGAGCCATCGCTGCAGCAGGACTTCCCGCCAAATGGGTGAGGGCAGCTTGCGGATGGGGTCTACGGGTCGCAAGCTTGGGCCCATCGCGTAGAGATGCCGTGAAGCGAGCCGTAGCAGGGCTGTGCCTGGGCATGTTGGTGCTGTGGGGCCCCCTGTCAGAGGGGCTGGAGGCCTTGGAGCAGAGCGGCGTCTTTCAATTCCGCTGGAAGCCGGACAAGGAGTTCCAGATGCTCGACTACAATGTGAAGTCCAGCGAGCCGGAAGCGAAGAACAAGCTGCTGCTGAAGATGGAGCCCCTCAGTGGCAAGGTGGATGCACTGCGTGTCTCCATCCCTGAAGCATTTCATGACAACAACGGAAAGATCTACGCAGACACGATTCTGATTAAACTCGATTGCAGCAGACCAGCAGGCCAGCTCTCCAAAACCACCTGCGCTTCCGAATTGCCGGTAGAGGTGGTCATCTCGGAAGATCTTGCCTTCATTTCAATTCTGCCTGAACGGTTGATTGATCCTGAAGAGAATGTGGCGATCGAGCTGGAGCTGGTCAATCCGGAAATCGGTATTTTTCAGTTCAATGCCTTCGTCAGGGAAGCCGGTGGCTCGTTGCACGATTATCAGGGCAGCTGGCTCTTTGATGTGAACCCGATGTGAACCCAGGCCTCCATTCCAACTAAGCTGGAGCAGCAACAAAAAGCCCCGCCAGAAGGCGAGGCCAGGACTGTGGTGATTCAGTTAACCCCGAGGGGGTATGAATCAGAACTTCAAAGTGGGGCGGAGGCCGATGAACCAGTAACTTTCGTCGGTTTCATCGTTGTTGACGAAGTCAATGAATATGGGGACTTCCAGGTTATCATTAATTTCTAAGGTGTAGTAAAGCTCGAAAACTCCGCTGGTCTCGTCTAGGGAACTGCCGTAGAACAGGCCACCGGAGCCCTTACGGGGGCCGATGTTGATGTTATCGACATGGGCGCCGACGTTAACGCTAGTATGGCTCTCGTTAAGATAATATAAGCCGTCTGTGCTTTTGCCTGTAAGCAAAGAACCAGACAACGTGATGTTGGGGTTGACTTCAACACTGCTAAGTAAAGCTAAAAAATTATGATTGCTATGCTTCTTATAGGCAGCCGACAGAGAAATATCTAGATCTTGCTTGCCATATTCCCACTTGTAGGTAAGCGAGGTGGACAGACTTGTGTCAGTTTCTTCGTCAGAGTCGACAACATAGGCCGCGGACCAGGTCAGACCGTCAGACGGACTGTACTGGAAGCCGCCACCGAAGCCACTTGTAGAGGGTATAGGTTCATCGAAGCCACTGAAGGCATTGGAGAAACCGGAGGAAGGTTCAGTTTCATCAGTTGATTCATCGAGAAGATCATTAACTTGATCGAAGAACTGATCAAAGAAATCAATCCCATCAATCCCATCAATCCCATCAATCCCATCAATCCCATCAATCCCATCAATCCCATCGCCCTCATCGCCCTCATCAGACTCACCGAAGATATCGAAGGTATTGGGGAAAAAGTCATCGAAGCCAGCGCCAGTGCCACCATATTCTAGACCGACACCTAGGATGTCGGTGTCATCGAAGACGCCACCCACCATCAAGGTCAGGCCCTTGGTCAGGGCAGGGAAGCTGTAGAGTACCTTGTCCAGCTCCATTGCTTCGTCGTCGCCCTTGACCGCCAGTTCCAGGGAATCCTGGCCGGTGGAGGAGAGCTGGAGGGAGATCGCGGTCTCGTGGCCAGTAAGGAAGGAGTCATCGTCATCATCTTCGCTGGATATGTCCAGGCTGAACTCGGACGTGATCTCCAGCTTGGTGAGGTGGGTGGCGGGGGATATCTCGTCGTCCATGTTCGCCTCGGAGCCATCCGCGCTGGTATAGGCACCTTCGCCCGCTTTGGCGATGGCGGCTTCGTTGCGGTAGTTGGGCGCCGCATCCAGGTTGAATTCGGCAGCAGTGGCAAGGGTGGGCGCGGCAAGGCCAAGAGCAACAGGTGCCAGCAGCAGCTGATGGAAGAGTTTCACAGGGTCCTCACACAAAAGAGGTGGTGATTGCCACAGATGTGGCTGCCAAACAGTAGCAATGCCTGGCCAGGGGCTGGGATTAAAGATTGGTTAAGATGTCTGAGACAACACAGCGATTGCCCTTCTTGTTTCGATCTCGGCAGCAGATCGTTCCTGGCCACACACTGCGCTTTGGCACTGGTCCAGAGTGTCTTTACATGAGACAGCTAAAGGAGCGCTCGGATGAGAATGGCGATGCAGCCGCGTAACAATGCCAACACAGCCGCGGCCCATCGGGCCTCCGGCAAAGGTGCTGTTAAGGCGTGGGTAAGTCTTGCTGAAGTCCTGGGGATTGGCCGCCTGTGAGCCACGGGAATGCTTGCCGGCCTGCCACAGCCATGCCGAGACTTCCCCAACCGGCATGGCTGTGGGATGCGCATCGGCATCAACGGGTTCGGCCGCATCGGCCGCCTGGTGTTGCGAGCCCTCTGGGGCCGCAGCAGCATCGAGCCGGTTCACATCAACGACCCCCATGGCGATGCCGACGCCATGGCCCACCTGCTCCAGTTCGATTCCGTCCATGGTCGCTGGCACCACGGGGTCAGGGCCGACGGCGACCGGGTGGTGATCGAGGAGCAGTGCCTCACCACCTCCCGCGAAAGGGACTTCACCCGGGTGAACTGGGCCGCCCTGGGGGTGAAGCTGGTGCTGGAAGCCAGCGGACGCTTCCGTGATCCCCAGCAGCTGCAGGCCTACATCCACCACTGCGGTGTGCAACGGCTGATCGTGGCCTGCCCGCTGGGCGGCGATGCCCTCGACGTGGTCTACGGCATCAACGATCACCTCTACGACCCCAGCCGCCACCACCTGCTCACCGCTGCCTCCTGTACCACCAACAGCCTGGCGCCGCTGGTGCAGGTGGTGCACGAAGGGCTGGGCATCGTCCACGGCTCGATCACCACCATCCACAACATCACCAACACCCAGGTGCCGATCGACAGCTACACGTCCGATCTGCGCCGGGCCCGCTCCCTCACCCAGTCGTTGATCCCCACCACCACCGGATCCGCCCGGGCCATCGCCAGAATCTTCCCCGAGCTGGAAGGCAGGCTCGACGGTCATGCCGTGCGGGTGCCCCTGCTCAATGCCTCCCTCACCGACGCGGTGTTCGAGCTGCAGCGCGACACCACCGTGGCGGAGGTGAACGGCCTGTTCGCTGCTGCCGCTGCTGGGCCGCTGAAGGGGATCCTCGGCTATGAAACCCGCCCGCTGGTGTCGGTGGACTACGTCAACGACAGCCGCTCGGCCATCGTCGATGGCCTCTCCACCCTGGTGGTGGATGGCTGCCAGCTCAAGGTCTATGCCTGGTATGACAACGAGTGGGGCTACGCCTGCCGGATGGCGGACCTGGCCTGCAAGGTGGTGGCCCTCGATGGCTGACGATTCCACACCACAACGTTCAGCCAGGTTGCGGCCTTGCCGCTGCCGTTGCCGACGGCCATGAACAACCCCGCAGCGGGATCGGCCCTGCGCCACTACGCCATCGTCACAGCGGCCTACTGGGGCTTCACCCTCACCGACGGCGCCCTGCGCATGTTGGTGCTGCTCCACTTTCATGGCCTGGGCTTCAACAGCCTGGAGATCGCCTTCCTCTTCCTCTTCTACGAGTTCTTCGGGATCGTCACCAACCTCACCGGTGGCTGGCTGGGAGCGCGCTTCGGTCTGCGCCTCACCCTCTGGAGCGGGCTGCTGCTGCAGGTGCTGGCGCTGCTGATGCTGCTGCCGGTGTCGGGCGACTGGCCCCGTCTCCTGTCCATCACCTATGTGATGCTGGCCCAGGCCCTGAGTGGCATCGCCAAGGATCTCACCAAGATGAGTTCCAAGAGCGCCATCAGGACGGTGCTGCCCGATGACGATGCCAGCGACTCCTCCCGCCTGTTCCGCTGGGTGGCCATCCTCACCGGCTCCAAGAACGCCCTCAAGGGTGTGGGCTTCTTCCTCGGCGCGGTGCTGCTGCAGCTGTTCGGGTTCGGCGGCGCCGTGGCCAGCATGGCCGCAGCTCTGGCCCTCGTGTTCTGCGGCACCCTCGACCTGCCCCGGCAGCTCGGCCGCATGAAGCGGAAGCCTCCCTTCACCGCCATGTGGTCCACGTCGAGCGCCATCAATCGGATCAGCGCAGCGCGCTTCTTTCTGTTCGGAGCCCGGGATGTCTGGTTCGTGGTGGCGCTGCCTGTGTTCCTGGAAACAGACCTGGGCTGGACCTACAGCGAAGTGGGGGCTTTCCTCGCCCTCTGGGTGATCGGCTATGGCCTGGTGCAGTCGGCCACGCCCTCCCTGCGCAGACTCTGGGGTGACGGCCTTGCACCCGGCGCCCGGGCCAGCCTCTTCTGGACCCGCCTCCTCTCCTGCATTCCTCTGTTCATCGTCATCGGCCTGGTGGTGGGCCGGCATAGCGGGCCGACACTGATGCTGGGGCTCGGCGGCTTCGGCCTGGTGCTCGCCATCAACTCCTCCATCCACTCCTACCTGGTGCTGGCCTACAGCGACCATGAAACGGTGAGCCTCGATGTGGGCTTCTACTACATGGCCAATGCCGCTGGGCGTCTCCTGGGCACGCTCCTGTCCGGCCTGCTGTTCCTCTGGGGCGGGCTGATCAGTTGCCTGATCGCCAGCTTCGCCATGGTCGTGACCAGCAGCCTCATCAGCCGCGTCCTGCCGGAGCCCCGCCACCGTTCCGATCCCGCCGCCGGCACCGCCTAGCCATGGTTCTACCGGTCCTGCTGCTGATCTTCGTGGCGGGCATGGGCGCAGGTCTGCTGCTGGCGGAGCGGCGCAAGGATGCCGTCAGGCCCGTGTTCAGCGTCGTGCGGCAGCGGGTGAGCCCCTGGCTCAACGCAGCGCCCGTCGGCGTGTTGCTGGTGGACCAGCGGGACCACATCCGCTATCTCAACCCGCACACGCGCACACTGCTCCACATCAGCCAGTGGTGCGACGTGGAGCGGCGACGCCTGCTGGAGGTGGTCCGCTATCACCAGCTGGAACGGGTGATCCATCAGGCCCGCAGCAGCGGTCGGCGGCAGCGGATCAGCTGGGATCTCGCCACGGCCAGCGCAGATCCCCGCCACCTCGACATCACCCGCATCGATCCGGTGCAGGCCGATGCGGTGCCTGCCGATGGCGGCTGGGTGGCGGTGTTTCTGCAGAGCAGCCGCTCCCTGCAGGTGCAGCTGGAACAGCAGCAGCGCTGGGTAAGTGACGTGGCCCATGAGCTGAAGACACCCCTCACGGCCCTGGGCTTGGTGGCGGAAAGCCTGAACCGCAACAGCGAGCCCAGCCAGCACGGTTCCCTCAACCGGCTGGCGCGGGAGATCGCCCGGCTGCAGAACCTGGTGGCCGATCTGCTGGAGCTCTCCCGCCTAGAAGCAGGCCTGAGCCGGGAAGCCAGCTGGCTGGAGGAGGACGTGCTGGACCTGCTCTTCAATGCCTGGCAGTCGGTGTGCCCCCTGGCGGAACAGCGGGGCATCGAGCTGGAGCTGGACGCCAGGGACGAAGGCCACCGGGTGCGCTGCGAACCGAAGATGCTGCAGAGGGCGCTGCTGAATCTGCTCGACAACGGCCTGCGCTACACCCCCGAAAACGGTGTGATCACGGCGCGGGTGCGCAGCACCGTGGCCTGGGTGAAGGTGGAGGTGGCGGATCAGGGACCCGGCTTCAGCCAGGAGGATCTGCAGCTCATGTTCCAGCGCTTCTACCGCGGTGATCCCTCCCGGGCCCGGAGCAGCAGCATCAGTGGCAGCGGCCTCGGTCTGCCGATCGTGCAGGCGATCATCGCCGCCCACGGGGGATCGATTCAGGCCCGCAACCGCAACAGCGGCCATGGTGCCGCGGTGGCCTTGCTGCTGCCCGCCCTGCCCCGCTGACGACAGCCCCACCAAAGGCCGTTGGTCCCGTCCAGGCCAGCCAGCCCACTGCCGAGACTGTTGCCGAGACCACACCTGCCACCGCTCGGCCCTGTCCCCATGGCTGCCTCCAGCATCCCCAGCCTGTCACCAGTACCCTGCTTCGAGCCCCGGACCGAAGAGCTCAAGCAGCGGGTGTTGCGCATGGGCTCCATGGTGGAAGAAGCCCTCAACCTGGCGCGCGGTGTGTTGGCGGGGCCCGACCGGGATGCAGCCCCGCGGATCCAGGGGGGTGATGCCCGCATCGACGCACTGTTCGTGGAGATCGAGGAGGGCTGCCTGGAACAGCTGACGGTGCGCCGCCTGCGGCCCCGGCGGCGGCGGCGGGAAGTGGTGCGGCTGGTGCTGTTTCTGCAGATCGTGCGGGAGCTGGAGCGCATCGGCGACTACTGCAAGCGCCTGGCCCGTACCAGCGAGGACCTGCTGCCCTTTCAACCGCTGAGGGCCACGCCGATCCTGCTGAACATGCTGGATCGCAGCCGCTCGCTGCTGACGCTGAGTCTGGAGGCACTGGCCCGCGACGACAACGATGCCTGGCAACGGCTGGAGAGTATGGATGATGTGATCGACCAGGACTACGCCACCCTCTACGACGCCATCGCCAGAGGCTCCTTCGGCTGCGACCTCACCCCCGAGGCGATCATGCTGTTGGTGCTGGTGATGCGCGCTCTGGAGCGGATCGGCGATCACTGTCTGAACATCAGCCGCCGCGTCTGGCGCTTCTCCTGCCGCTGAGAGCCCGGGCTCCAGCGAGGAGGCCCCTCCAGACAACCGGCCAGGTGGGGGCCCTCTGTCAGCATCGCAACCACTGTTCCCTGATCTTTGTGTGCTGCTTCATGGGCTGCCAGACTGAGGCGGGCTACTGGCCGGCGTCGCACGCGGTGCCAACCAGGTCTCTGCCCCGGAGCCGATCGGGCCTCGTTGCCTGAGATCCCGGTCGGGGACCCACTGGAGAGGTGGTCGAGTGGTTGATGGCTCCGGTCTTGAAAACCGGCGTGGCAGCAATGTCACCGTGGGTTCGAATCCCACCCTCTCCGTTGCAGCCCGCTCCGCAGGACTCCGGACCTGGCGGAGTGCGGGCCTCAATGGGTCGAGCCGATGGGCTCGGCGACTGTGAATGGAATGATGGCCCCGAATGGAATGATGGCCCCGCCGGAAGACGGAGCCATCAGAGGACGCGCTACACCTCTGCCAGGCCTACCAGTCCAGCTTC
>SRMO01000003.1 GCA_004768415.1 Aphanocapsa feldmannii 277cV | reverse complement strand
ACTATTCTTGCCGGTTTAGCGCCAACTACTTTTGCCGGTCTGACTCGTTATCTGTCTGACGATTCTGTGCTGCATTGGTCCTGTAGCTCGGCAGGTCAAACTCCAGGATTACGGAGTGATGCACGATCCTGTCTATGGCCGCCGCAGTCGCCATCGGGTTTGCGAACACCTTCTCCCACTCACTGAACACCAGGTTCGAGGTGACCCCCAGAGACCTTCGTTCATAACGCTCTGCTATCAGGGTGAACAGCACCTCCGACTCCTCAGCTCCCTGCGGCAGGTAGCCGAGGTCGTCGATCACCAGCAAGTCGAAGTTGTCCAGCTTCCTGAGCATTCTCGGCAACTCGAGGTCTCTCTTGGCAGCGAGCATGTCTTGAACGAGCCGGTACGCGGGGATGAACAGTACCGAGCGACTGGACTCAACCAGCCTGTGGCCTATGGCACACATCGCGTGGGTCTTGCCCGTGCCGGGCATCCCGAACGCCAGGACGTTGACGCCGTGATCGACGAAGTCACCCTCGCCGAGTCTGTCGAGCTGCTGTCTGAGTTGGATCGGGGCCCTGTCGTGCTCGAAGGTGTCCCAGGTCTTGCCCGCCGGGAGCTTGGACGCTCTCCTCAGACGGTCCACACGTCTGATCCGCCTGTCCTCCGCCTCCTGCTCCATGACCTCCAGAAGGATCGCCAGTGCATCGGCGTGTCCGGCATCTCTGAACCTACCAACGGTCTCCGCTGCCAGGGTCGGCAGCTTGAACTGCCTGCACAGCTCTCTGACCCGTTCCGCCACCACGCTCGGTGCACCAGTGTCAACCATCATCGTGCACCTCCCACCAGCAGCCGGTCGTACACGCCGAGGTCCACCTTCCCTGGCAGCTTCAACTCCGGGACCGGTGGAGGATCCGGCGCCGACAGCCTGCGCACCTGCGCGTAGTCGAAGCTCAGACCCGACTCGAGCAGTCTCCTGAGCGTCCTGTCCACCTTCGACTCCATGGTTGTCGCGGCCAGGTGCAGTATCCTCACGTACTCGACGTCGGCACGTTCGCCCCTCCAGCCACACAGCGCGTCGTACGCCAGTCGGAAGGTCTGAGTCGGGAACATCTGCTCTCTGAACCGATACCGTGCAAACGCCCCCGGCTTGCGCACCAGAGATCCGATGATGTGTCGGTAGTCGATCTGCGCCTCACCTGTGCCATGTACCCGCTCCATGCTCTCGACGAGGTGGCCCTTGTAGTGCACCTCGATGTGGTCTGCATACAGCCTGACGTCCACCTCCATCCCTATCAGTCTCGACGGTACCGAGTACGTCCTGTTCGCCACCCTGATCGTGCTCCACCTGCGCACTCTCGCACGGTAGTTGGCGTACTCTGGGACCGGCGAAGGAGGAAGCGGCCGCAGGTGACGACGCTCTGCCCTGAGCTTGGACCGGACCAGCCTGTTGCGCCGGTCGACGACTCTTCTGACGAACCCCCTGTACTCCTCCTCGGACTCGAAGTCGCGACTGCCCCTGAGTATCAGTGCCTGGGCAATGGCGTTCTTCACACGGCGGTGTCTCTGCTCGACCACGCCGTTCTCATGAGATGAGCGCCGGTTGGTCCTGGTGGACTCCACGCCGTAGTGAGCCAGTACCGCCTCGTACCTGACGTTCATGGCACGGCCCCTGCTATCCCTCAGCTCGTGGGTTGCCGCCGATAGGTTGTCGGTGCGTACCACCCTCGGTACGCCTCCCAACTCCCAAAGCGCACCCTGCAGTCCCTTCGCCAATGCCGCGAACGTCTCCCCAAAGCACACCTCCGCATAGCTCCAACCCGAGTGACTGAGCACGAACTGGAACAGCAGATGTCTGAAGGGCTCTCCACCGATGGTCACGCCCAGTTCCCCACAGTGTGTGAAGTCCACCTGTGCCTCGCGGCCCGGCGGATGGTCCTGCTGAAAGTACACTTCCCTGTCAGGTCCGTGAAGTGCCCTGTGGTCGCGGATCCGACGCTGCAGCGTCCTCAGCTGGGAGCTGCCGAACCTGCCGGGGTGCCGCTCGTCGAGCCACTCCAGGATAGTTGTCGCACTCAGCTCACCGTCTGGATCGGACCGCAGAAGCGACACGACCTCACTCTCCCAGAAGTCCGCGAATGGGTCCGGCCTCGTCCTCCAACTCCGTCCTTCCTTCTTCCTCTCCGACGGCAACGACCCTCGCTGCCACTTCCTTGCCGATCTCTCACTCATGGCGGCTGACGCCGCCGCTCCCTGCTGTGTCTTACCTTCCATTAGCTTCCGCCTCAGTAGAACTACCTGTTGATCCGTGATCAATCTGGCACCTCCTGGGTACCAGATCATCGTCCTCACAGACCGGCATATATAGTAGTCACGACCGGC
>SRMO01000029.1:2528-3347 GCA_004768415.1 Aphanocapsa feldmannii 277cV | reverse complement strand
GCCGGCGGATGGGGGACTTCGATCCGGACCATGGGGCCCGCGCCTTCGGTGACCGGGCGGCCATCGGTGATGCGGTCTCCCATTACCAGCGCCGCCTGCAGCCGGGAACGGCGATCTGCTTCTGCTGCACGATCGAGCACGCCGAGCACCTGGCCGGCGCCTTCCGCTCCGCCGGGGTCCGCGCTGCAGCAGTGAGCGGCAGCACCCCGGTCAAGGAGCGGAAGCACCTGATCACCGGCCTGGGCAACGGCGCAGTGGAGGTGCTGTGCAGCTGCATGATCATTGCCGAGGGAACCGACATCCCCTCGGTGGGCGGTGCGATCCTGATGCGGCCGACCGCCAGCCTGGCGCTGTACCTGCAGATGGTCGGCCGCGCCCTGCGGCCAGCGGCAGGGAAACGCGAGGCGGTGATCCTCGATCACGTCGGCAATGCCCACCGCCATGGCCTGCCCACCGATCCACGCCACTGGAGCCTCGACGGCAGCAGAAGGCGGCAGGGCATCTCCATACCCGTCAGGGACTGCCCGGTCTGCTTCTCCTCCTGCACCGCCACAGCCCGGCACTGCCCCGACTGCGGCCACACCTTTGCGACGGAGCAACACAACGAGCAGCGGAGGGGCCTGCAGCAACTGGACGGTGAGCTGGAGGAGGTGGTTGCCAGCCATCGCCCCAGACCACAGCAGCAGCAGCAACGGCCCCGGCGCCGCTCTCCCTCGGCTGGCTGCCACAGCTATGAGCAGCTGCTGCAGAGGCAGCAGGAGCGTGGCTACAGAAGCGGCTGGGCAAAGCACGTATGGGCGGCCCGGCAGCGCCGTTGAA
>SRMO01000029.1:1326-2298 GCA_004768415.1 Aphanocapsa feldmannii 277cV | reverse complement strand
CGGCCATGGTGGGCCAGCACATCGGCCAGTTCATCGCCATCGAGGTCAAGACGCCCCAAGGGGCTATCCGCCCGAAGCAGCGTGCCTTTCTGCGGCTGGTGCAGCAGTTCGGTGGGGTCGCAGCGATCTGCCGCTCCGTCGAGGATGCCGAGCATTCGCTCGCGATGGCCAGACCGATGCCGCTCTGTCGCTGATGGATGGGACAGAACTGCAGCTGCGGCTCAAGCGGCTGGGCCAGGTCCACCTCGGCGAGCATCCCTACCCCTGGCTTTGACACTGCCGGGGCAGGGCGGGGTAGGTCTCTGCCCCAACGCCACCGCATGAATCGCCCGGAATGCCGGAATGAATGACAGCACCGGCTGCCCATGCCGGCCCACCGCTGTCCACCCCACACCCCTGCAGGCCGACGCGGACAGTGCAGGCCCGGCTGGGCAAGGCAATCAGGGGCAATCAGGCCAAGCAGCACCCGGAGAGACCCGGCAGCAGACCCGATGGTCATGGCAAGCTATGCCAGACCCTGGCTGCGTATGACAAGCCTGGCGTAGGATGGCGCCGACGAGCCGGAATGCGGGACGTGCACACCATCACCTATGCGGAACTGGTCGAGCGGCAGGAGAGGGACCGCCGAGCCTTCGGCCGCATGCTCCTCAACTGGAGAAGAGGCAATGGCTGGACCCAGTACACCGTCTGCACCTGGGCGGAGGAGGCGGGTTTCGAGGCGATCTCCTACGGCAACCTTTCCGTCATTGAGCAGGGCAAGGCCGGTGAGCTCAGGCAGAAGGCCTTCTGGCAGCTCTGGGAGGTGAACCGCCGCATCGCCGCCAGGGAGTGGGGCAATGTCCCGGATCCGCGCATCGAGGAGAAACTGAAGCCTGCCATCCCCCTGGGTGACGGGAGCTGTCCTGTCTGGGGGCCAGTGGAGTTCTGGGCCTGCTACTGCGGGCTGCGGGCGGTGCCGACCGCCTTCCGCGC
>SRMO01000029.1:0-1236 GCA_004768415.1 Aphanocapsa feldmannii 277cV | reverse complement strand
GTCACCAGTTGCGCAGCGTCGTCAAGGACTGCGACCTGGATCCCGGTGAGGCGATGGATGCCCTCGTCAGCCAGGCCGGTGAGGAGCAGGGCAGAAGGTTCTATGCCGTCCTGACCGGTTTCGGGGACTACAGCCCCGAGGAGCTGAGAGGCCTGTGGCTGGAAGAAGGCCTCTACCGGCCCGGACAGTGGCTGGATCAGTGGGAAGAGGCAACCCGCAGGGACAGCAAAGAGGCCAGCGGCAGATAGCCCGGCGGCAAGCAGGACAGCGGCAAGCAGGACAGCGGCAAACAGGCCAGCGGCAAACAGGCCAGCGATAAGCAGGAGAAGCAGGACAGGCAGGACAAGCGCCCCGGCCTAACCCATCGGAAAGACAAAACCCATTCACTTGCAGCTACACCTAGAAAGCCGCTAAGATCCTGGCCAACGGGCAATGGCCCGGACATCTCTTCCATGGATCCGGATCTTCAACACCATGACGGGCACGACGATGTGGTCGCTGCCTACCAGGACCGCGTTGCAGCGGAGCAACAGCTGACCCGTGCCCTGGCGGCCTTCCAGGCCAGGGTGGCAGCGATCAGCAGACCCGATCTGGCTGCGGTCAGCGAGGCGGCACGGCCACTGTTCCGACAGGGGGTCGGCTGGTCGGCACAGCTGCTGAGCGAGCAGGGGAGGCGCAGGCTGCGGATCACCGTCATGCACACCGCCGGTGCGGAGCTCAGCAGCGAGGAGTGGGCCGACGAAGTCGATGACCTGCTCCAGGCGGCTGGCTGGATGCTGGCCATGCTGCTGGGCATTCCCGTCGCCTCGTCTTCATCTTCAATGGACCGCACTGCAGAGCCTGGGCAGGTAGCAGTTCTGGAACATACCGTCAAGCCCTCTGCCGCTTCCGCTGATCCGGCTTTGTCCGATCGTTCACACCCTGAGCCACCGCAGGGTGATGGTTCAAGTCATGAGCGACTGCAGGGCAATGGTTCAAGTCATGAGCAACTGCAGGGCGATGGCTCAAGTCATGAGCGGCTGCAGGGCAATGGCTCAGATCATGAGTCGCTGCAGGGCGATGGTGCCGATCCGGCACTGACCCCCCTCACAAAGGCAGAGATAGCGGCCTATCACCAGCGCATCCTCGCCCTGCCGGTGGAGGTGCGGCGGGAACTGACCAGCGCCTTCCGCCTCCACTTCCAGGTGCCACGCAGCGCCCGCTCCATCGGCGATCGCATCAGCCAGCACCAGCACG
>SRMO01000028.1:75099-76989 GCA_004768415.1 Aphanocapsa feldmannii 277cV | reverse complement strand
ACCCCATGGACTAACAGGACTGTTCAGGTGAGGGAGAGGCTATTTTTCGAGGTGCCCTTTAGTCATTACCAGTCTAAAAGCCAGTGTCAGAGAGGAGTTTAAGCAAACTTTCCAGTCATAGCCTAGAAGCGGATGATCAGATTCAAACCGTCGACGTTGAGCTCTGTAGCTCAATGCCCTTGCCGGCATCTTGGTGAGCATGGCCTGTTGTGGCAACACGGCCCGGGCACATTCCCTGGCGATGCCATCGCTGAGGATGTCCTGATAGAGCGCCGTGGCCACCATGAAATGGGCTTCGAGGTACTCAAGCCAGCGGTTCCCTTACCTGTTCGGTTTCACGACAAGCTCTGCCTGGCTTGATAGAGGTCGGCCATACGATGGGATGGGCTTCGTCTTCAAGCCATGTGGCGGCTCGCTCAGCTTCTGAGCAAGCTCCGGGAAACAGCTCGTTACTCTCGCCGGGGTCCGTTACGCTGCAAGGGCCGACCTGAGCCTTGCGCCTGTTTCCCAGTGCTTCCCTGATGTTCGTTGAGGATTCGGTCATATCCAGCTTCCAGACGAAGATCAAAGCCCTCCTCTGCCTGGCTGCGGCAAGCTGTCTGATCCCCACTGCGGCGCTGGGCGATGTCCGATACCCGGTCACGATCCGGGCCCAGGCTCCCCACTTTCCCGAACAGGCGTCCATCCGTCGTCTCCCGGACGATGCGAACAGGGAGCAGCTCATCAAGACTTACCGGATGTTCCGGCCTGAGCACCGGCAGGTCTTCCTCTCTCTCCGGATCCCGAGCTGGTGGCTCATCACCCCCCGCGCCCAGCCCACTGGGGGCTACCGGCTGCGGGTCGACTTCGATGGAGAGACCGCCAGCGCTTGCCTCGATCCGCCGCGAGGGCCGGTCACCATGGCATTCGCAACGCCGACCTACTTCGTTGCCCTGCCCAGGCATGTGGAGCATATCGATTGGCAGCACATTTGCCCGCCTCGGGAAGATCCATCTGAATCGGATCGCACTGAAGCGGGGTCCGGTTTCAAAGGCAGCGTTGTTCCATGGTCCATAGAGCAACCAGGCATGACACTTGCACCGGTCGGACCGCCGCAGGAAGACCGGCACGTTCCTGCCACTGGTAGCAATGATCTTGCCAGCGTCTGGCAGACCGATGAGTACAAAAAGCAAGGGGGACTCGAACTGATCAAGGCCTCCTCGATGTATCCAAAAGGCGGAACCGGAAAAGGAGTCACGGTTGGCTTGATCGATAGCGGGGCGACGCCCGACCATCCGGATCTGAAGCCGAAGTACGACGTCGTCGATGGTTTCGAGGGGGTTGAGCCAATCGATACCCATGGACATGGAACCCACGTTGCTGGAATCATTGCCGCCCGCAAGGACAACACCGAAATGCATGGCGTTGCCCATGAGGCAAGGCTCGCGTCCTATGCCCTGGAATTCGACAACAACGACGACGTGGATGACTTCGAGCTGGGGAAGGCAACCGACGAGCTGAGAAAATTCGGGGTACGCATCGTGAACAACAGCTGGGGTAAGGTTGATGTCAATAACGACTACATATCGATCACAATTGCGGATGTGGATCGCCAGGAGATAGACAACTACTTCCCCTACGGCCTGCCTGCCTATCGGCGTTATCTCGAAGCCGATGGTGTCCAGGTGTGGGCGGCTGGAAACAGTGATTTGGCTCAACCGAGCTTTCATGCTGGCCTGCCTCGCCTTGTGCCGGAGTTGGAGAGAGGCTGGCTGGCCGTGGTTTCGCTCGGTCAGGATGGGGACCTGGCCTTCTACTCGCAGCAATGCGGGGTCGCCGCCGCGTGGTGCATCGCAGCCCCGGGAGGAGATTTCAGGGAGGACAACGGAATCTACTCCACCGTGCCCGGTG
>SRMO01000028.1:36049-75015 GCA_004768415.1 Aphanocapsa feldmannii 277cV | reverse complement strand
AGCGGTGCCCTGGCGGGCCTGAAGAGCATGTTCCCGAACCTGGGATTCCAGGACGTGCGGGACCGCATCCTCTTCACTGCAAATAAAACCGGCATTTATGCCGACAGCTCTGTCTATGGACAGGGACTGCTTGACCTGGAAGCCGCCTCGCGGCCAATCGGCGGCACCTTGTTCCCGCTTGGCGGATATGACGATGGTTCTGTTGCTATAACGCAAGGTGCCTGGCTCTTGCTGCCGGAAGGTGCGGTGTCGAGACACCTGTACGACGAGACAATCCTCGTTCTCGATCGCTATCAGCGCGCCCCCTTCTTTGTCCCCATCAGTCGGTATATCAATGCCGGTGCCGGCGAACTGTCGATCCAGGATCTCGAGCTCATCACGCCAAAGCGCATCTCGGCAGGCGAAGGTCAGGAGTCTGTGCTGTCAATCATCGGGCAGGATTTCCATGTCAGTGGCATGACGAGCAGCTCCTGGCTCCTTGGCGCCGGCCGGGGAGCTGGGCTCAGCGAAGGGTTGGCAGGTCTGGCGGGCATTCCGCTGCCCCACGGCAATTTCCGCATGGACCGGGAGGCAGTGGGCATGTCTCTTGGATACAGATCGGAAGCCGGAACAGTCCATGGGAGCGTGGTCCGGAATCCCGAGGATGTGGACGGTTCCGGCCTTGGCATCATGGGCTGGAATCCGCGCTCCGTCCTGGCGGTTTCCTTCGTCGGTGCCCAGGCGAACTATGCCCTCGGCGCAGCCTTCGCTTCCGACCTGACGAGGCCCTTCGGTATCGAGGGCACCGGCCCCTTCGCAGTGTCCGGCGACAGCATCGATCTTGGCTTCAGCCGCACTCTCTTTGGCAGCGACACGCTGAGGCTCGTAGTGGAGAACCGGCTCAGCCATTTCGCTCCGAACGAGGAGGCACTGGTCGGATTGGACAATGCCCTCCTCGCGACGGGGGAGCTTGACATCTCGATCAGGCTGAATCACAAAACGACGTTGAATGCCCGTTTGTCGCTGGAGCATCCTGTCTACTCAAGTGATGCTCGTATTGGCGCAGCCCGAAGCATCGACCACAATGGTCGCATCGACTATGCCGACATCATGACCATCGATCAGGCTGATCTCCTCCAATTCAATCGGGTAGGCGCAAGCATGAACTATCATCCTCGATCGGACTCGACCTATAGCGTAGGGATGGCGGCAGTGCAGGATGGCTTTGAGAGGACACATGTGATCACAGGTGCATGGGCGGAGTTCCGCTTCTGAATTCACTCCTCGGTTGAAAGCAGCTGACAAGGTTCATTGGCCAGCTTTCCAGAGCTTTCCAGGGGCTTGAATGTCTTGCTGATCGGCCCTGGGGGTAGTCTCCAACCCCAGGACGCTTCCGCCTGAGGCGTCTCCGTGTCCCCCCTTCCGGCTTCAGCCCATGCGTCGCTCAGCCACGATCACACAAGGTGTCCAACGCATGCCGAACCGGGCCATGCTCCGCGCCGTGGGCTTTGGTGATGGAGACTTCAACAAGCCGATTGTGGGGTTGGCGAACGGCTACAGCACCATCACCCCCTGCAACCTCGGACTCAACGACCTGGCCCGCCGCGCCGAAGACAGCCTGCGCATGGCCGGTGCCATGCCCCAGATGTTCGGAACCATCACCGTCAGCGATGGCATTTCCATGGGCACTGACGGCATGCACTACTCCCTGGTGTCTCGAGAGGTGATTGCCGATAGCATCGAGACGGCCTGCAACGCCCAGAGCATGGATGGCCTGCTGGCCATCGGCGGCTGTGACAAGAACATGCCCGGAGCCATGTTGGCCATGGTTCGCATGAACATCCCCTCAGTGTTCGTCTACGGCGGCACGATCAAGCCCGGCCATCTCGACGGTGAAGATCTGACTGTCGTCAGCGCATTCGAAGCCGTCGGCCAGTATGCGGCCGGCAAGATCGACGATGCCCGGCTCGCTGCCGTAGAGCGGAAAGCCTGCCCCGGTGCTGGCAGCTGTGGTGGCATGTTCACCGCCAACACCATGTCGGCTGCCTTCGAGGTGATGGGCCTCAGTCTGCCCCACTCCTCCACCATGGCCGCCGAGGACTTCGAGACGAGCGACAGTGCTGCTGCTTCGGCCGAAGCCCTGATCCGGGCCATCGAGCTGGACATCCGTCCCCTGGATCTGTTGACCCGGGAGGCGTTCGAGAACGCCATCAGCGTGATCATGGCTATCGGCGGCTCCACCAATGCCGTGCTTCATCTGCTGGCGGCCAGCAATACCGCCGGAGTCCCCCTCGGCCTTGACGACTTCGAGGCGATCCGGGCCAGAACCCCCGTGCTCTGCGACCTCAAGCCCAGCGGTCGCTTCGTCACCGTCGATCTCCACAAGGCCGGCGGTATTCCCCAGGTGATGAAACTGCTGCTGGATGCGGGGCTGCTCCACGGGCAGTGCGGCACGGTGACAGGCCAGACCATTGCGGACGTGCTGGCCGATGTCCCCGCCACACCCCCTGCCGGCCAGGCCGTCATCCGTGGCATTGATCGGCCGCTCTACAGCAGCGGCCACCTGGCCGTACTGAAGGGCAACCTGGCGGAGCGCGGCAGCGTCGCGAAGCTGAGCGGCGTGAAGAATCCCCTGATCACCGGCCCCGCCAGAGTCTTCGACAGCGAGGAGACATGCCTCGAGGCCATCCTCGACGGCTCCATCGTGGCAGGTGATGTGGTTGTGGTCCGCTATGAAGGGCCCAGAGGGGGGCCTGGTATGCGCGAAATGCTTGCCCCCACTGCGGCGATCATCGGTGCCGGCCTTGGCGACAGTGTCGGTCTGATCACCGATGGACGCTTCAGCGGCGGCACCTACGGCATGGTCGTGGGCCATGTGGCACCTGAAGCTGCCATCGGTGGCACCATTGCCCTGGTGGAAGACGGCGACTCCATCACCATCGATGCCCATGACCGCCTGCTTCGACTCGACGTCGACGAGCAGACCCTGGCCAGACGGCGGGCGGCCTGGGTTGCCCCCGCTCCCAGGCATGAGCGTGGCGTGCTGGCCAAGTACGCGCGCCTGGTGAGCTGCAGCAGCCTCGGTGCCGTGACCGACGCCGGCTGAGCCCCTTCCGTGGTGTTCCAGGGCATAGAGCAGATGGCAGAACAAGTGCTTGTGGAAGCTCTGGGCAATCCCCTTGCTCTCCGGGTTTCCTCACCGAAATCCATTGATCAATAGATATGTTGACAGATTACAGGTCTGCCATGGACTAAACGCGTTACCATGTCAAGCATCGCTGTTTTTCGGTGACCAACATGCTTGCAACAGTCATGTCTCGAACCACCGTGCAGGCGACTCGCCTTGTGGCCGCGATCGCCCTTGTCTCGAGCCTGGGTAGCGGCACCTATGCCCAACAGGCACCCTTCGACGATGACGGTGACGTGGCGCCCGCACCTCCATCCATCGGAGCGGATATTCCTCTCACTTACTTCGGACCAGCTCCATCGGAGGTTCAGAAGGAATTGATCGGCCCACATAAGCTCTTGAAAGCCGGTGCGGTCGATCTCGAGGCAGGCACCGTCACACTGCCTCTCTATGCTGGGCAGATGGCATCTGGCGAGACTGTCTGGTATGTCGTCCTTGACACCGATGATCGCGGCAATGCTGAAGCACTGGGCCTGAACTACGCCCCTAAGCTCACCTATGCAGACGTCGGACGAGCTGTACGCCGCGGTACCCTGGCAGAAGGGCTCACTCTCGTTTTCGAAGCCGGCACTGTTGATTTCTCGCCGGAGCGCAGCGTTGTGCCCGGCGATGCTCCGAACTTCTTCCCGCCGAAATCATTGCAGCCGGGATCGGTGGGTGATAACTTCTATAGCCCCCTTGTCAAGATCGAGAATGCCGGAGGCCATATCTACAACGCACCGATGATTGCCTATGACGTTGACGCTGCCACCTTGAACCGTTTCTGTGATGGCGCTGCGGACCACGCGATCATGCATGACAAGGTGGTTTCGATCTGTCCACGCGAAGGCAACGTGACACTCGAGCTGACGGCAGGTTTCAGCTTTGCCCGCCCAGTGTTGTATCTCTCCACTGAAGCCAACCACCCAGCGCCGGCTGCTTTGGAAGGAGCCACCTTCGCACCCGGCCTCGAAAGCATCCATCTAGGCGCTGACGACAGCCTGTTTTCGCCAGTGGAGCGGATATTTGTGATGGTCAATGGTCCGACCGGCCGCGACAATCCCCATCGCCAAGGCTTGAACAGCGCCCTGTCCGACAAACGAACACCGCTCAATGTTCTTGGTGGGATCCCTACCATCGCGACCGATTACAGCCCACTTTGGGATATCAATCTTGGCGTTTGGACGCAAGCTGCTGTCGATCAAGGGGTCCGTACCCGCGTCACAGAGGAATTCCAGATTCTCGGACTGGTCGAGGACGGCTGGATTACCGGCCGGGACGGCGGTGAATACGGTTCAGTCGGTTTCGTCGTCAACTGTCCGATCGTGTTCCGCTTCCTCTGACCCCGCATTCTTTGCCGTAGTTGGTGTGACTGCAGGGACGTCCTATTACCAAAGCCACCTTAAACCCAAGGCTTAAGGTGGCTTTGGAACGTCTCTGCTGGCCAGGTGCCTGGGGCTAGCTCCAGCCAGTGAGCTCAGTTGTGGTGGCTGTTGCTATGATGCACTCCAGCCCTTGTTAGCCATGGATTCGACGTAAGCTGCCACGTCGACAATGTCCTCTCTGCTCAGCTTTTCAGCAAAGGAGGGCATGGCATTTTTGCCACTGGTCACCTGTGCCGCAATGGCCGCCTCATGGTCTTCCTCATAAGACGACAGGAAAGAGACCAAGGCTTCCTTCCTGAGTCCTTTGGCGGAATCAACAACGTTGTTTCCACCCAGATGGCAGGCAGCGCAGTTGGCGGAGAATATCTTTCCACCATGGTCAAGATCGGCTGCAAAAGCGGGACTGACGCAGCCGAGCATCAAAGCGATGAACAACAGAGAGATGGTGATGAGTCTCTTCATCTTGATCTTGCCGAAGCACACATCCACAATGTTATCGATGGGGATGCAACCTGAGCCGCTCTGGTAACGAAGGGAAATCAAGGCGGATACCAGAATCAAAGGCACTGCTGCAACAGCCATGGGAGGCAATGGCTGATCTCCGGCTTTTGGCCAGATTGATCCAGAGATTCGTCAGCAGCAGCCCACTCATGGTGGCTGCTGCTGATGGTCCGTCATGCTCAGTCGACGATCACTTCACGATGATGGTGCCAACCATACCGGCGCCACGGTGGGGCTCACAGTAGACCTCGTAGGTGCCGGCTTCCGAGAACGATTGCTCCCAGGATTCCCCGGGGGCAAAGGCCAGGTCGGTGTGGCTGAGCTCGCTATGGCCATCGACCACAGCATTGTGGGGGCCCAGCTTGTTGTTGACGAACTTGACGGCATCGCCCGCATCGATGGTGATGGTCTCGGGCTCAAAGGCCAGCAGGCCCCCATCCGTGCCCATTTTCACTTCAACGGTGGCGGCGGTGGCGGGAGCACTGAAACCGAGCAACATGGCGAGGCTCAGAATGGCCGCTGAACAGAAGCTCAGCAGGCGGAGGAAACGCTGACGCATTGCAATGATGAGGAATGAAGCGACTCTATCGGGCCAGGCTCGGTTTCCGAGCAGCATCGTTACCTCTGTTCCCACGGCTCCCCGTGACAGCAGGCAGAGGATCCGACCTGCTCAGCTCAACCACTGCTGCCAGCGGGCAGCCTGCCCCGCCGGGGGATGCCAGCTGCCTCCAGGGCCTTCTCCAGGCTGGGGGCCCGGGAGTCGAGTCCGAAGCATTCCGGTCGGGTGATGGGCGCATGGATGAAGTGCCGCAAGCCCAGGCTGAACCGATCCCAGGGGGTCAACTGGATGCGGAACAGCCGGATCAGCAGTTGCAGCAGCCGGTCCGTGAGCTGCAGGCCCCAGGGATGGACCATGTGGCGGTAGCGGCAGAGGATCGCGATGGCCTGGTCCAGGGAGAGACTGTCCTGGGCCATCACCAACCGTTGCATATGGCCCCAGCGCTGCGGCCCCGGTTGATGGGGATGTGTGGCCAGATGCCCGCAGATGGCAGCGATGTCAGCGGCGTGGATGAAGTGGAAACTGCCCTTCAGTCGCAGGAAGCGGGCCAACCAGAGCCAGCGTATGGCTTGCCGCAGGCCCGCCGTCAGGTAGCTCGCGGGATGGGGATCCCGGCCATCCAGACGTCCCCCGAACACCAGTGTGGGGAACACCGCCACGATCCGGTCCCGCAGGGGATGCTGCATCAGCTGTCTGAGGCAGGCCACCTTGGTGCGGATGTACTCCGTGCCATACCGCTCGGCTTCCGGCAGCAGCTCCAGCTGCCGATCCAGCACGCTGGCGGTGGAGAAATAAATGACCTGTTGCAGCCGCCGGGGGTCCAGCAGCGCCAGCATGGCCTTCACCGCCACCAGGTTCACAGCGTGGGCCCGGCCGGGATCCCCCCAGGCGGTGGCCGTATGCACCACGCGGTCCACCTGGGCCAGTTCGGCGGCGAACTGGTCAACCTCCCGCAGATCGCCCACCAGCAGTGAGATGCGCGGATCAGCGGGGCTGACCGCCGTGAGCCTGGCCGGGTCGCGCAGCAGCAGAACCAGCTGGGCATCGGAATGGCGCAACAGCCAGCCACTGATGTATTGGCCAACGCAACCGCTGGCGCCGGTGATCAGGATGCGCTGGGGCAAGGGCTGAAGAGCTCTCGGGGGGGGCTGCTGTGCTTCAGCCTGACGGCCAGGGCCTCAGGCTGCCAGCACCTGGGCACCGGCCAGCTTGCCCGCTTCGAAGAACACGCGGGCGTTGTCTTCCGGCGTGCCGGGCAGAATGCCGTGACCCAGATTGAGGATGTGGCTGCGGCCGCTGGCCTTGTGCACGCAGTCGGCAACACGGGCCCGGATGGCCTCGGGGGCGCCGAACAGCAGACCGGGATCGACATTGCCCTGCACCCCCACATGCCCGGGCAGGCGGGAGATGCCGTCGGCCATGTCGACGGTCCAGTCGAGGCTGACGATGTCCACACCCGTGTCGCCCATCCGCTCCAGCACACCGGCGGATCCGGAGATGTAGAGGATGAGGGGAGTGTCGGGATGGCTGGCCTTCACCTGCTCCACCACCATCTTCTGGTAGGGCGCGGCAAAGCTGTCATAGTCCTGGGGGCTGAGCTGGCCGGCCCAGGAGTCGAACAGCTGCACCACCTGGGCGCCGCTGTCGATCTGATAGCAGACGTAGCTGGCGATGCTGCGGGCGAAGTGGCTCAGCAGTCTGTGCAGCAGGGCTGGCTCGCGGAAGGCCATCGCCTTGATCACGGCGTAGTTCCTGCTGCTCATGCCCTCTACGACGTAGGCAGCCAGGGTCCAGGGGGCACCGACAAAGCCCAGCACGGCGGCTTCGTTGCCCACGGCCTGACGCAGTGCTGCAAGGACCTGACCCACGAAGGTCATGGATTCCCCCGGGTTCAGGTCGATCAGGGCATCGATCTGTTCAGCACTGCGGACCGGGTCATGGATCACCGGGCCCTTGCTCTCGACGATGTCGAAGTTGATCCCCATGCCGGGCAGGGGGGTGAGAATGTCGGAAAAGAGGATCACGCCATCGGGTTTGAAGGCGTGGTAGGGCTGCATCGAGATCTCGAAGGAGAGCTCGGGGTTTTCGGAACGCTCCCGGAAGCTGGGATGGCGATCCCGCAGATCCCGGTAGACCTTCATGTAGCGCCCCGCCTGGCGCATCATCCAGACGGGTGGACGCTCCACCCGCTCGCCCTTGGCAGCACGCAGCAGAAGGGGCAGAGAATCGGCCATCGCAGCCTCGGACGGTCTCGGAGAACAACCCGGATGGCCTGGAGAAACTCGCCCATCTGGATCCGGCCAAACCTACGTGAGCAACCCCTGCCCGGTGGCGACCCGCTTCACAGGACGCCTGAAGGCTGGTCCACAGCTTCAGTGCTGGCGCTGAAACATCCGGGCCGCAATCTGCCGGGATCGTGGCACAGCACCAGTGTGCTCAGCGGCGGCAGGCAGAGATCGACGGAGTGGGGTTGTCCATGCATCTCGACCGGGTCGCTGAAGCGGCCGCCCATGTTGCCGGCGTTGCTGCCGCCGTATCGGCTGGCGTCGGAGTTGAGCAGCTCCCCATACCAACCCTGCAGGGGGACGCCGATGCGGTAGTTGGCCAGGCACTGGGGTGTGAAGTTGCAGACCACGACCAGCCACTGGCCGCTGGCCCGCTCGCGACGGAAGAAGCTCAGCACGCTGTTGCTGTTGTCGTTGCAGTCGATCCACTGGAAGCCATAGGTGGAATAGTCATCGCGCCAGAGGGCAGGATGAGACTTGTAGAAGACATTCAGATCATCGACGTAGGCAAGCAGCTTGCGATGCTCGTCATGCTGCAACTTGTCCCATTCCAGATCATCCCAGACGTTCCATTCACCCCGTTGGCCAAATTCCATCCCCATGAAGATTGTTTTCTTGCCCGGATGGGTCCACATGTAGCCAAGCAAGGCACGCACATTGGCAAACTTCTGCCAGTCGGTCCCAGGCATCTTATGCAGTATGCTGCTCTTCATGTGAACAACTTCGTCATGACTGAGCGCTAGCATAAAGTTTTCGCTGTAGAAATACATCAGTGAAAACGTGAGATTATTCTGATGATGTTGACGAAACCATGGATCCATTTCAAAATAATCCAAGTTGTCGTGCATCCAGCCCATGTTCCACTTCAGATTGAATCCAAGCCCACCCATGTCAGTTGGCTTGGTCACCATAGGCCATTCCGTTGATTCTTCTGCGATTGATAGAACGCCGGGAAAATGGCTGAACAACAGCGAGTTCATCTGCTGGAGAAATTGAACTGCTTCGGTGTTTTCTCTACCACCATCTTGATTTGGTATCCACTCGCCTTCGGGGCGAAGATAGTCACGATAGAGCATGGCGGCAACGGCATCGACGCGGATGCCGTCCAGATGAAATTCCTCGATCCAGAACAAAACATTTGAGACCAGAAAATTTCTCACCTCATTGCGGCTATAGTTAAAAATCAGGGTGCCCCATTCCTTGTGTTCACCGATGCGTGGATCGGCATGTTCATAGAGAAAGTCACCGTCGAAGTAGGCAAGGCCGTGGGCGTCCTTGGGGAAGTGGCCGGGTACCCAGTCGAGCAGCACGCCAATCCCCTCGGCGTGGCAACGGTCCACAAAGGCCCGGAATTCATCGGGTTTGCCGAAGCGACTGGTGGGTGCATACCAGCCAGTTACCTGATAACCCCAAGAGCCCTCGAAGGGATGTTCGGTGATCGGTAGCAGCTCGATATGGGTGAAACCACGTGCCTTGACATAGGGGATGACCCGATCGGCAAGTTCGGGGTAGGTGAGCAGGCGGGTTCCGGGTTTCATGTCGCAGGCGGGCACCGCAGGGCGGACGCTGCCGTCGGGTTCCACATAGGGCTCGCTGGCATCGGCATGCATCCAGCTACCAAGGTGCATCTCGTAGACCGAGATGGGCTGCTCCAGGGGATTGACCGAATCGCGCTTGCGCAACCATTCGGCGTCCTTCCAGTCGTAGGTGCCGAGGGCGGAGACCACCGAACCCACCAGCGGACGGATCTCACAGGCGAAGCCATAGGGATCCTGTTTCTCGTAGCAGTGACCCTGCTGCGTATGAACCTCGTACTTGTAGTGGTCGTCCACAGCGACTGCAGGGATGAACAGTTCCCAGATGCCGCCGAGACGGGCCTGCATGGGGTGCATGCGGCCATCCCAGCCGTTGCGGTCGCAGAGCACTGAAACGCTGCGGGCATTGGGGGCCCAGAGGCAGAATTGAACCCCTGCCACCCCGTCGATCGTGCGCAGGTGGCTCCCCATCTTCTTCCAGATGTGATGGTGGTTGCCGTTGGCGAAGAGATGGCGATCCAACTCGCCCATCCAGTCATCGCGAAAGCGGTAGGGATCCTGCTCGGTGCTGCTGCTGCCGCCGCGCTCCAGCAGGTAGGTGTAGCTGTTGCCGGGGTCGTGGTCCAGCTCCGCCTCGAAGAGCCAGCGGTGATGGGGTGTCGCCATCGGCAGGCGGCGACCACCCACCTGCAGGACCACCCTGTCGGCGTCGGGGAACCAGGCCCGCACCACCCAGCGACTCTCCTCCAGAAGCTGGGGGCCGAGGATGGCAAAGGGGTCGCTGTGGCTGCAACCCTCCAGACGCCCGGCGTCTTGCTGCATCCAGTCCAGCGTGTTCACCAGCACAACATTCCCTGATCCGAGGCGGGAGCTTAACGCTGTTTCCCGCCCAACACCCTCTTCGAGGCCCAGGCTCCGCTGCGGACTCCGCTCGCTGCATTCGCCGCCGAGGCGATCAGCGGCAGCGGCAGGGCAGCTCCCTGCAGGTTCTGCAGCAGGTCGACACCAGGCGCCGGCGGGCGAACGGCACCATGCCGCAACGTGAGCTCAGCGCACGTTCGGGCAGTAGAGACCCACCACATAGGTGGTCAGGATTTCTGCATCCAGCTGACTGAGTTGATGCCTTCGAGCAGTGATCTCCAGACTTTCCCGTTCATGGACACGCACCCCCTTCTCGTTCAGGGCGTTGAAGTCAGCGCAGAGGACCTCCGCTGTGCCGGGGTCATCCTTGATCGTGTCGAGCAGGACCGACGGCCTGGCCTCGACAGCGCTGATCAGCGACGGCACAAGGCTCAGACTCAGGGCTCCCGCCAGACACAGACTGAGCAGCCAGGGTCCACCGTTCGGTTGTCGCCGCAGTGAGGTCGTGTATGCCATGGCTTCCGGGAGCTCCTGCTCCGATGCGCTGACGACTACAACCATTCAAGCGGTTTGCCACAGTCGATGTGGTCGGCTTTTACGGTGTCAACCTCCCTGCCGTGGTCGGAGGCACTCCGGGCCACCCGGCTGAGGAACGTCCGGGAAGCCGGCGACAGCCGCGGATTGGCCATTGCACCGCAGTGGATCTCGGCAAGTGCAAAGCCGAAATCAGGGGTTGTCCGGAGTCTCCCCAGGGACGCTCCGGGGAAGGGGCGCAAGTCACAGGTCGGCCCTGGCAGCGCAATGGATCTTGACGAGAGAAGACAGGCTGATGAGACGTTTTCCAGAGGCTTCACTGCCCCTGACTCCTCGCCCCAGCCCCCTTTCAGCCCCTGCAGCGCCTTGCGGCGACCACCCAGCGCTGCACGGTGGCCAGGCTTGGACAGGGGATGGCACGGCCCCCCAGCGCCCTGGTCAGACGGCCAATGTGGCGGTGCAGCTGCTCCGGCTGGCTGGTCGCCAACCCCTTCACATCGGCGATGCCCGCATACAGCAACGCTGCCGCCTCATGGACCGCAAGCCCCGTGCCCTGCATCAACAGGGCCTGCCCGCGCAGGCGCCGCAGGCGCCTGAGATCGGCGCCGTGCAGTCGAACCGCCCTGGCGAGTGCCCCGTCATCCAGCCTGGAGAGCGCAGCCCAGCTATCGATGCCGCAGGCCTCCAGGGCCCGTGCTTCCTGGCGTAGATGCCTGGGCACATCGGGGAGCATCGGTTCAGCTCAGCCGGGCTCGATCCGGATCGCGTCCGGGCCGGCTCCGGCGGGGATCGTCGCCGTTGCCAGCACCACCGGCCGGCTCACGCCCTCCCCATCACTGCGGATGCTGCGCAGTCGCACCGTGAGCACACCCTGCGAATCCCACCGCCGCCGGGCCTGGACCAGCGCCAGCCGCCGCAGGCTCGGTTCGACAGCATCGGCCGGGATCGGGTCGGGGCTGGAGGCCACGATCAGGTCCCGGCCATTGTCGAAGACCACCGGAATCGACAGGGCACCCTCCACCTGCACCGGCGGTTCGTAGCTGATGGCAAAGGCCAGGCAGGAGATGGCCAGCAGTGCGGTGAAGCTGCTCACCCCCACCAGACGGAAGCGAACGCCCCAGCCCGCGCGGAAGGCGACCAGCGTCAGCAGCAGGACCATCGCCGCAGCGATGCCGAGCCAGGTGCCCGCCTTCAGCAGCAGTGGGTCGGACACCATGGATCAGCCTGGAACTGACGCCTATATTCGGTGCTGCGGGGTTGGGCAGCGTGGCTCACCAGACAGATGGGCCCTCTGCATCCTCACCACCGCTCCAGCAGCGTCGCCTCGGATACCGCCTGCAGTGTCGCCTCGGCCGCGGCCTGATCGTTCTCGGGGCACTGCTGGGACTCTCTGTTCCCGTGGCTCTTGTGGCGCTGGATCAGAGCCTCGACCGCAACAGTGACGTCCTGGGGCTGCGGCTCGAACAGCTCGTCTCCCGCAGCCTCGGCCACCCCCTGCAGCTCGGCGACTACCGCGGCCTCGGCTGGCGGGGGGTACGCCTGGGGCCCAGCCGCCTGCTGCGTGGTGCCAGGGATGACAGCAGTGTCGACGTCGCCGCCCTCAGCGCCGGTGTGGACCTGCTCGCCAGCCTGCTGCAGCGCCGCTGGGTGGTGGACCTGCATCTGCACGGCGCGACCATGCAGTTGCGCCAGAACAGCAGCGGGGCGTTCTGGGTTGCTGGTGGCGCTGGCCAAAGGCGTTCCGGCCAGCAGTCCGCCAGGGCCGGGCCACCACCCCTGCGCATCCGACTCCACCCTGGCCAGGGGGCGCAGCTGTCGGTCTGGGCCAGGGGGCACAGCGATCTGGACCCGCCGGACCTGTTGTTGACCCTCCGTGGCCGACTCGACTACCTCAGCCGCCCCAACCGCTGGGAGGGCTGGGGAGCACTGGCCCTGAGCGGAGGTGAGCAGGTCTCCTTCCACTCCCGGGGCTCCCTCGCGGATCGCCCCTGGCAGCTGACGCTCGGCACCGAAGGCCTGAACCTGGCGCAGTTTGCCGCTTTCGGCCTCACTGCCGGCGGTCAGCCGCTGCCGGGACGGTTGCAGTCGGATCTCCGCTTCAGTCTTGGCGGCCCTCTGCAGCGCCGCTGTGAAGGCAGCGCCACCATCCTCTCCAGCGCCACCCCTGCCGCCGGGATTCCTCTCAGCCCCCAGCGGCTGGCCCTGGCGCCCGCTGCCGAGCGCCTTGTCCTGCCCCTGGCCTTCCTCGGCCTGAATCCCTATGTGCTGCCGCTGGATCAGCTGGGTCTGAGGCCAGTCTCCCTGTCAACGAAACTGGAGGCATTGGAGCTGGACCGCCTGGAGCTGCACTGTCGGGGCCAGACCCTCGAGCTGCAGCAGACCAGCTACCGCCTGGGGGCGCTCCAGGGTGTGCTCGATGGCGCCCTGCGCATGGATGGTCGGGGCAGCCTGGACCTCCACTGGGATGGCGCCCTGCCCAGTCGCCGCGCGGGGATCATCGCCGGACAGTGGAACGGCAGCCTCAGCCTCGACGGACTGCAGGGCTCCGGTCGCAAGCTGTCCCTGCGGTCCTCGCTGCGCAACTGGCGGCGCAACGACCGGTTTCCCACCTGGGGTTACGGGCCCCAGGAGAAGGAGCTGCCGGACAGCGATCTGCAGCTGGATGCGGAGCTGGGGGAGGAGCTGCACATCGAGCGGTTTGTTCTGGCTGCGGGTGACACCCGGATCCGGGCGGGGGGCACCCTGGGACGGCAGTCGGATTTCGTGCTGGCGCAGTTCAGCCTCGCCCCTGCCGACTGGCTGACCCCCCGTGAAGCCACGCCCTATTCCGACGGCGTGGTCTACCGCGCCCAGGGGCACCTGAGGGGACCGTTGCGGCGCCCCACGCTCGACCTGCGTGTCGGCACCGCTGCAGACCCGGGTTCGTTGACCCTGGCCTGGCACGGTCGTGGGGGCACACTGCGGGGCAGCCTTCCCATGGCCGCCGGCACCGCCATCAGCATGGATGGTGAAGCAGCGCAGAAACGCTGGACGCTGGATATGGATCTCGACGGGGTGGAGCTGGGGCCGTTCTTCTCCCTGCTGCATCCACGCCTGCGGGCCCCCACCGAGCTCCACGTCAGCGCCGCTGGGCACTACGACCAGCCCAGGCACAGCGGGGAGGGCCGCTGGCTCGGCGGAGGCATCACGCTTGCACACAACCATCTGGATCTGCGCTGGCCCGAGGGCCTCGAGATGGGCTATGGCAGCCTGCTCGGGCCCACCCGCGCGCAGCTGCAGCTGGATGGTTCCGGGCTGGAGCTGGTGGACTTCCGCGCCCCGGACGTTGCCGTCAGGGGACGACTGGACTGGCCCGCCGGCTCACCGCTCCGAGCTGCTGGATTGCAGCTCGATCTGGACGCCCGCCGGCTGCCCCTCGACCTGCTGGGGCTGGCCACGGGTCAGATGCTGGGGGGCCATTTCGACTACGTGGGAGAGATCCGGGGAACCCTGGCCGCACCGCGCTTCAAGGCCGATGTGGCACTGAACTCGCTCCGCCTGGGGCGCCTCGCCTGGCCCGAGCGCTGGCTGGGGACCCTGGCCAGTGGCCCTGACGCCCACCGGCTCAGCCTGTCCCGGGGGAGCGACGGGCTGCTGGTGGAACTGGACAGGGGTTTCGGGCTCCGTGCCATGGAACTGCAGCGGGCGGGCGGGCATCTCACGGTCGACACCGATCCCGCCAGCCCCGGTCGCTACCTCTGGTCCGCCCAGGACCTACCCCTGCGGCCGCTGCAACTGGCCTGGAGAAACGCCGGTCCCTTCCGGCCCCTCAGTGGTCTGCTGACTGGACGGGGCAGCCTGGATCCGGGACGTCGCCGTCTGGCCCTGGACACACAGGTGACGCGTCCGCGCCTGGGACCTCTGGGCTTTACCACGCTCCAGCTGCGGGGCAGCCTGCAGCCAGGCGGCTTCGAGCTGCTCAGCGTCCTGGGGGCCGGTGACGGCAAGGTTGCTCTGCGCACGCGTCAGAGCAGCCGTGATGCCGTGGATCTGGAAGTACGGCTGGAAGCGGTTCCGGCCCAGACCATTGTGACCGCCGTGCTGTTGCTGGAGACGCTGCTGGCGCTCCCTCAGCCCGGGCAAGGGAGTGCCGGGGAGCTGCTGCCCGTGGATGGGAGCGCCCTGCAGATCCGTTCCCTGGACCTGCCACTGGGCGCGCAGCTGAACCAGGCGAGGGCAAGGGCGAGGGCAAGACTGACTGGACTCGACCGGGCGCTGGGGCAGGGGAAGGGGGTTGACGCTCTGCTGGACGCCCTGCGAGGTCGCGTCGACGGCAGCCTCCGCCTGGCCGGACCCGTCGGGGCCCTGCAGGGATCGGCTGATCTCAGCGGCCGGTTCTGGCTGGCCACTGAGGGGCTGGACCGCGCCCTGGAGGTCACCCCCTGGACATTGCGCTTCGAGGGGCCGTTTGTCGGTGCAGGCGAGGGCAGCTTCGGATTCGACACCGTTCCCCTTGCCCTGGCGACCCTGCTGGCCCCAGGCGGCCTGCCCGTCTCTGGTTCGCTGCAGGGCCGCGGACGCTACCGCCTGGGTGGCCCCGGCGGGGTCTCCGCCTCGCTCAGCCTGGACATGGTGGATGCCGAGCTGGCTGGCCGGCCACTCAGTCTGCAGGAAGGTCGGATCAGCCTGGAGGGGCGGCGGCTGAGCCTGGACATCGCCCTGCTGGGTGGGGAGGTGGAGGAGCTGCTGGAATTGCGCGGCGGCCTGAGCCTCGATGCAGCTGCCGAGGACCTCAATCTGCGCCTGTCCAGCAGAGACGAGGGCCTTGGCTTTCTGCTGGGACTCGGCGGCCCGGCCCTGGTCTGGCAGGGGGGATCAGCCAGGGTCTTCCTGCTGTTGCGCGGCAGCCTGCGCCAACCCATTGCCAACGGCTATCTTCGCCTCACCGATGGAACCCTGGCGGTGCTGGGGCAGCCGGTGCGGGATCTCGACATCACCGCACTGTTCGACTTCGACAGTCTCTACCTCGACCGGCTTGAAGCGGACGTGGGCGATGGGCTCATCTCCGCTGACGGTTATGTGGGGTTGTTCCAGCCCGTGGTGGACGCCAGCCAACCGCTGACAGTCCGGTTTTCAGGCAACCGCATGGCGTGGCCCCAGGCAGAGCTGAGCGTCAGCGGTGCCCTCAGCGTCGGGGGGAGCCTGACCAGTCCGGTGTTCGGTGGTTCTCTGCAGTTGAGCGAGGGTGCGCTGGCCCCCGGGGCGGGTGGCGGCAACGGCAGTGGTGCTGACAGCGGCGCCAGCGGGCCGGACCAGACGCAGTTTGCCGGGGCGGACTGGATGTTCGATGCTCCGCTGGTGCTCAACGCCCCGAATCCGAACCAGGCGTGGGCTGAACGGTTCGAGGCGGTCCTGCCCGACAAGGGGGCCATCCGCTTCCGCGATCTGCGGCTGGAGCTGGGCCCCGGGATGCGCCTGCAGAGCCTTCCCCTGGCCGACTTTGCGATCGGGGGCAACCTGCTGATGAACGGCCCCCTGGACAGGGACCTGTCCATCAATGGTGTCGTGAAGCTGCTGAGCGGTCGCCTGACCCTGTTCACGACCAGTTTCAGCCTGGATCGCGACAGCCCCAACGTGGCGGTCTTCATCCCCAGCCTTGGGCCGATTCCCTATCTGGATCTGGCACTGCAGGCCCGCCTGGCCACCAGCCTCGGTGGAACCCCATCACCTGATAACCAGCCCCTGGAGAGCGAACGGGATGGTTTCGATGCCTCGTCACTGTCGTTCTCCGAGCGGCTGAACCTCGTCAGGATCCGCCTCATCGTCAGCGGTCAGGCCGACCGCCTGCTGGAGAGCATCGCCCTGACCAGCACGCCGCCCCTGCCCGAGCGTGAACTGATCGGGCTGATCGGTGGCAGTGCGGTGGCAGAGGTGCTGGCCGGACAGGCAACCTCCTCGGTGGTCACGGCCCTGGGGCAGACCCTGGTGGACCCCTGGATCAACTCCTTCGTCACCAGGCCTGACAGCCCCTTCACCTTTTCCATCTACCCCGCCTATATGGTTCCCCAGCTGGACGTGTCCGCCGCTGAGGAGAGGCGTCGTCTTTCCCCTGAGCTGGTGCTGGGCACAGAGCTGGGGATCGACATCGGCGACAGCCTCAACCTCTCGCTGCTGGCTGCACCCAACCACAGGGAGATCCCGCTGGAATTCAGCCTGGGCTGGCAGCTCGACCGGTCCTACAGCATCCAGGCGGTGATGGACAGCGAGAGCAACTGGAAGGCCTCGCTGGAGGTGTTCTTCCGCTTCTGAATCCACCGCCGGGCCATGGTGCCGGCTGCCTCGCTGCCCGGCGGTGGCCCCTGGAGCGATGGGCAGCGGGCCTGAATGTGCGCAAGGGATGATGGAAGCCCTGCTGGCTTGCTGCAGTGCCGATGGCCGTGACCGAACCTACAGCCGACCTGCTGCAGCGGGCTCAGGCCCTGCGCCAGGCTGCCGCCAGGCTCGCGCTGCTGGCCGACGGCGACCGGGCGGCGGCGGTGGAGGCCATGGCGGCTGGCCTGGAACGCCAGCGCGACAGGATTCTGGCGGCCAACCAGGCGGATATGGACGCGGCCGCCGCTGATGGGCTCGGTCAGGCCCTGCTGGCGCGGCTCAGGCTGGATGCCGGGAAGCTGGAGGGGGCCATCGCCGCCGTCCGGCAGGTGGCAGCCCTGCCTGATCCCGTCGGTCAACGGCTGCTGCACGTGGAGCTGGCCGAGGCACTGCGGCTGGAGCGGGTCAGCGTGCCCCTCGGCGTGCTGGGCGTCATTTTCGAGGCGCGCCCGGATGCCGTGATCCAGATCGCCTCCCTGGCCATCCGCTCCGGCAACGGCGCCATGCTCAAGGGTGGCCGGGAAGCCACCCGCAGCTGCCGTGCAATCATCGACGCCCTGCGGGATGGCCTGGCCGGCACGGCCGTGGCGGACGATTGCCTGGTGCTGCTGACCGGTCGGGAGGAGAGCCTCGCCATGCTGCGGCTGGACGGGCTCGTGGATCTGATCATTCCCAGGGGGTCCAACAGCTTCGTGCGATTCATTCAGGACAACACCCGCATCCCTGTCCTCGGCCATGCGGACGGTATCTGCCACCTCTACGTGGATGCCAGGGTGAACGTGGCTGAAGCCGTCGAGATCGCCATCGACAGCAAGACCGACTATCCGGCCGCCTGCAACGCCATCGAGACCCTGCTGCTGCACCGCGACAGCGCCCGGGCGTTCCTCGCTGCCGCCCTGCCCGTCTTTGCGGACAAGGGGGTGGAGCTGCGCGGTGATGCCGCCGCCTGTGCCCTCGGTGTGGCCAGGGCCGCCAGCGAAGACGACTGGGGGGCGGAATACGCCGATCGCATCCTGGCGGTGAAGCTGGTGGCTGACATGGACGAAGCCCTGGCCCATATCCGCCGCTATGGCTCCCGCCATACCGATGTGATCTGCAGCAGTGACACTGCCGCCGGGGAGCGCTTCCTGGCCTCGGTGGACAGCGCCGGCGTCTATCACAACTGTTCCAGCCGCTTCGCCGATGGCTTCCGCTACGGCTTTGGCGCGGAGGTGGGCATCAGCACCCAGACCCTGCCCCCACGGGGCCCTGTGGGACTGGAAGGACTGGTGACCTATCGCTATCGCCTGCGGGGGGACGGCCAGACCGTCGAGGCTGTGACCAGCGGCAGGATCGGCTTCATCCATCGGCAGCTGCCCCTGGCATGAGCGGCTATGACCCGCGCCGCCATGGCGGCGACGCAGTGCATGTGAAGGGGCTGAGGCTGTGGGCCCGCATTGGTGTGCTGCCCCCGGAGCGGGAGCTGGGCCAGTGGTTCGAGCTGGAGTATTCGCTCTGGCGCGAGCTGGGCAGCGCGGCGGCAGAGGACGACATCACCCAGACCGCCGACTATGGGCTGGCGATCAGCCGCCTGCAGGTCCTGGTGCAGACCTTTTCCTGCCACACCATCGAGCGCTTCGCCGAGGTGGTGCTGGATCTGCTGACGGAGCTCTACGGACCCCTGCCGATGCGGGTGCTGGTGCTCAAGTGCCAGGCACCCTTGCCCGGTTTCGCTGGCACGGTGGCTGTGGAACGCTGGCGCTGAGTCACTCCGGGATGGCGCCTCGGCGCAGCAGCAGCCGGATGCGGAAATCGGCCAGCCGGCTGGCCTGGTGGCCGTTCTCCCGGAGCCATGGATGCTCGGCCAGCAGCTCCAGCACAGCCCGCTTCTGCAGCTCGGCACTGAGGCCATGGCCGGGGTGTTCCCGGTCGTAGGCCTGCCAGACCTGATCGAAATCGAAACCGAAGCCATCAGGCCCCGGCAAAGGTCTGTCGATCCTCATGGCAGCCTCGGCGTCATGTCCATTCAACGTGGCCAGGAGCAATGAAGATTCGCCGATCTGCCCCCTGAGGGCGAACCGCCTCCCCTGCCATCAGGGCACCAGGCCGTTGCGCAGAGCGATCACGGCGGCGTGGGTGCGATCCCGCGCTTCGAGTTTCTGGTAGATGGTCTTCAGGTAGCTCTTCACGGTGTCCGTGCTGAGATGGAGCCGTATGCCGATCTGTGCATTGGAGTGGCCGTTCACCACCTGCTCCAGCACCTGCAGTTCACGGGTGGTCAGCCGTTGATGGTGACGCCCATGGGCAGGGTCCTCCCTCTGGCGCAGCACCTCCGAGACACGGGCGTCGATGTAGGTGCCCCCATCGCAGACCACACACAGAGCCTGCAGCAACGTTCCCTGGCCGACACGGGATCCCACACAGATGCCATGGCAGCCAGCCTGAATGGCCCGGTGGAGCTGGTCGGGGTGCTCCTGTTCCGCGATCAGCAGGCTGAGCAGGCCGGTGAAGCGACCATGGGCCTGTTCCAGCAGGCTGATGCCGCTGCCTTCGGTCAGACCATCGGTGCAGATCAGCAGGTCGGCCCGCTGACTCTGCAGCAGCGCCAGAGCAGAGGCCTGATCACTGGCAGTGGCGACAACACTGCTGCCGATGGCGCTGCTCCTGAACAGGGACAGCAGACTGCGGCTGCCAAAGCAGAGCAACACCCGTCTGCCATCCAGCAGCTCCTTGCCCTCCAGTGCCTGGATCCCGAGCAAGAGAGAGGAGTTGTCCACACTGCAGGGTGAATCTCATGTGTCCCGCATTGTGCAAAGGCCCTGTCCAGGCCCCGGAGGGCCTTGGATTCTCTTCACAACAGCAGCAGGGCCCTGTCGACGACTGTGTTGGTGAGCAGATGTGACCCGTTGCACTTCAGGCACAATTGTCCGGCAGCCTGACGTCAGTCCGTGTCTCACATCGGGATGAATCGTCGTCTTGAGCCCCTGATCACCGCTACGGCCCTGATCCTGGCGGCCGCTGGCCTCGGCTATGGCCTGGGGCAACATCAGCAGCTCAGCCAGCTGCGGGCCCTTCTGCCCGCCGCGGCACAGGAGCCCAGGCCCGAGGTCATGCCCGAGCCACCGCAGCCCGCCGTGGCACAGGAGCCCAGGCCCGAGGTCATGCCCGAGCCACCGCAGCCCACCGTGGCACAGGAGCCCAGGACCGAGCCGCAGCCGCAGCCCACCGTGGCCCGGGAGTCCTTTGTGGCACAGGCCGTGCGCCGTGCCGGTCCTGCCACGGTGCGCATCGATGTGGAGCGCACGGTGGATGAGGAGGGGATGCAGGACATGCCCGAACTGTTCCGCAACCATCCTTTCTTCCGTGAGTTCTTCCCGCGCGGCCGCGGTGAAGCCCCCTTTCCCCCGCGGGTACGGCGGGGACAGGGCACCGGTGTGATCTTCGATGCTGAAGGTCTGGTGCTCACCAATGCCCATGTGGTGCAGGGCAGCGACGATGCCAGCGTCACCCTCACCGATGGCCGACGTCTCGGCGCCAAGGTGCTGGGTCGCGATGCCATCACGGATCTTGCCGTGCTGCAGCTGGATACCGATGGATCCATGCCGGTCGTCACGCTGGGTGACTCCGATGCCGTCAAGGTGGGCGACTGGGCCATCACCGTCGGCAATCCCTACGGTCTGAACAACACCGTGACGCTGGGCATCATCAGCAGCATCGACCGTGACGGAGGGGACCTTGGCATCACCGGCAAGCGGCTGGACCTGATCCAGACCGACGCCGCCATCAATCCCGGCAATTCCGGGGGGCCCCTGCTCAATGCGGCGGGGGAAGTGGTGGGGATCAACACCCTGGTGCGCAGCGGCCCCGGTGCCGGCCTGGGCTTCGCCATTCCGATCAACCGCGCAGAGGCCATCGCCCGGCAGCTGGTGGCCTCCGGCAAGGTGAGCCACGCCATGATCGGGGTGCGGATCCAGGTCCATACGGCGGAGCTGGCCAGGAAGGACAGGGAAGATCCCAATGGCTATGGCAACCTGCCGGAGCGATCAGGAGTTCTGGTGGTCCAGGTGATGCCCGACAGTCCCGCAGCGGCAGCGGGTCTGCGCAAGGGTGACGTGATCATCGAGGCCGGGGACGGGGAGATCACCGACCCCTCCGCCATGGTGGAGGCAGTGGATCGTGCCGGCGTGGGGGCGGCCCTGGAGCTGACCCTGGTGCGCCAGGGCAAGACCATCACCCTCGAGGTGGTACCGACAGACATGCAGGAGCTGGGGTCTCGCTCCCGGTGACGGGGGCCAGGGCACCGGGGGCGTCGGGCGCAAGGGGGCAGCAGCCTGCGCCCATGTCGCCGAGAACATCCGCTATGTGGTGTAATCGGCGTTGATACGTATGTATTGATCAGACAGGTCACAGCCCCAGGCCAGTCCTGCCCCGGATCCATCACCCACGGCAATCCGGATCGCGACGCTGTCGTCGCGGAGATAGGCCCCTGCGGCCCGGGCCTCGAGATAGGCCGACACAGCCTGGCGATCAAAGCTCAGGGGCCGACCGGCGGCCATCAGTTGTGTGTCACCCAGCCACAGCGCGATGGCATGGGCATCCAGGGGCACACCGGCCCGACCCACGGCGGCGACGATGCGGCCCCAGTTGGGGTCACGGCCGTGGATGGCCGTCTTCACCAGCGAGGAGGCGCAGACGGTGCGGGCGATGCTGCGGGCGTCGGCAGCACTGGCCGCCCCTTCCACGGCAACCTCCAGCAGACAGGTGGCGCCTTCCCCATCCCGGGCGATGGCCCTGGCGAGGTGCGTGCAGACCGCCATCACGCCCTCTTCCAACGCGGCCAGCTGCTCAGCGGCCAGTGGCGGGCCGGCGGCGAAGGCCAGGCAGGTGTCGTTGGTGCTGGTGTCGCCATCCACGCTGACGGCATTGAAGGAGCGCTCCACGGCACGATCGACGATGGCCTGCCAGAGCCTGGGCTCCACGCCGGCATCACAGCTGAGGACGGCCAGCATGGTGGCCATGGCGGGGTGGATCATGCCCGACCCCTTGGCCATGCCGCCGATGCGCACGGTCCGACCGGCGAGATCCGCTTCCAGAGCAATGTCCTTGGCCACCAGGTCGGTGGTGAGGATGGCCTGCGCCGCAGCTGCACCTCCCTGTCGGGAGAGCGATGCCAGCAGTGGCCCGAGGCCGGCCAGCAGGGTGTCCATGGGAATGGGCTGGCCGATCACGCCGGTGGAGCAGATCTGCACCGCTTCCTCCGCCAGGCCCAGCTCCGCAGCCACGGCCGCGGTGATGCGCAGGCTGTCGCTCAGTTCCCGCTCTCCCAGGCAGGCATTGGCCTGGCCGGCATTGATGATCACCGCCCGGGCGCGTCCCCCGCACTGCTGCAGACGCTGGGCACAGAGATCCACGCAGGCGGCCCGCACGAGATTGGTGGTGAAGCTGCCGGCGCAGCTGGCCTGCTCGGGAGCAAGCAGCAGGGCCAGGTCCGGCAGACCGGAGGGTTTCAGACCAGCCGCCACCCCCGCGGCACGGAATCCCCGAGGCGCAGCGATACCACCGGGAATGGGCTGCCAGGTCACGGCTGGGAACGCCAGAGGCTTCTCAGCATCGGACACTGAGGCCAGACGCACAGCCGAGCCGTGACAGAGGGCAGATCTCGCTGGCCAGGGCCGCAGCGGCGCATCGGGGTCAGCGGGGGGATCGCCAGCGGCAAGAGCACCGTGACGGCATTGCTGTCCAGGCGGCACGGTTTTCCGGTGCTGGATGCCGACGTCATGGCCCGGGCCGCCCTGGCGCCGGACAGTCCCCTCACCCCCCTCGTACTGCAGCACTTCGGAACCCGGATCGAAGACGCCGGGGGGCAGCTCGACCGGAAGGCCCTGGGGCGCATCGTGTTCAGCGATGTCGAGGCCAGAGCTTGGTTGGAAGCCCGGATTCACCCCCTGGTGCGGCAGGGCTTCGATCAGGCGTTGGCACACCTGGCCCACGCCCCCACGGTGGTGCTGGCGATCCCGCTGCTGTTCGAAGCTGGGCTGGAAGCACTCTGCAGTGAGATCTGGCTGCTGGATCTACCGGAGGTGTCACAGCTGCAGCGCCTGCGACAACGCAGTGCCATCAGCGGGGAGGAGGCCCGGGCCAGGATCGCGGCCCAGTGGCCCAGCAGCCGCAAGCGTCCCCTGGCGGATCGCATCCTGGACAACAGTGGTGATCGCGAGGCCCTGGAGCGGCAGGTGGACAAGGCCGTGGAGGCAATCTCGCCAGCGGCTGCCACGGCAGCAAGGCTCGCTCGGCCTCCGGGCACTGTCCACGGGGTGGCATGTGCTGCTCATGCCGAGCGGGAATGACGCAGGGCGGGCTTGATGCCGCCGCGTCGGCCCAGACGGAAGCCGACCCGAAAGAGATCAGGCATGTTGAGCCGGCCATCGCGCAACCAGGTGATCAACCCCAGCTGCTCGAGATACTTCAGCACTCCAGGCCAATCATCCCTGGCAAGAGACTCAGGCAGAGACTCCACCAAGCGGCTGACTTCAGAGGGCTGGGAGCTGCCATCACTCTGCAAGGCACCCCATTCATTCCGCCATCGCGCCAGGACATCATCCTTCGAACAGGGAACCATGATGCCCGCAAGGGGACGCATGACGTCCCGCATCCAGGCATGGTCCTCAGCGAGTTCATCGATACGGATCTGGGAAGCAGCCTGCACGCCCCGCTTGAGGCTGTCGTAGTGGAGGGCCAGGGGATGGTCGCAGTAGCGCTCCAGCGAATCCTCGGCGGCATGGCGAAGCGCAGCCAGAAACGATCGCGGCGTCGTCTGTCCCTGGCCATCAGCGAGATGATTGACGATCCACACATAGGGAACGCCGCGGCGGCGATCCTTCCCCATCCATGGGCCGGCCAGCTCCTGGAAGATCCGGCGCTGGACCCTTTGATTCCGTTGTAGCTCCTGAGGAATGGGCCAGCGCCCGGCTCCGGAGCCTGAGGACATGGCGGGTGGATCAAACAGCAGGTTTCCCTGTCTGGGTAAATCAGACCAGGTATTTCCCTGTCTGGATAAATCATCACACCAGGAGCGGAACTGATCCCGGGCGGCACCGGGGCCACCATTGGTGAGGGTTTGCCAGAGCAGGCCATGGAGGTCGCTGGCCGACCAGATCAGCTCGACGCGGGTGGACTGAAGCTTGGAAAAATCGGGGATGCCGGCAAAGTTGCCCCGCTCATACTGGTCGGTACGCAGGAACACCTTGGCGTGGATGCGTCGGCTTCCCTTGAGCTGCAGCACCAGTCGCATCAGATCACCGATCGCCTTGTCGACAACGCTCCATCGGCCTGAGCTGCTGACCCGATCCAGGGCATCGAAGACCAGTAACAGGCCTTGACCCCGTTGCTGCAGGATCCGGTCGCTGTCTTCGATGAGCCTGGCCACATCTTCAGGGGACGTCTGTACCCAGCCCACCGTTGATTCCCAGCTGTCCTTGGGAAGGCAATCCTGGCCGGCGACCTGGGCCAGCGCCCTGCAAAGCACCCCCCGCCAAATTGCAAAGGCAGGGAATGATCGGGCGAGCAAAGCGTCGAACGTATCAGGGTCGGGATAGATGTTGCGTTTCGGCGAGATGCCACAGCCAGGCTGAACAGAGAGGCTGTAGGCGGGGAAGAAACCTGGCGGCAGCACGCCACTCTCCTGCACATTGCCTTGCAGTGCCTCGCTCCAGACAGATTTGCCAACACCGCGGCCGCCGATCACCAGGCTGCTTTCCAACCGCAGCGCCCTGGTATGGGAGGACGGCAGATAGAGCTGGCTTTGCCTTTCCGGACCCTGCTGACCATGTTCTGCCGCCGGGTCGGCTGGCAGCGTGGCCACGATGGCCTCGCGAAGCTGCCGGGGGGTGCAGGGCGTCGCGCTCATGAGGGTGGGCCCAGCTTGCTGTGGAGATCGTTGATCAAGAGATTTTTGATTAATTCGCCATACACCGACTCAAGCAGTCCTGACGGGATGCCATCCAGACGTCTGTAGTGAGACGCAATGCCAGCGAAGCTCTGGTTCCAGGGAATCAGGCAGGCATGGTGAGGGGCCTCCTGATCGTTCAGATCAAAGCTGAAGTTGCTGCAATCCTCCGAAGACCCATCGGCCTGGTTCCGGCTTTCGAGGGAGACGCCGCGGTCGTCTTGATCATGGGCTTGATCGATTTCCGCTGGCTGCTCGTCATACAGGGTTTCGAGGAAGAGGTTGTAGGCCTGCTCCCACAGGTCAGTGGCAGCCTTATCGAACTTGCCATCCCAGCTGGGCAGCATGGCTGCCACCAGTTGCAGCCGTTCCCGCATCTCCAGAGCAACGTCGTTCTGCCGCCAGTGCTGGAACAGCAGTCGATAGCCGGACCAGGTCTGGACGCTGTCCTGTGCAAACAGATAGATTCGCGAGGCGCCCAGATCGGTGAGGCAAGCAGAAGCCATCTCGTCGATGCCGGCGCGGGAGTCGATCAGCACGATGTCGGGCCTGTGCAGCTCCTCGAGCTTGCCAAGCAGGCGGGCGAGACGCTCGGACCAGATCCGGCGTGGGCCATTCTCCGGAACGCTGGGCATCCACACCCGACCCAGTTTGCTGATGTATTCGCCGAGTCTCCTGCCATGGGCCGGCACCACCAGGATCTGGCCCCGCCGGGGAAGGGGGCTTTCCGCCTGTAGGTCCTCGATGATGCTGTCGCCATTGCCGACAAGGTCTTCCACCAACCAGTCGGTGATGCCGAAAGCAGGTTGGCGATCCTCCGGCAGCAGGGATGTTGAAAGGCCTGGGGATTCCAGATCCAGATCCAGCAGCAGCACCTGTTGGTCCGCTTCAGCCAGGGCCAGGGCGCAGGCGGCCAGGGCTGTGGAGCGACCGACACCCCCCTTGATCGAATAGAAGACCACCCGGGGAATGGGTTCAGAAGGCTTGATGATGCTCGACCATGTGGACTCGGTGGCCAGCCGATCAACGACACGGACCCCTGGGATCGGGTTGTCATTCTGATCGCAGAGGGGAAACGTGACGGATGACTCGATCAGTTGCTTGATGTCGTCTTCGAACAGCAACAGCTACTCGGCTGGCCATGTGTGGGGTTTCAGGCGGTCATCGATGGATTTCGCCAGCTGTGGTAGCGGATGCCCAGGCTGTTGCCTGTCCAGCTCATGCACAGGGGTGTTGCTTACCCAGAACTCTTCCCAGGCTTCTTCGTGTTGAGCATCCAGAATGAGCCGTACCCGGCCGTTGAGATCACGGTTGATCAGAATTCAGAACGCACCCGAGACCTATCTCGAGGATGAGTTGCATGGAGACGTGGTCGCAAGGAATGTGATCCCCTGGCCGCTGCGTTACGACTACGATGCCCGCCCTGGCCAGCCTCGGCCAGTGACGCATCCGCGCTCACACCTGACTCTCGGCCAGCACAAACTGTGCCGTATACCGGTCTCGGCACCGCTGATGCCCAACTGCTTCGTCGACTTCATCGTTCGGAACTTCTATGACACGACTGCGGCGCAATGGCTGATCTGCGGCTTTCGCAGGTTGTCCGGAGTCGCCCTGACAGCACTATCCAGACCCGCCAGCGATCTCACTGAGCACCGCCGCCAGGGCGTTGCGCCAGTGGACCCCCCTCAGGCCCAGGGCCTGCCGACTGGTGGCACAGTCCAGCAGGGAGAAGGATGGTCGCCGGGCGGCAGTGGGGTATCGAGATGTCGGGATCGGGTACACCTCCGCGGCAGCGACAATCAAGCCAGCGGCGCTGCCAAGTTCGCCGATCGCCAGCGCAAAGTCGTACCAGCTGGCCACGCCGTCATCACTCCAGTGCAGGATCCGAGGCCCATCGGGGTCCGCCCCCACCCCGATGGCACGCCAGCAGGCCCGGGCCAGGGTGTGGGTTGCGGTCGGGCAGCTCACCTGATCCGCCACCACCGGCAGCGGTTCGCCTGCTGCAGACCTGGCCCCGTGCAGCCGCAGCATGGTCCGGCAGAAGTTCCTGGCCACGGGCCCATGGAGCCAGCTGGTCCGCAACACCCGCGCCCCTGGCAGGGCAAGGGCCGCCCATTCCCCGGCGGCCTTACTGGCCCCGTACACGCCCAGAGGCTCCACGGTCTGCTCGGGCCGCCAGGGGGACCCTGCCGACCGCTGAAGACGAAATCGGTGCTGATCTGCAGCAGCCGGCCACCGGTTTGCGCCAGGGCGGCGGCGAGGGCGGCGGGGCCTGCGGCGTTGACCGCCATCGCCAGCTCAGGTTCGGCTTCCGCCCTGTCCACCCCTGTATAGGCGGCAGCATTGAGCACCCAGTCGGGGTGGTGGCGCTGAACGGCGCTGCCACAGGCCTGAGCGTCCGAGAGGTCGAGCTCGTTGCGGGAGCAGGGGATCAGCTCGGCCCCGTCCGGCACGGCACGGCTGATTTCTCGACCCAAGATAAGAGAGGATTACGTGCCTTGGGGTGACAAGGAAATGCGCAAGGGACTCTGTCCCCACCAATTGCAACCATCCGGCAGCATTTGGAGTAGATCTAAATCTACAAAAGTGACACCATTACGCCACCATTTGTAGGGGTAACTGATGCACATAATATGTTGATGATCAGGCAAGAGTACAAAAGGAATATCTACAAAGATTGGTGCATATCCAGTTTCTCTACTGTTCTTAATAACAGATTGCGCACCCAATCTTACACCTAGCTTATAGTTTAAATCTTTATTGCTTGAATAAATTTGATCTGATAAATTCTTTACAAAAAGAATAATATCTAAGTAGTTTTTGCATTGGCTTCTCTGAGGTTTTCGGAAAAGTTCAAGATAGTATTTCTGAGATGCTTCACACAAATATGATTGTGTATAGATTTTACCGATGCTTTCTGTCTGAAAAGAATCTTCGCTATCCTTTGGTTGGTAAATCTTGTAGTACTTGTCTTCTAAAATAACAGATTTAAGTTGATCCATACTTTCAGACCAACTTGGCCAGGCTACTGGCGTAGCTGTTGTGGCCAGGCCATTGTGAGATTCATGGCTGAATCTTCGGATTTGGGCTGCTAATTCTTGGGCAGAACCAGGCGCAAAGAAAAACGCTTGTGGTGCAGCCATAGAAACTTCTCGGAAAACAGGAAGATCACTCACGATTACAGGCTTTCCATAATATCCAGCTTCAGCAATAGGCAAGCCAAAACCTTCACTGTAAGATGCTAGGATTAATGCATCTGCGTTAGCATAAAGCTTTGCCAAATCGTTATCACCAAGACGCTCGTACCAATGTAGACGGCAACCAAGTTCAGGGTGTCGTTTGAGCTTATTAATAAAGTGATCATTCCGCCCACCGTATCTACCTACAAGTTTGAGCTCAACATCCCAGTCCTCATTCCAGAGTTTTTCAAAAGCTTCTAAAATGATGGAATGACCTTTACGAATGTCAATTGTGCCAACACTGATAAACATAAGACGTTTACATTTTTTCGATTGTATATCAATATGATCAGACTTTGAAATGTCAAGCATGTCTGCACCTAGCTTCCAGAAACCAATTTTGATTGAATATGGAAAGTTAATACCAGTTAAAAGGATGTATAGCTCATCTGCAATGGCACGAGAAACACACATAATAGCAGTAGAGTGAAGTAGTATAAATTTGAAGTAAGTTGCAAATGATTCTGGTAAATGTGAAGCTGCTATAAAACCTGAAGAGTGCAACGGAATCATGTCATGTAGACCACCTATAAGTTGATTTCCATGTAGGACAAATCTCTGCAGCTCAGATTTCATTGATTGTAAAATCTCCCAGTTAGAATCTAGCATAATCATAATGTCATTTGAGTTTTGAGAGAAAAGATCAATATTTTTTGAAGAATATTTATTATTAATAATTTCCTTGAATTTTAAATTTTTATGATCAAAAACAATAACTTTTTCTTCTATGGAACTATTTAAGCTACTTAATTGCTCAGATAATCTTCTTATGACTCGTTGAATTCCGGTATTGCAATTATAATTATGTATTAAAGTAAATGTAGCATCAAATAAGAATCGAGGCATTTTTGATTTGTCTGGCTCTGATAATGGCAGCATTTTAGGTATACTTATATTATCTACATACAAGTGAGGAAAATGATCAACTAAAGATTTTTCTGATAGATTAAGTAAATTGATTTGTATTTGATTTAATTTTAAATTAGGCTGATTGTCAAATTTATTTACGCAAAATATCTTAAATATATTTATAATAGTGGATTTATCATGAATAAAATTCAAATTTATATTTTTTGAAATTAATAAATTTATAAATTTGTTTATTCTTACATACTCACTTGACTTTTGATCTGCTTCAATAACAACAACATCAAATATACTAAGTTTCTTTGAAGTAGAAAATAGTAAATCAGGATTTTTTATAATATTCTCTTGTATTTTAACAGAATTAAATAAACTTGGCTTACAAAAAATTCCTACAGTAACACAGGATAATTTAGAAACCTCTGGGAAAATTTTCCATTGTGATTGAAGCCATGGAGCATAACCATATTCTTCTTCAAAAGAATTAGAAAAAAGTGCAAGATCTGGTGCAAGACAGTTGATGTGATGCGCGAGAGAAAGCCTGCTGAGGCTATGATTGGGAATTTTGCGTGAGCCACTCCTTATCATTGTTTTTTCGACTGCACCCTCCCAGATCTGTACATTAGCCATGGGAAGGTGTTGTGCAAGATAATGAAGAGCCTTCACAGCCTCATGTGGATTTTGCGCATTCAGCGAAACATATAAATCGATTTGCTTATCCACCTCCACAAGTCTCTTGAGGAAAGCTATGATACGAAAACCAGACTCGACACGGCACCGTTGCGTTTGCAAACATTGGCCATCCAGCCAAAGTTTCATGGTTTGGCTCCTCCGATTTGTGATGGCAGAATCAGATACTCTCATGCCACGCATTAGCTTTACATTTAGAATGATCCAGGCGATACTCTTGAGGATTAAAAATTTATATTTGGCCAGATCACGAGAAACTATCAAATATTGCTTTAAGTAGAGCTTAAACAATTTTTTCAATATTTGCTTTAAAATAACAAGAGAGTTGTGTAATAATTTTGTTTTTTTTGCCAAACGCACTAGCCATTTACCTAGAATGATCCAGGTGGCATTCTTGAGAATCAGAAATCTATATTTGGCCAGGACACGAGAAATTATTAAATATTGCTTTAAGTAGGGCTTAAACAATTTTTTCAATATTTGCTTCAAAATAACAAGAGAATTGCATGATAACTTTATTTTTTTTACCAAACGCATCAGCCATCCATGCAGGGCAAGATATGTACCTAGAATAATCCAGGAAACATTCTTGAAGATTAAAAATATATGTTTAGTCGATATATGGACAGTTGTCAAGTCGCGTTTCAGGTAGTACTGAAATATCCGTTTAACTGTTGTGGGTGTTAATCCATATGGATGTGCAGCATCCACATACTTGAGCACTATTTGCTTCGAAATAACAAGAGAATTGCATGATAACTTTATTTTTTTTACCAAACGCATCAGCCATCCATGCAGGGCAAGATATGTACCTAGAATAATCCAGGAAACATTCTTGAAGATTAAAAATATATGTTTAGTCGATATATGGACAGTTGTCAAGTCGCGTTTCAGGTAGTACTGAAATATCCGTTTAACTGTTGTGGGTGTTAATCCATATGGATGTGCAGCATCCACATACTTGAGCACTTCGAAAACTTGATCTGCTGATTCAGCCCAATGGAATTTCCGGGCCTGCTGTGGACCAGCTTGTTGCAACTGCCGCTCCAACTGGGAGTCGCTGAGAAAATCGTCAATGGCTCCAGTGATAGCCTCAATGCGCTGGGGATTGAAGAGCAGTGCTGCGTTTCCTACAACTTCAGGAATGCCTCCTGCCGTACTTGCCAACACAGGCGTTCCACAAGCCATAGCTTCCAATGCCGGCAAGCCAAAGCCCTCCCATAAGCTTGGCAAAATCAAAGCTCGAGCTTGATTGATACACCTGAGCTTCTCTACATCATCAACCCAACCTTGAAAGATACATCGGGATCCAATACCAAGTTCACAGGCAAGATCTTTTAAGGGTTGAGTTAAGAGATCATGTTCTGGGCCGATAAAGCGTAACATCAATGATTGGTCGCGAACCTGTGCAAAAGCATAGAGTAATCCTATAAGATTTTTGTGATGGCCATGGCTACCTAAAACAAGCAATTCATGATGACGTTCTAGAGAAAGTGGATGAATATTAAGTGGATTAAATCCTAGCTTAATCGGAATAATCTTGGAGAGCGGAATGTTGAGATGCTGGTGAATTTCTTTAGCTGTTGCAACCGAGTCGCATAGTACAATTTTTGAATTGTGCAGCACCTTGGGGACATAATTGATATGATAAGCTCTCAAGTGTCTACTACGCGGGAAGTGCTGGGGAATCAGATCATGAGCTAGCACAACACTGCGCACATTATCCAGCAAGGGGGCTTCCGGCAATGGTGAAAATAGCAATGGATGGCCCCATTGCCTCAGAATGCCAGGAAGTTTCTTCTGCGTCCAAAGAAGACGATTCAAATGTCCACGGGTACCGTACTCTGGACACAGATCAGAAGGAATAGCAATGTTATAGGGACCCGACCCACCGCAAGGATCCAAAAGGGGAATCTCCGCTGATAGTAAATGGGCCGCCAACTCCCGTGCTGTAACACCGATTCTTGTCGGTCGTGGCCCCATGCAGCTGCCGTTGAAGAGGGCTAATGGCAAAGGCGATGTCATTGCAGTAGAGACTTGCTGACCTTGATTTGCCAGGATGGTAGGGGCTGGTGCATCAATGTCAAGGCTACCATGATGGCTGACAGCAAAGATGGCAACTGTTTGGCTGCATCAAGTGAGCTTGTTCTGGTTTGTCTGATATGTGGGATTGATCTGGTAGTCTGGAAGCAGACGTAAACAGCAGCGCCTCTGTGACGCTGCTGGGGCTTGAGGAGCCTGATGCCGCTGTGGCAGCCGTGGTGATTGTACCAACCCATGAATGCTGATCCCACTGGCAGGCTTCGTCCCTGTTGGTGTGGTTCGCCTGCTGCCATCCTGGCCCCGTGCAGCCGCAGCATGGCCCGGCAGAAGTTCCTGCCCACGGGCCCATGGATCCAGCTGGTCCGCAACACCCGCACCCCTGGCAGGGCAAAGGCCATCCGTTCCCCGGCGGCTTTGCTGGCCCCCATACACGCCCAGAGGCTCCACGGTCTGCTCGGGCTGCCAGCCTGATCGTCCGAGAGGTCGAGCTCGTGCGGGACCAGGGGATCAGCTCGACCCCGTCCGGCACGGCACGGCTGAGGATCCGACCCAGTTGACCTGATGCGCCGGTGAGTAGCACCTTCATCGGAACAGCGCCTCCTCGCTGAGATCCCCCAGCCGAGGCGCCATGGCGTCTTTCCCGGAGAGCAGGAGACGGGCGCCTTCAATGCGTTCCCGAGGCCATGCCATCCCGATGGTGGGATCATCCCAGCGAAGACTGCGCTCGCACGGACACCCAGCAAAGCGCAGCACCCTTGCCGGGGCCTGAGCGGAGCATGAAGCCGTGTGGTTTCCGGAGCCTCCCTAGCCGGGCAGGCCCTGCATCAGGCTGGCCATCTCCAGGGCCTCCAGACCGTAGCTCCAGCCGAGGTTGCTCTTGATGCCCGCCCGCTCGAGGGCCTGCTGCAGGGTGTCGGTGGTCAGCACCCCGAAGATCACCGGCACACCGCTCTCGCGGCCGACAGCGGCCACGCCTTTGGACACCTCGGCTACCACCACATCGAAGTGGGGGGTGTCGCCGCGGATCACCGCGCCGAGGGCAATCACCACGTCGTAGCGTTGGCTCGCAGCCAGACGCTGGGCCACCAGGGGGATCTCGAAACAGCCTGGAACCCAGGCCACATCCAGCTGGGAGCTGGCGTCGGCCGTGTCGATGCCGTGGCGGGACAGGCAGTCCAGGCAACCCAGTAACAGACGGGAGGTCACCATGTCGTTGAAGCGGGCTACAACGACGCCGATGCGGACCGCTGCAAGCTCCGAGAAACGACCTTCGAAGATGGTCAAGGACTTTTCAGACCACGAAGACGCTCATCCCCCAGTTGAGCAGCACAAGTGCCACCCACACACCACTGCCCAGCAGAATCAGCCGGTTCGCCCTTGCGGAGTCCTGCGTGCCGGCGTAGAGCACGGGAACGGCGATCACCAGGGCGAAGCTCACCACCACGAGGAGCAGAACGGTGAGGGTGTTGAGCAGTTGCATGGGCTGTGCCGCTCATGGCCTGAAGAGTTGCAGAGATTGTCCCACGGCAATCGAGCGCACCGTGAAGCCTCCCTACGATCCGCAACAGCCTTGAAGGAATCGGTGCCGGCCATCCCTGATTCCCCGCCGGACCAACTGCCTCTTATTCCCGTGGAGGCGATCGAGGAGGATGGCCAGAGGACGCTCTTTGCGGCGGCACCACCAGCGGCGGCAGCCGGCAGGCGTCGATCGTCCGGACGGGACACCCCGGCAGTGCCGGGGCGGCGACGACAGGCCCGGGAGCGGGGGGAGCGACTCAACTGTCAGGTGCCTGGCTCCCACGACGACCCCGCCGACAGCGGTCAGGCAGACCGCGGTGATGCCGGCGGTTTGCAAGGGACTGCAGGCCCGGAGGACCCCCTCGACAATCTGCGCTGGACCCACCACAGCCAGGTGAATCCCCTCGCCCTGGCGCCGGTGATGCGTCACTACGTGGAGCTGAAGCGGCAACATCCCGGCCGCCTGCTGCTCTACAGGCTCGGCGACTTCTTCGAATGCTTCTTCGAAGACGCCATCACAGCATCCCGGGAGCTGGAACTCGCGCTCACCGGCAAGGAAGCAGGCCGCGGCATCGGCCGGGTGCCCATGGCCGGCATTCCCCATCACGCTGCCGAGCGCTACTGCGGCCTGCTTGTGGCCAGGGGCCACGGCATCGCCCTCTGTGACCAGCTGGAAGCCTCCCCCAGCCAGCAGGGAGGGCTGATCAGGCGCGAGGTCACCCGGGTGATCACCCCCGGCACGGTGATCGAGGAGGCCATGCTCACGGCCCGTCGCAACAACTGGCTGGCCGCGGTGGTGGGCGACGACGACGCCAGGACCCCCTGCTGGGGCCTGGCCATTGCCGATATCTCCACGGGTGAGTTTCAGGCCACTCAGCTGCCCGACAGTGCCGAGCTGCAGCAGGAACTCCTGCGCCTCGGTGTGGCGGAGCTGGTGTGGGCCGCAGGTGCCGAGGCAGGCGGTGGGAGCGAGGCACGGCGACCGGGTTGGTGTCCGGCAGGAATCGCCCTCACCGCCAGTGGATGCACGCCCTTCACAGCAGCCGCAGCGCTGGCCCGCCTGCTGGATCGTTTCCAGCTGGCCAGTGTGGATGGCCTCGGCCTGGGCAGCCTGCCCCTGGCCCTGGGCGCCTGTGGTGGGCTGCTGTCCTATCTCGACAGCACCCGGCCGGGCACCACCGTGCCCCTGGCCATGCCCACCACCTACCAGCGCAGCCAGTACCTCGTGCTGGACCATCAGACGGCAAGGAACCTCGAACTGACCCAGACCCAGCGGGATGGCCTGCTGCAGGGCTCCCTGCTCTGGGCCATCGATCGCACGGTGACGGCCATGGGTGGGCGCAGCCTGCGGCGCTGGCTGCAGCAACCGCTGCTGGAGCGTGAAGCGATCGAACAACGCCAGGACAGCATCGCCGAACTGCTGGGCAACAGCGAGTTGCGGCTGTGCCTGCGCCGCCTGCTGCGGCCCATGGGGGATCTGGAACGCCTGGCCGGCAGGGCTGGCGCAGGTACGGCCAGCGCCCGGGACCTGGTGGCCCTGGCCGATGGTCTGGAGCGTCTGCCCCGCCTGGCGGGCCACCTGGCGGACAGCATCAGTCCCCATCTGGCCGCCCTGCGCTGCGTGGAACCGGATCTGCTGTCACTGACCCGACGCCTGCGGGAAACCCTCACGCCCACACCGCCCCTCAGCCTCAGCGAAGGGGGGCTGATCCTCGATGGTGTGGATGAAACCCTCGACGATCTGCGTGACAGGATCGATGGGGACGAAGTGTGGCTGCGCGACCTGGAACAGCGGGAGCGCCAGGCCACGGGGATCTCCAACCTGAAGCTCTGCCTCCATCGCAGCTTCGGCTACTTCCTCAGCGTCAGCAAGGCGAAGGCAGGCCAGGTGCCTGATCACTACATCCGTCGCCAGACCCTTGCCAACGAGGAGCGTTTCGTCACCCCGGAACTGAAGGAGCGGGAGGGTCGCATCCTCAGCCTGCGGCGCCGCACGGCCCAGCTGGAATACGAGCTGTTCTGCCGTCTGCGGGAGGAGGTGGGCCTGGCGGCGGAAGCGATCCGGCGCGCCGCGGTGCGCGTGGCACGACTGGATGTGCTGGTGGGGCTGGCGGAGCTGGCCGCCACCCAGCACTACTGCAGGCCCACCTTGCTGGAGGGGCGGGCCATGGAGATCGTCGCCGGGCGTCATCCCGTGGTGGAGCAGACCCTGGTGGGCGGACAGTTCAGCGCCAATGACCTGCACCTGGGGGAGGCCGGCCGGCCGGACCTGATGGTGCTGACAGGGCCGAATGCCAGCGGCAAGAGCTGCTACCTGCGACAGACCGGTCTGCTGCAGCTGCTCAGCCAGATCGGCAGCTACGTACCGGCCGAGCGGGCGCAGCTGTCACTCTGTGACCGCATCTTCACGCGGGTGGGTGCCGTGGATGACCTGGCCGCCGGCCAGTCCACCTTCATGGTCGAGATGACCGAGACGGCCAACATCCTGCACCACGCCAGCAGCAATTCGCTCGTGCTGCTCGATGAGATCGGCCGCGGCACCGCCACCTTCGATGGGCTCTCGATCGCCTGGGCCGTGGCGGAGGACCTGGCCGAGCGGATCCGGGCCCGCACTGTCTTCGCGACCCACTATCACGAGCTCAACGAGCTGGCAACGCAGCTCTCCAACGTCGCCAACTTCCAGGTGACCGTGCTGGAGCAGGAGGATCGCCTGGTGTTCATGCACCGGGTGAGGGCCGGCGGCGCCGATCGCAGCTATGGCATCGAAGCTGCCCGCCTGGCGGGTCTGCCGTCGGACGTGGTGCTGCGGGCACGCCAGGTGCTGGGACGCATTGAAGCCAACAGTCGCATTGCCGTGGATGGGGAGCCCGAGGCGGTGGGGCCCGAAGCCGTGGGAAGCCCGGCGGACCCATCACCCCGCAGCCTGCGCCAGAGGGGCAAAGGCAAGAAGGCTGCCAAGCCGACCGCGGCAGATCGGGTCGCCTGAGGCACGGCCGACCCCCGGGGCATCACCATCGCCACGACAGGTGACAAGCCAGGGGCCATGGCAACGGCATGGCTCAGGGCCGGGGCCGCTCCAGCCAGCCCTGCCGCAGCAGGGCATTGGCGACAGCAGCCACCAGGGCGGCGCCGCCTCTGCTGCCCTCCAGGCGCACCTGGGGCAGGCCACTGCGGGCCAGTGCCGCCTTGGCCTGCAGCACACCGACAAACCCCACGGGCATCCCCACCACCAGGGCCGGGGCAGGATGCCCCTGTTCCACCAGGGCCAGCAGGCGCATCAGAGCCGTGGGAGCACTGCCGATCAACACCACGGGCCGGGCATGGGCCCGCAGCGCCACCGCCATCCCCTCGGCAGCTCTGGTGGCCGGGGGGTCCGGCTGGGCAGGCACAGAATCCAGGGCGCAGACCACGGGATTCCCGAAGCTGCGGCGGGCCATGGGGGCGACGGCCGCCGCCGCCATGGCGGTGTCGGTGAGGATCGCTGTGCCCGCTGCCATGGCCCGCAGCCCGGCGCGGCAGTCCTGCTCCCGACAGCGCAACAGTGAACGCAGTGCGAAGTCGCCGCTGCTGTGGATCAGCCGTTCGAGCACCGCCTGCTGCAGGGGGGCCAGGCCGGTGTGGCCCAGACGGGCCTGGATCAGACCCATGCTCTCCGTAAAGATCGGATGATCCTGCTGCTGCGTCACACCGCCTTCCCTGCCGCATCCCATGCCTGTCCATCTCTACTGGGGCGACGATGGCCTTGCGCTGGAGCAGGCGGTGGAGGCCCTGCAGCGGCAGGTGGTGGATCCGGCCTGGCAGAGCTTCAACCTCAGCCGGGTCGATGGCAGTGACAGCATGGCGGCGAGGGCGGCTCTCACCGATGTGCGCATGGCTCCCTTCGGTGCTGGCGGTCGCTTGCTGCAGGTGCTGAACAGTCCCTTCTGCAGCCAGTGTCCCGCCGCACTGGTGGAAGCGCTGGAGCGGAGCCTGGATCAGATCCCCGATAACTGCCACCTGCTGCTGACCAGCAGCAACAAGCCCGATGCCCGCCTGAAGAGCACCAGGTTGCTGAAGCAGCGGGCCCATGTGGAGAGCTTTCAGCGGCCGGCGGTGTGGGACAGCGGTGGCCAGCGGCAGATGGTTCATCGGGTGGTGCAGGCCGCGGGGCTGCGCATCGATGATCCCGGCGAGCAGGCCCTGGCCGATGCGGTGGGGAGCGACAGCGGTCGCCTCGTCCAGGAGCTGGAGAAACTCAGCCTCTACTGCGGGGATCAGCCCATCGATGCCCAGGCCGTGGCCCTGCTGGTGAGCACCTCCAGTCAGACGAGCCTGCAGGTGGGCGATGCCCTTGCAGCGGGGGAGATTCCCAGGGCGCTGCAGCTGCTGGACGAACTGCTGGCGGCCAACGAACCACCCCTGAGGATCCTGGCGGGACTGACCTCACAGATCCGCGGCTGGCTCTGGGTGGTGCTGCTCGACCAGAGCGGCGAGCGGGATGCGAAGGCCATTGCCGCTGCCGCCGGCATCGGTAACCCCAGGCGGGTGTACGTGCTGCGCAAGCAGACCCGGGGCCGCAGTCCCCAGCTGTTCCTTGCCCTTCTGCGCCAGTTGCTGGACCTGGAGCGGGCCCTCAAGCTGGGCAGACCACCTCGGGATGCTTTCCGGGACGCGTTGCTGCCTCTGGCGGGCCACCTGCCATGAGCGCCCCGGGCCGCTGGTCATGAGTGGTGGCACCTGCATCAGTGATGGGGCCAACGCCGTTCTGCTGGCGGAGCCGCGGCAATGGCTGCCTGGAACAGCAGCTGTGGGCACAGCACACAGCAAGCTGTGGGAGCGGATAATCGTCTGCTGGCGGTCGGTGGACCATGGCGCTTCTGGTGCAGAAATTCGGTGGTACCTCCGTGGGCTGCGTGGAGCGGATCCAGGCCGTGGCCCGGCGGATCCAGCGAAGCCGCGAGGCCGGCAACGCTGTCGTCGCCGTGGTCTCGGCCATGGGCCAGACCACCGACGAACTCACCGGCCTGGCCAACGCCATCAGCCCGGATCCGCCCCGGCGGGAGATGGACATGCTGCTGGCCAGTGGCGAGCAGGTGAGCATTGCCCTGTTGAGCATGGCGCTGCAGGCCTGTGGCGTGGCGGCCGTCTCGATGACCGGGCACCAGGTGGGCATCGTCACCGAATCGGCCCATGGCCGCGCCCGCATCCTCGAGATCCGCACCGATCGCCTGCGCTCTCGTCTGGAGGCGGGACAGGTGGTGGTGGTGGCCGGCTTTCAGGGCATGAGTGTGGGAATGGAAGGCACTCCCGAGATCACCACCCTGGGCCGTGGCGGCTCCGACACCTCGGCCGTGGCGCTCGCAGTGGCACTGGGGGCCGATCTCTGCGAGATCTACACCGATGTGGAGGGGGTGTTCACCACCGATCCACGCAGGGTGCCGGAGGCTCGGCTGATGGAGATGGTCAGCTGCGATGAAATGCTTGAACTGGCCAGCCTGGGGGCCGCCGTACTGCACCCGCGGGCCGTGGAGATCGCCCGTAACCACGGCTTGC
>SRMO01000028.1:24818-35987 GCA_004768415.1 Aphanocapsa feldmannii 277cV | reverse complement strand
CCTGGCGGTCCGCTCCAGCTGGAGCGAGCATCCCGGCACCCTGCTGACCAGCCGCTGTGCCCGGCGCAGTGTCGCTGAAGGGGGCATGGAGCTGGGCAAACCCGTGGATGGCGCCGAGCTGCTGCCGGACCAGGGGCTGGTGGCCCTCTCGCACATTCCCGATCAGCCGGGGGTGGCCGCTGACCTGTTCAACGCCCTGGGCAGGGAGGGCATCAACGTTGACCTGATCGTGCAGTCGGTGCATGAGGGTGACAGCAACGACATCGCCTTCAGCCTCGATGCCTGCGACCTGGATGCCGCGGCTGCCGTGGCCCGGGAGGTGTTCGGCGCTGCCAGGGGATTCAGCTGTCGCGCCCAGGCCGATCTGGCCAAGCTGAGCATCTCCGGCGCCGGGATCATGGGTCGCCCCGCCGTGGCTGCAGGACTGTTCGGTGCCCTCGGCCATGAGGGCATCAGCGTTCGCTTGATCGCCACCAGCGAAGTGAAGCTGAGCTGCCTGGTGGATGGCAGCCGGGGCGATGAGGCCCTGGCCATTGCCCGGAGGCTCTTTGGGCTCAGCCGGTATCAGCAGTGTCGCAATGCCGGGAGCGGACCGGACGACCTTCCTGCCGTCAGCGGCGTGGCGCTGGATCTGGGCCACGCCCAACTGTCGGTGCTGGGCGTGCCCGGGCAGCCCGGTTCCGCTGCCCGGATCTGTCGCATCCTGGCGGACACCGGCATCAGCGTCGACATGATTGTGCAGTCGGAACGCTGTCGCCCCACCCCCCAGGGGGAAGGGCGGGACATCACCTTCACCCTGGCCAGGCGCGATGTGGAAAGAGCGCGCTTGTGCCTGACCGAAGGACTGGAGGACTGGCGGGGCTGCCAGCTGCTGCTGGGCGAGCCCATTGCCCGGGTGAGTGCCGTGGGGGCCGGGATGGCCCGGACCCCCGGCTGCGCGGCCCACATGTTCGAGGCCATCGCCGCTGGCCAGGTCAACATCGAGATGATTGCCACCAGCGAGATCCGCACGAGCTGCGTCGTGGCGGCGAATCGAGGTGTTCAGGCCCTGCGACTGGTCCATGCCGCCTTCGGCCTCGCTGGGGAGGGGGCTGAAAAAAGCGAGCAAAGCAAGGCTCTTCTCTAATCAAGGCAACCAACTGTGCTTCTGGCTGCAACCATGGCACTGGAGCACCGCAAGATTTAAACTTGACCTGCCAGGAGGTGCTCCATGGACATCTGCAGGCTCTCCAACGTCACTGTGGAAATCCCCCTTTTCCCTCCCCATGAACGGACGCTGAAGAGCAGCTTGATCAAAGGAATTGCAGCTGGCATGACAGGCAGGGTCATTACCAAATCAAAAAAAATATCATCCGTTCAAGCGCTGTCTGATATCACATTTACAATTAATTCTGGCGATAGAATCGGACTGGTCGGACACAATGGAGCAGGAAAATCAACATTCTTGAGACTGCTTTCTGGTATCTTCAAGCCGTCCTCCGGTGAATTTTACCTGCCCAAGCCATTCACGCCACTGCTGGATAAATCTTTTATCGTGAGCACTGAATTGACAGGCTACTCCGCTTGCAAAGCTCATTATCTCTTTGAAAGAGGAAATCTCAAAGGCTTTGATTGCTTTTTAGAGGATGTACTTTTCTTTTCTGACATCGGAGAATTTATTAGAATGCCTATCAGTGGTTATTCTGAAGGCATGAAGACACGGCTTATCTTTTCAATTTTAACATACTTTCAACATGACTTGTTGGCCATGGATGAAGGGCTGGGGACTGGTGATCAATCATTCATTGACAAGGCCACTGATCGCTTTGTTGATTATGTTAACAAAGCTGGCACACTTGTGTTAGCATCACATAACAATGCCATGTTGAAAGACTTTTGTGATATCGGCATTGTTTTTGATCAGGGGTCTATGGTATTTAGTGGTGATTTAGATGATGCGCTAGATTACTATGATGAGGTGGTCAATCAATGAAGTCAATATTTGAGCCTTTATTTCAATGGAGAGTCTGGTGGTACTCTGCAACGTTGAAAACGAAAGTGCAACTTCAACGTACCAAGTTAGGCTCAATTTGGCTTGGCTTGGCAAATCTACTTGTAGCATCCAGCCTTGGAACAGTGTATGGAACATTGTTCAAGGTTTCAGACTGGCATAGCTACTTTGCATATCTGGCTGTTGGCATCACAACCTGGACATTTATGGCATCCGTCTTGAGTTCCTCGCCAAGACTATTCACCACTAATAAACAGCGTCTTTTATCTACTAATTTAACACCAGCCTTTGTGTGCTTGGAAGATCTTGCCTTTGCTTTGCAAACATTTATACCTTCAATTATTACGATTGTAATCGCAAGTGCATTAATCTTTAAACCGATTATCTTTATCAATACACTAACACTTGCGATTTTTCCATTTTTTAGTATTATAATGATGATTTTCGCCTTTCATGCCATTCTCTCTTGTTTGGGAGCTTTCTTTCATGACCTTTACCAAATCATACCTATTGTTTTACAGCTTTCATTCTTAACCTCTCCAATTTTATATGCCAAAGAAGCTTTAGGAGACAAAATATGGATTGCAAAAATTAATCCTCTTTATGTTTGTTTAGAAGTATTTAGAACAACGATTCTTGAAGGAGATCTTCAAGTTAAAGCAAATCTTATGATCTTTGGAATTAGCTCTGCGGCAGCAATCTTTGGCCTATGGATTCTGAAAAAAGCTAGACATAGAATTATACTTTTTACTTGAACTTCTTCTAAGATATGTAAATATCTAAAGAGCCTCTTATAGGCACCTCAAAAAATCTCTTCTTCCTGATCTGAACAGCCCTAATGACCCACGCGACCCATTGCCACTCTTTGCCCTTTCATATCAACAAGTCATCCTACCGGGAGAGGCTTGATTATTCGAAGTGCCCTGTAACTCCAACACCCCAGGCCAGCCTGGCCTTGTGATACGGTAGTCGGTGGCAGAGCCCCATTTGGGCATTGGCCGCCCGGCGATCCAGCAGCTGGCTAGATTGCCCGGTGAACCGCCGTCTGGGGGATGGCCACTTTCGAGATCACAGCCCCCTATACCCCCATGGGGGATCAGCCTTGTGCCATTGAAGGCTTGGTGAAAGGTGTCAGGTCAGGAACCAGATACCAGACCCTGCTGGGTGCAACCGGAACGGGCAAGACCTTCACCATTGCCAATGTCATCAAACGCACCAGCAAGCCCACGCTCGTGCTGGCTCATAACAAGACACTGGCAGCTCAGCTCTGCAATGAACTGCGGCAGTTCTTCCCCAACAACGCCGTCGAATACTTCATCTCCTACTATGATTATTACCAGCCGGAAGCCTACGTCCCTGTCAGCGACACCTACATTGCCAAGACAGCGTCGATCAACGAAGAGATCGACATGCTGCGCCACTCAGCCACGCGCTCTCTGTTCGAGCGCAGGGATGTGATCGTGGTGGCTTCGATCAGTTGCATCTACGGTCTTGGTATCCCCTCGGAATACCTCAAGGCAGCAGTGCCATTCCGCGTTGGTGAAGGGATCGACCTGAGAGGTTCGCTGCGGGAGCTTGTCAACAATCAGTACAGCCGCAATGACCTGGACATTTCCCGCGGCCGCTTTCGCATCAAGGGAGATGTGCTGGAGATCGGACCTGCCTACGAAGATCGCCTCGTGAGGGTGGAGCTGTTTGGTGACGAAGTGGAGGCAATTCGCTATGTGGATCCCACCACTGGGGAAATTCTCCAGAGCCTGGATGCCATCAATATCTACCCAGCCAAGCACTTTGTCACCCCGAAGGAGCGGCTTGAGCAGGCCATCGCGGCCATCCGTGCTGAACTCGGCGAGCACCTCGCCTGGTTGGTTGACAATGGCAAGCTGCTGGAGGCCCAACGTTTGGAGCAGCGTACGAAATACGACCTGGAGATGCTCTCCGAGGTGGGCTACTGCAACGGCGTCGAGAATTATGCACGCCATCTGGCCGGTCGGGAAGCGGGTTCTCCTCCTGAGTGCCTGATCGATTATTTCGACAAGGACTGGCTGCTGGTGGTGGATGAGAGCCATGTCACCTGCTCCCAGCTGCAGGGCATGTACAACGGCGACCATTCCCGCAAGAAGGTGTTGATCGACCACGGCTTTCGGCTGCCCAGCGCTGCTGACAACCGACCACTCAAGGGCGAGGAATTCTGGAAGAAGGTCAACCAGGCGATCTTTGTGTCTGCCACCCCTGGAGCCTGGGAGCTGGAGCAGAGTGCCGGTGCCGTGCAGCAACAGGTGATCCGCCCCACCGGCGTGCTCGACCCTGAGGTGATCGTCCGTCCCAGCGAGGGACAGGTGGATGACCTGCTCGGCGAGATCAATCAGCGCGCAGCCAGAGAGGAGCGCACGCTGGTGACCACGCTGACCAAGCGTATGGCAGAAGATCTCAGCGATTATCTGGGCGAGAATGGTGTGCGGGTTCGTTACATGCACTCGGAGATCCACTCGATCGAGCGCATCGAGATCATTCAGGATCTGCGCAATGGCGAGTACGACTGTCTGGTGGGGGTGAATCTGCTGCGGGAGGGACTGGACCTGCCGGAAGTCTCACTGGTGGCGATTCTCGATGCCGACAAGGAGGGCTTCCTGCGGGCGGAGCGGTCGTTGATCCAGACCATCGGTCGTGCAGCACGCCACGTCAGCGGTGCGGCGATCCTCTATGCCGACAACCTCACTGGCTCCATGGCCAGGGCCATCAGTGAGACCGAACGCCGCCGCGAGATTCAGGCGGCCTACAACAAAAAACACGGCATCATCCCGAAGGTGACAATCAGCAAAAGCAGCCACAATCCGATCCTGGCCTTCCTGGAGATGTCCCGGCGCCTCAACGACGAACAGCTGGTATCGGCATCGGAGCAGGCCATCCACGACGAGGTGCCGCTGGAATCGCTGCCGGAACTGATCAGCCAGCTGGAAGACAAGATGAATGTCGCTGCCAGGACGCTGGAGTTCGAAGAAGCAGCCAATCTGCGCGACCGCATCAAGGCACTGCGTCAGAAGCTGGTGGGCAAAGCTCAGGGACGTTCCGGATAACCGGTGCAAGCCACAGGTCAGCGCTGCAGCCCGAGCGTTGCGCAGCCGGCAACCTCAGCCAGGCCCCCCCGCAGAGCACGCACAGCGGCCACCATGGCCAGCGGGTCGTCCAGCTTGTTGACAGCAGAACCGACACCCACCCCAGCAGCGCCGGCGGCGATGGCCATGGGCACGGTCACCGCGGAGAGGCCGGAAGCGCAAAGCACGGGGATCTCCACCGCACGGCTGATGGCATGGGCGGCGGCGAGGGTGGGGGCAGCCTTCTCGATCAGGCCGAGGATGCCGGCACTGCTGGGCCTGGCGCCGCTGCCACCTTCTGTCTGAAGAATGTCGGCACCGGCTGCCTGCAGATCGACGGCCAGGCGCTCCTGGGCATCCAGGGGCAGCTTGTGGGGCACCGTCACCGAGAGGGGAACCCGGGGCAGCAACGCACGGCTGCGGCGGGTGAGCTCCAGCACCTCCGCGGCGGAGAAATCGCGGCCCTCTGCATAGAAGGCGTCGAAATTGCCGATCTCGATCACGTCGGCCCCTGCCGCCACGGCCGAGACGAAGCGCTCGGGCTCCACCGCTGAAACGCAGACGGGCAGATCACTGCAACGTCTGGCAAGGCGGACCAGGGCGGGATCACAGGCCAGATCCACCAGATCGGCAGCGCCGCCAGCGGCAGCGCGGCAGACCTTCTCAACCTTCTCGGCGTCGAAGTTCATCAGGCCGGCAATCACCTTCAGACACTGGCGGGATCGCAGCGCGGCGTGCAGGCTGGCGGCAAGGGCCATCAAGGCAGGGTCGAGTGAGAGGGATTGTGCCATCCCGGAGCCATCCCGGCAGGCCTGCAGCGTCCATGGCTGCGGTGGCTGCAGCGCCATGGGGGCCGCTTCACGGCAGGCTGCACCGGCTGCTGCTGCGCCGACCGGAACTGCTGCCCCGGGGATCGCGCCTGTTGCTGGCGGTCTCCGGGGGGCAGGACTCCCTCTGTCTGCTGCAGTTGCTGCTGGAGCTGCGGCGCCTCCATGGCTGGGGAGAGCTTGTGGTGTTCCATGCCGACCATCGCTGGCAGCCTGACAGTGGCGAGCGGGCCCGGCGGCTGGGGGAGCACATCCGTGGTCTGGGGCTGCCCTTCGTGCTCAGCACCGCCGCCCCATCCCCCCGCAGTGAAGCCGCTGCCCGGGACTGGCGTTACGAGGAAGCAGGCCGGCAGGCCCTGCACCACCACTGTTGCCAGGTGGTGACGGGCCACACCGCCACAGACCGGGCGGAAACAATGCTGTTCCAGCTCAGCCGTGGCTGCGGTCCGCGCGGACTGGCCAGCCTGCGGCCGCGACGTTCACTCGCCCCGGGTCTCGGGTTGGTGCGGCCCCTGCTGGACGTCACCCGCGAGCAGACAGGTCGCTTCTGCGCAGACCGCCAGTTGCCGGTGTTGACGGATCCCAGCAACGACGATCTGCGTTTCAGCCGCAATCGCATCCGCCAGCGGGTGCTGAAGGAACTTCTCATCATCAACCCGCGGGCCGTCGAGCACCTGGCCGCCAGTGCCGCCGACCTGGAGGCGGACGCCAACCTGCTGGATGGCCTCGCGGCGGCGGCACTGGCCAGGATCGGAACCAGCGCAGGCGAACTCTCCCGTCAGGGTCTGGGGACCCTGGCACCAGCCCTGGCCAGCCGTTGCCTGATCCGATGGCTGGCGCAGCAAGGCGTGGAGAGCATCGAACGTCGCCAGCTGCAGACCCTGCAGCAACTGGTGGCGGAAGCCGGCAATCCCGGCTGTCTGGATCTGAAGGATGGCTATCGCTGCTGTGTGGAGCGGCAGACCCTCAGGGTGGAGCGGCTGCCGCACTGAGCTCGCGGGGCTGGCCAGTGCCGCCAGCCGGGATGGTGCAGGGGCTGTGGGAACCATGAATCCGTCCTGACAGCGAGGGGTGTGACGTGTGGCCCACCACGAAGCCCTGCCCACGGAATCCGGGCTGGCCAGGCCAGGCAGAGGCGCCGGCACCACTTCCCCACTGGAGCCGCTGAACGGGGGCAGGGGGGAGCAGGACAGCGCAGCCATGCCAGCGGCGTGGGAGGGGGCGATCGCGCAGTACAGGGCCGGTGCCTACGAGGAGGTCTGCAGCCTCACGGATCGACTGCTGCTGGGCAGTCCGGACAGCATCTATCTGCGCCTGCTTCAGGCCCACGCCCGGCTGGGGCTGGGCCAGTGTGCGGAGGCTGCCAGGCACTACCGGCGCGTCCTGCAGGATGCCGACAACCCTGCCTACAGAGAGGCCGCCAGGGCAGGGCTGCGGCACTGTCGCCCGGATCCCTCTGCCGCAGCGGAACTTGCAGCAGTGGCTGAGAGGCCCCCTGCCACTGCCCCTGATCAGGGGAACGCGCCTCCGGACGACACCCCACAGAGCGGTGGCCCACCCCGGCAACAACCCCACCAACAGGGGGAACGCCCCATCGGGGCAGTGGCCGCAGCGCGAACGCCGCTGGGCTCTGAGCCTGGCGATGGCTCCCGCCACGCGGCCCCCTGGTGCGACCACGATCCGGGCAGCCCGCCCCGCTCCAGCGGACCCGGTCCCGGGGCTGCCGACAAGGCCGGGGCCAGCCAGCCTGAGCCGCAGTCCGGCAAGACCGCTGACGGTGATGACGTGGGCGATGTGGAGCTGAATGCCCTGCTGGATGCCCTGGCGGCAGTGCCGGAGGGCGGGCCGGGCGGGGATGGGGCCAGCGGGCAGGAGGGGAAGGCGTCTGGGCGATCCGATATGGCAAGCCGGCCAATGCGGGACCTTGCCCGGGCTGCAGAGCCACAACAGCAGCAGGATCGGGAGAACGAGGAACTCCACCGGGGCCTGATCCTCCTGCGCTGGCATGCCGACAGCCGCCCGGCCGGATCAGGTGCTGCAGGCGAGCCATCCGGGCAACCCTGCGCACCAGAAAGCGACGAGACCCTGGGCAGGGAACTGAACGGGATGTCCCATGGTGGGGAACAGTGCCACGGCCCAGGCCAACCGGACCCCGAGAGCGTTGCCAGGCACCACATTCAGGGCCTGGCGATGGGCCGCAACAACCGCGACGACTGCGACAACAGTGATGGCTCAGCCACGGCCTTGCCATCCCCTGGCGGCAAGGGCGGCGTGAGCGCGTTCCGACAGCGGCTGTGGCTGCTCTGGCAGAGGCTCGGCCAGTCGCTCTGAGGGTCCACTTGCTGGCTGGCTGTCAGGGAAGACGGCATTCCTGCGGCCATATCAGCCGATCTCGATGAGGAAAGCTGCCGTTGTGGCACTGAATCGGGCAGTGGTGGTCACACTCACCACAGATGCAGCGTCAAGGGACGTCTGTGCCGAATCGACTTCTCCCACGCCGCATGTTTCGTGGCGTCGGCAATTGGGAAGTCCACCTCGACCAAGCGCTTGCATTCCTTGGAAATCATAAGGGCACCTCGAAAAATCAAGCAACCTCCCCTGTGGGATGACCTGTTGCCATGAAGGCACCAGTAGTGGCAAGGGATCACCTATCACATCGCGAAGACAACCAACACCAATAAAGACAATGCCATGTAGAAGATGAGCAGCGTTGTCGAGAGCATTGCACCACACCAGGTCCTCTTGCCTGCTCCGGTGACCATGGAGAAATTGATCTTGGACTCGTCCATCACCCGGATCTGGTTGTAGAGATCTCGAAACAACCGTTCCTGCCATAGGAAGTAACCGTCCAGACCCCAGAAGACCAGCACCGGGATGAAACCAATGTAGGCAAGCTTGATACGCCCTTCCTGTGCCAGCAGAGCCAGCAGGGCGGAGACCAGGATCACTGTCCAACCCTTGATTTGGAAGGAGTTGGCGGCAAGGCGATTGATCACTCCCTGGATCAGTTCGAGATGTTTGATTTTTGCTTCCATCGAGCCTCTCGCTGAACGCGGCACTGTCTTCCGGCCGAGTCACGGACTGCCGGGCCGCGTCGATGGGGCCGGCAACATCGTCGCAGACGGACGGGCACCGGCCTTCAGGCTAGCTGAATTCAGTGGCCGACATCTTCATGACGCATCCCTGGCGCGGCAGACTCCCCTATCTGCATGGACCTCCATCGGCTCTGTCATGGCGTGGACGTCCAGCCACCAGTGGGGGACCCTGGTGGCCTCGCGCCACGGGAAGCGCCGCGTGCTCGATCGACTCCTGACGTTCGGGCTGCCTGCGCCTCTTGGTCAGATCGATCAGCCCACCCTGCTGCGGCTGCGGCGACGCCGCTGACGGCCATCCTCCAGCGTTGCCGGGGCTTCACCTTCACTGCCGACTGCCCTGAGGGTCTGGGCCTGGGGGGCTGCTGCCACGGCTGTGGCGGTCGCAGGTTCTGGCGCAGCCGTGGCGATGCCGCCGGTGCCACGGCGCAGCAGGGGGTTGGTCGAGCTGGCGGTGCGGTTGCCGGCGGCCTGGTGACCACCAGAGCGCACCAGGGTCTTGTCGGAACGGTCCACCACACGACTGACTTCGCTTGTGTAGACGCTGCCGCCGGCAGCAGCAGGCTGCACCATCACCACCACCAGGGGCTCGATCTGCAGTTCGCGCCGCAGGCGTCGCTGGAGACCCAGCTCGATCTCCCGCTGCACGCCCACCCAGTCCACCTCGGGGACCTTGCCGCCACTGTCACGGCTGAGCTGGCTCCACTTGTTGTCGAGCGTCCACTGGATTTCCCGCTCGGCCCAGCTGGAGACCGTGCTGGGCTCGGCGTTGGTCACCACACCGCGCAGATTCACACGGGGTGCTGCGGCCATGTGACCGCTGGCGCTGATGGCCGCCAGGATCGTGATGGCACCGTCCTGGGCCAGCTGCTGGCGCTCCTTCAGCACACGGGAATCGACGATGCCGTTGCGGGAGTTGTCAAGCAGCTCGATGCCGGCCTGTACGGGCTCACCCTTGGCGATCGAGTTGGCTGTCAGTTGCACCACATCACCGTTTTCGATGATCAGGATGTTGCTCTCGGGTACACCCATGGACTGAGCCGTCCTGTTGTGAGCCACCAGCATCCGGTGCTCCCCGTGCACGGGCACGAAGAAGCGTGGCCGGGTCAGGGCCAGCATCAACTTGTGGTCTTCCTGGGAGCCGTGTCCCGAGACGTGGAGGCCCTTGTCCTTGCCATAGACCACCTTGGCGCCGAGCATCATCAGGCGATCGATGGTGTTCACCACGGAGATGGTGTTGCCGGGGATGGGGCTGGCGGAGATCACCACCGTGTCGCTGCTCTTCAATTGAATATGGGTGTGCTCACCGCGGGAGATGCGTGAGAGGGCAGCCAGATGCTCCCCCTGGCTGCCGGTCATCAGCAGCAGCACCTCACGGTCGGGCAGATCCCGGATCTGCTTGATGGGCACGAAGAGATCATCGGGGCAGCGGACATAGCCCAGCTCGCGGGCCTTGGCGATCACATTGAGCATGGAGCGGCCCAGCAGCCCCACCTTGCGGCCGTGCTTGAGCGCCAGCTCGAGGATCATGCTGACGCGGTGCACGGAGCTGGCGAAGGTGGTCACCATCAGGCGACCGGCCGCCTCGCTGAAATGGCGGTCCAGGCTCGGGAACACCGCCCGCTCGGGAGGGGTGAAACCAGGCAGTTCCGCATTGGTGGAGTCGCTGAACAGGCAGAGAACTCCCGCTTCGCCGTAGTGGGCAAGACGCTGAATATCGAACTTCTCGCCATCCACCGGGGTGTGGTCGAACTTGAAGTCTCCGGTGAAGATAACCACGCCCTCAGGCGTGCTGATGGCAAGGCTGAAGCTGTCGGCGATGGAGTGGGTGTTGCGGATGAACTCCACCGAGAAGTGTTGTCCAACCTTGACCACTTCGCGGGGGCTGACCGTCTGGATACGCGTGCGACCCTTCACGCCCGCCTCCTCCATCTTTCCATCAAGCAGGGACATCGCCAGGCGGGGCCCGTAGATGATCGGAATATCAAAATGCTTGAGGTGGTGAGAGATCCCACCGATGTGATCCTCATGGCCGTGGGTCACGATCATGGCCCGAATGCGCTTCTGGTTCTCGCGCAGGTAGGTGGTGTCAGGCATGACCACGTTAACACCATGCATGCCATCGTCTGGGAACGACAGACCGGCATCCACCAGCATCAGGTCGT
>SRMO01000028.1:16549-24758 GCA_004768415.1 Aphanocapsa feldmannii 277cV | reverse complement strand
GTGTTCTTGCCGATTTCATGGAGGCCACCGAGGGGAATGACGCGCAGGGCCCGATGGCTGGAACCGTTGTTGCTGGCGGAGCGGCTGTTCAGTGCGGGAGCGGAATTGGTTGACATCAAGATGTTTCAGGGTGCCGTGATGACGGCCTGTGGGGAAGTGTCGAAGCGATCCACCGCTGCCTCGGTGGCGCGGGGGGTCCGGGAATCACAAGGTTCGCCCGCTGGTGCAGGCAACCATCGGTGGGAGCAACCATGGAGGCCTGCCGCCGGAACTGACAGGGCAACGGTTGCTGTGGTCTCAGGTGGAGCGAAGGATAGCCATGAGTTCGCTCAGTCGTTGTGTCACACAGTCCTCGGCGGGGATGAGGGGAAGACGGGGATTGCCGACCGGCCAGCCACTGATTGCAAGTGCGGCCTTGACGGGAATCGGGTTGGGGCGGATGAACAGCGCCTTCATCAGGGGCAGGAGCAGGTCATGGAGCTCGGTGGCTGCCTGAACCCGACCGGCCAGATAGGCCTCGATCATGGCCTTGACGCGAAGGCCCTCGAGGTGGCTCACGACGCTGACAACACCGACGGCGCCGACGGCGAGCATCGGCAGGGTGAGACTGTCGTCTCCGCTGTAGACCGCCAGTCCGTTGCCGCAGAGTCTACGCAGTTCGCTGACCTCGTCGGTGGTTCCACTGGCAGCCTTGTAGGCGACCACGTTGTCGAGGTCCATCAGCGTGGCGGTGGTCCGGGCTGCCAGGCTGCAACCGGTGCGACCGGGGATGTTGTAGAGCATCAGGGGCATCGCGGGCACTGCTTCGGCAATGGCGCGGAAATGGGCCGCCAGTCCCTCCTGGGGAGGCTTGTTGTAGTAAGGCACCACCAGCAGGGCACCATCGGCACCCAGGGCAAGGGCCTGACGGGTGGCTGCGACGGCTTCCTCGGTGCAGTTGCTGCCGGTGCCCGCCAGCACCTGCGCCCTGTCGCCCACGGCGGCTCGAATGGCCCTGAGCAGATCGTGCACCTCCTCCCAGCTGAGGGTTGGTGATTCGCCGGTGGTGCCGGAGACCAGCACGGCATCGGAGCCCTGCTCGACGAGATGGCAGGCGAGGCGTCCGGCCAGTTCCAGGTCGACGCTGCCGTCGGCGGCGAAGGGGGTGACCATGGCGGTCACCAGACGGCCGAAGGGGGTGGGGGTGATGCTCATGGGCAGGCACCGCTGGTGGCCAGAGCCGCTGGCCTCGACCAGCCCTCGCGCAGCATCAGCTCGGCGATCTGAATCGCGTTGAGGGCAGCACCCTTGCGGATCTGATCACCGCAGAGCCACAGCTCCAGGGCATCGGGATGGCTGATGTCCTGGCGAAGGCGACCCACCAGAACGGGGTCCCGGCCGCTCACATCCGTGGGCATCGGGAAGCGGTTGGCAACGAAATCCTCCAGCAGCTCCACTCCCGCGGCCCGGTCCAGGGCGGCCCGGGCCTGATCCAGTGGCAACGGCGATGCGAAGGTGATGTTCACGGATTCGGAGTGGGCCCGCAGCACCGGAACCCGCACACAGGTGGCCGTGAGGCGTAGATCCGGCAGCCCCATGATCTTGCGGGTCTCGTTGACCATCTTCATCTCCTCCTCGCAGTAGCCGTTGGCGGCCATGGGTGAGTTGTGCAGGAAAAGATTGAAAGCCAGCGAATAGGGCAACACCTTGCTGACCGGCTGGCTGCCGGCCAGCACCGTGCTGCTGAGCTCCCGCAGCTCGTCCATGGCGCGGGCTCCGGCGCCGCTGGCCGACTGATAGGTGGAGACCACCACCCGCCGCAGGGGCACCAGGGCATGGAGGGGGGCCAGGGCCAGCACCAGCAGGATCGTGGTGCAGTTGGGGTTGGCGATGATGCCGCTGTGGTGCCTGGCAGCCTCGGGATTGACCTCCGGCACCACCAGGGGAACGCCGGGCTCCAGGCGGAAGGCACTGGAGTTGTCGACCACCAGGGCTCCTCTGCTGACCGCCACGGGTGCCCATCGCCGCGAGACGGAACTGCCGGCGGAGGCCAGCACCAGGTCCACGGCGTCGAAGGCCTGCTCGTCGACTGCTTCAACGGTGATGTCCCGCCCCTTCCAGCAAACGACCGTGCCGGCGGAACGGGGGGAAGCCAGCAGCTTCAGCGAGGCGACGGGGAAATCCCGTGCGTCGAGCAGTTCAAGCAGTTCGACACCGACGGCACCGGTGGCACCCAGCAGAGCGACGTTGAGGGCGGACAAGTGAGGTTGTGGCGTTGCGATGGAGTTCCGGTGGTGTGCTGTACGGCAGCGACTGCCTGAGCGGCATGGAACCGCCGCTGCTTTGCGATGACAAGAGACTAGGACCCGGGCCAACGGCGTCGGCACGTCCCGGCCTGATGAACCAGCCGGGCCCTGCCACAGCAACTGCCTGCGATGATTCAGCTACGTCGAGACCCGTTTCCCTCCATGGCAACCACTGCGCTGCAGGTGAAGGCCAGTCCCCGGCCCAACAGCCGGGTGGTGCTGGAGGTGGAGGTGCCTGGTGATTGCAGCAAGGCTGCCTACGATGCCACCGTCAACAAGCTCTGCAGGACCGTCAAGCTGCCGGGTTTTCGCAAGGGCCGGGTGCCGCGCCCCCTGCTGATCCAGCGACTGGGGGGTGACCATGTGCGTGCCACGGCCCTCGAGGATCTGATGGAGGACGCTGTCCGTGATGCCATCCGTCGCGACGACCTGCACCTGATCGGTCAACCCGTGCTGAAGGACGCCTTCGACGACCTGCTGGGCCGCTTCAGGCCCGGCGAGAGCCTCAGCTTCAGCCTGGAGTCCGACGTTCGCCCCACCCCCAGGCTGAAGCGCTACACGGGGCTCACAGCCAGGGCCGACAGCGTGACCTATGACCCGGCCCGCCTGGACGACCTGCTGGAGCGCCGACGCCTTCGCCTGTCCACCTTCGTGCCCGTCGAGGATCGTGCCGCCGCCATCGACGACATGGTGGTGCTGAAGTGCGAGGCCCACTACAGCGATGACGGCAGTGCCATCGAGGGCGGCAGCAGCGATTCGGTGGAAGTGATCCTGATCCGGGACAAAAGCATTCCCGGCTTCGTCGATGGTGTGGTGGGCATGAAACCCGGTGACAGCAGAACGGTGGAATGCACCATTCCCGCCGACCATGGGGACGAGGAGGCCAGGGGCCGCAAGGCTGTCTTCCAGCTCGAGCTGCTGGAGCTCAAGAGTCGTGAATTACCGACCCTCGACGATGCCTTTGCCAGGCAGTGCAGTGACCAGGAGACCCTGGCGGCCCTCAGGCAGGAGCTGGAGCAGCAGCTGAAGGACGAGGCCGAACAGGGCACGATCGACCAACGCCACGAGGCGCTGCTCGAGGCACTCACGGCAGAGCTGGAGGTGGAGATCCCCGAGGTCATGGTTCGCCAGGAATTCTCCCGGATGCTCCAGGAGACCGTCGCTGAGCTGGGACCCCAGGACATGGATCTCAGGAAGGTCCTCACTGACGAGAAGGTGGAGCACCTGTTCGAGACCGGCCGCCCGGAAGCCGTGGAACAACTGCGTCACCGCCTTGCCCTGCAGGCCCTGATCACGGCTGAGGGCATCAGCGTCGATGATGACGATGTGGAGGAGAAGGTCAGGCAGGCGCTCGAGACGTTCACTGGCAGCGGGGACGTCGACATGGAGAAGCTGAGGGAGCGCGTCCGCGAAGACATGCTCAATGCAAAAGCGCTGACCTGGCTGGACGAGAACAACAGCGTGCAGATGTCTGACGCTGCCCTGGAGAACCCCAGCGCCGAAGCTCCCCCGGCCATGGCGGCGGCAGCCGAGGCCCCGCAGGTCAGCGCCGAAACCGCCCCCCACGACAGCAGCGACGACCAGGACAGCACGCGCTGAGTCCGGTGCCTGCAGCGCCGTCGCGCCAGAGTCCATACATTGGCCTGGCGGATGGCCAGGCAGGCCTGCCGCGGTTTCTTCCTGGTCCGACCGTGCCTGACGCCTACCGCCCTCACCCCATTTCCAGCCTCTGGACACCGGCGGCGCTGCCCAGCTCGCTGGTTCCCACCGTGGTGGAGCAGTCCGGACGGGGGGAGCGAGCCTTCGATATCTATTCCCGGCTGCTGCGGGAGCGCATCATCTTCCTGGGCAGTGCCATCGACGATGCGGTGGCTGATGCGATCGTGGGCCAGCTGCTGTATCTGGAGGCGGAGGATTGCGAGAAGGACATCCAGCTCTATCTCAATTCACCCGGTGGTTCCGTCACGGCGGGATTGGCGATCTACGACACCATGCAGCAGGTGGCCCCCTCGGTCTGCACCATCTGCTATGGCCTGGCAGCCAGCATGGGCTCTTTCCTGCTGAGCGGTGGTGCCAGGGGCAAGCGCCTGGCCTTGCCCAATGCGCGGATCATGATTCATCAGCCCCTGGGGGGCGCCCAGGGCCAGGCTGTGGACATAGAAATCCAGGCTAAAGAAATTCTGTATTTGAAAGATACTCTGAACAATCTGATGGCCGAACACACAGGCCAACCGGTCGGGAAAATTGCCGAAGATACAGATAGGGACTACTTCCTCTCGCCTGCCGAGGCGGTGGACTACGGCCTGATCGACCGCATTCTGGAAGGTTCGCCGCTAAGCTGACATACACTCCGAGCTGGCATACACACAGTTTAAGCACACAATGGAAGCGCCAGCAGCTGCAGATACGACCCCGCCATGGCCAAGTTTGATGCCCATCTCAAGTGCTCCTTCTGCGGTAAGTCCCAGGAGCAGGTGCGCAAGCTGATTGCTGGCCCTGGCGTCTACATCTGCGACGAATGCATCGATCTCTGCAACGAGATCCTGGACGAGGAGCTGAACGACACCGGGGGGTCGGGATACGGCCAGCACCACCAGGCCGAGCGCAAGGCCCCTGCCACCGGCAAGCACCGCAAGCTGCCACCCACCCTGGCAAGCGTGCCCAAGCCCCGCCAGATCAAGGTCTATCTCGACGAGCACGTGGTGGGTCAGGACGCTGCCAAGAAGGTGCTCTCGGTGGCCGTCTACAACCACTACAAGCGCCTGGCCTGGCTGGGGGACGGCAAGGGGGAGACCGACAAGCGGGCCACCCGTCTGGAAAAATCGAACATCCTGCTGGTGGGCCCCACCGGCTGTGGCAAGACACTGCTGGCCCAGACCCTGGCTGAGCTGCTGGAGGTGCCTTTCGCCGTGGCCGATGCCACCACCCTCACCGAAGCGGGCTACGTCGGTGAGGACGTGGAGAACATCCTGCTGCGGCTGCTGCAGAAGGCCGACATGGATGTGGAGCAGGCCCAGCGGGGCATCATCTACATCGATGAGATCGACAAGATCTCACGCAAAAGTGAAAATCCCTCGATTACCCGCGACGTGTCCGGGGAAGGCGTGCAGCAGGCCCTGCTGAAGATGCTGGAGGGCACCGTGGCCAACGTGCCGCCCCAGGGAGGCCGCAAGCACCCCTACCAGGAGACAATCAGCGTCGACACCAGCCAGATCCTGTTCATCTGTGGTGGCGCCTTCGTCGGCCTCGAGGACACGGTCAGACGTCGCCTGGGCCGCAATGCCATCGGCTTCGTGCAGGGGGATGGCAGCAGCCGCGGCAAGGACAAGCTGAGCGGTGATGTGTTGAGCCACCTGGAACCTGAAGATCTGGTGCGCTATGGGCTGATTCCGGAATTTGTCGGTCGCATTCCGGTGGTGGCCAGCCTCGACGACCTCGATGAGCAGGCCCTGGAGGCCATCCTCACCGAACCTCGTGATGCCCTGGTGAAGCAGTTCCAGACCCTGCTGAGCATGGACAGCGTGCGGCTGGACTTCGAACCCGGAGCCATCAGTGCCATCGCCAGGGAAGCCATGCTGCGTCGTACCGGTGCGCGGGGGCTGCGGGGCATCGTCGAAGAGCTGATGCTGGAGCTCATGTATGACCTGCCCTCACGCCAGGACGTGAAGCGCCTCATGATCACGGCAGCCATGGTGAACGAGCTCAGGGGAGCCAAAGTGGTGCTCCATCCCGTCACGCTGGAACAGAGCCAGGGCATCGCCTGAGCCATGGCTACCAGCGCAGTGCCGGACCGGCGGGTGCTTGCAGGGCGCTGATCGATGCTGTTGGAACTGGTCGGGGCGCTGGTGGAGCAGGAGCCGCTGCGGCTGCCGGCTGTGCAGGGCCTTGCCAGGGAGTTGTTACCGGCAGATGCCCGGCTGACGAGCCTGGCTAGGCTTGACCCGGAGGTGGAGGCGATCGGCCGATGGGCTACGAACCGCTGCACCACAAGTATCGGCCGCAGCGCTTTGAACAGCTGGTCGGGCAGGAGCCGATCGCCCGGACCCTCTGCAATGCCCTGCTGAGCAACCGCATCGCCCCGGCCTATCTGTTCACCGGGTCCCGGGGCACCGGCAAGACGTCCAGCGCCCGCATTCTGGCCCGCTCGCTGAACTGCCTGGCGGAGGATCGACCTACGCCTGAACCCTGCGGCCGCTGCGCGCTGTGCTGTGCCATCACCGCAGGCAACGCCCTGGATGTGATCGAGATCGACGCAGCCTCGAACACCGGCGTGGACAACATCCGCGAGCTGATCGAGCGGGCCCGCTTCGCGCCGGTGCAGGCACGCTGGAAGGTCTATGTGGTGGACGAGTGCCACATGCTCTCCACAGCGGCCTTCAACGCGCTGCTGAAAACCCTGGAGGAGCCGCCACCACGGGTGGTGTTCGTGCTGGCCACCACCGATCCCCAGCGGGTCCTGCCCACCATCATCTCCCGCTGCCAGCGCTTCGACTTTCGCCGCATTCCCACTGCGGCGATGGAGCGGCATCTCGCTTTCATCGCTGCAGAGGAGGGCATCGGAATCACGCCCGAGGCGATCCGCCTGGTGGCGCAGCTGGCCCAGGGCGGGCTGCGGGATGCCGAGAGCCTGCTGGATCAGCTGAGCCTGCTGCCGGCACCGGTGGACGAGCAGGGGGTCTGGGAGCTGATGGGAGCTGTGCCGGAGCTCGAACTGCTGGCGCTGGCCGAGGCGCTGGTGGAGCAGGATCCGCTGCGGCTGCTGGAGGTCACCCGTCAGCTGCTGGACCGGGGGCGGGAACCGCCGGTCCTGCTGCAGGGTCTTGCCGCCCTGCTGCGGGATCTGCTGCTGGCGGGTGTGGCCCCGGAGCGGCAGGACCTCAGTGCCATCAGTGCGGCCAACTGGCCCAGGCTGCCGCCCCTGGCCCGTCGCCTCGGCCGCGAACATCTGCTGCAGCTGCAGAAGCGTCTGAGCGGCAGCGAAGTGCAGCTCCGCCACAGTGCCCAGCCACGCCTGTGGCTGGAGGTGCTGCTGCTGGGCTTGCTTGCGGCGCCTGAGTCGGCAGCCCCGGCCAGCCATCGCTCCGGGCCTGGGGCAGCCGTGGCCGCCGGCACCGGCAGCAGCAGTCCAGCCGGTGCAACCGGTGCAGCCGGTGCAGCCGGTACGGCGTCCCATCCGGCGGCGGCGGTGACTGCAGCGACGGCGAGCGCCGCCCCGCCGCCAGCCCGCATCACCACACCATCACCTCCCACACCAGCTCCTCCTGCCCAGGCGCCCTCCAGGGCGCCCGCTTCAGGTCCGACGGCAGCGGGCAGTACCAGCCTGCCGCCCAGGGCAGTGAGCGGTGCGGCGGCGGCGGCCCGGCCCGGTCCGGTTCCCATGTCCGAGAGCGGCCTGCAGCAACAGTGGCAGCGGATCCTCGCCTGCCTGGAGCTGCCGGCCACACGCATGTTGCTGAGCCAGCAGGGGCGCCTGATGCAGCTGGATGACCGCAGGATCACCATCCAGGTGGCGCCGGCCTGGATCGCCATGGTGCAGAGCCGGCTGCCCCTGCTGGAGAAAGCCGTCACCACTGCCCTGGGCAGCCCGCGGCAGGTGGTGCTGGGCGGCGCTGCAGCCCCTGGACGCAGTGGTGCGGCGATCCCCTCAGCGGTCAGTCCCACAGGGTCTGCAGCGGTTGCTTCCCCCCCGCCGGAGCTGCCTGCAGTGCCGGCGAAGGCCCCCCAGCCCTTCAACCCGGCAGGGAACCTGGCCGAGGTCCCGGCGCCGAAGGCCGGGCCGGCGACAGCCCCGACAGCGGGCTACAGCAGCGGGTCCGGCGTGCTGCCAGCCCAGTTGCGCCAGGCGCCCGCCGAGGCTGTCGCTGCCGAGGTCAGCAGCCGGGCCCCGGCCGCTGCTGAAAGGCGAACTGCCGCAGCCCACCAGG
>SRMO01000028.1:9056-16466 GCA_004768415.1 Aphanocapsa feldmannii 277cV | reverse complement strand
TGGGACCCCCCGGCCAGCGAAGCCGCCTCCCAGGCAGGCGCAGCGGCGTTGTTCCAGACCCAGCCAGCGGGGCGGGGTCCGTCATCACGGGCAGCAAAGGCCAGGCCGGCAAGCTCGGCTGCGCAGACAGCTGCGCTGGCAGAACCACGGCCGCAGGCCAGACCGGCGCCCCCCCCTGCGCAGCCATCAGCCTCTGTGTCGCCTCCCCGCAGTGGCAACACATCCATCGACATGGCGGCACGCAGCCTGGCCACGCTCTTCAACGGGGAAGTGGTGGTAGAGGAGGAGGAACACTGATCAGCTCAGGCGCTGACGGCAAGGCCTTCATGCAGGGTCTTCACCCAGACCAGGCGTTTGGGCCGCAGGGCCATCCGGAAGCTGACCAGCGGAATCACCACAAACCAATGGAGCAGATAGAGCAGACCCGAGACCACCACCAGCGGATGGGGCCTTGGCAGCGGTGGACCTTCGTTGGGGGCTGAGAGGGCGGAGTAGATGGCTCCACTGCTGGTGAGCAGCACCAGGAGGGAGAACGGCCACATCAGCGGCAGGGCATTCCTGACGAGGGCGGTGGCCAGGTCACCGATACCCATCATCGGCAGGGCATATTGCACGACGAAGTAGGTGACGATGTCGTTGCGTCTGGAGGGCTGCAGGCGCCGACCCAACAGGGCGGGCCAGTAGTCGAAGAATCGCTGCAGTCCTCCCTCCGCCCAGCGCTGCCGCTGCCGCCACAGGGCCCGGACCCCGGTGACAGCCTCTTCGCACACAGGCGGGTTCCAGATCAGGTCGATGGGAACACCGGAGAGATGCAGACGGAAGCTGAGGTCGAGGTCATCGGTGATGGTGCCCTCGTTGAAACCACCACAGCGCAGCAGCAACTCGCGACGGATCAGTTCACCGTTGCCCCGCAGTTCACCCACGCCACCGTTGAGAAGCCGGCCACGTTGCACCTGGGCATCGAAGGCCATCTCCAGGGCCTGAAAGCGGGTGAACAGGTTGTGATCGGGGTTGAGCACGGCCTTGCGGAGCTGCAGTGCCCCAGGGGCATGGCGGAGGCTGGGGGCCAGGCGATTGAACAGGTCGGGCGCCAGCTGGGCGTCGGCGTCCAGCACCATCAGCCAGTCGCCCCGCAGGCCAGGCAACAGGGCATTGAGGGCACCCGATTTGCCACCACCCTCGCCGGGCTGGCGATGCAGCACATTCAGCCGCGGGTGAACGGCACTGAGGCGCTCGAGCGCTTCGCGGGTGCCGTCGGTGCTGGCGTCATTCACCACCCAGAGCTGTAGATCCACAGCACTGCAGTCCAGCGCCATCATGTTGTCGACCAGGCGATCCACCACCGCCACCTCATCCCTGGCGGCCACCAGCACATCCAGGCTGGGCCGCTGGCTGGCGTCGGCATCCCCCTGGGCGATGCCGGGCTGATGCTGCTGGACCCTGACGGCTGCCAGTAGACGGGGGGCCATCAGCAGCGCAGCGGCCAGGGCTGGCCAGGGACCCAGATGCAGCACGTGGGGTGCCGCGCCCAGGCCGAGGCAGGTGAGCAGAAACAGGGCTGATTTGCGCCGGCGGCCGTCCTCCCAGACCTCCAGAGCATCCACAAGGTCTGCTTTGGAACCTGCCAGACCTTCCATCTCACGATCGATCCGAGCTTCGATCCGGTTGGAGTCACCCGAAGCCATGGGGCAGCGCGTGGTCTGTGAGTGTAACGCCGACTGACGGATTCAAGCCGAAGCCGGCCCCTGGCGAGGTGGGTCCGGTGGGGCAGAGGCGTGATCAGCCGTGGGCCCGGGCTCCGGCAGACGCCATTGGTCAATGCAGCTCAGCGCCAGGGTAGTAGCGCTGCAGCAGCTCCTCAGCCGAGAAGCCCCGCCGGGCCAGCTCGATGGCCCCCTGCTGGGACAGTCCGGCGCCGTGGCCCGAACCACCGCCCTGGGCGCGCCAACTGCCGGCTCCATCGCGCTCCAGCACGAACAGGGTGCTCGGCAGCATGGGCAGGTGTCGGCGAATGCCATCGCGCTCCAGCTGCACCACACCCTCAGGCCCCTCGATCGCCAGCACCACAGCACGCCCACTCGGACCGCGGGCCTCCACCCGCAGAGCCTCCACACGGCTGAGGACCAGGCCTGCCGCGCCGGCGGCGGCCAGCAGGTCCCCATCGCTCAGCCGCCTGGACCAGCGAAAGCGTGGATGGCCGGCACCGACGAAGTCCCTGCCGTCGAGCAGGCGGCGCAGGGCTGCCCCGTCCCGTGGCAAAGGCAGCGGCTCGGCAGTGGGCAGCCTGTCCACAAAGGGCTGCAGATAGGGGCGGGACGCACCACCCCAGGCCTCCGAGAAGTCCGCCGCCACGCCCCCGTTGCTGGCGTGATAGACGGCACTGATCGGCTGCCCGGACCAGCGCAGCACCTGGCCGGCCGTGCTGGCGATGGCGGCGCGCACTGCCGTGGTGGCGGCAGCAGGTGCCCGGTACACCTGGCATTGCACCGAGGCGCAGAGGTGGAAACCATCGACGCCATAGCGGTGGGCATTGGCCAGGGCCCAGCTGCGCGCCAGCACAGCCTGGGCTGCCAGCGCCGCCGCCGGAGCCGCACCGATTTCATGGGGCACCACACCCTCCAGATAGCGCTCCAGTGGCAGCACTTCCGCCAGGGTCCAGCTGCCGTAGGCATCGGGCAGCAGCAGAAAGGGTCCCGTGTAACGGTGGCCCTGCCAGAGCAGGCCGTCGGGGGCCTCCAGCCGCAGCGGTGCCTGCAGCGGGGGGCTGGCCCCGGAACCGGCAGCGTCACTGGTTTCAGTCGTCACCACGGCGCCCTCCGGCTCGGGCAGCAGCCGTTCCCTGATCTCCAGGGTCTGCCGTTCCGCCTTCAGGCCGTGGGGCAGTTCGGCGGCGGCCGGCAGCCACAGCACCCAGTCCCGGGGATGGGCCACCAGGGGAGCGAGTCCCGTGGAACGCAACCGCTCGGCCACCGCTGCAGCGGTCTCGAAGCTGGCAAAGGGTCCCAGTTGCTGGCGATCGATCCGCAGCACAGCGTCCAGGGGCTGTGTCAGCCAGCGGATGGAGAGGGTCGGGCTGCGCCAGCGCCGTCCGTCCGCTGCACTCAGCGTCAGGGGAGCGGCGCCGGCGGAGAGCAGCGCAAGGGGTTGCCCTGACCGACCCAGATGTTCCGCCAGCGCCACACGCAGGCTGGGATTGGCGCCCTCCAGGGGCGGCGCCTGCTCGGTGGCCAGGTGGAGCGGTGTTGTTGCCGCAGTCCCGGGTGTCTGGGCGGCCGGAGGCTCCTGCCGCTGCGGGGCCGGGGGTGTGGTGCTGGACCGCGGTCCGCAGCCCGCCGTCAACAGCAGTGCGGTGGAGAGGACGATGGCAAGCGTGCGCTTTGGCATGGGGGGAGCCTGGTTGTGGCGAGGTGAGGCCGTAGGGTTGCTGTTTGTGTTGATCTGGCTCGTCGCAGATGCCGAAACTCAAGACGCGCCGGGCGGCGGCCAAGCGGTTCAGGCAGACGGGCTCCGGCAAGTTGCTGCGTCGCCACGCCTTCCGCAATCACCTCCTGGGTCACAAGAGTGCCAAGCGCAAGCGCTTCCTGGGCACCACCGCGGTGGTTGACCCAAGCGATGGCGATCGCGTACGCGGCATGCTGCCCCACGGCAGCTGATCCAGCCCCTCCCGGTCAGGCGACTGGTGGCCGTCACGGCCCAATTGTTCATCAGGAATTCCCACCGCATCCATGACACGCGTCAAACGGGGCAATGTGGCCCGCAAGCGCCGCAAGAAGATCCTCAGGCTTGCCAAGGGCTTCCAGGGTTCCCAGGGCTCGCTCTTCCGCATCGCGAACCAGCGGGTGATGAAGGCGCTCTGCAACGCCTACCGCGATCGGCGTCGCCGCAAGCGTGATTTCCGCCGTCTCTGGATCGCCCGTATCAATGCCGCCGCTCGCCTCAATGGCCTGCGCTACAGCTCCCTGATGGGAGCGTTGAAGAAGGCTGACGTGCGCATCAACCGCAAAATGCTGGCCCAGCTGGCCGTGTTCGATCGCCCCGGCTTCGACAGTGTTGTCGCCAGTGCTGCCGCTGCTGCCAAGGGCTGACCACCCCCACTGGAGACACACCCCATGGAGCTCTCATTGCCATCGGCCTACCTGGTCGGGCTGGTCGGTCTTCTCGGTGTCGTGGCGGTGTTCGTCACCATCCAGGTGGTGAACGTCCGTCGGGATGAGGGCAAGCTCAGTCGCCTGCAGCAGGAGACCGCCGAGGATGCCGACCCCGTGAAGCTCTACGAGCTGGGTTCGGTGCAGCTGCGCAAACGCCTCTATGGCCAGGCCGCCGACACCCTGCGGCAGGCGGCGCTGCTGGCCGGGAACGAGCCTGTGGAGGGCCAGGCGCTGATCCACAACGCTCTGGGTTTCTCCCTGGCGGCCCAGAAGAAATTTGTCGAGGCGGAGACCCAGTACCGCCAGGCACTGCGCTGCAAGGCGGACTATCCGGTGGCACTGAACAACCTGGGCTTCGCGCTGGAACGTCAGCAGAGACGGGATGAGGCAGCGGACACGTACCGCAGGGTGCTCGGTCTTGAAGCCGGCAACAGGACCGCCAAGCGACGTCTGCGCCTGATCGGTCAGGACAGCTGATCCGGGATCCGTCCGTCCTGGGAAACCTCGGCATCCTCGGCTCACCAGAGGCCGCGCACGTCGGGTTCCTCGCTGACCGGCTCCAATGCGAGAACACCGCCCTGGTCAGCCAGGTGAACGCCCTCCCTGGCGGAGATGCGCAGCAGGTCCGTACCGAAGAACACATCACCCGGGGCGATACCACCCGGCAGTGGCCCAGCCAGGGGCAGCAGATCCAGCTGGCCAGTGCTGGCATTCAGGTTGCCCTGAATCGCTGAACGGACCCCTGCCAGCGTCAGCTCGCCGCTGAAATCCACCAGTTGACCGATGGCCAGCGCACGCTCGATACGCAGTTCCACCGGGTAGGTCTGACCATCGGCAAAGGACCTGTAGGTGCCCTGCCAGCGCGGCGGCAGCGAGGCGGCGAGGCGCTGGGCCTGGCTGACCGGGTCGAGCAGGTCAAGCTCGATGGCAGCGTTGCCATCCCCAGGCAGGTCAGCGTCAGCGGCAAGGATGGGCGCCACCTCGGAGGGCCTGGCCGGCTGCACGCTGGCCGGCGGAGGCTCGACAAGGGCAAGGACGAAAGGCACGGGATCCCGGCAGCACCGCAGCCAGACGCTAGGGGAAGCCGCAGCAGCCGGGAGGCCGCCACAGCCCGTTCGGCTGCCACGATCGGCTGGCCTGACCGCCCTGGGGAGTCTCTGCAAAACGAGCCGTTGCATCCTCGCAGCACCCGGCACGTCCTCCCTGCGGCCCGGGCCATGGGTTGCGCCTGCTGGCTTGTCCGGAGCGTCCCTAGGTTTGGGCGATGACATCGCCTGCGACAGCCGCCATGGAGGAGCCCAGCGACGCCTGCATGGATGAACCAGTGGATGAGCCTCTGGTGATCGGCGGCAAGCGGTTCAGCAGCCGACTGATGACCGGCACCGGTAAATTCCCCTCCCTGCAGGTCATGGCCGCCAGCCTGGCCGCGAGCAACTGCGCGATCGTGACCGTGGCGGTCCGCCGCGTCCAGGCCAATGCGGCGGGACACGAGGGGCTGATGCAGGCCGTGGACTGGTCGCGCCTGTGGATGCTGCCCAACACGGCCGGCTGTGCCGACGCCGAGGAGGCCGTTCGGGTGGCGCGCCTGGGCCGTGAGCTGGCCAGGCTGGCTGGCCAGGACGACAACACCTTCGTGAAGCTGGAGGTCATCCCCGACAGCCGGCATCTGCTGCCGGATCCGATCGGCACCCTGGCAGCGGCGGAGCGACTGGTGAAGGAGGGCTTCACCGTGTTGCCCTATATCAACGCCGATCCTCTGCTGGCGAAGCGACTGGAAGAGGTCGGTTGCGCCACGGTGATGCCCCTGGGCTCGCCGATCGGCTCGGGCCAGGGAATCCGCAACGCCGCCAACATCGGCCTGATCATCGAAAGCGCCAGTGTCCCGGTGGTGGTGGACGCGGGGATCGCCGTGCCCAGCGAAGCGGCCCAGGCCATGGAGATGGGCGCCGCTGCGCTGCTGGTCAACACGGCCATTGCCTGTGCTCCCCATCCGGTCAGCATGGCCCGGGCCATGGCGCTGGCCACGGAGGCCGGTCGGCTCGCCTACCTGAGCGGGCGCATTCCCCGCCGGGCAGACGCGAGCCCCAGCTCACCCCGCAGCGGCCGCGTGGGACAGCACACCTGAGGCAGCACACCTGAAACGGAACGGAACGCTGCGCCTTCGTTCGGCTTGATGAAGGCCTGCAACAGGCCGCAGACAGCCTTGGCAGCAGAGCCTAGGTTGTTCTACCTATGTGTGGTTCTGATGACGGTCACCAACGAAGACGGCGGGAGGCTCAATCTCTTTGCCAAGGAGCCGCGCATGGAGCTGATGGAGCCCCTCTCCAGGGGTCAGCTGCGGCAACGCAGCCTCTTCTACCTTGTGGGCGGTGTGGCGGTCGTCCTGATGATCGGCGTGACTGCGTTGGTGAGCTGAGGCCTGTAGTAGCTTGCGCCCACTGAGCATTTGCTCACGGCTGGAGAGGCTCACGTGAAGGTTCTGGTTCTCGGTGGCGACGGGTTCTGTGGTTGGCCCTGCGCTGTGAATCTGGCCGACCAGGGGCACGATGTGGTCATTGCCGACAACCTTGTACGACGCAAGACCGACATCGACCTCGGCATAGAGTCCCTCACCCCCATCTCCACCATCGAGGCGCGCCTCGAGGCCTGGGCGGAACTGGGCGGCAGACCCATGGGCTTCGTTCAGCTGGATGTGGCTCGCCACTACGAGCGCCTGCTGGCCCTGCTGCTGGATCAGCGCCCCGATGCGGTGGTCCACTTCGCCGAACAGCGCGCCGCACCCTACTCGATGAAGTGCTCGGCCACCAAGCGCTACACCGTCGACAACAACGTCAACGCCACCCACAACCTGCTCTGCGCCATCGTCGAGAGTTGTCTCGACTGCCATGTGGTGCACCTCGGCACCATGGGCGTGTATGGCTACGGCTCCCACCGGGGCGCCACCATCCCGGAGGGTTACCTCAAGGTGGAGGTGCCCCAGACCGACGGCAGTCGCTTCGAGGAGAACATCCTCCACCCGGTGAGCCCGGGCAGCGTCTATCACATGACGAAGACGCTCGATCAACTGCTCTTCCTCTACTACAACAAGAACGATCAGATCCGCATCACAGACCTCCATCAAGGCATCGTCTGGGGCACCAACACTGAACAAACCAGCCGCGATCCCCGCCTGATCAACCGTTTCGACTACGACGGCGACTACGGCACAGTGCTCAACCGCTTCCTGATGCAAGCGGCCATCGGCTATCCCCTCACCGTCCAT
>SRMO01000028.1:0-8976 GCA_004768415.1 Aphanocapsa feldmannii 277cV | reverse complement strand
CCGCGACTCGGTGCGCTGCGTCCAGCTGGCCCTCGAGAATCCCCCTGGCCGCAGCGAACGGGTGAAGATCTTCAATCAGATGACGGAAAGCCATCGGGTGGCCGACCTGGCCGAGAAGGTGGCAGCCCTCACCGGCGTGGACATCAACCATCTGCCCAACCCGCGCAACGAAGCGGTGGAAAACGATCTGACCGTCGACAACCGCTGCTTCATCGACCTGGGCCTGCGACCCACTACCTTGGCTGACGGCTTGCTGACCGAAGTGGTGGACATCGCCAGGCGCTACGCCGTCCGCTGCGATCGCCGCCGCATACCCTGCCTCTCCGCCTGGACCAGGACACAGGCTGCAGCCATCGCCCGCTGACCCCCGACCCCCTCAGGCGCGTCCCTGATCGTGCGCATCACCTTCTTTACCGAGACCTTCCTGCCCAAGGTCGACGGCATCGTCACCCGACTCACCAGGACCATCGAGAAGCTGGTGGATGCCGGCGACGCGGTGCAGCTGTTCTGCCCGGAAGGGGCGCCCTCCAACTACAAGGGTGCAGAGATCATGGGGATTCCGGCCCTGCCGCTGCCCCTCTATCCCGAACTCAAGCTGGCCCTGCCGCGTCCCGCCGTCTCCGAGGCGATCGATCGGTTCAAACCGGATCTGATCCACGTGGTGAACCCGGCGGTGCTGGGGGTAGGGGGGATCTGGCTGGCCAGGAGCAAAGGCATCCCGCTGGTGGCCAGCTACCACACCCATCTGCCGAAGTACCTGGAGCACTACGGACTGGGGATGCTGGAGCCGGTGCTCTGGGAGGTGCTGAAGGCCGCCCACAACCAGGCCTCCCTCAACCTCTGCACCTCGACGGCGATGGTGAAGGAGCTGAGCGAGAAGGGAATCCAGCACACGGCCCTCTGGCAGCGGGGAGTGGACACGGATCTCTTCCGCCCATCGCTGGCCTCCGCCCCACTGCGCCGCCGCCTGCTCGGTGGCCATGGGGACAGCGATGCGCTGCTGCTCTATGTGGGCCGGCTCTCGGCCGAGAAGCAGATCGAGCGCATCAGACCTGTCCTGGATGCCATGGCCAATGCACGCCTCGCCCTGGTGGGCGATGGACCCTACCGGGAGCATCTGCGCAGGATCTTTGCCGACACTGCCACCACCTTCGTGGGCTACCTGGGCGGAGAGGAGCTCGCCGGTGCCTACGCCAGTGCCGATGCCTTCCTCTTTCCCAGCAGCACCGAAACCCTGGGTCTGGTGCTGCTGGAAGCGATGGCAGCCGGTTGTCCGGTGGTGGCTGCCAACCGCGGCGGCATTCCGGACATCGTCACTGACGGTGTGAACGGCTGCCTCTATGAACCGGTGCGCGCCGATGATCTGGTGCTGGCAACCCGGCGGCTGCTCAACGACAGCGCTGGCCGCCAGGCCATGCGTGATGCAGCGAGGCGGGAAGCAGAGCGCTGGGGCTGGCGTGGCGCCACTGAACAGTTGCGCTGCTACTACCGCCAGCTGCTGGAGCCCACGGCTGTGCCGGCAGGCTGAGCCGCCGCCGAGTCTCGATGGGGAGGGCAGCCCCTGCTGCAGCCCGCTCGCTGCCCACAGTGTCGACGTCTACTCGGCTGCTGCGGGGGCGGGGGCGGATGGCGAAGCGAGGTTGGAGCCAGGAGCCGGGTGTGGTGCGGCGACGGGCTCTGTGCCGGGGCCGTTGAAGTAGGCCTGCATCACCTTGCGGGCCATGGGCAGGGCCCAGAGGGAACCGCCACCGGGGCTGTTCTGAGCGAAGGCGACAACCACGATTTCCGGGTCGTCGGAGGGGGCGTAGCTGGCAAACCAGGAATGATCCTGACCGCCGGAGCCATCCTCGGCAGTGCCGGTCTTGCCGGAGACCGCCGGGAGGCTGCTGAGGTTGATCCCGATCGCTGTGCCGTCCTCCACCACCCTGCGCAGGGCCTCTCGAATGGTCTGGATGGTGTCGGGCCTGAAGCCGATCGTTGTGCCCTTGCGATGCCAGTCCATGCCGTCATCGATCAGGTGGGGCTGCACCAGGCGACCGCCGTTGGCGAAGGCCGCGTAAGCCCGGGCCAGCTGCAGTGGGGTGATCTGCACGACCGCCTGGCCGATGGAGGCGCTGGCGATGTCTTCGGGAATCCAGGGACTCCTGCGAACCTTCTCGGCCCAGATGGCATTGCCCACCAGACCTTTGCTTTCCTCGAGGCTGATCTCGATGCCGGTTCTGGCATCGAAACCCAGCCTTGTGGCGGCGTCATAGAGGGCTGCGGCCCCGGAGCCCACACCGATCTGATAGAAGAACGTGTTGCTGGAGACGCGCAGCGCATCCTGGTAGCCGATCCGGCCATAGCCCTTGCCGTTGTTGTCGTGGAAGCAGTGGCCGCCATAGGTGATGCAGCGGGCGGTCATCAGCATCGTGTCCGGCGGAAAGGTGCCACTCTCCATCCCTGCCGCAGCGGTCACCGGTTTCCAGGTGCTGCCCGGGTCATAGGCCTGGATGGCGCGATTGAGCATCGGCTCCAGCGGGTTCCTGAAGAGGGTGTCGAGCTCCTGCTGCGACTTGATCGACCTGGAGAAGAAGTTGGGATCGAAACCAGGCCGGCTGGCCATGGCCAGAATGGCGCCATCCCGTGGATCCAACGCCACCACAGCGCCTTTGCTATGGACTGAGAGGGCCGCTTCGGCAGCCCTCTGAAGCTCCAGATCCAGCGTCAGGCGGATGTTCGTGCCCGGGACCGAGGGACGCTCACCGAGACGACGCTGGACCTGGCCAATGGCGTTGACCTCCAACATCTGACCACCCCACTTGCCCCGCAGCTGCTTCTCGAACGCGGCCTCGGCACCCATGCGACCGATACGGTCCTGGAGGACATAGCCCCGCTCCCGCAGCACCCTGTACTCGTCCTCGGTGATGGGGCTGTTGTAACCGAGCACGTGGGCAGCAAGGCTGCCGTGGGGATAGGACCGCACGTAGTCCACATCGACCTCCACACCGGGGAGGCTGCCGGCCTGCTCCTCCAGCACGAGGATCTCTCTCTCCTGCAGCGGCCCCGCCAGTACGACGCGGTGGTCCTGCGGTCGATAGGCATCCCGTCGTGCATCCAGCTGGCTGGCGGGAATCTTCAACAGAGTGCTGATGCGATCCCGCAGCCTTGGCCAGTCCCCGTCGTCCACCTGCTGGGGCCAGAGATAGAGCTTGTGGGTGAGCTTGGAGAAGGCCAGCACGGCCCCATTGCGGTCCAGAATCCGCCCCCGTCTGGGTTGGTGCGGTGCCACCCGCAGTCGGTTTTCCTCCGAACGGCCCCGGTTCAGTTCACCATTGACAACCTGCAGCCAGAACAGGCGGCCGCCGATCACACACAGGCACACGGTGAAGAACGCCAGCAGCCAGGTGGACTCGTTGCGCTGCCCGGCGTGGCGCTGTGGAGCCGGAGGAATGGACCGCTCCTGATGCATGGCGGAGCCGGGGTCAATCCTCGCCGCTTGTCAGCTGGACCTCGAGTCTGCGCAGACGGCCACGCATCGCCAACAGACGGTGTCGCAGCAGTTCCAGATCTCCAGCCTCCTGCGGGGTGGCTGCAACCTCCCCGGGTGTGTCCTGGAGCTCTTCCACGGCCACTTCCACCACGGGATTGCCCAGCCCCGGGCTCATCCGATCCAGCAGATCACGCATCCGGCGGGCAGCGTCCTCACCGTCCCGGCCCAGGTCCTGCACACCCGCCTGACCCTTGGCCAGATCCTCGACGGCGCTGCGCCCATTGCCACGCCTGAAGCGATCCACCAGTCCAAAGCCAATGGGCAGAACGTCGTTCATCAAGCTCAGGCGCAGATCCTGAAGGGGGTTCCGGGTCATGGCAGCCATGGGGGCTCTGGCCTGATGCTAGGCAGCCTCCGGGAAGGCGGAGGCGGCGATCGGCCGCTGGCAGGCAGGGCCGGCGGAGGCCCATACGCCTTCATGCAACCGGATGGCTTCACGCAACCGGATCATCCAGGAGGCGGGGCGCTGCGGGCTGGCGCTGGCCAGGCCGGGTCAGGGCCGGGCAGGGCTTGGCGAACCCCAGCCTGGCCGCTCCACCGGGCTGTAGTCGGCAAGGGGGCGACTGCTCCGACTGCCCATCCACCAGCCGAAGCCGGTGGCCAGCACCAGCAGGCCCGAGAACAGTGCCAGGGCCTGGCGGGTGGTGCCGTCAACGATCCACTCGCCCCAGGCCAGCCGCAGGCGCTCGCGCCTGAGCCGGCGCTTCTCCGACAGCAGCTCATGCTCACGGCGGCGGATGGCCTTCTCGATCCAGCGCTCGAAGGCATGCTTCTTGGTGACCGTCATCTTCCGCTCCACCTGGAGCAGCTGGCCGGCATCGAGACCGGGGTGGAAGCTGCCGATCAGCTCCATGCTCTTGAGGAACATCTCCACGGCGCCATCCTTGATCAGGCGCTCCTCCTCGTCGAGGTCGTTCCAGTTCAGCTCAGGGTAGAAGCGGTTGCGGTTGCAACGGATCCGCTCCTCGTCGAGCTGACCTGGCTGGCGCAGCCAGCGGTCGGTGTCGGCATCGAAGCGACGCCGGTACAGGAATGGATTGAGAAAGACGGTGACCCCGGTGTGAAGCCGAAGGCTGTCCCGCAGCAGACGTTGCGACTGGGTCGTGCTGGGCCGGGCTGTGGCGGTCACGGTTGCCGAGGGGTTCGGGGCCCAAAGTTATCGAGCCGAAGGGGTGCCACATAGCCCCTCCTCCCCTGGGAAGCTGAAGCTTGCCTGGCAACGCACCGGGCGTTGTGCGCCAAGCCGATTCCTCACTCCCACTCGATGGTGCCGGGGGGCTTGCTCGTGATGTCGTAGACAACGCGGTTCACGCCCTTCACCTCGTTGACGATGCGGTTGGAGATCTTCTCCAGCAGGTCATAGGGAATGCGCGACCAGTCGGCGGTCATGCCGTCTTCCGAGCTGACGCAGCGCAGCACCAGGGGGAAGGCATAGGTGCGCTGGTCCCCCATCACACCGACGCTGCGCACCGGCAGCAGCACAGCGAAGGCCTGCCAGATCTCGTGATACAGACCGGCCTGGCGAATCTCTTCGCGCACCACCAGATCGGCGTCGCGCAGGATGTCGAGCTTGTCCTCGGTCACCTCGCCGAGGATGCGGATGGCCAGGCCGGGACCGGGGAACGGATGGCGACGCACGATCTCCTCGGGCAGTCCGAGGCAGCGACCCACCTTGCGCACCTCGTCCTTGAACAGACGACGCAGGGGCTCCACCAGCTTGAAACGCAGGTCTTCGGGCAGTCCTCCCACGTTGTGGTGACTCTTGATCTTCACCGCGACCCGCTCGCCGCTCCTGGGGTCGATGTCGGTGCCGGCCGACTCGATCACATCGGGATACAGCGTGCCCTGGGCCAGGTAGTCGAAGGGGCCGAGGCGCTTGCTCTCCTCCTCGAACACCCGGATGAATTCCGCACCGATGATCCTGCGCTTCTGCTCGGGGTCCGTGATACCTGCAAGCTTGTTGACGAAACGTTCCCGCGCGTTGATGTAGTGAACGTCGATGTTGAACTGTTGCTGGAAGAACGCCATGAGGAACTCCGGCTCGCCCTTCCGCATGAAGCCCTGGTCGATGAACATGCAGGTGAGTCGATTGCCGATGGCCCGGTTCAGCAGGAAGGCCAGGGTGGAGGAGTCCACACCACCGGAGAGGGCCAGCAGCACACGTTTGTCCCCCACCTGAGCGTGCACATCGGCGATCGCCTCGTCGACGACGGTCTCGGTGGTCCAGTCCTGCTCGCAGCCGCAGATGTGAAAGACGAAATTGCGGATCAGGACCGTCCCGCAGACGGAGTGCACCACTTCCGGGTGGAACTGCACGCCATAGAGCTTGCGCTGGGGATGGGCCACCGCAGCCCGGGGCGAGTTGGCGGTGTGACCGAGGCTGACGAAACCCTCGGGCAGGGAGGTCACACTGTCGCCATGGCTCATCCACATCGTCGAGCCGTCGTCAACGTTGGTGAGCAGATCGGTGGGATCGTCGACACTGAAGCGAGCCTTGCCGTACTCACCCTTGTCGGAGGGTTCCACGCAACCGCCCAGTTGCCGCACCATCAGCTGCATGCCGTAGCAGATGCCCAGCACCGGGATGCCCAGGGCCCAGATGCCCGGATCGCAGATCGGTGCCCCCGAGGCATAGACGGAGCTGGGTCCGCCACTGAGGATGATTCCCCGGGGATGGATCTCCCGCAGCTCCGCCAGGCTGGTGCGGTGGCTGAGCACGAGGGAATAGACCTCGTGCTCGCGGATCCGTCTGGGCATCAGCTCGGCGTACTGGGAGCCGAAATCGAGGATGACGATGGCGGGGTGACGGTGCGGATCCTTTCTTGTCTCCTGCCTTATCTCCTGCTTTGTCGCGGCGATGGTGGCACTGGCGGGGTTGGTGGGAACGCTACCGGCCAAGGCCATGGGTCCTGGTTTCAGTGTGCGGAGCCTAGGTGTGCAGCTCCGGTCGTACCGTGAGACAGCTCGGATAACAGCACACGACCGATGGGTCCCTGCATGCGCAGGGACCTGCTGCGGTCGAACAGCACCGCCCCCAGCTGCGGCCGCTGCTCGCTGTAGCGCGCCACATAGGCCTGGGCCCGGTTCTCCACCGCATCCACCAGGCGCTGCTCCAGCCGCTGACTGAGTGACGGTGCCTGGCGGCGCAGCGTATTGAGGCCCTCCTCCAGGGTGGCCGCGTCATGGAGACGTCGCAGGGCCGCACCGGCAAGTCCCTCCAGGGCCGCGAAGGCGGTGACGATGGCCATGCGGCCATCCGCCAGGTGGTGGTGGGTGTGGAAAATGCCCCCCGCCAACTTGATCAGCTTGCCGTGGTAGCCGAACAGCAACACCCGGGGCAGGCCCAGTTCAGCCGCTTCGGCCAGCAGTGGTCCCAGCCAGTTGCCGGCCTTGATCAGCTGGCCAGCGGCCAGGCCCCGTGCCCTGGCCAGGTCCAGGCCGTTCTCCCCGATCACCAGCACACAGGCCTGGCGGTGGTCGGTGTCATCGGCCAGTCGCCGCAGGGCCTGCCTGGCCCTGGCCAGCTGGTCCGGTGCGGCACCACGCTGCACCTCCGCAGCGGTGCCGATCAGGGCCAGGCCATCCACCACCCCGAAGGCGGCATTGCTGGTCCGCAGGCCCAGGCGTGCACCTTCGGGCAGCACCACCCTCAGCAACAGCTGCCGAGCTGGAGGGATCAGCGGCAGAAGGTTGTGCCGCAGCAGGCGCAGGGCATAGGCGGAAAGACAGGGAGCCCCGCTCTCCAGCTGCACACCCACCCCTTCACCGGCCTCCACCAGCAGGAGATCGTCAGCGGGGCCGGCCGGCTGCAACCGGGCGGTGACCCAGACCTCCAGGCCGCGGGTCAGGTCCAGCTGGTCACCCGGATCGCAGCGACTGCTGCCCAGGGCCACACCGGGCTCCAGCAGCGCCAGGGGGCCGCACGGCAGGCTCACCCGCCGGTCGGGTTGCAGCAGGGCCAGGGACACGTCATTGGCTCCCTTCACGCCGAGGAGTCGCTGCAGTGCAGCCTTGGCCGCCACCGCAACCCACACCGGGAGGGTATAGCCACTGGTCATGCCGGAAGAGAACAGCCGAGAGGGGTTGCCGACGTCTTTTGCCGCCGTCTTTTTATGGTGATGCGCTGCGCTGCAGGCCGCCGCCATGAAGGACAAGCTGACGTTGATGATTCCGGGGCCGACCCCGGTGCCCGAGACCGTTCTCAGGGCCATGGGACGTCACCCCATCGGCCACCGCAGCGGCGCCTTCCAGGCCAGCGTGGCCCGCACCACGGCACAGCTGAAATGGCTCCATCAGACCAGCAATGATGTGCTGGTGATCACCGGCAGCGGCACCGCCGCCATGGAAGCCGGCATCATCAACACCCTCAGCAGGGGCGATCGCGTTCTGTGCGGCGACAACGGCAAGTTCGGCGAACGCTGGGTGAACCTCTGCCAGGCCTACGGGCTGGCGGTGGAGACGATCAAGGCAGCGTGGGGCCAGCCCCTCGACCCTTCGGCCTTCCAGGCGGTACTGGAGGCCGATACGGAGAAGCGCATCAGGGCAGTGATCCTCACCCATTCGGAAACCTCCACGGGCGTGATCAACGATCTGGAGGCCATCGCCGGCCACGTCAGGGCCCATGGCAGGGCGCTGACCCTGGTGGACTGCGTCACCAGCCTGGGCGCCACCACGGTTCCCGTCGATGCCTGGGGGCTGGATGTGGTGGCCTCCGGCTCTCAGAAGGGTTACATGATCCCGCCGGGGCTGTCTTTCGTGAGCATGTCCGCCAGGGCCTGGGAGGCCCATGGGCGCTCCGATCTGCCGAAGTTCTACCTGGATCTCGGGCCCTACCGGAAGAGTGCGGCCAGGAACAGCAATCCCTTCACCCCGGCCGTCAATCTCTATTTTGCCCTGGAGACGGCGCTGGAGATGATGCAGGCCGAGGGCCTGGAGGCCATCTTCGCCCGCCATGCAAGGCACCGCGCCGCAGCCCAGGCAGGCATGAAAGCCCTCGGCGTGAACCTCTTCTCGGCCGAAGGCTGCGGCAGCCCTGCCATCACTGCGGTGGATCCCGGTTGTGACGCAGAGGCACTGCGCCAGCTGGTGAAGAACAAGTACGACATCCTGCTGGCTGGCGGCCAGGACCATCTCAAAGGCAGGATCTTCCGCATCGGCCATCTGGGATTTGTCTGCGATCGCGATGTGCTCACCGCCGTGGCGGCCATCGAAGGGGCACTGCTGGAGATGGGTGTGGCCTGCGTCGAGGCCGGTGCGGGCGTTGCTGCTGCCGCCAGGGCCCTGAACGCCTGAGCAACGCCTGGTTCCGGCGACTGGTGTTTCAATTGATGACGAGCCATGGCCTGCCTCTCCTGATGCGGTCCGGTACCTGTGGCTGCGATCTTGACTTAGGGCCTGCTGAAAAAGCCTAGATCCATTGCGCTGCAGCACATCTGACCATGCTG
>SRMO01000027.1:2485-3062 GCA_004768415.1 Aphanocapsa feldmannii 277cV | reverse complement strand
GACCGTCACCTATACTCCCAACGACAATTATAATGGCCCCGACAGCTTCACATACACTGTCTCTGATGGAAAGGGCGGTACAGCTACCGGAACAGTCAACATCACGGTCGAGGCCGTAAACGACATTCCAGCGGGCGCAGAAGATGATAACATCACCACCACTGAAGATACACCTGTTACCATCAACTTGGTGTCCGATGACACTGACATAGACGGAGATACCCTGAGCGTGACGGTGAAGAAAGCAGCGAACAACGGTAGAGCCGTTGTTGACAGTGACGGCATCACCATTACCTATACTCCTAACGACCATTATCATGGCCTCGACAGCTTCGAATATACCATCTCTGATGGAAACGAAACGGTTAGCGGAACAATCAACCTCACAATCTCGCCCATAAACGACGTCCCGGTGGCCGGAGATGATGACATCACCACCACTGAAGATACGGCTGTTACCATCACCCCGACGGTCAACGACACCGACGCAGACGGAGATACGCTGAGTGTGACGGCGGTGACCGAACCGAGCAACGGCAGCGCCGTGCTTAACGTTGACGACGACACCGTCACCTAT
>SRMO01000027.1:0-2062 GCA_004768415.1 Aphanocapsa feldmannii 277cV | reverse complement strand
GGTGGCCGGAGATGATGACATCACCACCACTGAAGATACGGCTGTTACCATCACCCCGGCGGGCAATGACAGCGACGCAGAAGGAGATACGCTGAGTGTGACGGCGGTGACCGAACCGAGTAACGGCAGCGCTGCTCTTGATACCACCACCAACATCGTCACCTATACTCCCGCTGCCAATTATCATGGCCCCGACAGCTTCACATACACCGTCTCCGATGGAAATGGCGGTACAGCTACCGGAACAGTCAACCTCACGGTCTCGTCCGTGGAAGACTTCCCGGACCTCTCGATGTACAACCCTTACAACATCAGCACCACTGAAGATACGCCTGTTTCCATCAACCTGCCGCTCAATGACACCGACGCAGACGGAGATACCCTGATCCTGGCGGTGAATACCCCACCGAGCAACGGCAGCGCCACTCTTGCCGATGACGGCAGAACCATCATCTATACTCCCAAAGCCCATTATAATAGTAACGATAACGGTACCGACACACCCGACAGCTTCACATACACCGTCTCTGATGGAAAAACCACGTTTACCGGAACAGTCAATATCACGGTCTCGTCCGTGAACGACGCTCCGGTGGCCGTAGATGACAATATCACCACCAAAGAAGATGAGTCTGTTACTATTAACATAACAGATCAAGTGTTGAATAATGACACCGACGTAGAAGAAGATGATTTGACCGTGACGAATGTGACATCAGGGAACAACGGCACCACCGAGCTTAAAGCTGGCGATGGCACCATCATTTATACTCCCGCCGCCGATTATCACGGCACCGACAGCTTCACATACACCATCTCTGATGGAAATGGCGGTACAGCTACCGGAACAATCAACATCACGGTCTCGTCCGTGAACGACGCAGGCCCAGTGACAACGGATGACAACATCACCACCACTCAAGATACGCCTGTTTCCATTAACATAGCAACTGAAGTATTGAACAATGACACCGACGAAGACGGAGATACCCTGACCGTGACGAATGTGACATCAGGGAACAACGGCACGGCCAGCCTTTCCGAAGACGGCAGCACCATCATTTATACTCCCAGCGCCAATTATTACGGCCCTGACAGCTTTACATATACCGTCTCTGATGGAAATGGCGGTGAAGCCACCGGAACAGTCAACGTCAAGGTTTTGTCCGTGCCGGTGGCCGGAGATGACAACATCACTACCACTGAAGATACGGCTGTTAGCATCAACGTAGAAACTGATGTGTTGAGCAATGACACTGACGCAGACGGAGATGACCTGAGCGTGACAGAGGTGAGCCAACCGAGCAACGGCACGGTCGAGCTTGCCGATGACGGCAGCACCATCACCTATACTCCCAACGACAATTATTACGGCGACGACAGCTTTACATATACCGTCTCCGATGGAACCAATACGAATACCGGAACAGTCAACCTCACGGTCTCGGCCGTGAACGACGACAAACCGGTGGCAGTGGATGACACCATCACCACCCCTGAAGATGTCCCTGTTAGCATCACCCCAGCGTCTAATGATACTGATGCAGACGAACAAGATGACTTGAGCGTGACGGAGGTGAGCCAACCGAGCAACGGCAGCGCCGTTCTTGATACTTCTACCAGCATCATCACCTATACTCCCGCTGCCAATTATCATGGCCCCGACAGCTTCACATACACCGTCTCCGATGGAACTGACAAAACCGACACCGGAACAGTCAACATCACGGTTTCGTCCGTGAACGACGCAGGCCCAGTGGCAGTGGATGACACCATCACCACCCTTGAAGATACCCCTGTTAGCATCACCCCAGCATCCAATGATACTGACGAAGACCTAGATCCCTTGAGCGTGACGGTGAATACCCCACCGAGCAACGGCAGCGTCATTCTTGAAAGTGACGGCATGACTATCATCTATACTCCCAACGGTGATTATCACGGCACCGATAGCTTCACATACACCGTCTCTGATGGAACCGAAATAGACACCGGAACAGTCAACATCACGGTCTCATCCGTGAACGACGACCCGGTGGCCTTAGAGGATAACATAACCACC
>SRMO01000026.1:54071-60244 GCA_004768415.1 Aphanocapsa feldmannii 277cV | reverse complement strand
GACCACAGCATCGAGCTGGGCACCTCCCTGCGCTTCTGAGTCGGGGGCTACCGCTGGGTCCGAGGGGGAGCCCAGGCGATCACATTGCAACCATCGAGGCAGCACATGCTGCTGCCGGGTCTGATCCCTTGGCGGGCGGGAATCAGCCGGTGCCGCAGAAGGTGACCTTGGGAAATTTGAGTTTGGCTTCCTCAAGGCTCTTGCCCTTGCCCTCCTCCTGCCAGTAGTTGATCACCTCGGTGGCCTGGTTCAGGATTTCCACCCGCTCGTTGTCGCTCAGCCAGGCCTTGCCTTCCAGCTCCGCTTTGAGCACTTCCCAGGCATCGTCACGGGGCCAGAAGAAGTAGGAGGTGAGGGGGCTGGGACCACCACCCACGATCTGATCCACAGCCAGAGCGACATTGTCGGGCAGCCACAGCACCTTGACGATGAAGCGGCCTTCATCGATCTTCGGGGTGTGGCCGCTCATGGCGACGGAAGGCTCCCCGACCGGACCGTTGGATGGGTTCGAGGGGACGTCGATCTTGACGTCTGCTTTGGTCGCTTCGCTCAACAGAGGCTCCGGCAGGGCAACCCGCTGTCTGCAGGCCGCAGGCAAACCACTACCTTATCAGCCGTCCGGTCCCACCCTGCCATGGCCCTGAGGGCGCTGCTGCTCCTGGACATCGACGGTGTGCTGCGGGACGTGGCGGGCAGTTACCGCCGCGCCATCGCCGACACGGTGGAGCACTACAGCGGCTGGAGGCCGGATGCCCGCGCCATCGATGCGCTCAAGGCCGAAGGTCTCTGGAACAACGACTGGCAGGCTGCAGAGGAGCTGCTGCACCGTCGCCGGAAAGCCGCCGGCGGTTTCGCCCTGCCCCCCTTCGCTGCCCTGGTGGAGGTCTTCAGCGGCTTCTACTTCGGTGGTGATCCCGCTGCCGATCCGCTGACCTGGCATGGCCACATCCGGGATGAGCCCCTCCTGGTGACGACCGACTTCTTTCACCAACTGAGCGCCGCAGGCATCGGCTGGGGCTTTGTCAGCGGCGCCGAACCCAGCTCGGCCCGGTTCGTGCTGGAACGACGCCTCGAGCTGGTGCTCCCGCCCCTGCTGGCCATGGGCGATGCCCCGGACAAACCTGACCCGACGGGCTTTCTACAGTTGGCGGAACAACTTGCCCAGGCCGGTGACAGGCCCCTGACACGTCTTCCGGTGGCCTACATCGGCGACACCGTGGCCGATGTGATGACCGTGGTGCGGGCCCGGCAGGTCAGACCCGAGCTCAGCCTCAAGGCCCTCGCCGTGTTGCCACCCCATGTGGCCAGGGCTGAACCCGCCATCGCCGCTGCCTATGGCAGGCGTCTGCGCGATGCGGGGGGCGACCGTGTGCTGACGCGGATCGACCAGCTCACCCCATCCACCCTTCTCGACTGGCTTGGCTGTCCCTGAGCACCACTCTGGCCTCAGCGTTCTTCCATCGCAGCCGTGTCCTTGGCGGCGGCGGCGCTGAGCACCTCGGCACCCTCAGCGGTCACGACCACGTCGTCTTCGATGCGGATGCCGATCCCCTTCCAGCGCGCCTCGATCGGCGGCTGCCCTTCTGCCATTCCATCTCGAGGATCGGCCACGACCAGCTGAATCTGCAGCATCTCCTCCCACTGGCCGTTGGCGTCCTGCTCATCCGCCGGAGCCCCATCCAGCAGGCTGTCCGCCCGGCCAGCAGGCCGCTCGGCTCCGCCTCGCTCCACCCGAACGTTGCCATCAGCTCCGGCACCAGGGCATCCAGCTTCTGGAATTCCAGTGCCGGCAACTCCCGATTCCAGCCAGCGGTCTCGGCCAGCCTGTTGTCCGTCGGCAGTTAGGACACACGGCCATCCTCAGCACTGCAGTGCCCCAGCACCCGCAACAGGCCATCCCACAGGGCAAGGTTGCTTGATCTTGCGAGGTACCTGCAAGGAATGTATGGTTGGCTTGTTTAGGCCTCTTTGTGGAGACTCAGATTTAATGTTCGATATTTTCTGAGCAGGAGAGTCACCCCATAGCCCAGAGGTAACCATGGCTGCCGCTGCAGTCCACCCCGGCACTGCCCGGACGAACGACAACAAAAGCTTGAAATACCCTTTCCGAGCAAGCAAGGACAGCACAGTGATTGCCATAAAGACTGTTCCCCGGTTGAGGGGCATCAGCGCAGGCCTTGCTGCCGCCCAGCTACTGTTGGCTCCGTTTCCACACCTGATGAACACGCTACCAAAGTCTGTTTTCAGGTCCTTAAGGTCGTGCTGGCAAGCGCGGTGGGGGAGTGACCATGATCCGCGTCAAGATCAATCCCGAGCTTCTGCATTGGGCACGCGAGCGCTCTGGCATCGCGCAAGAAGTTCTAGCGGAGAAGTTCAAGAAACTACCGGACTGGGAGGACGGAGAAGCGCAGCCCACCCTGAAGCAGGTGGAAGCGTTCGCACACGCGGTCCATGTGCCGGTCGGCTACCTGTTTCTCACGGATCCCCCACAAGAATCCATCCCCATCTCAGACTTCCGAACCATTGCAGGAAAGGCTGTAAGGCGACCAAGCCCGAACCTACTCGACACAATCTACACCTGCCAGGAGCAGCAGAGCTGGTATCGGGATTTCGTCCTCATCACCCGTCAGCCGAAGCTTGACTTCGTCGGCTGAGCTTGCCCATGTCTGGCTTGGAGAATCTGCCTTGTCCGACCTTGGCGTAGAGCCGACTTTAGGCTCCCAGTGTGAGGAGGTGTGGCGCAATGCGGTGGCGGCGGAACTTTTGGTGCCGCTGGCTGCCTTGCAATCCGAGCTACAACGGCAGGACGAGGAGCTGCTCCCAGAATTATTGTGCCGGCTGGCGCATATCTTCAAGGTCAGTGAACTGGTCATCCTGCGACGTCTGTTCAGCGCCGCATCCCGCCGACTGAGCCGCTCCAATGATGGAGCAGCCCAGGGGCAGAGATTGGATCGACAGCGGCGGTGGCTCTCGATCGCTGCTGGCGACGCAGGCCACGAGCCAGTGACGGAACAAACCGTTCCATCACTGCTCAGGTGATGACCGTGGGCCGATCCATGCCGGTGGTGCCGTGGATATCAGCAAGGGCATCGGCAGCCTGGATCATGTCGGCAAGAGCCCGCTGGGGATCGAGGTCGATGTTGCCGCCACTGGGTTCATAGCGCTCCAGGTAGAGGCGCAGGGTGGCGCCCTTGGTGCCCGTGCCGGAGAGGCGGAAAATCACGCGACTGCCATCTTCCAGCAGGATGCGCAGCCCCTGCCGACTGGTCACTGAAGCATCGATGGGGTCGCAGTAGCTGAACTCGTCGGCCAGGCGAATGGTGGCCGTTCCAAAGCGCTGACCGGCCATCCTGTCGAGCCCACCGCGCAGGCGGTCGAACAGAGCATCGGCCTTGCCGCTGTCGATGGCCTCATAGTCGTGGCGGGAGTAGTAGTGGCGTCCATAGCTGGCCCAATGGGCACTGACCAGCTCGGCCACGGAGCAGCGTTTGCTGGCCAGGATCGAGAGCCAGAACAACACGGCCCAGAGGCCATCCTTCTCGCGCACGTGGTTGCTGCCGGTGCCGAAGCTCTCCTCACCACAGAGAGTGATGCGGCCGGCGTCCAGAAGGTTGCCGAAAAACTTCCAGCCAGTGGGGGTCTCGAAGCAGTCAATATTGAGTCTGGCGGCCACCACGTCGGCGGCGGCACTGGTGGGCATGGAGCGTGCCACGCCGGCAAGGCCATCGCGATAGCCCGGGACCAGCTGGGCGTTGGCGGTCAGGATGGCGAGGCTGTCACTGGGGTTCACGAAGCAGCGCTGGCCCAGGATCATGTTGCGATCGCCATCACCATCGCAGGCGGCACCGAAGCGATAGGCATCCCCTTCCAGCAGAAGGTCTGCGAGGTCCCTGGCATAGGTGAGATTGGGGTCTGGGTGTCCCCCACCGAAGTCCTCCAGGGCCACACCGTTACGCACCGTGCCGACCGGGCAACCCAGCAGGTCTTCAAAGATCTGGGTGGCGTAGGGGCCGGTGACGGCATGCAGTGCATCGAAAACAATGGGAAAGTCGCTGCGCAGCAGATCCGCGATCCGGTCGAAGTCGAACAGGCGTTGCATCAGGCTGACGTAGTCGCTGACGCCATCCACGACCTCGACGGCAAGGCCGGCCAACCGATGGCTGGCGGGTTTCGAGAGGTCGAGTGCAGGTGCAGCAACGGTGCGGTAACTGTCGAGGCTGAGGGTGGCCCCATAGACCGCATCGGTGAGGCTTTCGGCGGCAGGGCCGCCGTTGGGGCCGTTGAGCTTGACGCCGAAGTCACCATCGGGGCCACCGGGGTTGTGACTGGCGGAGAGGATGATCCCGCCCACCACTCCAGGGGTGGTGCGAATCAGATGGGACGCCGCGGGGGTGGAGAGGATGCCATCGGTGGTGGTGATCACCCTGGCGACGCCATGGGCTGCCGCCATGCGCAGGATCACCTGTATGGCAGAGCGGTTGCCATAGCGCCCATCTCCACCAAGGATCAGCGTCCCGCCGGCGACACCCGGCAGCACCCGCAGGATGGCCTCGATGAAGCTCTCCAGATAGTGAGGGGTTTGAAACTGCTTGGTGCTTTTGCGCAAACCGGAGGTTCCCGGCTTCTGATCGTTGAAGGGGCTGATCGCCACCTGGTGACTGTCAGCGAGACTGCTGGGGCTCATCGATTCGTCGGCGTTGTCGCGTCCACCGATCCCGACCGATTGAGGACGGCGAAGGGTGTGGGCTCGGCCATCCTCACCGAAAAGCCCACGAGCTGAGCAGAACAGGCCTGGACATGGACCCACCGGGCTTGGGACGGTTGATCTGTCACCAAGCAACCTCGACAGCAAGGGGCCAGGGTTGGCCCAGGGCAGACCGAAGCAGCAGCACCAGGAGCGCGCAGTCAACTCTGCTGCGAGGGGGGGGGTGGAATACAGAACCACCTCGCCCCCCTTCCGGATGTGACTACTCAATGAAGCTGCAGCCTCTCCCCAGACTTTCTGACAACGTCCTGGCCCTGCCTGGACTGGCTCAACCCCTGCAGAGCAATCTACTTCTGGCTCTTCCAACCCGTTGGAGTTCAGCCCCCATCCACCTGGCAGCCCAGCATGGCTCCAGCGGCGGCACCGGTGGGGACAGCCCACCAGCGACCCTTGCCGCGGCTGGCGGCGCCACCGATGCCAGCGCCCAGCAGCCCGCCGAGGATGGTGCCCTGGGAGCAGTCGTTGTCACCTGCATCAGCGACCGGGTTTGCTGGAATTGCAGGGCGGACACTGGGCTGGCCGACAGTGCCGATGGTCGTGTCCTCGCAAGGAATCTCCAGCTGCTCTGTCCAGGTGCGCACATAGCCGGGATTCTCAGCTGTGCCAGGCACGTACTCCTCGCGATACTGATTGCGGTAGCAGTTGTTGGAGATGGCATAGCCCGGCTGCTGCTCGATACCCGCATAGGAAGGCACCGCCAGAGCGGCCGCCAGGGCAATGGAGGAGACAAGCGGTCGCATGGGATCGCAGCTGATGGTGACTTGCTGTCGTTCTACCGCGGGACAGGCAGGTCCCACAACAACAGATCCTTCAAAACGTGTCAGGCAGGCCGCAGCGACGTCGATCCGCCTTCAAGCGCTGTGCGTCACGTTCACGGAGCCCCAGCTGCGCCGTGCGCCAGAGCTGCTGGAATTCCTCGCTGAACTGCGCGGCGATCCGAGCATTCCTGATCAACAGCAGGGTTTCGTCATTCGCATAGGCGGCTGAGTCACTCCAGTTGAAGCTGCCTGTGATCACCGTTTCCCCATCGATCACCGCGAACTTGTGGTGCAGCTTGTCGCCGCGGGCCAGTCGCGGGCTGCCGACTGTCAGCAGCGGTTGCGCCCAGGGGCGGTTGCCGGGTTCGACCACGCAACGGTGGTCCGGTCGCTCCAGCCCCAGCAGATCCAGTGCTTCGCTGAAGGGGCGGGCCAGGAAGCCGGGATCCATCAGCAATCGGATGGTCACGCCCCGCTGGCTTGCCCGCTGCAGGGCATCCGCCAGGGGCTGGGCGCTGAAGACAAACAGGGCCAGGTCGATGCGCTCCCGGGCCTGATCGAGGGCCGCCGCGATCAGGTCCAGTCCATCCACATCATCGTTCCGCCCATGGGGGCTGAACTGCAGCGTGAGCCCGCTGCCCTGGGGCTGT
>SRMO01000026.1:43733-53916 GCA_004768415.1 Aphanocapsa feldmannii 277cV | reverse complement strand
GCTGCGGGCTGTCGATGGCCACCATGTGGTTGACGTTGCCACGTGTGCGGGGGCGACCGGCATCACCATGGATGCCGGAGCTGCTGAAATTGGCGGATCCCGTGATCACCTGTCGACCATCCACCACCACAAATTTGTGGTGCATGAGATCACTGCCGGCGGACCCGTCGGCGCGGTCGTCCAGCAGTGGCACGCCGGCCTCCCGGAGCAGCCGCACGGCATCACCGCGGCGGGCCTCCTCGGCCGTGATGGTGGTGTCGCCATCACGATCGGCGAGGCGCCACAAGCGGCGCCAGCGATATCGCTGGTTCTTGTCCAGCTGTGCCGGATCCTGCTGACTCCAGGAATCGGCGTAGCTGTCCTCGAGTACGACCCGCACCGCCACCCCCGCACGATGACGGGCGATCAGGGCGTCGGCAATGGCAGGCAGAGAGATCTCCTGCACGGCCATGTCCACACTCACCTGGGCAGTCTCGATGGCCTCCAGCAGCAGTGCCTCCAGGTCATCCCCAGGGCGCTGCAGGCCACTGAGCGGGCTGAGGTAGTGGGTCGTGGCGCGATGGTTGAACCAGACGGTGATGCCATCCGCGGTCAGGGGCCTGGTGCCCTGCGACGCCAGCTGTTGCAGCTGGGCAGGGGCCGTGCAAGCCAGGCAGAGGCTCGCCAGCAGGACCGGCAGGCGCCAGGGCGAAGCAGAGCCCTTCAACATCGCCAGCAGGGTCGACAGGAAACGCTGGGAGGCAGCCTCGGGAAGACCTCCACCTTGAGACAGTGAGATGGGTCCCATGGCCTCAGCCATCAGTGTTGTGGGGTTATCCGGGTCTTCAAGAACAGCTCGGAACTTCTGAGGGAATACAAGAGCGAATACAAGGGAGAGAAGGGCAAGAAGGTGTTGCGGCTGTTTCTGCACCCACCGCAGCATCCAGGCGGACCGCAGTGACGGAGCGCTTTGGCGGACGACCCCTGGCATCAGGGTGGTGGGCCTGCTGCCAAGGTGCTGCGGTGTCGATGTCCCACAGCGGCAGGAGGGAGGGCGCGTCATCCCAGCATTCCCACAGGGGTTGCCCAGGGCCACTGGTCCATGGGTGACCAGCGGGCGGGCTGACGGTCTTCAGAGTCACGCCCACCCTTCAGGCTGTGGGCGCCTCCGTCATCTCCCGTTGAGTTTCAGCACAGCCATGAAGGCATCCTGGGGTATGTCCACCCTGCCCATGGCCTTCATGCGCTTCTTCCCCTTGGCCTGCTTCTTCAGCAGCTTCTTCTTGCGGGAGATGTCACCGCCGTAGCACTTGGCCAACACATCCTTGCGCATGGCGGAGATCGACGTGCTGGCAATCACCCTGGACCCGATGGAAGCCTGAATCGGAATCTTGAACTGATGGCGGGGAATCAACTCCCTGAGCTTCTCGACCAGGGCCTTGCCAACGTTGTAGGCCTTGTCGCGATGCACGATCGTGGTGAGAGGATCGGCAGGCTCACCGTTGATCAGCACATCCATCCTCACCAGATGGTCCCTGCGATAGCCGATCAGAGTGTAGTCCATCGAGGCGTAGCCCTGGCTGCGCGACTTCATCTGATCAAAAAAGTCGGTGACCACTTCCGCCAGGGGCAACTCATAGATCAAGGTCACCCGCTCGGTGGAGAGGTACTTCATATCCTTGAAGATGCCTCGCCGCTCCTGACAGAGCTCCATCAGCGCACCATTGTAGTGATTCGGCGCGTAGATTTCCACTTTCACATAGGGTTCTTCGATCGATTCACGAGCCTGGGGATCGGGAAGTGTGGCGGGGTTGTCCACCATCTTGATGGAGCCGTCGATCATGTTGACCTTGTAAATCACCGAGGGGGCAGTGACGATCAGGTCGAGGTCATACTCGCGCTCGAGCCGCTCCTGAACGATCTCCATGTGCAGCAGACCGAGGAAGCCGCAGCGGAATCCGAAACCCATGGCGCTGCTGGTCTCGGGTTCGAACTGCAGTGCCGCATCGGACAGCTGCAGCTTGTTCAGGGCTTCGCGCAGGTCGGGGTACTGGTCGGCTTCGGAGGGAAACAGGCCGCAGAACACCATCGGCCTGGCCTCGGTATAACCGGGCAGGGGCACCTCCGCCGGTGCCGCCACACGGGTGACGGTGTCTCCCACCCGGGCATCGGCCACGGCCTTGATCGAGGCAGCCAGATAGCCCACCTCGCCGGAGTGGAGTTGCTCCACCCGGCGCTGGTCGGGCGCCATCACACCCACCTCGTCGAGCTCATAGACTTTCCCGGAAGCCATCAGCAGCACCTTGTCCTTCCTGGACAGGCGGCCGCTCATCACCCGGAAATACACGACAACACCGCGGTAGGGATCGTAATAGGAATCGAAAATCAATGCCCGCAGGGGGTCGTCGCAGCGCTGTGCGGGCGCAGGAATGCGCGCCACGATGGCCTCGAGAATCTCCGGCACCCCCAGGCCGGTCTTGGCGGAACAGGCAATCGCCGTGGCACTGTCGAGTCCGATGATCGCCTCGATCTCGGCCTTGATCCGTTCCGGATCAGCCCCTGGAAGGTCGATCTTGTTGAGGATCGGAATGATCTCCAGATCATTCTCAAGGGCCAGATAGACGTTGGCGAGGGTCTGGGCTTCCACGCCCTGGCTCGCGTCCACCACAAGCAGGGCCCCTTCACAGGCCTGCAGGCTGCGGCTCACCTCATAGGAGAAGTCGACATGGCCGGGGGTATCGATCAGGTTGAGGCAGTAGGCCTGGCCATCGGCGGCCTGATAGGTCATGCGGGCGGCCTGCAGCTTGATCGTGATGCCCCGCTCGCGCTCCAGCTCCATGTTGTCCAGATACTGGGCCTGCATGTCCCGCTGGGCCACGGTGCCGGTGTCCTGCAGCAGCCGATCGGCAAGGGTCGACTTGCCATGGTCGATGTGGGCAATGATGCAGAAATTGCGGATCCGGGAAACGGGAACGTCGGTCATGGGCGGGGGCCTGCTGTTGCGCGGCCACCTCTGTGGGGAGCCTGGCAATCCTAGAAATCCGCCGCAAGATGGAACGAGGAGGCTGGTTCGAGGGCCTTTCGCTCCGGCGTTCGGCCACCAGGCAGTGGTGACCAGGCAACGCATACGACCGCCAGACCGCCGGGGGTAGTCACCTCGGGACCAGCAATTCCTACACTCCAGGCCATCCGCCCACCCCAACGTCATGAGCGTCGAATCCCTTGCCCTCACCTTTGAAAACGTCGAGAAGGTGCTGGATGAGCTACGTCCCTACCTGCTGGCCGATGGCGGCAACGTGCAGATCGTCGAGCTTGACGGCCCGGTCATCAAAGTGCGCCTGGAGGGTGCCTGCGGCAGCTGCCCCAGCAGCACCATGACCCTGAAGATGGGCATTGAGCGCAAGCTGCGTGAAGCCATTCCAGAGGTCTCCGAAGTGGTGCAGGTGCTCTGATCCCGGTGGCAGTCGCTGCCCTCCGAATCGGCCCCACCACGGCCGGGTGAGAGCCACCACCGCTCTTTAGGCTTGCAGGCAACATGTGCCTGCCGGCGTGCTTGATCAGCGGCTCGTTCGCAATCAACCCGATACCGTCGCTGCCCTGCTGCGTCGGCGGGGCATGGAGGTGGATCTCTCCGGGCTCCAGACCATTGCCAGCCGCCAGCGGGATCTGGAGGAGCACAGATCCGGGCTGCAGGCCGAGGGCAACCGCACCGGTAGAGCGGTTGCTGCCCTGATCCGGACAGGTGCCAGGCCCGATAGTGACGCCGTGACAGCCCTGCGCGAGCAGGGCAACGCCATCAAGCGACAGGTGGCGCAGCTGGAGCAGGAGGAGCATCAGCTTGACGCAGCGTTGCGGCAGCAGTTGCTCGCCTATCCGAACCTTCCCGCTCCTGAATGCCCCGAAGGGGCGAGTGAAGCCGACAACGTCGAGATCCGCCGCTGGGGCGAGCCCCGCCGGGACGAGGCCTTCAAGCAGCACTGGGAACTGGCCGAGACGCTGGGCCTGTTCGAGACCGAGCGGTCCGTCCGCATCGCCCGGAGCCGATTCATCACGCTGGTCGGCGACGGCGCCAGGCTCGAGCGCGCTCTGATCAGCTTCATGCTCGATCTGCACTGCGGCAGGGGCTATCGCGAAGTGCTGCCCCCCGTGCTGGTCAACAGCGCCAGCCTCACCGGCTCCGGTCAGCTGCCGAAGTTCGCCGAGGAGAGCTTCCGTTGCTCCGACGACGACCTCTGGCTCAGCCCCACCGCCGAGGTGCCCCTCACATCACTGCACCGCGGTGAGCTGATTGCCAGCGAGGCGCTGCCCCTGCGGTACGCCGCCTATTCGCCCTGTTTCCGCCGCGAAGCGGGCAGCTACGGCCGCGACACCCGGGGGCTGATCCGTCTCCACCAGTTCAACAAGGTGGAGCTCTACTGGTTCTGCCACCCCGACAGCTCGGGGCAGGCACACCAGCAGATCACGGCAGATGCCGAGGCGGTTCTGCAGGCCCTGGAACTGCCCTACAGGGTGATCGAGCTCTGCACCGCAGACCTGGGCTTCTCCGCCGCCCGCACCTACGACCTGGAGGTGTGGCTGGCAGGTGCCGGCACCTACCGCGAGATTTCCAGCTGCAGCAACTGCAACGACTTCCAGGCCCGACGCTCGGCGATCCGGGTGAAGGAGGGCAAGCGCAACCGCCTGCTCCACACCCTCAACGGCAGTGGGCTGGCGGTGGGTCGCACCATGGCCGCCATCCTGGAGCACTACCAGCAGCCCGATGGCTCCGTGGCCATTCCAACGGTCCTCCAGCCCTACATGGGCTGTGAGCAGCTCCGGAGCTGCTGCTGAGCACCAGCCGCCGCAGCCGCCCTGAGCGGCACGGCTCAGCGCAGCCTCAGCAGCTGATCGGAGCGGCTGCGGCTGCGGGCCAGGGCCTCGGCATCACGGTCCAGGTCGATGCCGTGGCTGGGCATCAGCTGGCGCAGGCGCTGCTGCCATGGGGCGCTGGCCATGGCTGAGGCCCAGCAGCACTGCAACAGTTCAAGCATGGCCACCACCGCTGTCGAAGCGCCGGGCGACGCACCCAGCAGGGCCGCCAGAGAGCCATCGGCCGCTGTCACCACTTCCGTGCCCAGCTGCAGCTGTCCGCCCTGACCCGGCAGGGTCTTGATGATCTGCACCCGTTGACCAGCGGTTTCCAGGCGCCAGTCGGCGGGATCGGCCGTGGGCATGAAGGTCCGCAGGGTCCGGTGACGATCTCCATCGCTCTGGGCCAGCTGACCGATCAGATAGCGCAGCAGATCTGCGTGCCTGATGCCCACACTCAGCATGGCGCCGAGGTTGTCGGGTCGTATGGATCTGGGCAGATCCAGCAGGGAGCCCTGCTTGAGGAACCTGGAGCTGAAGCCAGCGAAAGGGCCGAACAGCAGGGAGGGTTGATCGTCGATGCAGCGGGCATCGAGGTGCGGCACCGACATGGGCGGCGCTCCCAGCGCAGCTTTGCCGTAGACCTTGGCCCTGTGCAGCGCAACCAGAACGGGGTTGGTGCAGACCAGCCACTGCCCGCTCACAGGGAAGCCGCCATAGCCCTTCGCTGCAGCGATCCCCGACTTCTGCAGCAGGGGCAGGGTGCCACCGCCGGCACCGAGGAACACGAATCGGGCCGCCATCGGCAGAAGCACGCCATCGCGGCGGCGCCGCACCTGCAGATCCCAACTGCCATCAGGCCGCTGCCGCAGATCCTCCAACTGGTGGCCGAGGCAGAGCGCCACCCCGGGAGCACAGCTCAGGGCCTTGAACAGGGCTTCGCTGAGACGCCCGAAATCCACATCGGTGCCGCGAATCAGGCGGGTGGCGGCCACCGGCTCGGCAGGATCCCGCCCCGCCATCACCAGGGGCATCCAACTGGCGAGGACAGCAGGATCTTCGCTGAAGGCCATGGCGGCAAAGGCCGGCAGCTTCCCCAGCTGGCTGTGGCGCTGCTTCAGGTAGGCGACGTCGGCGGCACCCCGGACGAAGCTGATGTGGGGCACGGGCGTGATGAAGGTCCGGGGATCCGGCAGTAACCCCTGGGCCACGAGGCTGCTCCAGAACTCCAGGCTGCGCTCGAAGGCGGTATTGATGGCGATGGCCTTGGCCACGGACACGCTGCCGTCGGCCTGCAGGGGGGTGTAGTTGAGCTCGCAGTTGGCCCCATGGCCCGTGCCGGCGTTGTTGTCGGCCGCACTGCTCTCCAACGCCACCTTGTCGAGGCGTTCCAGCACACGGATGGTGAGGTCGGGCTGCAGCTGCTTGAGCAGGGTGCCCAGGGTGGCGCCCATGATTCCTGCACCCACCAGCACCACGTCGGCCCGCCTCACTCCGTCTGCCGAAGCGGCCGGGAAATCGGCGGTGAAGACGGCATCGGCTGCTGCTGGCACGGAAACGCGGGGAGGGAGGAGGGGATCTGGCAGCAGGGGCCGTGCAGCAACGCTATGGCCTGACCCATCGAGGCCGTCCGTCGATCAGCAGAATGGCCCCACGCACAGAGGCGAGACGTATGGGCGTTCTGGCTGCACTCGCCGTTCTTGCGGCCCTGATCGTGGTTCATGAGGGGGGCCATTTCTTTGCGGCCACCTGGCAGGGCATTCGCGTCAGCAGCTTCTCCATCGGCTTTGGTCCGGTGCTCCTGCAGCGCCAGCGCCGCGGCGTGCAATTTGCCCTGCGTGCCATCCCCATGGGTGGTTTCGTGGCCTTTCCCGATGACGATCCCGAGGGCGACATCGCACCCGATGACCCGGATCTGCTGAGCAATCGCCCCGCTCACCAGCGTGCCCTGGTGATCGCGGCAGGGGTGCTGGCCAACCTGCTGTTCGCCTGGCTGGTGCTGTTCAGCCAGACGTTGATCTATGGCATTCCGGACGGCATCAACACCGGCGCGGGCGTGATGATCACCCACATCAGTGCCGGGCAGCGGGCGGCCAGCGCGGGTCTTCGCTCGGGGGAGCGGGTGCTGGCCATCAATGGTGTCCCCCTGGGCCAGGGGGAAGAGGCGGTGCACCGATTCGTGGCTGCTGTGCAGCAGGGTGCCGGAGAGACTCTGCTGCTGCGCCTGGAGGGTGCGGAGGGGGAGCGCAGCCTCGAGCTGGTGCCCGCCGAAGCGAACGGCGTCGGCCGGATCGGCGCTCAGCTGCAGCCCTTCGGTTCCCGCAGATACCGCCGCCGCAGCAATGCCGGCGCCTGGATCGCCCAGGCCAACAGTGGCTTCTGGCAAATCACCAGTCAGACCCTGGCAGGCTACGGCGCGCTGCTGACAAGCTTTGCCGAAACCGCGCCCCAGGTGGGTGGTCCGGTGAAGATTGTCGAGCTGGGTGCCAACCTGGCCCGCCAGGGGAGTGACAGCCTCTTCCTCTTCACCGCCCTGATCTCCATCAACCTGGCAGTGCTCAATGCCCTTCCCCTGCCTGCACTCGATGGCGGCCAGATGCTGTTGCTGCTGCTCGAGGCCCTGCGGGGCAAGCCCCTGCCGGAAGCCTTTACCGAAGGTGTGACGCGCACCGGCTTTGCCCTGTTGCTCGGCCTGATCGCTGTGCTGGTGGTGAAGGACACCTCACAGCTCAGCGTGGTGCGTCAGTTGCTTGGTAACTGAGATGGGTCCCGCCGAGATTGCCGCTACACCATCGCCGACCCAATCGCCGAACAGGCCGCCCGGGGCTCCTTTCCCGTTCGAGCTGGGCCCACTGAGTGGGCGCCTGCAGTCGCCGCGCAAGCGGGCAGCGGTGATCCTTGAACGGTTGAAACAGCTCTATCCCGGTGCCATCTGCTCTCTGCACTGGCGCAATCCCTTCGAGCTGCTGGTGGCCACGATGCTGTCGGCCCAGTGCACCGATGAGCGGGTCAACCTGGTCACACCCGCTTTGTTCAAGCGTTTCCCCACTGCCAGAGCCCTGGCGGACAGCACGGCGGAGGAGGTGGAGCGGTATGTGAGATCGACAGGCTTCTATCGCAACAAGGCCAGGAACATCGTCGCCAGCGCCCGGCTCCTCCTGGAACGCCATGGCGGTGCGGTGCCGCACTCCATGGAGGAGCTGCTGCAACTCCCCGGCGTGGCCCGCAAAACAGCGTCGGTGGTGCTGGCCTGGGCCTTCGGCATCAACGCCGGGGTGACTGTGGACACCCATGTGCGCCGGCTCAGCCAGCGCCTGGGACTGAGCAGCGGCAACACCCCTGGCAAGATCGAGCCCGACCTGATGGTGCTGGTGCCACGCAGCGAGTGGCACCAGCTCTCGATCCAGCTGATCTTCCACGGCCGCGCCATCTGCACTGCGCGCCGGGCCCACTGCGAACACTGCGGCCTGGCGGACCTTTGCCCCAGCCATCCCCTGCGCCAGCTCAGGCGCCGCCGTCGCTGACACAGCTCTCCTGGCCCTCCAGGGCGCGGAAGCTCATGGCCTCGGCCAGGTGCAGGTCATCCACCACGTCTGCTCCGGAGAGATCGGCGATGGTGCGCGCCACCCGCAGCAAGCGTTCCCGGCCACGCATGGTCAGGGCCAGGCGATCCACCAGCGTGTCCAACAGCCGCTGTGCTGCGTTTGTCGGCTCGGCCACAGCCCAGAGGGTGTCACCGCGCAGGCTGCCGTTGGCTCTCACCCGTCGACCACTGCGTGCTTCGGTGGCCGCCAGAACGGCGTCCAGCCGCGCACGCACGCTCGCCGTAGGTTCTGCGGGTGCGATGGGGTTGAGATCCTCCGAGGAGGGCCTGGCCAGCCACAGCTGCAGATCGAAGCGGTCCAGCAACGGTCCGGAGAGCCGCCCCCAGTAGCGCCGGCGGCGATGCTGACCGCAGCGACAGCTGCGGCGCAGGTCGCCCCACCAGCCACAGGGGCAGGGGTTGGCCGCTGCCACCAGGGTGAAGCGTGCTGGATAGCAGACCTGCTGCCCGGCGCGGCTGATGGCAATCTGCCCAGACTCCAGCGGTTGGCGCAGCTGCTCCAGCACCACACTCTGGAATTCCGGCAATTCGTCCAGAAAAAGCACCCCACCGTGGGCAAGGGTGACTTCTCCCGGGCTGATGCGCTGACCACCACCCACCAGGGCCACCGCAGTGGAGCTGTGGTGCGGCGCTCTGAAAGGTCGAGCCGGCACCTGGCCAGAGCGGCCGAGGCCCACCACCGATTCAACCTGGCGCACCTCCAGCAGTTCCTCCTTGCCGAGTGGTGGCAACAGGCCTGCCATGCAGCGGGCCAGCAGGGTCTTGCCACTCCCCGGTGGCCCCACAATCAGCAGATGGTGACCTCCGGCCACCGCGATTTCGAGAGCCCGGCGGGCGGCGAGCTGACCCCGCAGCTGGCACAGGTCCATCTCCGGGTCCCCTTGCTGCTGTGCAGCCGTGGGCTGGCTCGAAGGCAGGGGGCTGGGCTCCTGCAATTGCCGCACTGCTTCCTGTAGAGAAGCGGCCGGCAGTACGGCGAGGCCGTCCACCCAGGCCGCCTCGGCGGCATCCGCAGCTGGCAGGAGCAGGGCCCGGGCTCCGGCACGACGGGCTGCACAGGCATAGGCCAGGCAGCCCTTGATCGGCCGCAAGCGACCATCGAGGCCCAGCTCGCCAACGGCCCAGATTCCAGCGAGCAGATCTGCCGGGAGGCTGCCCTGGGCCACCAGCAACCCAAGGGCAATGGGCAGGTCGAATCCAGCCCCCTGCTTGCGCAGATGGGCCGGTGCCAGGTTCACGGTGATGCGTGAGGACGGCATGGCGAAGCCGCTGTTGCGCAAGGCAGCACGGATCCGTTCCCGTGCCTCCTGCACCGCCAGATCACCGAGCCCCACCACAAGGAAGGCGGGAAGCCCCGGACCGAGGTCCACTTCAACCACCAGGGACACCGCATCAACCCCCTGGAGGGCAGCAGACGCACATCGAGCCAGCACAACGGAGCAGTCAGGGCCCTGATCCGGTTCCCCCGCTCGCTGCCACTGTCACACCTGACACCCCGGGACCTGAGCAGACATCCAGCCAACGAAGGAGAAACGCTGAAACGCCAGGTGTCTGCCTCGAAGCATCGTTTCAGCTGCGATCCAGACGTGGTCTGTGCCGATCGGATCCACCGCAGGTGCTCCGACCTGACAGTCTGCAAGCGGCATGGCATCAGGCTGAGTGGCTGCAGCCGCTGCCAGAGGCTCGGCGGGCAGGGCAGGTCAGGATTGGCGTCTCGGTCAGTCTGCCTGGATCGGGTTGCCCAGGCTGCCT
>SRMO01000026.1:24919-43637 GCA_004768415.1 Aphanocapsa feldmannii 277cV | reverse complement strand
TGGCGAGGACGGTATCCTCGCCATCGCCGAGAATCCAGTCGGAGAACTCCTGGGTCAGGGCGTAACTGGCTTCGTAGTCTTCTGTGGCGTCAAGAGAGGCGATGCGGCCATTCACCCAGTCAACGAGCCCACGAAACTCAGCCACATGACGGTCGCTGCTGGCCATGGGCCTCAAGTGCTGGTGTCCTCACTTTGCCGATCCCGAAGGGAACCTGGAGGTATCTCATCGTACAGGTTCAGCAAAATTCCACTTTCCAAAAGATTTGGACTTGCGCCAGTCTGAAGGCATGGATGTCTCCCCCCGCTTCGGAGAGGCCCTGGCCTGGGCTTCCAAACTGCACGCACGACAGATGCGCAAGAGCAAGGTCGGGGATCGAAGCGTGCCCTACATTTCCCACCTCCTTGCTGTTTGCGCCCTGGTCTGGGAAGACGGCGGCGACGAGGATGAGGCCATCGCGGCGCTGCTCCATGACGCCGTGGAGGATCAGGGTGTGACGACTGCGCAGATCAGCCGCCGCTTCGGTGACAAGGTGGCTCGGATCGTGATGGACTGTACGGACCTCGTACCCGATGACCCCGCTGCCATTCGCCACTGGCTGCCCCGTAAACGGGCCCACATCGAGCGTGTACCGGGCTTTGGGGATGATTCTCTGCGTGTTCTGGCCGCAGACAAGGCCCATAACGCCACCGTCATGGTGTGGGACGCCCGCGACGATCCACGCAGCTGGGATCGCTTCAGAGGCGGGCTGGTGGGCACGGCCTGGTACCTGGTCCGGATGCATGCCCTGCTGGAACAGCGCCTGCCGCAAAGCCGATCAGTGGCGAAGCTCGCCCTCGCCCTGGATGAGTTCCTGAAGCGCTATAGCCTCAGCCGAGAGACACTGCTGACGCGGGAGCCCTCGGCGCTGGACCTGAACTAGCTGCGCGCCCCTCGGGAGACCCATTGCCTGGCTGGCTGCTGCTGATCACCTCAACGGGCCCTTGAACGGACCCATGCCCGGCCAAGCTCGTCTCAGCGCGGCTGTTCGAACAACCTGTCAGCAACACTCCCTGGTTGCCCTTGCCACCGGCAGCACCCGGCCATGCTGGCGGTGGCCATTCATGGTCGCCATGATCACGCCACGCTCGCAGGGGCGTCGGGAGCGATCGGCTCCGCGAATCAGAGCTTTTTTGCGAAGTGTGGCTTGAAATCGAAGCAAATCTGATAGTTGCCTTAACTGCCAAGCACTGTTGCCATTGTCAGCAATCACTGACGTAGCAAGCGCCGTGCACCCCCCGCTACCTCCCTGTCTGTCCGCCTTGCAATGGGCTGAGGACGGCGAGCTCGAACCACTGGACCACGCCTTGATGTTGAAGCTGTTGGCGGCTTCGGAATCCGAGCTCTCAGTTCAGCTGCAGCTGATTCGGCAACAGGAACGACTCGAGTGCGCCAGAATGGGGGTATAGGCCCAGCACATTGCTTGGTCCAGCCAACAAGCTCCGTGACTGCGTGCCGATGGATCCAGGGATCTGGCTCTGCTATGATGGTGGTTGTTACTTTTGCAGCAACTTCGCTCTCGCAACTGAGCTGAGAGGAGGAGTGCCGTCGCTGCATCTGGTGGATGCCCGGCGGGACAAAGGCCTCGCCTGTGCACTTGCAGCGCGAGGCTGTCCAATCTCTTCCGGGGCTGTACTGGTGGAGTCGCCCGATGGTCCGGCTGTAGAAACCCGGCCCCCGGGAACCACCGGCTGCGATACAACCACGTTGGTCCCACCCACGCTGACGCCAGTGCTGCTGGATGGGATGACGCTCAGTCACGGGGCCGATGCCATTGCCAGGCTCTGCACCTTGATGAGGCCTTCCGATCCACTGTTGCTGCTGCTGGCTCGATTGTTCCGTGTGCGGCCCCGTGCCAGGCGTCTCTATCCGCTGCTGCTGCTGGCCCGCCGGGTGGCCCTGGCTCTGCGTGGCCTGCCGCTGGATCCCCTTGGCTCCGATGCCCTTGCAGCGCGCTAGAGCAGAAGCAGCCGCCCTTCTCGTCCATGTCCCTGCTTCAATCCCTCCGGCGCCGCGTGGATCGCACCCTCCATCGGCTGATGCCAGACAGGCCGACGGGCCATGACAACCGTCAGCACGACGCCTACTGGAACAGCTATTGCAACGAACGCCCCACAGCCAGTGGCTGCAAGCTCTACGACGACTGATCTGTCGCCAAGATTCCTTGCGCTGCAAAGGCCGGCCTGGCACTTGCGCCAGTTGTCCGGAGGCGCCCCAGGTGGACCCGTCTGCATGGCCAGCAGTGTTGGCGAAGACTGCTGCAGTGGCTGACGGTTGGTCGCCTGCCTCCTTGCAATTGCACTCTTGGCCAAAAGCCACCGATCCTTGAGTGCAGTCAAGTGCTTCAGTTGTGCTGTCACACCCCGTCGTGTCTGAGCTGATCTGCGATGTTGCGGATGGATTGACCGCAGCGCTGGCGCTGGCGGCCCTTCCCCAGCCCACACCTGCCCTGGCTGGAGTGGTGGTATTGGTGGCGACAGTCACAACCACGGTGATCCTGCTCGATCGTGATGTCCCCCAGCGGCAGGATCCCGCCGAGCCTGAAGACGGCGGCTGAGGCTCTCTGGCCCCACGGGCTTGGCTGCACCTGCAGAAAGCTTGAAGTTCCCTGGCAGGGGGAGCACACAACTGATGGCTGTTGCGCTACGACATGGTCACCACTGCGTGCTTGCCATGAGCAGAGGTCGTTCCTTCAGTCGGTTCCAACGCTGGGTTGCCAGCAGCCGCCGCCGGATGCTGCGCAATGTGCTTCCCGAAGAGCCCGCCAGCCTCCCCGTCGAGTCCACGGAAATGCACGGAAAGCAGTCCCGTGATCGCTTTCGCGATCAGGTCAATGACCTGATTCAGACCGAGGCGGAGCCTGAGTTCGCTGATTGAGGGAATTGCTGGGTTCCTCGTCACTCTCCTCTGGATGTTTCCATGAAACCCTGCCCTGCGCAGGGTTTTTGCTGGCCATGACCGCTGTTCGCGCGGGCCCGCATGGATGACGTCAGTGGCAAGGCAATCCCGGGGCGTGGCACGCAGACCTGCAACGGCGGGCAGCGTCCCGATGGCCTGCGTTCGGCTGCCTGCCCATGGCAAGGCGTTGCAGCACAGTTGATCGATGGACGAGATGCGGTTTTGTTGGGCTGCACTTCCCCTTTCCGCATCGCGTCGCATGGCACGGCTTCCCATTTGCCGCAGTGCAGCCCTGCCCCTGGTGGTGCTCCTGCCATTGCTGCTCTCCGGTTGCAGGCTGCGCTCCCATCGCTCCCGCTGGGAAGCGGAGCTGGCTTGCGACCGGGTCGGCCGCCAGGAGAGCAAGCTGTTGGCGCAGAAGAAAAATGACTATATGGAGATCCTTGCCGAAAAGAGCGCAGTCGGTGATCTCCACAGCGACGGCACTGATCCTCCCTTCCTGCGCCATCAGGTTTCGGTGCTGCAGGATGAGACCACGCGCCAGTACCTGGCGATCCAACAGCTCGACTTCGAAGATCCCAGCAAGGGCTTCACGGTGATTCATCGCTGCTATTACTGATCTCCCCATGACGAGCCGCCTCGGCTGCTCTCGGGGCCTTCATCCATTCGCAGAGGCTAAGGAGATGCTTTCGCTGGCCGCTCTCCGTCTCGGATCACCGCAGCCGACATGGGCCGTCGACGGCGAGGTCGATCGCCCGGTGGGCCTTGCCGAAGTCGGCGAAGGCCTTGGTCAGACGTCGTTCACGGCATTCCATCGTGTCCTCCCGCCCAGGACCACCCCAGCCCTGGTGCGGTAGCGGGCGAGGTCGCCTTAACCGCTGGTCGGGAGGGGCTGGGGGAATCGCCGGACCTTTGGCGGACCTGGGACCTGTGGCTCAGAGGGTGCCTTGCCGCTGGAGCTCAGGTTCGCGGTCTTGCTGCTGGAGCTCAGGTTCGCGGTAGGGCATGAAGCTTCCCTTGCTGGTGCCGCAGATGGGACATTCCCAGTCGTCGGGGATGGCCTCAAAGGGCGTACCAGGGGCAATGCCGGAATCAGGATCACCAAGGGCGGGGTCATAGATCATCGAGCAGACCCTGCAGATCCACCTGCCAGCAGCGGGCTGATCGGCAACACCGGCAGTGCCCCTGCCCCGCAGTGCCTCAAGGGCCACGCCGTACTGCTGGGCGTGATGCTGTTCGATGGCCGTCAACAGGCCAAAGTTGCCAGCTGCCTTCCTGAACAGACCTGCATGCTCGCGGGACTCATCGATCTGCTCCTCGAACTCCGCCTGGGCCGAGCTATCCCGCTCACGGCGTGCGGCGGCAGCGAACTCGGGATACATCTGTTCGTATTCATAGGTCTCGCCTTCGATGGCGAGCTGCAGGCAGCGAGACAGCAGGGTGTCCTTCTGCTCCTGGGAGAGTGCGGAGGGGTCCTCGACCACCAGCTCGGGGTGAAGCAGGCGGAAGTGGGCAAAGGCGTGCTGGGTCTCCTGGTTGGCGGTCTCCCGGAAGAGGCGTGCCAGTTCATGGTGACCAAGGCTTTTGGCAAGGTCAGCGAAGAAGAGGTACTTGCGGTTGGCCTGGCTTTCACCGGCGAATGCGGCTTCAAGGTTGGCGCAGGTGACGGGGTTGTTCAGATCCATTGGAGGCAACGGGAAGGACTGGACACACAATACACGAACTCATAACGACTTCGAGTTAAGAGACACTTCTTCAGCTGCGCCCTGCCTGGCCCTCCCCATCCAGAACGACGACCGGCGCAGCCGTATCAGACACAAGGGCCAGGACCTTCAGCAGGACCAGTGGCAAGGCAGGCAACACGTGTGCGCCCACAGGCTGACGGATCTGCAGCAAAGACCGGGATGGTTCGCTTTTGCTGAACCAGGAGGGGCTCAGTGATTATTCACGCTGAGGGAGATGGTTCAGCTCTCTTCTTGCACAGTCGGTCTGACGTTTCTCAGGATATCTTATGTCTGAGAAGACAAGAGGACCACTCTCTGGCCAGCGCCGATGAAGACAGAAGCAAGCACTGTGGATCGCGCCCAGCGCCTCAGCACACTCTGGATCGCCTGGTTCCTGGCCATGCTCTTCCATGTCGATCTGGGGCTCATGCCCCTCTTTCACGGGCAGTCGGTTGAAATTCATAGCCATCTGGATGCGGCCCACCTGCCACTGCTGTATGGATCGATGCTCGGTTACATGCTGCTGCCCCTGGCAAGCCTGGTCCTGCTCAGCTACAGCGGTGGCCGAGCGAACCGCCGCTGGCAGTTGTGGTTCGGCATTGTCTATAGCGTCACCAACCTGCTCCATCTGATCGCAGACATCGCTATCCCGGATCGTCGCGCTGATCAAATCCTGTTGATGGCGGTGCTGTTGCTCATCGGCCTGGCCATCAACCGCGAAGCCTGGCTCTGGTGCCGCCGGGCCTGAGCCGCATCCCGGCGGCCATCAGGCTGGGCCACATTCCGATGCTCAGACGGACGCATCCGCTCGGTGTGAAGATTACTCATCCACCAGCAATTCAGAGCTTCCTTGGCAGTGCCTAGCAGCTTAAGGAGGCTCTGGAAAACCGGCGCAAGCCATAGTCTCTGTCCTTGCGGCGCAATCGATCCCGGCGAAAAAACGTGGAAAACCTCATATCTTGAATTCTGCGGCAGGACAGTGCGATGCAGACCATCGCAGCCCTGTTGTGCCAGGTCACGGCACAAGGAAGGCTCGGCAGCGGCCCGGCACCCGTCCCCTTCTCAACCCGTACAGAGCGCGCCTACACGTTGAAGAGGAACTCCATCACATCGCCCTCTGCGACGACATAGTCCTTGCCTTCACTGCGCAGCCACCCCCTGCTCCTCGCTTCGTGCAGTGAGCCCGCCTCCAGCAGCTGCCGCCAAGCAATGGTCTGGGCACGGATGAAGCCCCGTTCGAAGTCGCTGTGAATCACACCGGCGGCCTGGGGTGCGGTCATGCCCGCCCTGATGGTCCAGGCGCGGGTCTCCTTCTCTCCGCTGGTGAAATAGGTGCGCAGACCGAGCAGGTCATAGGTGGCTCGAACGAGGTTCTGCAGGCCGCCCTCCGATACCCCCAGACCGGCCAGATAGTCCTGCTGCTCCTCCGCACTCAGTTCCACCAGCTCGGCTTCCACCTGGGCGGACACAGCCACGCAGCCAGCGCCCTCCTGCTGGGCCAGGGCCTGCACCGCTGTGGCATGGGCATTGCCGCTGGTCAGCTCGTCTTCACTGACGTTGGTGGCATAGATGATCGGTTTGCGGGTCAGCAGACCCAGGGGCCTGACCAGTGCCTCTTCCGTTGCTGAAAGTGCCACGTTGCGGCTGGCGTCACCGCCGTTCAGCGCCACCAGCAGCTGCTCCAGAACGGCATCCTCCTGTTGCGCCTCCTTGCTGTTGCGCAGCTGCCTGCCAAGGCGCTCACGCCGCTTCTCGATCTGGGCCACATCGGCCAGAGCCAGTTCCAGGTTGATCACCTCCACATCCCGCACCGGGTCCACGGCGCCGCTCACATGGATGACATCCTCGTCCTCGAAACAGCGCACCACATGGACGATGGCATCCACCTCGCGGATGGTGGCGAGGAATCTGTTGCCCAGGCCCTCGCCCTGGCTGGCACCCTTCACCAGCCCGGCGACATCGACGAACTCCACCCGGGTGGGCACGGTCTGCCTGGACCTGGAGAGATCACTCAGCTGCTGCAGCCGAGGGTCGGGCACCGCCACCACACCCACGTTGGGCTCGATCGTGCAGAAGGGGAAGTTGGCGGCCTGGGCCTGGGCGTTGCACACCAGGGCATTGAAGAGAGTGGACTTGCCCACATTGGGCAGACCCACGATTCCGGCTTTTAGCATTGCCGCTGCAGAGATGCCGCCCATCCTTTCATTGAGGCCGCAGCCTGCCGGAACCACGCCTCCCCCTGGCGCTGGTCCCACCGTGAACCACAGGCCTTTGTCATGCTGCGCTTGATGGCTCACCTCGCCCCACCCCGATGCGGAGGCGCCACGTTCCGACTGTTCCGCGCAAGCCTGGGACGATTCGCCTGCCCATCTCTCTCCCTCCCTGCCCTGCGCTGGGGCCGCCATCTGTCCAGCGGCCTGCGCCACGGTCCCGCTCTGCCGAGGCTGGGGGCCGCATTCCTTGGTGTCGTGCTGCTGCTGAGCATCGTGGGCCTGGCCAGGGGTCGGGCCGGCCGGGACGTGGGGCCCTACACCGTGGTGGTGGAGCAGCGCTCCCTGGCCGGAGTGGTCATCGCCAGCGGCGAGGTGCGCCCCGTGCGTGAAGTGAATGTGGGGCCCAGGGTGAGCGGCCGGGTCCTCGAGATCCTCGTGGAGGAAAGTGATCAGGTGGAGGCCGGCCAGGCCATGGCGGTGATGGATGGGGCTCCCCTGCGAAACCGGGTGGCAGAGCGTCGCGCCCTGCTGGCCCAGGCCCGCGGCAACGTCGCCAGAACGGCCGACCTCCATGGTCGCTGGCAGGGACTGGTGCGCGAAGGGGCGATCAGCCAGCAGGACTTCCAGGGCCTGACGGCCGATCTGCAGCGGGATGAGGCGGCCCTGCAGGCGGCGGAAGAACGATTGCAGCAGCTGCTCACCGAGCAGGACGACCTGGTGGTGCGGGCGCCCTTCGGCGGCAAGGTGTTGGAGCGCTTCGCCGACCCTGGCGCCACCGTTGCCCCCACCACATCCGCCAGCAACTCCGCCGGGGCCAACCGTGCCTCCATCCTTGCCCTCGGGGCCGGCATGGAGGTGGTGGCCAGGGTTCCGGAAAGCGATGTGGGGCGCATCGTTGAAGGTCAGCAGGCCTTGGTGCGGATCGATGCCTATCCCGATCGCAGCTATGCCGCCACGGTCAAGGGGATTGCCACCCGCGCCCGCACGAACAACAACGTGATCGCCTTTGACGTGATGCTCCGCTTCACCGCCAGCGACACCAGTGCCATCCGCTATGGCATGACTGGCGACATCAGCTTCGACACCGGTCGGCTGGCCCCGGCCAGCGTGATCCCCACCGTTGCTGTGGTGACCGAGCGGGGCCAGCCCGGGGTCTACGCGGTGGGGCGCAACAGGCAGCCCCGCTTCCAGCCCGTGGTGCTGGGGACCAGCAGCGGCAGCAGCACACAGATCCTCGAGGGAGTTGAGCCAGGCGAACGCATCTTCATCGACCTGCCACCCTGGAGCGGCAGGCGATTGAACTGAAGCAGCGATTGCTGCATGAAGGCCTGATCGTCAGCGCAAAAGCGCAGCAGGGGGTTCAGCGCAGAGGTTCAGAGCAGCCGCCAGAGCACCAGAAACGTCAGCCCCAGCACAAGCCCCAACATCGCCAGGCGGCCATTCCAGATCTCCGCCTGGGGGGTGAACCCACGCTTCCACTGATTGAGCTCTTCCCTGGACACGGGGTCCGCCTGAGGAGGAGGCGCTGCAGGGTCCTGAACCATCGGAAGTGCAGGCGAATGACGCAACCCTAGGCATCATGGCCGAGGGGCTGTGGTGTTCAGCTCTCTCCGGACAGCCTATGCCCTGGCCTCCGGATCCTTCATCGACAGCCGATTCCCTGCCGATGGCCTGTGGCTCAACAGGACGTTCAGAAGGGTGCTTCCGCGCCATAGAGCAGTTCGGCGTGTTCCAGGGACAGCCGAGAGCTCACACCCAGCTCCAATCCCGATGCAGCGCCAGCCACCAGCCGCTCACAGGCGGCGACACCGATCATCGCCGCGTTGTCGCCGCAGTATTCCAGTGGAGCCACCAGCAGCCGCAGGCCCTGGTCCCGGCAGCGCCTGTCCAGCTCGCCACGCAGCCGCAGGTTGGCCGCCACACCACCCACCACCACCAGCGTGTCCAGGCCCTGATCAGCCGCGCAGCGACAGCTGCGCTGGGCCAGCACCTCCACCACCACCGCCTCGAAGGACGCCGCCAGATCGGCCAGCGGCAGGGGGCCTTCCCCTTCCAGCGCCTGCACCTGCCGCAGCACTGCCGTCTTCAGACCACTGAAGGAGAAGCCATAGGGATCGAAGCCGCCACCGGGCCGCCGCAGCCGGCCGCGGGGAAAGCTGAACCGCTGCGGATCGCCGCGGCTGGCCACCGCCTGGATGGCCGGGCCACCGGGATAGCCCAGGCCCAGCAGCCGGGCCACCTTGTCGAAGGCCTCACCAGCCGCATCATCCACGCTGCTGGCCAGCTGGCGATAGCGCCCCGGGCCATCCACCCGCACCAGCATGGTGTGCCCGCCGGAAACCAGCAGTACCAGGAAGGGGCCGGGGGGCAGGGGATTCTCCAGCTGAGCCGAGCAGAGATGCCCTTCCAGATGGTGCACGCCCAGGAACGTCTTGTGGTGCAGAAGGGCAAGGGTCTTGGCTGTGGTCACACCGACCAGCAGGGCACCCACCAGGCCCGGTGCCGCCGTGGCAGCGACGGCGTCGATCTCCTCCCATCCCACCCCGGCAGCGGCGAAGGCCTGCTCGATCAGGAGCGGTAGCGCCTCGACATGGCGGCGGGAGGCCAGTTCAGGCACCACGCCTCCGTAGTGGGCATGTTCCTCCGCCTGGCTGGCCACCCTGCTGGCCAACACCCGCCGCCCCTGGACGATGGCTGCAGCAGACTCGTCACAACTTGTTTCGAGCGCAAGAACGACTGAACGCAACTTCCAGGGCCTCACTTACGGTCACCCCAACGCCAACCGACGTCGTGGCCTCCATTGTCCATGGGTGGCCGGCAGCGTTGACGTCAGTCACCCCATGGATTCCATGAGACGTCTTTTCGCGGTTCTGCTATCCGCATTCCTTTTCTTCGGCTTCGCCTCCTCGGCCCATGCCGATGTGGCCGGACTCACTCCCTGTTCTGAGAATGCCCGCTTTCAGGAGCGCGCTGCCACAGCTGCGACCCCCCAGGCAGAGGCGCGCTTCGCCATGTATGGGCAGGCCCTCTGTGGTGAAGAAGGCCTGCCCCGTCTGATTGTCGACGGTCGCTTCAGCCATGCCGGTGACTTCGCCATTCCCGGTGTCATGTTCCTCTACATGGCCGGCTGGATCGGCTGGGCCGGCCGCAGTTATCTCAAAGCCATTCGCGGTAAGGGCGCCGCGGGCAAAGAGATCCAGATCGATGTCACCCTCGCTCTCACCTGTGCTGTCGGCGCTGCCGCCTGGCCTGTCGCTGCCCTTGGCGAATACCAGAGCGGCTCCCTGATTGAGAGCGACGACAAGATCACCGTCTCCCCCCGCTGAGAATCCCATGAAAATTGCCACCAAGTTCCTCACCACCGCTCCCGTGGTTGCTGCCGTCTGGCTGACCTTGCACGCAGGTATCGCCATCGAATTCAACCGTTTCTTCCCGGATCTGCTGTTCCATCCCCTCTGAACAGGTCTGGCCCACCAGTGACCCCCAGCCAGAACTTTTGACCGGGTAGATCGATCCAACCCCGATCAAGACCACTGCACAGGCGGCTTCCGGGCCGCCTCTTTTTTGTTTTTTTGTTTCTTGCTGTCTGTCCATAACCTGCCAACTTGGCTCAGACGAGCATCGGTGCCATCACCGCTTCCAGCTCCGCCACGGCCTGCTCCAGATTGTCGTTGACGATGGAGAGATCAAACTCCGCTTCCGCCCGCAGCTCTTCCACCCCACGCTGAAGACGCTGCCGGATCGCCACCTCACTGTCACTGCCGCGGCCCCGGATGCGCTGCTCCAGCACGGCCATGGACGGGGGCCTGAGGAAGATCTGCACAGCGCCGGGAAAACTCCTGCGCACCTGCCGGGCTCCTTCCAGCTCGATCTCCAGCAAGACAGGACGGCCTTCAGCCAACCGCTGCTGCAACGGACCACGTGGTGTGCCGTAGAGATTGCCGCCGAATTCAGCCCATTCGAGGAAGCCACCGGCCACCACTTCAGCCTCAAAGCGGGCCCGGCCATAGAAGAAGTAGGAGCGTCCCTCCTCCTCGCCCTGGCGTGGCGGGCGGGTGGTGGCTGACACCGACAGCCAGATGCGTGGATGGCGCTCCAGCAGCCCGTGTACGAGAGTACCTTTGCCAACCCCGCTGGGCCCGGTCAGGACCACCAGGTTGGTCGATGGGGAGATGCTGCTCATCACGGCCATGGTGCCGCAAGGGGCGACCCTGAGCAGCCATCAGCCTGGCCGGCAGAGGCTCAGGCTGATGGCAGGTCCAGTCAGCAGGTCGGACAACAACAGGTGATGCGGCAGCCCATCCAGCAACAGGACTACAGCGCCCTGCTGGCCATCCAGCGCGATCTGCGACGCAGCATCCTGCCGAGCCGTTTCGAACAGGCCCAGGAAACCGGTCCACGCACCCTCCATCTCGGTCTGCGGACTGTCGATGGCCTCCATTGGCTTGAGCTGAGCTGGTGTGTGGAGGCGCCCCGCCTGTTTCGCTGCCCCCCGCCGACAAGGGGCAAGGGCCGCAGCACCCTCGCCCAGCAGTGTCAGCACGGCCTCGGTGGCCAGGTGCTGGTGGAGTTGCACCAGCCCCCCTGGGAACGGCTGTTGGAGTTCCGCTTCGCCCCACGGCCGGACAGCCCGATCCAGCGGCGCCTGGTGCTGGAGCTGATGGGGCGCCACAGCAACATCTTCCTGCTGGACGCAGACAGCCGCATCCTCAGCATTGGCCGTCAGGTGCGGGCCAGCCAATCTCGCCTGCGCCCGCTGGCCAGCGGAGATCTCTACCTACCGCCCCCACCCCGTCCCCTGGCCTGGCCCGATCCTGCCGCAGGGCCGGACCCGTGGCGCAAGGCGGTGGAGCGCAGCCACGGCAGCCTGGCCGAGGCCCTGGTGGCCAGCCATGCCGGTGTCAGTCCGCTGCTGGCCCGCCAACTCTGCGATGATGCCCGGCTCGACCCTGCAGCGCCGCCGGCCACCCTGTCGCTCCAGGCCTGGGAGACCCTGCATGGTGCCTGGCAGCAGTGGTTGCAGGCCCTGGCCGGCGATGCCCTGGGCTTCCGACCCTGGCGGGCGGGCTATCGGGTCTGGCCAGCGGCAGGGAGTCAGGACGAGCCGGAGTCCAGCAGCACCTTCCCTGAAGCCCGCTACTACGGCCCATTGCTGCTTCAGCAGCAGCTTCAGCGGCGTCAGCAGCGCCTGGAGCAGACCCTGCGCCAGGCCCTGGCCAGGGAGCAGCGGCACCTGGCCCAGCAGCAGCAGCGACTGCAGGGGGTGGATGAACAGGGACGCCTTCAGCGGCAGGCGCATCTGCTGATGTGCCGCAGCGATGGCCAGAGCCTGGGCCACCGCCGGCTCCACCTGGAGGACCCCATGGGCGGGCCGGGCGAGACCGTGGTCCTGCGGCCGGAACTGACCCTGATCGCCAATGCCCAGCAGCGCTATGCAAGGGTGCGCAAGCTCAGACGCTCCGTGGCGGCGATCATGCCCCGCATCGCCACCCACCGGTTGCGCAGCACAGCCCTGGAGGACCATCTGGCACTGCTCGAACTCCATGGGACGGAGACGGATCACCACAACCATGTCGCGCTGCTGGAGGATCTGGAGGAGGAGCTCGGCAGGACGGGACTGCTGAGGCGAGGTGGTGGAGAACGACAGGGCAGTCGGCGGCGTCGGGGCACGGCCACCAGGCCCCTGGAGCTGCTCAGCCCGGGCGGGGTGCGCCTGCAGGTGGGCCGCAACAGCCTTCAGAACGATCGGATTGCCCTGCGGGAGGCACGCAGTGGTGACCTCTGGTTCCACGCCCAGGAACTGCCGGGCAGCCATGTGGTGCTCAAGGCAGCGGAGGCGGAACGGGTGGAGAGCCGTGACCTCCAGGCCGCCGCGGATCTGGCTGCCCACTTCAGCCGCGGTCGTGGCAGTGGGCGGGTGCCGGTGGTCTGCGCCGCCAGCGAGACCCTGCAGCGCATCCCCGGGGCCGGGCCCGGCCTGGTGCGCCTGCGGGGATATGAGGTGCTGTGGGGTGTCCCCTGTCATGGTGCGGCCATGGTGGCCGATCAGCGGCAGGCGGCCATGCCTAGCCTGTCCTGACCTGGCGAGCCGCCCTCATCAGCCCCCAACCCCGCGGTCCGACACCCCCCTCGGACACTGGCCCACTGCAGCCAGCACCAGCAGCGATCCGCGTGTCCCGGCCCAGCGATCACAACACTGCTCGATCCGATCAACAGGTGGATGGGACATCACGACAGCACAGTGCTGCCGAGGATGAACCCGGTGGGCGGGACATGCCCCTGGTGGATCACCTGGAGGAACTGCGCGACCGGGTGCTGCGAGCCCTGGTGGCGGTGGTGGTCGCTGCAGCAGGCTGCCTCGGCTTCGTGCGACCGCTGGTGCGGCTGCTGGAGGCCCCTGCCGAGGGCATCCGCTTTCTGCAGCTGGCCCCCGGGGAATTTCTGTTCGTCTCCCTCAAGGTGGCGGGCTATGGGGGGCTGACCCTGGCCCTTCCCTACCTGCTCTATGAAGTCCTGGCCTTTGTGCTGCCGGGCCTGACACGGCGGGAACGGCGGCTGGTGGCACCAGCGGTGGCGGCTTCGGCCCTGCTGTTCCTGACGGGCCTGGCCTTTGCCTGGTGGGCCCTCGTACCCGCAGCCCTGAATTTTCTGGTGGGCTATGGCGCCGATGTGGTGGAACCGTTCTGGTCCATCGAACGCTATCTGGATTTCGTGCTGCTGCTGATGCTGGCCACGGGCCTGGCCTTTCAGCTGCCGGTGCTGCAGCTGCTGCTGGGGGCCTTCGGGTTGGTGAAGGCCCGCACCATGGCGGGCGCCTGGCGCTGGGTGGTGCTTGGCTCCGCCCTGGCCGGGGCTGTGCTCACCCCCTCCACCGATCCCATCACGATGCTGCTGCTCAGTGGGGCCATCAGCGCCCTCTTCCTGGTTGGTCTGGGGCTGGTGGCCCTGGTGCAGTGGCGCCCTGGTGGCACTGGCTGAGCGGCCCACCGCGCCAGGCCAGGCAGTGCTCCGGTTCAGTGTGGAGACTGGCTGGCGGTGGTGCCTGGCTCCAGGGGCAGGCTCAGGGCCCTGGCCACACGGGGCCGGTCGCGGCTGGTGCGCAGCCAACGGCGCACCATGTTAGCCTGGCCCATGGCGTTGACGGCCCTCACCACCCGTTCGATCCCCAGCCGATAGTCGGCCTCGCTCAGCGGGAAGGTCTGCTGCTCCAGGTAGGCCCACATCACCTGGAGATACATTCTGCCGTTGCGCTGCAGCAGTTGCAGGTCGTAGGAGGCAGACCAGCGCTCCCGCAAGATGGCGATCACTTCCTTGCCACTGAGGGGCTGATCCGGTTCCGGCAGCCGGACTGGCTGAATCCTGCTCATCGGGTCGCAACTTTTCGAAACACCACAGACACACAGCGCCACAGTGCAGGCGATACACAGCGAGGTTCATAATTGTCGGCCAGCGCGGCCGAGCCGGTCGCTCCACATTCGCAACCCGGTCTTGCACGGATGACCCAGCTTCAGGCCAGTGATGTTCCCGGGATGGGCCGCCGGCAGTTCATGAACCTGCTGATGTTCGGCTCCCTCACCGGTGTCGCCCTGGGTGCCCTCTATCCGGTTGCCAGCTACTTCATCCCCCCCAGCGCCGCTGGCAGCGGGGGCGGCACCACGGCCAAGGACGAACTGGGTGACGACGTCACTGCCAGCGGCTGGCTCGCCAGCCACCCGAGCGGTGACCGCAGCCTGGTACAGGGCCTCAAGGGTGATCCCACCTACCTGATCGTCGAGGGCGGCGATGCCATCGGCAGCTACGGCATCAATGCCGTCTGCACCCACCTGGGTTGCGTCGTGCCCTGGAACACCGGTGCCGACCGGTTCATCTGCCCCTGCCACGGCTCCCAGTACGACAGCACCGGCAGGAAGGTGCGGGGGCCCGCGCCGCTCTCCCTCGCCCTGGCCCATGTGGAGATCGAGAACGACACGGTCTTCCTGAAGCAATGGACCGAAACCGACTTCCGCAGCGGCGATGCCCCCTGGTGGGTCTGACCTGCTCACCCCCTTCCGCTCACCGCTGCTCCCACCCGCCATGCGTCGCACCTTTGCCTTCGTCCTGAGCGTTACCCTCGGGCTCTTCACCCTGCTGGGTCTGCCCAGGGCCAGCTGGGCCTACCCCTTCTGGGCGCAGCAGGTGGCCCCGGACACCCCCCGTGAAGCCACCGGCAAGCTCGTCTGCGCCAATTGCCACCTGGCCCAGAAAAACACCCAGCTGGAAGTACCCCACAGCGTGTTCCCCGACACGGTGTTCAAGGCCGCTGTGAAGATCCCCTATCAGGCCGGCCTCGAGGAGATTGGTGCTGATGGCAGCAAGGTACCGCTGCAGGTGGGAGCCGTGGTCGTGCTCCCCGATGGCTACACCCTGGCCCCGGAAGACCGCATTCCCGAGACCATCAGAGAAGAGACCGAGGGCGTCTACTACACCCCCTACAACGACACATCCCCCAATGTGATCCTGGTGGGTCCCCTGCCGGGAGACCGGAACCAGGAGATCGTCTTCCCTGTGCTGTCTCCGGATCCCGACCGCGACAGCAGCGTCATCTTCGGCAAGTCGCTGATCTTCGCCGGCGGCAACCGTGGCCGTGGTCAGCTTTACCCCACCGGTGAGCGGAGCAACAACGGCGTCTTCACCGCCTCCGCCGCAGGCCGCATCAGCACCATCACCACCAACGACGACGGCAGCCGCAGCGTGGCCATCGCCACTGACGACGGCAGCGTGGAGGACCTGGTGCCCGTCGGGGTGGAACTGATCGTCTCCCCCGGCGAGAGTGTCAGTGCCGGCACGGCCCTCAGCAGTGATCCCAACGTGGGCGGCTTCGGTCAGACCGACTCGGAGATCGTGCTGCAGAGCCCCGCACGTATTCTCGGGATGCTCGGTTTCTTCACCCTCGCCATCGCTGCCCAGATCCTGCTGGTGCTCAAGAAGCGCCAGGTGGAGCGGGTGCAGGCTGTCGAAGGCATCTGACTTCCATGCTCAACCTGGTCCCTGGGCTCAACCTGGTCCCTGGACTGGTCCTCCAGTCGCCGGGCCCCTACGTGTTCGGCACACCGCTGCGCTGGTATGGCCTGCTCATTGCCGCAGCAGTGGTGCTGGGACTGACCCTCTCCACCGCCCTCGGTCGCCGTCGCGGTATCGAGTCCGGCGTGATCAGTGACCTGCTGCCGATGCTGGCGATCAGCGGCGTGGTGGCCGCTCGCATCTATTACGTGGGCTTCGAGTGGGGGCGCTATGCCGGCGCCTGGACCGACTTGTTCGGCATCATTCCCATTCCCCTGGCCCTGGCGGTGTGGGAAGGAGGCATCGCCATCCATGGCGCCATGGTCGGTGGCCTGATTGCCCTGGCGCTGTTCTGCCGCTGGCGCCGCCTGGCTTTCTGGAATCTGCTGGACGTGCTGGTGCCCTCCCTCGCCCTGGGGCAGGCCATCGGTCGCTGGGGCAATTTCTTCAATTCCGAGGCCTTCGGCCGTCCTGTGCCGCCTGACTTTCCCCTGCCACTCCGCATTCCCCTGGACCGTCTTGATTCCCAACTGCTCAGCAACCATCCCGACGCGATCCACGGCCTCTTCCACCCCACCTTCCTCTATGAATCGCTCTGGAACCTGGCGGTCTTCGCGCTGCTGCTGATTCTCTTCCGCGCCCGCCAACGGGGCAGCCTCAGCCTTTCGGACGGTGCCCTCACCTGCTGGTATGCCATCAGCTACAGCCTGGGGCGCATCTGGATCGAGGGTCTGCGGACGGATCCCCTCTGCCTGTTCACCACGCAGCCGGAGTGCGCCGGCGGTCTGCGCGTCGCCCAGGTGGTCAGTCTGGGCATGGTTGCCCTCGGGATGATGGGCCTGCTCTGGCTGCAGGGCCTCAGACGGCCCCTGCCGGATCCGGGCCGCCGCCCCATGGCCGACAGCGTGCACAAGGGATGAGTGCAGCAGAAGGGCTGTGGCGGCCGGTTCAGTTCGTAGGCGCCGGCAGTGGTGCCGTCGACCTGCTCACCTTGCGGGCACTGCGGGCCATCGAAGCGGCAGAGCTGCTGATCTGGACCGACTCGCTGGTGTCACCCCAGCTGGCCGGCCTGGCACCTGCCCACTGCCGCCGGATCCGCACCAGCAGCCTCACCCTGGAGGAGCTGCTTGCGCACATGGTGGACGGCGTGCGCAGCGGCAAACGGGTTGTGCGCCTCCACGATGGCGATCCCTGCCTCTACAGCACCATCCATGAGCAGATCTGTCGCCTGGCAGATCAGGGCATCAACTGCGAAGTGGTTCCGGGCATCAGCGCCTACCAGGCCACAGCCGCCGCCCTGCAGACAGAACTCACCATTCCCGGGCTGGTGCAGACGATCGTGCTGACCAGGGCTGGTGGCCGCACAGGTGTGCCCGAGCGTGAGTCCCTCGCCCGCACGGCGGCTCTCGGCGCCAGCCTTTGCCTGTATCTCTCCGCCCGCCACGTGGGGGAGGTGATGGCGGAGCTGCTGCGCCATTACCCCCCGCAGACACCAGTGGCCATCAGCTATCGCGTGAGCTGGCCGGACGAACGGCTCACCCTGGTGCCCCTGGAGCAGATGGCGGCAGTCAGTGCCGAACTCGACCTGGTCCGCACCACCTGCTACCTGGTGAGTCCAGCCCTGGCAGCGAATCCGAGCGCTCGCTCGCGGCTCTATGCCGCCGACCACGACCATCTCTTCCGTCCCGCCAGGCTCAGCAGCGGCAACGGCAGCGCAGCCTGAGCCCGCCGGAGGTGGCGGCAGCAATGGGTCATGGGCGGCTGGAGCATCCCTGGGCCAACTGCTGGGGTGCTCGGTGCTGCGGGATACCGGATGGCGCCACTCGGTATAATCAGAGAGGATGCGGCGGTCGATTAGCTCAGTGGTAGAGCGCTTGCTTCACACGCAAGATGTCACTGGTTCAAATCCAGTATCGACCATTCCTCAAAAGCGATTCAGCCCAAGGGATTCCGGCCTTGAGCCGCGGTCGACCGGGTTGCTCAGCCCGCCTGCCGGTGGTTCTCTGATGCCGATCGGCGCCGCAGTGCGGCAAGTATCTGCCCCGTGGCTCTTGCCGATCAGAACCTGTTCAGGTCCACGCCCAGCTGGCGGGCGTAGGCATCGAGGCCTTTCCTGGTGATGCTTTTGAGGGCTTTGGTGGACACCCGCAGGCGCACGTGGCGCTTGCCTTCGGCCCACCAGAGACGACGTTCCTGCAGGTTGACCTGCTGAAGCTTCTTGGTACGACGGTGGGAGTGGCTCACCGCCATGGCGTTGTTGGCCCTCTTGCCGGTCAGTTGGCAGACGCGGGACATGGGATCTCAGTCACTTCCTCGTGAGCCACTCTACGCGCTGGTCGGTAGCCATCCCGGAGTCAGATCGCATGCTCCATCAGGCGGCCCATCAGGTCCATGCTTCTGCGCTGGAAGTGGGGCAGCCGCTCCGGCGTCAGCCCCCCCACACCCATGCGCGCCAGCTCGTGCAGGTGGCGGCAGATGTCTGCACTGAGGACGGCGCTGGGTGAGTTGCCCCCGCTGGTGAGCACAGCCCCCTCTGCCAGCCTCAGCAGCCCCTTCACCAGCGGATGGCGACGGTTGACGACCAGCACATGGTGATCGGGCAGCCCCGGCATCTGTTGCTGCATCAGGGCACCGAGGTCATTCATGCGTCGCATCTGCTCCGGCAGGAGGATCAGCGCCGCTGGTGCCTCATCCCCCTTGAGCGCCTGAACCCGCACGGTGACCTTGTCGTCATCGATGGCCCGGCGGAACACGTCCCTCAACTTCTCACTGTCCTCGCCCCCGGCGGCGTCCTTGAGTGCAGGAGT
>SRMO01000026.1:0-24851 GCA_004768415.1 Aphanocapsa feldmannii 277cV | reverse complement strand
CCGCATCGACCCGCTGGAAGGTGATATCGCCATGGCGCTGCTCCAGCCAGGGGAGGAACTGGGCATCCACGACGGCATCCGCCAGCAACACTTCGGCGCCCTGGCCCTTCCAGAGCTGCAGGGCGCTGGCCTGGCCCGACTCGTCACTGCAATAGAGGATGCGCTTGTTGCCGCTGCCGGCGCGCTGGCGGTAGTTCCTGAGGGTGGTGTAGGTGCCGCTGTCCACGCTGATGGGATCTTCACCAGTGCTTGCCGCCGCTTTCGCTTCCGTTTCAGCAGCCGCTTCAGCAGCCGCTTCGGCAACGCCTGCTGTGTCCTCGGCAGCGCTGCCGGCCTGGGGGGTAGCGGCTGCGCTGGCCGTGGTCCGGAACAGCACCTGATCCACCACCCGGTCGGCAAACTTCTCCTCCTCCATGGCACCGATCTTGATGAAGGGAGCGATGTCGTCCCAGATTTCGGCGTAGTGGGAGGGCTCATCCCGCTGCAGCTGAACCAGGCGGTCACCCACCTTCCTGGCGATGAAGCCGCCGATGGACCGCACCCGGCGGTCTGTCTGCAAGGCGCTGCGGCTGACGTTGAGAGGAATATCGGCTGAATCGATCACCCCTTTGAGGGGCAGCAGGAAGCGGGGCACCACCTCCTTCACAGCGTCGCTCACGAACACCTGGTTGCAATAGAGGCGGATCTGACCCTGGTCCCAGTCGGCACGACCGCTGAGCTTGGGAAAGAAGAGGATGCCCTGCAGGCTGTAGGGGTAGTCGGTGTTGAGGTGCACCCAGAGCAGCGGGTCCGCCTGCATGGGGTAGAGGTAGCGATAGAGCTCCAGGTAGTCCTCGTCCTTGAGCTCCCGGGGGCTGCTGCGCCAGGGGGCAATCCGCCTGTTGAGGGTCTCTCCCTCGAGCTCCACCGCCACCGGCATGAAGTCGCAGTAGGTGTTCACCAGCTGGCGGATGCGGGCGGGTTCGAGGTATTCGAGTTCCTCCTCCTGCAGATGCAGCACCACATCCGTGCCCGCTTCCTCGCGCGCTCCCTCCTCGAGGCTGAAGCTGGGAGAACCGTCGCAGCTCCAGCGCACGGCGGCAGCACCTGGGCAGGCGCTGCGACTGATCAGATCCACCCGGGCCGCCACCATGAAGCTGGAATAGAAGCCCAGGCCGAAGTGGCCGATGATCGCGTCGCCTTCATGCTTGTACTTCTCCAGGAACTCCTCGGCACTGGAGAAGGCCACCTGGTTGATGTAGCGACGCACTTCATCGGCCGTCATGCCGATGCCGTTGTCACTGATGGTGAGGGTCTTGGCCTCCCGGTCGATGCGGATCCGGATCACCCCCTCGGCACCCTCGTCGCAGTCCCCGGCCATGGCCGCCAGGCGGCGTTTGTTGATGGCATCGAGGCCGTTGCTGACCAACTCCCGCAGGAAGACCTCATGGCCGGAGTAGACGGCCTTCTTGATGATCGGAAAGATGTTTTCCGTATGGATCTGGATCTGTCCCTGCTCCAGGACGGCCATGGCACTTCGCTGCTGAGCTTCAGCGGATCCTATTGATCGGGGCGGTGGCTGACCCCATTGCCAGGGTGGGGGTGACCGAACGTGCCCAGCGCAAGCGGGTCACTGGGGGTTGCTGACCCCGGTCGATCCGCTCCACCTGGCAGGGTGCAGCAAGGCAGTGACAGGGCCGCGAGGCTGGCGCCGGTGCCGTCAACCGGCCCGTTGCCGTTCGGGTTGTTCCTCCGGAACGATGGCCCCTTCGACCGGGCAGACCTGCAGGCAAATACCACAGTCGATGCAGGTATCGAAGTTGATCCAGTAGAAACCCGTGCCCTTGGCGTTTCTGCCTTCACCGGGCGCGATGCAGGCCACCGGACAGGCATCGACGCAGTCGGCCACCCCCTCACAGATATCGGTCAGGATCGTGTGGGCCAAGGTCCGCCGTGGCGTGAACTGGAATCGAGTCTAAAGAGCCGCTCAGGGTCGACGACGCGGGCCACGGGTTGCTGACACACTCCCGGATGCTCCCGCCGAACGCCCATCGCCACCCTTGCCAGCAGCCCCGGCAAGGGATCCTGCAACCTGACACGACGACACATGTTGTCGGTACGTATTGTCGGTCGTGCGGAAGCGTCTCAGTCCTCCAGCCACACCACCTGGCTGATGCTGCGTTCGGCAGCGATCGCTGCCGCTGCGTTGCGGCTGGCGCAGGGACCCGGCAGCAGCTCGGCGCTGCGTTGCTCTCGGTGCAGGGCATGGAGCCTGGCCATGGCCGCACTTAGCAGTTCATCGCTGGCATAGGCCACGAGCACGTCGGCTGCACAGGCCGCGCCCAGCGGCAGGCTGTCGCCCTGCTCCAGCAGCGCACGGATGGCCTCGATCCGGAAACCAAAGCCGATGCCGCTGGTGGGGCTGCTGGCGACGCTGAAATGCTGCAGCAGCTGGTCGTAACGACCACCGGAGGCGATTGATTCCAGCGCGTGGGCGCCACGGCAGACCACCCGCAGCACCACACCATCGTAGAACCCGAAACCGGGCTGATAGGTGGGATCGAGCTGCAGCCGGATGCCGCAGCGCATGGCCAGGGGGGTGATCAGCCTGATCAGTGTGTCCAGGTGGTCCAGCGCCCCGTTGCTGCTGAACGCCCCCCGCAGCTGGTCCATCACCCGGGCCGGTTCGCCCCGCAGCCGCAGCAGCCGCAATGCCCGCTCGGCTTCGCAGGGCTCCAGCCCAATGGCTGCGATGGCCAGGGGGTTGAACTGCCGCAGGGCGGCGGCCAGGGCATCCCGCTTCTGCCCTGCAAAACCTTCCAGCAGGCCCTGGAACAGCCCGCTGTGGCCGATCAGCAGGGTGACGTCCTGGTCCGGATCGAAGGGCAGGGCGGCGGTGGCGCAGAGCAGCAGGGAGATCAGCTCCACATCTCCGGCCAGGTTCGGGGCGCCCACCAGCTCCACGCCGCTCTGCAAGTCCTCCCGCAGCTGTTCCCCTTCACCCTCCCCATCACGGCGGAACACGTTGCCGCTGTACCAGAAACGCAGCGGACGGGGCAGATTGGCCAGCCTGGTGCCGGCGGCCCGGGCGATGCTCGCCGTCATCTCCGGACGCAGACCAAGGGGCTCGGTGGCGATCACCTTGAGCACCGCGTCAGCGTCGATGCCGCCGGCTGCCTGGAGCGTGTCGAGCCGCTCGATCGAGGGCGGCATCAGCTCCTGGAAGCCCCAGCGGCGGTAGACCTGTTCCAGCCGAGCACAGATCCAGCGGTTGACGCGGACGTCCTTGGGCAGAAGGTCGCGGGCACCGACGGCCGGTTGCAGGGTCATCGACAGGGCGGGCCGTATGGACGACGGGGTGGTGGGCCGATCCTATGGGCCAGGCGTTGGCTGCCCTGGTCGCTGTCAGCAGCCATAGAGCGTCGGATCCAGGGGCTCGGATGCCTGCAGCTGCTCCGAGATGGCCTGCTGCAGGTGGCCGTTGCTGGCCAGCACATGGCCACTGGAGAGCACGAAGGGGCTGCGGTCATAGGCGGTGACGCAGCCGCCGGCAGCGCTGATCAGGGCTGATCCTGCCGCCAGATCCCAGGGCTTGAGGCCCCGCTCCCAGTAGCCGTCGAGCCGGCCGCAGGCGGTGTAGGCCAGATCCACTGCGGCAGCTCCCCCCCGGCGCACCCCATGGCAGCGCTGGGTGAGTCGGCAGAACTCCGCGTAGTTGTTGTCGGCCCTGTGGATGCGGTCGTAGGCGAAGCCGGTGACCAGCAGGCTGTCTGCCAGCGCCTTCGTGTCGCTGACCCGAATCGCTGCGCCGTTGCAGCGGGCCCCCAGACCCGGCCCGCCTTCGAACACCTCCGCCATGAAAGGCACATCGATACAACCCAGCAGCGGCATGCCGTCTTCCACCAGGCCGACGGACGTGGCGAAGAAGGGATAGCCGTGGGCGTAGTTGGTGGTGCCATCGAGGGGATCGACGCACCACAGCAGGCCCCCCTGCTCCACGGCGGTGCCCCCGCTCTCCTCGGCCAGCACCGCCAGCTCCGGGCAGCGGCCATGCAGCACCTGCAGCACAGCCGCTTCCGCCGCCAGATCAGCCTCGCTCAGCAGGTCTCCGGCCCGTCCCTTTTCCCTCACCTGCCGCAGTTGACCGTAATGGCGACGCAGTTCAGCGGCACCTGCCGCGGCCGCTTCGATGGCGATGGCCAGCCATTGCCGCCGTTGCTCCAGACCTGCCATCAGTCCTCCTCCAGCAGGATGTCGCGACGGGTTCTGCCCTGGCCGAAGTGACGTCCGAACTGAAGCATGTAGACCTCGTCCTCGTCCTGCGTCTCCACTTCGAGGTCCGCGCTGGCCCGGCCAATACAGAGCAACCCATAGCCCCGCTCGCGCAGCTCCGGGCTGAGACCGAGGGCTTCCCGCTGATCCAGTGTGCCGGACAGCACCCGCACGGCGCAGGTGGTGCAGCAGCCGTTACGGCAACTGAAGGGCAGGGGCTGACCCTGCTGTTCAAAGCTCTGCAGGATGTAGGCGCCCCGTGGCACCATCAGCGCAACGGTGCTGCCCGCCTGCCGGTCGTGAACCACCACCCGGTACTGCTGCGGCATGGATCTGAAGGCGCGGAGCTGCCTGCTACATTCGCACCGGGTCAGACAACCACACCCTCTGGAGAGGTGGCCGAGCGGTCGAAGGCGCAGCACTGGAAATGCTGTATAGGGGCAACCCTATCGAGGGTTCGAATCCCTCCCTCTCCGTTCATTGCCCAGCTGAGCCGGATTCTTTGCAGACGGATTCTCGGGCACTGCACTTGCGTGGCACAGATTGCCCAGGCGTTCTTATGATAGCCAGAGGTTCCTTGACTCAGATTGGAATGCCTGTGCCTCCGAGAGTATTTATCTCCTATAGCTGGTCATCGCAGGAACATCAGGATTGTATTCGCCAGTGGGCTGAGCGGATGAGGAATGACGGCATTGACGTTGTTATCGATGTCTGGGACCTCAGGCCAGGCAATGACAACTATGCGTTCATGGAAAGAATGGTCACGGACCAATCTGTGACCCGCGTGCTTATCTTTTCCGATTCGGAGTATGCCACCAAAGCCGACGCCCGCACAGGAGGTGTCGGCACCGAATCACAAATCATCTCGCGCGAGGTCTACGAAAAAGTTGAGCAATCCAAGTTCATTCCCGTTGTCTGTGAACGCGACGACTCCGGCGAGCCCTGCCTGCCAACTTTCCTTAAATCGCGCAGGTATATCGACTTCTCTGGCTCTGACCCCGACAAGGTTGTCAACGGAGAATGGGAGGAACTGATTCGGGAGCTTTATGACAGGCCTGTTCATCAGAAGCCACCATTAGGACAAGCACCCACCTACATCACAACGGATGTCAGCGTTCTCGCCAGCCCAGCGGCAGGGAAATTCGCGGCGCTCGAACAGGCCATTACCAAGAAAAATCCCAGGTTGAAGACCTATCGAAAGGACTTTCTCCAGGCTTGTTACGATAAGGCTGATAGGCTGCGTATCAGAGAGCGGCCCGACGTCACGAAGATGGGTGAGCGCGTCTTGGAGGACTGTGGCAAGCTCAAGCTGGTGCGCGACCATATCGTGGACTGGGTATTGCTCGAATCCAACTCCAATCTCTCGGAAGAAGAATTTGGTGAAGCATTGATTAACTTTCTTGAGCAATTAATCGAACTCAAGTCGCGACCGCCAGAACTCGATTCCTGGGACGACACTTGGTTCGAAGCACACGGCGTCTTCGCCTATGAGACCTTCCTCTACATCGTCGCTGCTCTCATGAAGGCAGGCGCGTTTAGGATTCTTCACCGGATTTTCACCAGCAGCTATCTCCTGCCGGAGACGGAGGTACAAGGGTCCGATCGTTTCGGCATGTTCGATAGATTCTGCTTTTGGTCTAAAATGCTGCAGATTCCCGCTCCCAAAGGACCCAATAAGTGCCCCGCACCTGCAGAACTCATCAAGTGCCAAGCGGATCTAAGGGACCTGCCTTTTCCAGACATTATGCAGGCGGAATTGCTCGTGTTGATGATGACTTTCATCACCGATGATACTTGCTGGGTTCCACTGACACTCCACTACGCTTTACCTGACTCCCTGTTCCCGTTCTTTCAGAGAGCAGCTCAGCACCGCAACTTTCAGAAGCTTGCGACAATCACAGGGATTGACAGCGTAGCCCAACTGCGTGAAGCCATGATAGTAGGTCGTAATAGGCTTGAACAGAAAAATTATTTTTCAACAATACTCAACGCGATTGACGTCGACATAATCAACGTCTGGAACAGCATGAACATGGATACAATCAGGTAAGCCAAGGAACCTCTGGAAAACCAGCGCAAGCTGTAAATTAGCCCTTGTGGCACAATAGATCTCCGCGAAAGAACAAGGGAATCTCTGAATAAGTCGCTTTTCCCCCTGATGAGCCTTTGAAAAACCTTGTGGGAGAGGGAAGTCAAAGCCTGCTGGTGCGTGACTCTGGCTAATTCAGAGGTTCCCAAGGAAAATGCTGGGTTTTCAAGAGGTTCGCTGACAACAGCATGCAGCAGATGACACCTGGCGCCGCCGCCGCTGATGCTGAGCGATCCTTCAACAGCTGCCCATTGCCAGGTTGGCCTGGGGTCTTGGCAAGGAATGTGAAGTGTTGGCTGTCGGCCCGGGTTCACTAGACCGACAATGACCGCGACGAGCCGGATGTCGATCCCTGGGCAGCAGACCCTTCAGCGCTGAATGCTCCTCAGCAGTCGCCTCGCGGCCGGGAAGCTGACAACAGCTTCGAGACTTGCCCCCCCCCTGTCTGGCAACGATGGCAGGGCTGACGTGTGTGCCCTGCGTGGTGAGGGGCAGCAGCCATCACCGACTGCTCGAGCCACGGCTGTAGCGGCTCTCGCCCCAGGGATCTTCCCGCTCGATGGGCTCAGCCTCCACATCGACGGGAGCATCGAGCGAGCCTTGGCGGCGTCCATCACGGGTGTTGAAGGAGGTATCGGGCCGGCGAGGCTGCCGCTGCGGCAGGCCGTCGTTGTCGTCCTCCGGGTCCCAGTAGGCATTGCCGCCACTGCCGGGCGGCACAGTGGGGGGACGGCGATCAGGTTCCTCATCGTCGAGATAGAGGCGACGCTGCTGCTGTTGCTCCTCGCTGGCACCGTCCGGGCGCTCCACCTCGACGTATTCCATCTCGCGCTCGTCGTAGCGCCGCTCCTGCTGGCTGTAGCGGGCGCCCTGGGCCGGGCTCAGCCGCTGTTGACCCATCTCGCTGGGGGCTCCTGTCGCCAGCTGGTTCTCCACCGGCACCATTGCGCCGCCGAGGCGTTGCCGCTCTTCGCGGTCCCAGGCGCCACCACCGACGCCCAGCTTCTCCAACACGCCGGTGGTGAGCTGCTTCAGCTTGTCCTCGGCACCTTCATAAACGATGATCCGATCGGCGCCGGAACTGACGATCTCCTCCACAGGCAGTTCCCAGGTGCTCAACACGCCATCCCCCAGCAGTGGAACGCCGAGGGCACCGATGACCAGGTTCAGCAGCTCACCGGTTTCGATATCGAAGCTGAACCCCAGCACCCGACCCAGTTGCTGACCGGACTCGGTGATCACCTGACAGTTGATGACCCTTGTATACCGATCGGCATCGAAGTTCTCGGCCAGCGAATCGGTGGAATCCACCAGCACCACGTCACCGACCTGGCGGATCTCATCCAGCCGCATCCAGCGGGGCAAGCCGGGGAGGAAACGGGTGAGGGGGTTATCCCGCAGACCCAGGGCCACCACCTCACGGCGATCCACATCCACGATCACTTCACCGACCACCCCCAGGCGACGGCCGGAGTCCCTGGTGATCACCTGTGTGCCCATCAGTTCCGACCGCAGCCAGAGCCGTTCGGAAGAAGGGGTCACCTTGGCTGGGGAAGAAGAATCCAAGGACGTGGTAAAAGGAGAAGGATCAGGGGACAGTCTGCGTGGGCGAGACGTCGCTGGAGGGTTCGATGGACTGTGGTGCCATTCTGCCCTGCTGCTTATGACAGGGCTCACACTGTTTCCAGGGGAAGACCCACCACCTGGGTGTGGGCACCCCTGGCCTGGGTGACACCGATGGTGCGGCTGGCTGCCCCGATCATCGGACGGCGGTGGCTGACCACGAGAAACTGGGCAGCAGCAGACTGCTCTCGAATCAGGTTGGCAAGCCGCTCCACGTTGACCCCGTCGAGGAAACTGTCCACCTCGTCGAAGGCATAGAAGGGGGAAGGCCTGAAACGCTGCAGGGCGAAGAGGAAGCTGAGCGCTGTGAGCGATTTCTCACCCCCGGACATCGAAGCCAGGCGTCGCACCGGCTTGCCCTTGGGGTGGGCCACCAGAGTCAGCCCCCCCTCCAGGGGCTCCGCCTTGTTCTCCAGCTGCAGGTGGCCTTCGCCGTCCGAGAGACCGGCGAAGATCTCCTGGAAATGCCCATCCACGCTGCGGAAGGCCTCCATGAAGGCATCCTGCCGCAGGGTGGCGACGGTTTCGATGCGCAGCAGCAGCTCTTCCCGTTCCTTGGCCAGCACGTCCAGCCGGGTTTCCAGGGCGCCGAAGCGCTCCTCCAGCTGAGCCAGCTCCTCCAGGGCCAGCATGTTCACCGGCTCCAGCGCCTCCATGCGTTGCTGGAGCCGCACCAGCTCCACCTGCAGGGTCTCCAGCCCTGCTTCCCGCAGCTCCGCTGGAACCTCGGGGAGGGGATCGGGCAACGCCTCACCCTGTTGCAGGATCTGGCGCTCCAGTCCTTCCTGCTCCTGGGCCGACCCCAGCAGCCGTTCCTCCAGCTGCTCAAGCTCCCACTGGCCCTTCTGGAGTTGCTGGCGCAGCGCTGTCACTGTGGCCTCCATGGCATCGCGGGCCCGGCGTCGCTCCCCGAAGACCTCCTGCAGGCTCTGCTGTCGCTGGAGCAGGGCGTCGCGACGTGTCTCCAGGGCGCTGCGTTCTCCCTGCACCAGGCTCTGACGCGTTGCCAGGGCCAGGGCGTCCTTGACCAGGGCCTGCTGATCCCGCTGCAGGGCCTGCTGCTGATCCTCAAGACGCTCCTTGCTGCGTTGATGATTCCGCTGGGCTGTGAGCAGGGCATCGCGATGGGCGTCGGCATCGTCCAGGCGCTGCTCGGCCTGCCGCAGCTCCGCCTGCAGTCCATGCCAACGGGCCGCATCGGCATCGCCCTCGGCGTTGCCCTCCGCCTGCTGCTCGAGCTGGCTCAGCTGCTGTCGCAGTGCAGGCAGGATCCGGGTCAGTTCGGCCCATCGCTGCTCACCCCTGCACAGCCTGGCCGATGCCTCGGCAAGCTTCTGCTGCAGTCGCTCCAGGCGCTCGGCCACCGGACCGTGCTGGCGGCGGGCCGTGGCCAGTTCCGTCTCCAGCACGGCCTGCTCGCGGCCCCTGGCCGACAGCTCCGACTCCAGGGTGTCCAGTGTGCTGGCATGATCGGCTTCCCTGCGCCTGGATGTCTCCAGCAGCTCAGCCAGGTCGAGCAGGCGCCGACGCACGGGTTCAGCGTCGTCCTGCAGCTGGTCCCGCCCGAAGCCGAGCTGGTCACTGCGCAGCAGCAGACTGCCCCCGGTCATGGCGCCGCTTGTCTCCAGCAGCTCTCCCTCCAGGGTGACTGCGCGATGACGCCCCAGTTGACGACGGGCATCCGCGAGGGACTCGAACACCAGCGTGCTGCCGAAGACGTAGGCCAGCACAGCGGCGTAGAGGGACTCGTGACGCACCAGATCGATGGCACGACCCACCAGGCCCGGGACGGCGCCAGCCGGGCGTGCCATGGCGGCAGTGCCGCCTGGGGCAGGCCGGATCCTGTTGAGGGGCAGAAAGGTGAGGCGACCGGCACGACGCTGCTTGAGCAACGCGATGGCCCGGGAAGCGATGCCGTCGTCATCCACAACCACGTGGGCGAGGCGGGCACCGGCAGCCACATCCAGGGCGAGGCGATAGCGCTCCTCCACCTCACCCAGCTGAGCCACGGGGCCATGGATGCCCTCCATGCCGCTCTTCAGCAAGAGCCGCAGGGCACTGCCCCCGCGGCTCTCCTGCAGTGCCTCACGGCGACTGTCCAGTCGGGCAAGTTCCTGCTCCAGCCGGGTCTGCTCCTCTGCAAGCTGCTCCCGGGTGCGTTGCTGGACTGCCAGACCCTGGACCTGCTCATCCCGCTGTTGTCGCAACCCGGTCAGCTGGGCCTGCAGGGACTCCAGCCGGCTGCTCAGGGTGTTCAGCAGAGTGGCCCCCTGTTGGCTGCTGCCCTCTTCTGCGGCAAGGGTGCTGTGCTGCTGCCGCACCATCTCGCGCTCCTGGTGCAGACGTTCGTGCAGTTGAAGCTCCTCCGCCACCAGGGGATCCAGCTGCTGACGCAGCTGCTTCAGGGCCACGTTGCAGGACTGCTGGGCCTGCAGCCAGGCACCGGAACGATCAGCCACCTCGGCCAGACGACGACGCAACAGCTCCACCGCGGCACGGCAGTCGCTGCAGGACTGTCGAGCCGTGTGCAGGCCTTCACCGTCATGCCTGACCTCGAGCTCACGACACAGCTGCCCCAGCTCCCGGTCCCGGGCCTGAAGCCCTTCACGGCGCTGCTCGAGCTGACCCGTATCCAGCTGCAGCTGGCTCCGACTTCGTTGGAGTTCCCGCTCAACGGCCTCCAGACCACCGAGCTCCGCCTGCACCGCCAGCAGCTTGTCCTCACCCAGAGCCTTGACCTCGGCCTGCAGAACCGCGAGGGCCTGGTCATGCTCTGCAAGCTCCGATTGCCAGCCGTCGATCCGCGACAGCCGTGACTGTCGCTCCTCTCTCAGGGCGGCTTGCTTCGCCACCAGGGCCTCCCGCCTGGCCTCCACGGCCTCGAACAGCAGCAGCTGCTCCTGCAGGCGCCCCTGATGCAGCCGCTGTCGCAGATCCTGATACGTGCGGGTCCTGGCGCAGTCACGCTCAAGCTTCTGACGAGCCGTCAGCAGCTCCTGCCTGACGATGCGGCAGCGCTCCTCTGTCTGCCGGACCGCATCGAGCTTGCCACGGCTTTGCTCGATGCGCCGATCAAACAGTGCCACGCCGGCGAGCTCATCGATGATCTGGCGCCGATCACGGGCACTCATCGAGACAATGCGGGTGACGTCACCCTGCATGACGACGTTGCTGCCCTCGGGATCCACCCGTAGCCGGCGCAGCTGGGTCTGCAGTTGCTGCAGGTTGCAGGGCTCGCCGTCGGCAAAGTATTGGCTGCTGTAGGTGCCCCCGGGAGCGAGGCGTAGCCGCCGGGAAACCGTCCACTGCCGGGCAGTGGATGCAATCCACGGACCCTCCCCGGGTGGGGGCAGGCCCTCCTCTGCTGCATCAGGGGACCAGTCGCCCAGATCAAACACCACTGAAACACGCATCTCCGCTGCCTTGCCGTCGCGAACCCTGCCGCTGTTGATCAGGTCGGGCAGCCGCTCGGCGCGCATGCCACGACTGCTGGCCAGACCGAGACAAAACAACAGGCCGTCAATGATGTTGCTCTTGCCGGAACCATTCGGCCCCGTGACCACGGTGAAGCCTTGCTCGAGAGCAAGGCTGGCGGTGCCGCCGAACGACTTGAAATGACTCAGCTCGACCTGCTTGACGTGAACCAAGGCATGCCTTTGGCCGAGTACGATTGAACTTAGCGAAACCAACCCGGGACACAAGCAGGATTCAGCAGCTCCGCTTCCGGCTCTCTGCGCTGCCTGCTCGCCGGAGCAAGCTCACGTGGACGGCCCTGTGGGTTGGCCAGGAAGGTTTCGTTACGTTGGAGTCATACCCAACCCGACGATTGGGGCCATTCCCGCGACCTGCCGCTCCAGGCGGCCCTTTTGCCATGGACCTGCAGGAACGCCGACAGGCCGACGCGCGCTTCAGTGAGTACTTCCACGAGCTGATCCCTGAGATCCAGAAGGAATGGCCATCCATTGCCAAGGATCAGCTCGTGGCCACCCTCGGCAGCTTTGACGAGGTGGTGCGGGTGATCACGGCCCAGACCATGCGGACCCGCGAGGTGGTGCAGGAGCAGCTGCTGGAACTGACCGCCGTCGCCGAAGCGCAGGCCCGCCACGTCGGGGAACAGCTGGAACCCCTGGAAGACCAGCTGGAACGTCTGCTGGATGAGCTCGACAGTGCGCTGCGCCACCGCCTTGAAGAACCTGTGCGCAAGCGACCTCTGCTGGCCATCGGGATTGCGGCGGGCATCGGTCTGTTGATGGGCCTTGTGCTGGCCACCGGTCGTCGCGACAGTTGAACGACGCGTCAGCCAGGCAGGAGCCGATGGAGGCGTCCAACGGCCATTCGGATCGACGTCGCAGCCGCTTCGATGCGTTGGGACGGCTGGCAGGTCTGCTGCGCTCCGTGATGGATCTCCACGTCCAGGTGGTGCTCCAGGAGGTGGATGCGGAGAAACGCCGGCTGATCACCGCGGGGATGCTGCTGGGCTGCGGCCTGGCTCTGCTCATGGCGGTTCTGTTGCTCGCCCATGCCGCGGTGCTGGTCTGGCTGGTCCTGAAGCTCGGCTGGAGCTGGCTGAAGGCACTGCTGGTGGTGGGCGCCATCGATCTGGCCTGCTCCGGACTGCTGCTGCGCAGCGCCGGCAGTCTGCTCAAGGGCCCCTACCTGCCCCGCACCGCCGCCGGCCTGCGCAAGACCACCCGAGCCGTGATCGGGGGCTGATCCCCCCTGTCCGGGATTCCGCGAAGAACCCCCACGGTTGTCTGCACGGCGGCGCTGCGGTGTGTCTGCAACAATGTGTGGGTTCGGCTTCGGTCGGACTAGGTGACCTGCACCGGTGTCTCGGACAGCGGTTCGATTCCGCTCAGCTCCACTGTGTTGCCCGGTCCCGCCTCCGGTGGGACCTCTTCCCGGGGCTGCAATGGTTTCGACGGGGCATGAGGAGGGTGACTGAAACCTGCTCGGTCAGAGCAACTACGTAACAGCGAACAAGATCGTTCGTTTCTCCCGTCAGGCTGCCCCTGTTGCCGCCTGAGCTTTCAGAGGGAGATGGGGTGAGGTCAGCCTTATCAACCAAATGACCCAAGGGGGCTGGGAGGCCCCCTCCAACCATTCCACTGCAAGCGATCTAACGAGGCCGATGTCGATCGTCAGGAGATGCTCTGTTGGTGCATCCATCAGCTCTAGATGGTTACTGGGCAGGCAGTGAAGACGAAGAACACCGGCGTCGTTATGGCTTGCGTCAAGGAGCTCGATGCGCTGTTGGCGCTGGGTGCCAACTCAGGCGGCTTTCGTTCTCGCTGGCAACGTTGACGTAAGAGCATTTTTGACGGCTATAAAAAAAGGGGGTCCCACCCCTTCCAATGCTCGACGATTTGCTCTTGCGAGCAACAGCAAGATGCCGGCCAGTTTGAGACTCGCTTGTGTCGGCTGATACAGAATGTTAAGTAGATTACAAAACCCTGGCGGTAAGTGGACTTGTGGAGTTAAAATTGCTGCAGCAGAACTCATCTCATGAAAAGGCTTCTGATCGTTGCTGCTGCTGTAGCTTCGATTGGCTCGCAAGGATTAGCCCCTTCTGCATACGCAGGTCTTGGGGCTGCAACTTCCAATAATAAGGGAATAACCTATGACGCTTGGTGCAGAGAAGAAGGGAACAACTGCACTATTAGTTTTGCAAATGGAAAGATCATCGTTAATGAGACTGACTCTGTTGATTACGAAGACATTACCTATATCACTAAAAATAGCCAGTTCCATAAATCGAGAGGCTGGAATGGCGAATACACCTACATCTTCGGAATCGAGTACTTAGAGTCGGATGCCTCTGATGTTGAATTTGCTGAGATTATTTTCTCGCACACAAATACAGCTGAGAAATTTTGGCGGGATCTACGACGCGCATGCCGAAAATGCAAAGAAGTTGATGCAACTCAAGTCGAGATATATCTTAAGCAGTGATCGTCAGGCTGATTTCGACTGAAAAGCCCCCAAAGCCATTGCGGTCCCAAGGCTGACTGATTGGTGTAAGAACACCTCGAAAAATCAATCAACCTTATCCTACGGGATAGCTTGTTGCCATGAAGGCGTCAGTAGCTGCAAGGGATTGCGCAGGCTAGCAGTGCTTTTTCAACAAGAAAGAAGCGATTTTTTGAGGTGCCCGTAAGTGATTATGCAAGTGGATTGCGATGGTTACCAGTCACGCTCCTTCTGCCACTGCTTAGTGCGTCTCTTGTAGAGATCGCACCAGCGCAGCAGCGAGTCCTCGTAGATGGCTAAGGTGTCGTCGTTGATGCCCGGGCTCTGAAGTATGTGAGGCGCAGTCGTGTATCTTGATGATGGCCTCCACAATCTTGACAGGCGGCAGTTTGGATGGCAGCGGTAGTTCGGTTTGCATTTGACGTACGTGGTGTTGGTGTGTGGTGAACGCTTGGCGTTTCAGGAGAACAACTACTCCGATTTGGTGATTTTGGAGTAGTCGACAAACTGGCCTAAGTTGCTTACGATCGCCGGTTACGATGCTTCCTGGATCTTCTGGCGGGCAATCCAGCCGACGATGAAAGCCTTCACCTCCTCAGTTATCTCAAACCAGAAGGGGTTGGCAAATGGGGTGATCACGCCAATAAGTCACCACATCTCCTGGTCCTCAAGGACAGCTTTTTCCACACCCTCGGCTTCTTGGGAATCAACCCTTCCTTGTCGAATTCAGTGATGAGCCATTGCCGTGAAATTTTGAACCACCGAACGCCGAACTCCATCCACGTGGCCAGATAGTGGCCACACTCGCGCTGGGTTGCCGGAGCGTGCTTCCACTTCTTCAGCACCACCTTTAAAAGCTCGTAGCCATCAGTCGGTGTGTTCTTTCCATCGAGCACCCTGATGGCCTCGTTTAAGATCGGCTCCCAGTTCGTTTTCCATGCCTGGGAAAGGATCTTCTTACCGTTCTCAATCTTTGCCTCGCGCATGGCCGCGGCGATGTCCCTCCAGGTGGAGGCGTGCTTCGCGCTCTGCACATCGCTGGTGCCCTTTGTCCGGCGGCCTTGGCCCTTGCTCCAGAGCTTGTAGACATGCCTGAGCCAAGGAAGCTCTGAAAAACTGGGCCATACCACAAGTTGGCCCTTACAGCGCAATCGGTCTCAGCGATAGAACGCGGAAAATACGGGGTTTTCCAGAGCTTCAAAGCCCTTCGGGATCCCGTCAGACCCTTGCGTCTGTGGCGGAAGCCTCGCCATGCCAACGGAGTCCGGGCTTCCCTCTGTTCAGGCTTCCCTGTCCTTGAACCGCAGGGATGCCGAGTTCACGCAGTAGCGCTGCCCCGTCGGGGCAGGACCGTCGTTGAAGACATGGCCCAGGTGAGCATCGCAGCGGGCACAGTTGATCTCCAGCCGCACCATGCCGTGGCTGGTGTCCCGTCGGGTGGTGATCGCCTCGGGGCTGACCCCTTCCCAGAAGCTCGGCCAACCGGTGCCGGAGTCGAACTTGTTGTCGGAGCTGAACAGAGGGGCGTCGCAACAGCGGCAGGCATAGGTGCCCTTGCCCTTGTGGTCCCAGTAGATGCCGCTGAAGGCCCGCTCTGTCCCCGCCTGCCGGGTGACCTGAAAGGTCTCCGGGCTGAGCCGTTCACGCCATTGGCCTTCCGAGAGTTCCAGCCGCTGCGCGTCGTCCATGGGATGGATAGGTCGCTGCCCTGTCGAGCCTAGATGCGCTGCAGCGGTCCGCGGCGCTGCAGCTGTCTGTCGGCATCGGCCACCTCCAGCACCAGCCGGGCCAGGCGGCCGGCCGCACCGCTGCCACCCCGCAGGGCCCGGAGCTCCGCTGCCATCGCTTCGAGTGTGGCTGGGTGCTGCAGCAGCTCCAGCACCTCCGCGGCGATGGCGTGGGGGTGGATGGGACCGATGCGTTCGGGCACAATGGCTCTCCCTGCTTCGATATTGGGCCACGAGAAGAACCGCATCCGTGCGAGGGCCCAGCGGGACATCGCCAGGGCGACCCAGCGGCCCACCAGGGGCAGACGGCCGAGCAGTCCCAGGCAGCCATCCCAGGCCCGCATCACCTGGAGGTGCTGGGTGGGCAGCAACACCATCATCGGCAGGCCGATGGCGCCCAGCTCGGCGGTGTTGGCACCGATGGTGGTGAGGGCCAGGCGGCATTGCCGCAGTCTGGCTGTGGCCGGGTACTCCTCCAGCAGGGTGATCGCCAGACCATCGCTGCTCCCCAGTTGCCAGTGGGGGCAGCCTGGCTGAGGCGGTTGCAGGGCCACAGGCCGGGCCCCGAACGCTGCCATGAAGGGATTGTCGGCCAGGGCGTAGCGCAGCAGTTCCTGCCGTTCGAGAGTGGGGGCAAGGGGCAGCAGGAAGCGGAGCCGGGGTCTGCACTCCCGCAGCCGTTGGGCTGTGGCGAGCAGAAAGGGCAGACCAAGGCTGAGCTTGGCGGGCTTGGAACCCGGCAGCAGCGCCAGGGTTTCCCCACTGCCATTCCCCCGGGGCCTCCCCGCCGGCCTGTCCGTGGGCAGCTGCGAGTCGCGCTCTTCCGTATCAGCCATCAGATCGCCCACGATGCGCGCCCGGGACCGCCAGCGCTGGGGCAGACGCCCATAAGCACGTTGCCCCATGGCCGCCACCCGGTCACACCACCGGGGCCAGCGGGCCACCCACTCGGCATAGCAGATCTGGCGATAGCCCAGCCGCGCCGCCAGCAGCACCGCCCACATCTGGTCACCACCGAGAAACACCACCACGCCCCTGTGGCGCCAGCGGCGGTAGCGACGGGGTCGGCACAGCAGCCTGCAGAAGTGGCGTGCGGGAACGATCTGGCCGATCCCGACAAAGTGGGCCGCAGTTCGCGCCTCGGTGCCGTTGGCGTTGGGGCAGGGAGTCAGCACCAGATGGATACCGACTGCGTCCAGGGCACCACGGGCCGTCAGCTCTCGCCGCAACGCTGCCAGCACCGGTCGGACCCAGGTGCAGACCTCTCCGGGCCCGTTGGAGACCAGGACGATGTCGAGCATTGCGATTGAAGTGCGGATGGCGAGACTTGAACTCGCAAGGCCGAAGCCACACGCCCCTCAAACGTGCGTGTCTACCAATTCCACCACATCCGCGTGGGGTTGAGTGATACTAGCAGATCACCAACTGGCGGAATCATACCGGTGGAGGGGTGCCCCCCCGCAGAACACGACTGATACAGTCAGCCCCCTGCTCTGCACTGGCGGATGGGCATCGCCAAAGTTCTGATCGCCAACCGTGGCGAGATTGCCCTGCGCGTCATTCGCAGTTGCAGGGACCTGCATATCCCGACCGTCTCCGTCTACAGCACGGTCGATGCCAATGCCCTTCATGTGCAGCTGGCCGATGAGGCCGTCTGCGTCGGTGATTCCGCCAGTGCCAAGAGCTACCTGAACATCCCCAACATCATTGCCGCCGCCACATCCCGCGGTGCCGATGCCATCCACCCCGGCTATGGCTTCCTGGCGGAGAACGACCGTTTTGCGGAGATCTGCACAGCACACGGGCTGACCTTCATCGGACCCTCCCCCGAGGCGATCCGTTCCATGGGTGACAAGTCGACCGCCAAGGCCACCATGCAGCGCGTTGGTGTGCCCTGTGTGCCAGGCAGTGATGGGCTGGTGCTGGATCTCGGCCACGCCCGCCAGCTCGCCGAGGGCATGGGTTATCCGCTGATGATCAAGGCCACCGCAGGAGGTGGTGGGCGCGGCATGCGCATGGTGGAGGTTTCCGGCGACCTGGAGCGTCAGTTCAGGGCCGCCCAGGGCGAAGCCGAGGCAGCGTTCGGCAACCCCGGTCTCTACATCGAGAAGTTTGTGAGGTTCCCTCGCCACGTGGAGATCCAGATCCTGGCCGACCGTTACGGCAACGTGGTGCATCTGGGTGAGCGGGACTGTTCGATCCAGCGTCGTCACCAGAAGCTGCTGGAGGAGGCCCCCAGCCCTGTGCTCGACCCCGGCCAGCGGCGCCGCATGGGAGAGGCCGCCGTTGCTGGCGCCAGGGCGATCAACTACGAGGGCGCCGGCACGGTGGAATTTCTGCTCGATCGCAGCGGGGCGTTCTATTTCATGGAGATGAACACCCGCATCCAGGTGGAGCACCCCGTGACGGAGATGGTCACCGGGATCGACTTGGTGGCCCAGCAGATCCGCATTGCCGCCGGAGAGCCCCTCGACATCAGCCAGGACGAGATCCAGCTCAATGGCCATGCGATCGAATGTCGGATCAACGCAGAGGATCCAGCCAAGGGCTTCCGCCCCGCCCCGGGCCGCATCAGCGGCTGGCTGCCACCCGGGGGGCCAGGCGTGCGCGTCGACAGTCACGTCTACACCGACTATGAAATCCCGCCCTTCTACGACTCCCTGATCGGCAAGCTGATCGTCTGGGGTCGTGACCGGGACCAGGCCATCCGGCGCATGGAGCGCGCCCTTGGGGAGTGCGCTGTGACCGGTGTGCCCACCACCATCGACTTCCACCTCGAGGTGCTGCGCAGGCCTGAGTTTCTCGACGGTCGGCTGCACACCAAGTTCGTGGAGCAGGAGATGATGCCTGGCCTGGTCTGAGGCAGCGGCACCTCCTGTCACCGACCTGCCGCAACCAGCCATGCTCGCCGGCGGCATCAGCCGATCAAGCGGCTGTCCCGCAGGGCCAGGGTGATCAGGCCCTGTTGACCCACACACAATTCCCGCAGCAGACTCACCAGCCCCACCCAGATCACCGGGGTCACATCCACGCCGCCGATCGGGGCCACCAGCTTGCGGGTGGGGGCCAGCAGGGGCTCGGTGGGTAGCCGCACCGCCTTCCAGAACAGACTCTGCTGATCTGCCTTCGGATACCAGGTCAGTACAATCCGCAGCAGGAACAGCAACGTCCAGAGGGCCAGCAGCAACCCCAGCAGCAGATGGGCTCCCTCCAGCGGGACCCGGAGCGAAAGACCGCTGTTCACAAAGCCCTACTGAATCAACGGGAAGATCCTAGGCATGCGTTCCTTGCGCCTAAGATGGAGGCCGCTTCCCACGAGACGATGACGCCTTCCCTTTCTGCCTTTCTGAGCAGCCTGGTGGCCGGAGCGGTGATCGTCGTGGTGCCTATCACCATTGCCCTGATCCTCGTCAGTCAGACCGACAGGGTCACCCGCAACTGACCCCGGCCTGCAGAGGGGGGTCCTGCAGGATTGAGCGGCCATGCCGCCCAGTCTTCCGCAGTCTTCTTTAATGAGAAAGGCGTCACCCCCGATGCCTGCAGCTGCTGGGTGCATTCATGGTCAACGCCTCACTCAACTGGGCCAGCATCGTCGGCATCGTGCTGGCCGTCGGCGGGGCCTTCCTGTATTTCCTGCGTAGCTTCAGGCCTGCCCTGGCGCGTGATTACGACGTTTTTTTCGCAGCGGTCGGACTGCTCTGCGGCGGCATCCTCTTCTTCCAGGGTTGGCGCCTCGATCCCATCCTTCAGTTCGGCCAGTTCCTGCTGGCCTCCACCACCTGTTTCTTCGCCTATGAAAGCGTGCGTCTGCGCGGCGTGACCACGGAGCAGGCCCGCCGTTCCGCCTATCAGGACGAGGACGATGAACCTGCCTATCGCCCCCGTGTGGGGGATCGCCTCGATGAGGGGGATCGTTTTGAAGAACGTGATCCGCGGCGGCGCCGCATTCGCCCCAGCGATGGCGACGGCGACAGCGAAGACGACCTCCGCCCCGATCCCTATCGCAGCCGCCGGGTCTCCCGGGCGGTGATCCCCGAGCAGGCTGAAAGCCGGGCTCCATACGTCGAGAGAGGCCCCGGGCGAGATGATCCGGCAAGCCGCTATGACCGCGGAGGCCGCCAGGATTCCCGCTCTGAATTCGGTGCCCGCCGGCGTGACCGCGACGAGGCCATGGGTCAACGCCGGGGCAGCCGCCCGGAGGGGCGTGGCCAGGAACGGGGCCCCATCCCCAGCCGCGGCGGTCGCACTGCCGGGTCCTCCGCCAGCGGCAAGGGAGATCGCCGCGAAGGACCCGGCAGCTTTGACCGTGACCCCAATCTTTCGGTTCCTCGCTCGACGCCTCGACGCAAGCCCCCAGCCCCCAGCGGTCAGCCCATGACTGACGTCGATTTCCGCCCACTGGCCGGTCGCCCCTCCCGTCCGCCTCGCCCCGGCACCAGCTCCAGCGGCGGCGGCGATGAGCTGGACAATTCCTCCCGTTTCGACGACTGAAGCTGGCCCACCGCTCTGCCTCGATGGCGATGACGTGGGCCCACTGGCCACTGCTGCTTTTGCTGGCTCTCTGCCTGGAGGGCTGTGCCCTGCTGGAGCGCCACCCCCTCGGCCGGGGGCTGCCTGGGCTGGATCAGCAGCAGCCCAGCCTCAGCGGTGACGGCCGCTATCTGGCCTTCATCAGGGGCCGCGGTTCCAGCTCCAGCGTAGAGCTGCTGGATCTTGCCAGCGGCCGCCGGCTGCCCCTGCCGCCCCTGCGCCGGGGGCAACCCCATGGATCCCCATCGCTGAGCTGGAACGGTCGCTATCTGGGCCTGTTGCTGCAGCGCTGGGGGCGTCGCCGCGTTGCTGTGCTCGATCGCGCCAGCGGCACGCTCGAGATCCTTTCCCTGCCGCGCCATGGCATCGCCCAGCAGCTCAGCCTTGCTCCCGACGGTCGCACCCTGGCCGTCCAGATGAAGCGCAGCGGCCAGTGGGATGTGGAGCTGTTCGACCTCGGTTCCACGGTCGAGCCCGATGCGCCAGGCGGCCTGCTGCGGACCGCCCCCCCATCGGTGGGGGGGCGTTCGTGAGAGGTCATCGCCGCCACGGCCTCGGCCTGCTGACCAGAGCGGGCTGGCTAGGCGATGGCCTGCTCAGGAGGTGCATGGGCCTCAGGCCCATGCTGCTCAGCCTGGCGATGCTGCCGGGGCTGCTGCTGTTGCTGCGCAGCTGTGGCAGGGGGGAACTGCGGCTGTTGCCGGGCAGCAGCCTGCGCCTCAACAGTCCTGCCGATGAACGCAGTCCTTCCCTGGGAGGCCGTTGGCTGGCCCTGATCAGCAACCAGGGAGGGCGGGACCTGGTGCGTCTGTTCGATCTGCACACCAACAGGCCGGTGCCGCTGCCGGGCCTGAACCGCCTCGATGCGCTGCCCGTGGCGGTGAGCACGGATGCCCGAGGCCGCCGGCTGGCGCTGATCCGTCAGCTGGCGGGGCGCACCGAGCTGCTGCTCTACGACCGCGGCCTCGCAGCCCTGCAGCGACTGCCCCTCGACAACCAATCCGGGGTGCCACGCAACCTTGCCCTCAGTGGTGATGGCCGGCAACTTGCTGTGCAGCTGGAGCGTGGCGGGCGCTGGCAGGTGGAGGTACTGAAGCTGCCCTGAGCGAGGTTTGCCCCTCAAGGCGCACGTCAGCGCTCAGTCCGGGGGTGGACAGCTTACTGCTGGCGAGGGGCTCCGGATGTTCACCAGAGCCAGCCCAGCCAGACCAGGAAGCTGTCGTGGGTGAGCAGCTCGATCACCAGAATCGCCGTGAGCCCCACCATGGCGAAGCGGCCGTTGACCCGCTCCGCATAGGCGCTCCAGCCGAAATCGGGAGTGTCGTCGGTGGTGGCGCTGGTGGCGGGTGCAGGGCTGTCCTGGGGCGCGGTGTTCTTCTCCCGGGTTGCTGGCTTGGCGTCCTCGGCGGCGGCCATGGGGAAGCTGGATCTGCACTGACCCTAGGGCTCTTCGCTGCTGCTCCGGGAACGGAGCAGCCTTGTCAAGGCGGAGGCGTGGGGTGATCGCCACGAAAACATTCGTTGCATGGCCAGAAAGATGTCTTCTTCATGTTCAACAATCACGCTGAAGAACTCTTCCCCCTTGCTGCTGTGCCGAACACCATCATTGAAGGAATGCGGCTCAATGCGCGTCCTTGCAAGGCTGTCGATGGCAGTCATGACGACCGCAACAGCCGTGCCATTGCCCTGAAAGCTGCTTACACCCAGCTGCTGAAGGAAAATCGTGACACGGCCTCGAACCATCTGCCCCAGGTGGATTCAGCCTTTCTCAATGCTCAGATCAGTACCCGCGAACTGGTGAGGGACCTGATTTCAGGGGGGCTTTATCGGGATTGGATCTTCACCAACAACAGCCCCTATCGCTTTGTGGAGCTCTGCTTCGAGCGGGTGCTGGGGCGCCCTGCTTCCAGGCAGGAATCGATGCGCTGGGCTTCGAAACTCAGCGTGGAAGGCCTGAATGCTTTCGCAGAGGCCCTCACCAGTACTGACGAGTACCTGGAGGCCTTCGGGGAAGACAGGGTGCCCGCCCGCCGCTGTGACGGCATCCCCAGTAGCTCCATGGGCCTGGCCTCCCTCTCCTTCAAGACCTTCATGGCCCGCTATCCGCAGGTCAACGGTGGTCTGGGCATGGGTGGCGGCGGCCGTGGGTTCGCTGGCTCCAGGCAACCCACCTCCGCACCGGCCTACAGCGGCAGCATGCCCCCCGCCCTGGCCACCAGGGTCTGGTACGGCCTTGCCATCATTGGCGGCTTCGAGCTGGGTCGCGTGGTCCTTTCCGTCGCCCTCGACATGCTGTCCACCAACTGATCAGGCCAAGCTGCTGCAGCGGCATTGCTGGATGGCAAAGCAAGTGTCCCCGTCGGGGGGGGGTGCTGCTGAGCCGCCGACTCGTCCGGTCATTCGGGAGCGTCGCCCGCATGGTCCTGGTGATGGCGGCGGCTCAGTCCCCCTGACACTGCTGTCAATGGCCCCATCGGCGCTGGCCATGGAGGCAGCCGAGCGGGAAAGGCCCAGGCATCCCGTGTTGCAGTGGCTGGGCAGCACAGTTGCTCAGCCGAACGTCACGCCTGTAGCTTCGATCAGGTCCTGCTGAAGTCGTATCCCTTGGCTGGGAGCAGAGCCCAGTCACCTTTGCCATCCATCTCCAGGACATTGGTGTGGAATGCAGCGAGGGTGGGTCGATGTCCAACGCTGATGAAGGCCATCTCGCGCTCCATCAAGAGCTGATAGAGCCGCTGTTCGGTGGCCACGTCGAGGGCACTGGTGGCCTCATCCAGTACCACATATCGAGGGGAATTGAGTAGCAGTCGGCCAAAGGCCAGCCGCTGCTGCTCGCCGAGGGAGAGCAGGCGTGGCCAGTCCTGCTTGATGTCGAGGTCTGGATAACGATCGATCAGCCCCGCTAGATTGACCTGCTCGAGCACGGCACGTAGCTGCTCATCCGAGAACAACATGGGGTCCAGTGGATAGCAGAGCTGTTCTCTGAGTGAGCCCAGAATCATGTAAGGCTTCTGGGGAATGAAGAGCAGCTCTCCGAGCGGTGGGCGTTGGACCGTTCCCCGGATCGGCTGCCACAGTCCGCTGACCATGCGAAGAAATGATGTTTTGCCACAACCTGAGGGGCCAACCACCAGCAGCCGCTCGCCCTGCTGAACACTGAGTGAAAGCGGCTGACTGAGCAACTTTGTTCCATCGGGAGTGCTCAGCTCGGTGTTGCGCACCAGGATTCCATCGACCGGGGGGAGTGCGAAAGCAGCCTGTTTACCATTGCGGCGACTCAACACCTCAATCGAAGTCTGGAAAGTCTCCAGACGGCTTATCCCAGCAGAGAATCTCGAAAGTTCTTCGATATTATTGACAATATACGAGACGGCATTGAGAACCTGAAAAAAAGCAATGGAAGCCTGACTAAAGACTCCAAAGTCAACATCCTTAGCAAGATAGATAGGTGCAATAATCAGCCATGGAAGAAAGCGAGAGAAATAATCATAAGAACGTTGAACTACATCAACAAGCGCTTTCCAGATGATCAACTTATCGTAGTTTCTGATGGCACCATCAAGTCTTCTGTTGGCTTCTCCTGATTCCTGATCCTCTCCTCGATAGAAAGCAATTGATTCTGCATTATCTCTGATATGCACAAGTCCATAGCGAAAATCAGCTTCAAGTCTAAGTTGTTCAAAATTAAGAATCACCAATTTTTTGCTAAAGAAAAAGATCAACAAAGTTCCACCTACTGAATAACCTAACAGACCGAGAGTAAGATTTTTGCTGATACCCCACAATACAAATATAAAACTACCAAATGTCAGTAATGAATAAATAATTTCAATAGTTACAGAAAGACTTGTGGAAGTGAAGGCACGGGTATCTTCACTGATTCTTTGATCAGGATTGTCGATATCTCGTTGTGACTCATCATTTGGATTCAAGTCGTAATAAGCCTTATCACTCATGTACGTGCTGATCATCCCGCCGGTGAGCCAGCGCCTCCAGATCAAGCCAAGTTTTGGAATAAGATAGGAAAATGCTCCGCGAATCGGCAGAGCAATTACAAGACAAAAAGCGTAAATGGAAACAGTTTTCCAGAAACCTGTTTGATCATATGCAACAAGTGTATTATCAATGTTTCTAGCAATATAGCTGATTCCAACATTAATTCCATTGATTGTCAACAATAGCACAGCAATGATGCCAAGCATCAGCCATGGCAGCCATCGACCTTCTCGAAAGCGATTGCGTAGCAGTACAAATGCAGTTGTCCCGAGTGCCATACTGAAGCCAATCACCAGGCCCCATGGGCTGTTCCAGATGGTGTCGATCTGCTCCATCACACCAGGCAGAAATTCTGCCTGAAAATGCGGGCTGATGCGTCCCGCAAGAGATACCATGCCGGTAAGCAGCAGCAGGGTGACCCCGACAACTACAGCAATGAGGGCCAGCAGCATGCCTGGGAATTCACAGGGAGGTGAGTCCTCTAACGGCAGAAAGAATGGCTGGGCGAGGCGGCGAAGCCTCGAGAGTTGACTGGTGATCGACAATGCTGCAGCCTGGCTGGGTGAACTGAATCGGGTGAAGTCCCCGGCAGTGATGGTTTAACCGCCCGATTATCCAGGTGGCCAGCCCAGGTCGCGACCACCGATCACATGCACATGCAGATG
>SRMO01000025.1 GCA_004768415.1 Aphanocapsa feldmannii 277cV | reverse complement strand
CTGATGCTCTCAGCCATGTTTGTCATCTTCAGGGCTAATTTACTTTTTCAGGAAGCCTTATTTACAGACGATTGAGCAATCTTGATCATACTCTCCTGATACTCACTAAGATATTTTTCACTTTTTACCTCATCCTTAAAAATCTTATTATAAAGGACTCCTTAAAAAATCAAGCAACTTTTGACCATTGAATGACCTGTTGCCATGAAGGTACCAGCAGCTGTAAGGAATCGCATAGGCTGGTAGTGTCTTTCCGATGAGCAAGACACAATTTTTCGAGGTGCCCTCCATAGTCACCTTGGCAGTGATCCAGAGCTTCCCTTTGGAGACACTTCAGGCAAGAAATGGCGAGGCTTTTCCGCTATAACTCACCACAACCCTTGTCTTGGCTCGGGTTGCCGCAACATGCAGCAGCGATCGCTCCTGTTGCTCGAACAGCTCTTTGGACACTTGATCTGGCCGGCGGTCCAATTCATCTTTCAATGGCAGCTGATTTACATCCAGTCCAGGGATGATCACCAGATCAAATTCGAGCCCCTTCACGCGGTGCATGGTTGCCAGCCGCAATGAGGAATCGCTCGGGTCATCGGCTTCATCGGCATTGATCACGCGGCCGTGAATGCCTTCGCGTTGAAGCAGAGAGAAAAGCGATTCCACAGCAGCATTGGTGCGTGCCGTGACGCAGGTGCTGGCCAATGTTTTTTGCTCTACCTTGATCTGTTTGAGGAGATCGACAAGGAAGCGCTGTTCCTCGGAGCGGTCCTCGAAAGCCTGGATCAGTGGCGCATCACCGTGGAGGAGAGAGCGGTAATCGCTGCATGGATCACTGCCGCCATCGAGGTCGTCGAATTCAATGCCATGGAGCACAGACGTGGCCCAGGCGCGTGTCTCCTCAGTGGTGCGGTAGTTGATCCGCAATTTGCGGGATCGTCCGCGAATCTCGATGCCGCAGCGTCCGAGAACCACCGGTTTGCCATAGATGCGCTGGTGCGGGTCGCCCACGATGAACAGGTCGTTGGCATGGGGCTCTCCTGCCAGTGCCCGGATCAGCGTGAAGGACGCCAGGTCGAGATCCTGCGCTTCATCGACCACCACCGCTGCAAACAAGGCGCTACGGCCGGATTCGCGCAGCAGATCAGCCACCACCTGTCTGGCCTCCTCCGGTTCCCAGAGGCCTCGCTGGCGGAACTCCGCTCTCAATGCATCGAACACGGGCCAGATCCGAGCCCGTTGCTGACGGCTCAGGCGCGTTCCCCGGCCCACCCGCCGCGCCTTGAGATAGTCATCATGAGAGCGACAGCCGTTGGCGAGCACAACATCTTTCCATTCCTCTTCGTAGAAGCGCCGGTCCAGCCCAGGCGATGTGTCAGCCATATCCATGGCGAGATCCCAGGAGGCCTTTCGGTGCTCCTTGTTGAAGACCCGCACTGGCAGGCCCTGGCCCTTGAGAAAGTTCATCACCCAGCCATCCAGGTGAACCACCTCGATGCGCTGCAGTTCTTCTGGCGAGCAGATCTTGGTGAGATTACTGCGGATATCTGTTGCCAGGTTGCGGGTGAAGGTGGTGAACAGGATCCGGCCTTGCTCGCCTTGTCTGATCAGGCCAGCGGCCAGCCAACGGGCCCGATGCATCGCGACGACGGTTTTGCCGGTGCCTGCTCCACCGAGCACGCGAACCGGGCCATTCCAATCACGCTCCACCAGGCGGCGCTGACTGGGGTGGAGAAACACCCGCCACTGCTCGAGCGGGGCGGACAGCATCGCTTCAAGCACATCGTCGTCGCTGATCACCAGAAATGTCGCCTTGCTTTCGGGCGTTTCCAGTGCCTTGGCGACGTCGTCGGGATCGATGGCCACAGCAGGACATGTTCGTTCCAGCGCCTCGATCACCGCCTCGATCGATCTGCCCTCGGCCAGAAGGATCAATCCATCGACACAGTCCTGCGGCACCCAATCGATCAGACGGGCGAGAGCTGCTTCGCTGTTGACAGCCCGAACGGCAGGCAAGAGCGCTTGCGGTACGCCCAGAAGCATCAATTGATCATCATCACAGCTGGCAAACAACGAATCGGCAGATGCCTGAGCTTCATCCCTGCCTGCCTGAGCGGCTGTGGATGACCCATCACTGACAGCCGTTTCCGCAGCTTCGACATCGACCAACTGCAAGGCTCCGGAGACCCGGTTCACATGGCAGGTTTTGCGCCGTGCCCATTGGTAGGCGTCGTCGTGCTTGTCGATCCAGAGCAACACATAGGTGTTGCCTTCATCAGGGGCACGGACAATGCAGCGCACATCCTGATCCACCCGGATCGAGCGCAGCATCGGGTCCTTGGCAGCTTCGATGTGCTCGTAGTTCAACCCCGGGCTACGGGGGTTGTGTCTGAATTTGGAGATGAAGGCCGCCACCTTGGCGCGGGCCTTGCCGGACAACTTGTCGTAGGCCTTGAAGAAGTCGTTGGAGAGAGCAACGGTGATGCGGGCGTTGGTCATGAATCAGTGGTGCTGGCAGCAGCGGCAGTGGCTTGAAGGGCCTGGAAGATCGCGGCAGCACTGCTGCCCGGAGGATCAGCGACCATCCAGCAGCGCCAACCGGTGGCCTCGAAAAGGACGCGATCGTCCGGTTCGCGCACCACAGCCAGCCGCTGCTGAGACCATGCCAGCTCCGCTTCGGCAAGCACTTCGCCACGCTGGCCTTCGAGTTCATACCCCACCTCCGGCAAAGGCAGATCTGATCCGGTCAGTGTCTCTTCAAGAGCAGCAAGCAGTGGCTGGCTGTCGGCAAGGGCGAGATTCCTGCATTGCTCCCACGGGTCAGCACCTTGGAGATCGCCAGGTTGTCGGGTTGTTGCCGCGTCCGATGGCACTCCTGCCATCCGGATCCTGACAGGATCGACTGCCGGAGACTGCTCCTTGCCGCTCCAGCCGGGTGTCGAGATCAGGGAATGGGGCAGGAATTGGAAGAGGTTGCACTGCCGCAGCCATTCCCTCCAGGCCGCTTGCTGCTGCTCCAGGCTCACAGTCCCGTCGATGTCGAAATGGCTGACCCGGAAGCTGGCAGCGGGATGGCGTCGTTGATGCAGATCCAGATCAGCGAGGTTGAAGCCTGTGAGACCAGGGCCCATCTTCAGCTGCTGGCCGACCCGTTGCCCCGTTGCGCTGGCACACCATTCATCAACATGTTCCTGCAGGCAAAGGCTGTCGATCACTGCGGACAGTTCGCTGCTGTCAAGTCCGAGACGGGTGACCTGCGCCAGGGCAAATTGCTGCGCCAGGCCTTGCCAGAGCTCCTCCGAGGGGTTGGCGAGATAGGCCATCAGCAGCTCCAGGCTGCTGGCCAGCTGTGCCTCCCGAGGCATCAACAGGGCACCCTTGTGGACTTTTTCCGTCCACCAGCGCTCCAGGAAGATCTCCGGTCTCTCAGCAAAGCGCTCGACAACGCCGACCGCGAGGCCATTGGGGTCAAGCGGAGCCTGGCGCGAGGGACGTGTCCCGACCACGTCATCCCAGCTCAGCCCCCAGAACAGGTATCGGCCGCTGCGTTGCAGGGCCATGCGCTGCTGGGCGTCCGTCGCCAGGCGACCCCGGTGATACTCCCAGCCATCGGTGTAGATCGCCATCGGCTTGCCGCCGCCTGTCGGCGTGAGCAGAAAGTCCGGGCGTGAACAGGCGGAGACGCCTTCCGCTTCTGCCAGGGGGACCTGCTGCTGCACCTTCCAGCGCACCACCCTGGGCTCCACCCTGGTGTTGTCATGGCTGAGGCTGAGCAGATAGCCCTTGCGGCCCTGGATGATGTCGTCTTTCAGAACGACGGACACACCCGGGGGGCACCCCTTGCCCTCGCGCAACGTTTCGATGAAGCGCAGCTCCAGCTCGCTTTCGGCGCGGGTGTTGATGGTGATCTCCGACAGACTGCGGGCGCCTGGCTTCAGATCGGACCAGCGCCCGAGGATGGTCTGCAGCTGTTCGATCGCCCGTTGCTTGCTGGTGCGCTCCCGATCGAAGCGCTGGCGGTACATGAAGATGCAGCGGTAGCAGCCATCGCTGCAGGAGCAGCCTTGCAGCACTTCCCGTGCCCCTGCGAAGACGGCCTTGAGATCGGAGCCACCCTCTGCCATCAGCTGCCGCAGATAGCCCGTGCCGCCGGGCACGGTGTCGTAGAGGTAGAGGAAGGTTCTGCGCTGTTGGCTGCCTGGTTGGGGCTCTTCCGCCAACGCCGATTGCAGGTGATCCACTTTGCCCCCGAAGCGCTGGCGCAGGCCGAGATGCAGGGCCCCGACAAAAGAGGGTTGGCCGGATTCATCCCAGAAGCTGGCGCCGGGCAGGAGGAAGCGCACCGCCTCGGAACTGAACTCCCGGTACAGGAACAACAGCTGACGGAGTTGAGCGTCGTCGGGTTTGTCGCGATAGCGGCAGCCCCAGGTGTGGTTCGAGGCTTTGGCGGGGTCGCGTTGCACCTTGCCGCAACTGCGGCAAAGCTCGAAACCCTTCACCCTGAGCGTCTTGCCGGCAATCTCGTGGGCAGCGCCGACAGCAGCGTTCTCTCCGAAGTTGATGTCCCGGAAGCTGGTGCTGGCCAGGTACTCCGCACCAAACGGAAAGTCGTCGTCCTCGCTGGCCAGTGACAGTTCGCGACGGTCCTGGTCGGGAACAATCAACAGCTCCCGATGGAAGAACAGCGGCTTGCGTTCATCGCTGTCGTCAGCAAAGCGGCTGCGGGCATCTTCCGTGGTGGCCTGCACCTGGCTGAGCCTGGCCATCTCCTTGATCTGGCCATGGTCGGCGTAGGTGCCGTGGCTGCAGCGCGGGCACTCCTTGCGGTTGTAGTCGTCATCGGTTTCCCGGCAGGCGTAGGAACATGCGGGGCAGAAGCGCCAACGCTCGGGTTTGTTGAGGCTGGGATCCACCTGATCCACCCGCACCCGCCGACCCTGGGCATAGAACTGTCCATCGGGCACCAGCTCGCGGATGGCGACATTGGCCGGCCGTTCATAACTCAGGGGCGGTAATTCTTCGCTGCGGTTCGGCTTGCCGCTGCGACCCGGCAAGCGCCGCCACAGCACAGACTTGAGGCTGACGCCTGCTTCCGGGAAGGCGTAATTGGGCAGGAAGCCTTCATCGGTGAGCATGGCGAGCAACTGCCGTCCATCCAGGGCGCGCCGCAGCTGGTTGTAGGCGACCTGTTCGCGGCGAATCTCGTCTTTTGCCTGCCGCTCCGTGTCGGTCAGCGACGCTTCCGCACGTCTGGCGAGCTTGTTGAAGCGCTCACGCAACTTGCGGGCTTCCGACGTGAGCCGCTTCCGTTCAGCGATCAGATCCTCCAGGCGTGTGATCAACCCCCTGGCATAGGGAGCGCTGAAGACGTGATCCCTGCCGCCATCAGCCTGGGCCAGGAAGGCATCACCCAGAGCCTTGTGGGTGCGGCCATCCGGCTCCAGATCGAACAAGTCGAGGAACCGCCCCAGCAACTCGCCCTGATGGACCCGGCACCAGCGCAACCAGGTGTAGGGGAAGGCATCGGGAACGCCCTGCCTGCACGCTGTTTCCACGGCATCCAGCACGGGCTTGAGTTGCTTCGGCAGGGCCTGGGCAGCGATGCCGCTCTGCACCCAGCGATCCAGGCTGTAGGCGATCAGTTGACGCTTCAGGATGGCGGCGGCATCGAGATAACAACCCGGTGGACTCACCTGCCCCTGCAGCATGTCGCGGGGCTCCGCGAAGAAATAGAGATCGTGCGCTGTGCTGTTGACCAGGGTGCCGATGATGGCATTGCCGTCGCGGCGGCCTGCCCGGCCGATGCGCTGCAGATAGTTGGCAGGTTCCGGCGGCACGGAAGCCAGCAGCACCGACGAGAGATCGCCGATGTCGATGCCCATCTCCAGGGTGGAGGTGGCCGACAGCAGGTTGGGGGCACTGCGGTATCGGCCTTGGATGAAGCGGGTTTCCAGCTGTTCCCGCTCGGCACGCTCCAGCAGGCCGGTGTGCTCACGGGCCACGATCCGATGCACCTCGCCCCGTTCGTAGAGATGCCGGTAGAGCGGCAGGCCGGCTGCGGGATCGCGGGGATCGAGGCGGCGGTATCGACCCTGGCAATGGCGCACCAGGCAGGCCATGCCATCCCAGACCATGGCCTGGTCCTGATCGGCCAGCACGCTCTGACCATCGCCGCAACACTCACAGCGCATCAGCCAGGGCCGGGCCTGCACCTGAATCACGGAGCGGGGGATGGCCCAGACCCGCTGACCACCGCCCCCCGGCAGCTCCCGGAGCAGCCCTGCATCGCCGAGCACGGCCACCACGCTGTGCAGGGCCTCTTTCTCCTGGTCGGCATCGAGAGGCTTGCTGGGCTCCAGGGTGCGGCCAAGCCAGTGCTGCGACCAGGTGGGGCGGCGGCCGCTGCCGCGCACGAGCTGTTCGAAGCCGCCCTTGCCGCGATAGCTGGTCAGAAAGAGGGGCCGGTTGGAGGAACGCCCGAAGTTGGGTGTGTAGGGGATCTGGTTGAACGTGTAGGTGTTGGTGCCGCCACTGGACAGGTATGGGCTGCCCCGGCCTTCAGCGCCGATCAACTCCGGCACGTCGATGGCACCCCGTTGGCGCAGGTGCTGCAGCAGGCCCACCAGCAGCTGCTTCACTGCCTTGATCCCCACTGTGCGCAGCGGTTCGATCTCGTTCTGCAGGCGGGAGCGCAGCCCGGGCAGACATCGATTGATGCGGTCGGGATCCACAGCTGCCGCCAGGGATCCGGCCTGCTCCACCGAGGAGCCCAGCCGGGAGCGGTAGCCGAATTCGGCGGCCACCTCCCAGCGCAGCCGATCACACACCCAGCGCATCAGATCGCTGTCCTCCGCCAGGGATGGCGGGTCCTGCCGCTGCAGGGCATCCCACTCCTCGAGCCACTCCAGATCCGAGGGGATGAAAGTGGCAACGAAATCGACAGGGTTGTCGAAGTGCTGCCGCCAGTGGCTGATCCAGCGGTCTTGCAGCTGATCCAGCGGAAGCGGCCCGGAGTTCTGCACCGTCCGGGTCAGTGCGGTGCGCAAGCTGCTGCGATAGGTGCGGGCGGCGATGAAACCGGCGCGGTGGGCGGCGTCCTGCACCGAATCGGAGAAGGCCAGCAGCTTCTTGTCGGGGTTGAAGCCGGAGGCGAACAGCGAGGCACTCCAGGTGCTGCTGAGGTTGGCGGCGGATGAACCGATCAACAGCAGGCTCTGGTGTGCATGGCAGTAGGGGCAATTGCGGCTGACGCGGGGATGGTTGTTGTCGTCCTGATAGCTGCAGTCGGGCATGTCGACGCTGATCAATTCGCGGCTGTGGCAGCTGGGGCAGACAGGTTGGCTGCTGCCTTCCGGCTTGAGCTCCCGGGCCGGATGGAAGGACAGGCAATCGCCGCAGAGCAGGGTGTCGCCATGGCCGGGGGCCTGGGGGAAGAGGTAGCGGAGTTCGGGCTGGTCGCTGAAGTAGGCCTTGTAGAAGGCCTGCAGGTTGCTGGCGCGATCGAGGCGATTGCTGTTCTGTTGCACCAGCAGCGAGACCCAGGCGGTGGCCCCGCAGTCGCGGCAATGCACCACCGGCAGATGGGGGCTGCTGTCGTTGCCACCGAGGTCGTCGGAATGGCGCAGCTGGGGTTCGGCCTCCAGCGAGGCCACCATGCGTTTGAGCTCCCGGAGCCAGAGCTGTTGACGCAGGTTCAGCCACGGCACCACCGCCGCCGAGCCATCGAGCCTGGCCGTGACGCGGCGGGCATGGGCGACGAGGGCCAGCAGACTGTCGAGCAACAACACCCGATAACGGCGGGGGTAGCGATCATCCAGGCCGAGTTGACGGGAGAAGCGCCCGAGCAGCTCATCGACGGAGCAGGTGATGGCGGCCTGACGCACCAGGTTGTGCACAGCCGGCAGGGTCCCCAGGCGGCGACCGAGCGCCAGCCGCCAGGCGCTGTCGTTGACCTGGCCAGCGGGGGGATCGGCGAGGCTGTCGCCGCGCCAGAGCCGGGCTTGCTTGCCCAGATACGCGTCAGCACTGCTGGCCTGGTGCGGATCGAGCTGTTTCTCGCTCTCGCGGTCGGGCAACGGCAGCGCCAAGAGCCCCTCCTCCCCATAGGCGGTGTGAGCTGTGAAAAACTCTTCGGGGCTCAGCCGTTCTTCTTCGATCAGGGAATCCGGCTCGAAGCGGCTGGCAAAGATCCGGCCGGCATAGTGGCGCATCGCTTCATGCGACTCCGACTCCGGGCCACCGAGGGTGGCGGAGGTGCCGACGCAGATCAGCTCCTCCCCGGGGCAGTGAAGCCGGTCCCGCAGGCGGCGGATGAGGCAGGCCAGATCCGTGCCCTGGGCGCCGTCGAAGCTGTGGAATTCATCGACCACCAGGTAGCGGAGAACACCTGCCTGGTTGTGGGCCCAGAGGCTTTGGACATGGGGCTGGATCAGCAGGTAGTCGAGCTGTTTGTAGTTGCTGAGCAGGATGTCCGGTGGTTCTTTGTGGAGCGCTGTTTTGTCGGTGATGCTGCTGTCGGCGGTCATCGCCGCTGTTGCCATGGCATCGGAGGCACCGATGTAGAGGCCGGCTCGCAGGCCGCTGAGTGAAGGCGTGGAAGCGATCTGCCGGGCGATCCGATGGGCCTGATCGCTGGCCAGCGCATTCATCGGATAGATGAGGATGGCCTTCACCCCCTTGCGGCCCTGCGCCATCTGCTGGCGGCAATGCTCCAGAACGGGCAGCAGGAAACACTCGGTTTTGCCGGATCCGGTGCCGCTGGCCACCAGGGTGTTGCGGGGCGTGCCAGGCAGGAGCCGCTCGAAGGCCTTGTCCTGATGGCGGTAGGGAGGGAAAGGAAGCGGGATCTCCGGAAACCAGTTGCGTCCGGAACCTTGCCGGAACGGCAGCGCCACCGAGATGTAGGGGCCTTTGAAGAGCCGTTCGCGATCGTTCAGGAAGCGATCGATCAACCCCTCGAAGCCCGGCGTTGTGGGGTGAAAGGCGGTGCGGATGGCGTCCCGGGCAACCTGCTCCAGTTCAGCGACGACAACGGAAGGAAGCATGACTACCCGCCACCCCGCTTGTCGAAGAACGCCCACGCCAGCTTGTAATCCACCACCCGATCACAGCGATCGAACGGCGCCTCATAAGTGATCGTGCGCTCCACCGGCCCACCGGGCCGGGTGTCGTCGAGGATCGTTCGCGAGACATTGCCGGAGGTCTTCCCGGCGATGTCTTCCCAGCCGATCTCCCTGTTGGCCCCACGCCCTCTGCCCTTCCGCGGGAAGCCGACACCGGAAAGCCCTTTGCTGGCGGTGAAAACAATCCTGCCGTTCCGATCATACCAGGTGTCGCGTTCGTAGTGCTGCATCACCGGGAATTGCAGCCGGTAGATGGTGATCAGTTCATCCAGGCTGAGGCCCAGCGCCCGGGCGACAAGCACATCGACTTCCACGAGCGCCTGGCGGCGGGCGTAATCGCTGCGCAGGGCACAGTGGCGCTGCCAGCTGGACGTGAGAGCGGAGAAAAAGTGATCGGGAAGGCGGGGATCCTGCTTGGCCCAGCGCTGCTGGCGGAAGGCATCATCCCAGCACTCACTCCAGAGATCGGCGTAGTGGCTGGTGAGACAGTTGAGGGCGAGTGTGCGGAGGCGAAGGCCTGGCAAGTGTGGTGAATTGGATAGAGGTAAAGGGAGCTTGCGAAGGACATTCTTGTTGGCATGCCCCATGCCTGTTGACTTCACAAAGAAATCAACGGGAAGGCTTATACTCATTGCCAGGAAATCAACGACTAACTGCTGCTGTGTGAATACAGTTGAGATGCAAGTATTGACATGGCCAGCCCCCTTTGGCAGCAAGGTTGGCACATAGGTTCTCTCCCCAGGTTGGTTCAGCATTTCTCGGCTGACGACGCGATAAAATTCCGTCACCGGCTTCTTCTCCCCCCAGGGCACCCGCGGCGTGCGGGCTCGGTAGTCGGAGGCCGGCACATCCGGCCTGTAATTGCTGCGGGGCAGGTAGTCGTCCGGCAGGCTGGTCAGATCGAGGCAGTCGTAGTGGCCCTTTTCAGTGCAGACGGCGCGGGGGGATTTGTACAGCGGCGTTCCCACATAGAAGTGGGGGCCTGAAAGCACCAGCTCGGAGCAACCAGCCGGAAAACCCGTCTCACGCCGGATGGTGCCATCTTTCTGAGCATTGGTTTCGTGCCACATCTCAAGGGCGGTGTACTCGCCCTCGAGATCACCAAGGCGCTGTGGCGCTGCCGCAAACTTTTCCAACACACGCAACAATTGCTGCGCGTGCAGGGCAGGTAGGCGGGCCTGGCGTGCAGGAGTCCCTGGCTCGTCATAGAGCTGTGCAAACAGAGCGAGGCTCTGCTCACCCACTGGAATCAACCGCTGGCGGTGACCTGCCCTGTTCCATTGGTTGTCCTCTGTCTTGATTCCAGCCACCGGCCCGTTTCCGTCATGGGCAAAGCAGGCATCCACACTGTTGGGATGGAACAGATTGGCCAGATGGATGAAGCTGGGCTGGCGGCTTGGTCCATAGATGTTGAGGCTGTATTTCACACGGTGGCCGATCGGGAACAGGATCAACTGGTTCTGGAACTGGAAGTGATTGCGCAGCCGCCCATAGAGCTCCTGCCGCAACGGGCCACCCTTGGGGTCGTCGTAGACACCCTCGGGATGGAGGAAGCCATTCACCCCCTGCCCGGACGCCAGCCGCCAGGCCTGGGGGAGGAAGCACTTGTAAAAATTGGTCTGGCTGCCCTTCAGCAGCGGATAATTCGCCATCGCATTGAGGAACGCCTGGCTGCCCTTCTGGCGCTCGAACTCCTCCAGCCAGGCCGCCCGCAGGTTGCCGTGGCTCGCCAGGGCATCACCCCGGCGTTTCGCCAGCTCGCTGGCACTCACCTTGCGGATCAGCACCATCGGGTCGGCATCGCCGATCACGCCCTTTTCCTCCCACTCCAGCTTCAGCCAGGGCGGGTTGCCCAGGATCAGATCGAAGCCGCCGCCCTTGAGAACAGCGGCGAACTCCAGATCCCAGTGCAGTGGCCGGATGCGCTTGCACACCGCCTCCACCTGGGGCAGCCGCTCGAACTGCTGCTTCAGCTTCTCCACATTCACAAAGCCGTGGCGGTCGCTGAACTCCCGGGCGATCTGTTGCGGTTGTGTGTCCGGGAACAGGCTCTGCTGGCCGGGCTCCCTGCCGACGCCTTGCTCCAGATCGCCCAGGATCATGCTCAGCTCCAGCAGCCATTCATCCCGGCCGGGCAGTGAGCCGGTCTGCTGGAGGGGCCAGAACCACAGCGCTGCCCAGTAGTCCATGGCCCACTTCAGCCTGATTCGCGCATTGGCATTGGCGACGCCGTCACCGGCAACTTCCTGCTGTTGGATCCGCTCTTTCCGTTGGAGCGAGATCCAATCCATTGGTTCCATCCTGGTCGGATCCTCCCAGACAGGCAGGGGATTGCTGGTGCGTTGTCGCAGGGCAGCCTGTTGCTCTGCCCAGTCCTGCATCAGCTGATCCACCAACCGGCTCAGGCGCAGCAGATGGGCAATCTGCGCTTCAGTGAATGGTTGGCCCACAAAGGCCCTGTTCCAGCGTTTGCAGCGATCGATGGCGTCGGGTTCGAGCTGTCTCACCACCTTGTCGGTGTAGGCCGCCATGCCTGGATCGGGCAGCAGGAAATGGAAGATGCCGTCGTTCGGCAACGCCGCATTCCAGGCCAGCTCTTCCGGCCCATGCTTATGCCAGAGCCTGCCGGGTCTGGCCTTGCGCTTAGCCCCTGTCGGGAGCTGATCGACCCGGTAGATCTGCCGCCGGGCGCCGATCAGGGAATTGCCGCAGAGCAATTGTTGGTTGAACCAGGGAATGAAGGCTCTGCCCTGCTCCGGCGCGAAGATGCTGTTGAGCCAGACGCTCACCTCCGCCAACTCCACGGCCACCGGGTTGAGGTCAACGCCGTGGACGTTCTGATCGGCGAGGCGCATCTTCACCTTCTGCAGCTCGCCGGCGAACTGACCGTGGGCAATGGCCTTGCCGGTCTCCTGCTGGCGCCGCGCCAGGTAGGCCTCGGCCAGCTGGTTCACCACCTCGTTGAGGAACGCCGCCGATCCCATGGCGGGCTCGCACACCTTCAACGCCAGGATCTCGGCCGCGGTCTTCCCGGCCAGCAGCTCCTTCAGGCTGTACGTCACCAGGCATCGGCTGAGTGATTCCGGTGTGTAGTAGCTGGCGCTTGTCTGCCGGTCGCGGCCCGCCAGGCGATAGATGAAGGAGCCCTTCGGGTGGCACTTCGGTTTGCCTGTACCCGGGTCCGCAACGATCTCTTCTGCCTTGTAGGCGTTCAGCCGCTCGCCATTGACGAAGTAACCCACCTCCAGTGCGTCATGGGCCTGGCCGGTCGCCTTGGCCGGGGGTCTCGCTTCCTTGTCGTTCCCGTCGTCGTCATCGTCGTCCGCAGCCGCTGCCCGGCCTGTCTTGGCAGCCTTCTGCACCTTGTGCACCTCGTAGAGATCCTCTTCGGCAAAGAAACCGCGGAAGCTCAGCAGGGCCTCGTACACAGCACCCAATTGGTTGATCCCCAGCTGGGCATAGCTCACGCGCCCGCGCCTCCTGCCCCTCTGCTTCCCGGTGAGTGACATCAGCTCGATGATCTCCCGCATCACCACGTTGCGGAACCGCACCCGCGTGAGCAGCGGCATCCGCTCCGGATCGAAGAGGTGTGCCTTCAGTGGCGTGAGCCGGAAGCTGTCGTGGAAGGGATCGTTCTCCCCACTGATCGGCAGACTTTGCGCCGTTTCATCGCTGCGCTTTGGGTAGCCCTGCCAGATCAGCTGGAACAGGCGGTCCAGGGAGTCGCTGATGTAGGTGCCCTCCTTGTCCTCCTCGTTACCCAGTTCTGCGCTGTCCATGTCCCGCAGGCTTTCGAGGCTGTAGCCCAGGCGGTAGACATCGCTCCCCATCGGCGCATAGCCCAGATCGGGCCGGCTCTCGATGTAGAAGAGGAACAACAGGCGGTACATGTAGCGCAGGCATTCCAGGGTCAGTTGTTCGGCATCGGTGTTGCCCCTGTAGACAGCTTCTCTCTGCTGCTTCAGCCAGGCGATCGCCTCATTGCCGAGCAGCTCGATCGAGCGGCGCAGGGCGTACTTCAGATCGCTGCTCACCGCATAGGCATGGTTGTGGCTGTTCTCATCCAGCTCATCCAGCAGGGCTGTACCGCCTTCAGGGGGGCAGGTGTGCTGGCGATGCAGCAGGGTGGCAGCTGCCAGGAGGGCGTCGGGATTGTTCTCACCCAGCACGGTGTCCAGGTGAAACCGCAGCAGGCGTGAGGCGGCCCACTTCTGCCGATCGATCAACAGCAACTGATCGCGGCTCACCGCCAACAGCCAACGCGGCGGGGTCTCCTGCCCGAACACCCGCTCGCTGATCAGCGTCTCCCAGCTGTCGTCCGGCAAGACCATGCCCAACGAGGGGTCATGGATCTGGCAGCCCCAGGTCGTGGCAATGGCGAGCGCCAGGGGGTCAGTCGCTTCATCGCTGGGGTTGAAGCACTCCACTGCCCACAGCAGCGGCTCGCCCCTGGCATTGCGCTCCTCGGCCAGGAGGGGCACCTGGTAGGTCTCACCCCTGACGAACACCGGTTCGGCCCTGGCGTCGTAGGCATAGCCGAGGGCATCCAGCAACGGTTGGAAGAACCTGTCGCGTTGCAGGTGTAGCCGTTCGCCTGGATCCGCCTGTGGGCCTGTGATGCCCCGCTCCGCTTCCCGCAGCTTGCGCCAGTGTGTGCGCAGGGCCTTGAAGCGCTGCTCAGGGGTGGTGACCTCGGCCAGTGGATCGGCGTCCTGCTCAGCCCTGGCCTGTTCAAGCCAGCGCTCACGCACCTTCTTGATGTCGCCGCTCAGCACCGATTCGAGGTAGTGGGCGGCGTAAAACTCGTTCGCGTTGCTGATGCCTGGTAGTGCCATGGTTCAGGCCTGCCGGTGCAGCACAGCCACCAGCTTCAGGTAGGGGGCCGGTTCGATCGTCATCGCCTCGCTCACAAAGCGGAATATGACTGGTTTGAATCTGGTCCGCTGATCCTAGACTGTAGTTGGAAAGCTTGCTTGGAAGCCCATCTGACACTGGCTTTTTGGCTGGTAACTGCTGAATAAATCTGGGATGCTGTGCCAGACTTTGGAACGTACCTTCTCACAGATATTCTCACATGGCAAAAGCAGCCGCCTGGGAGAGCGCGATCCG
>SRMO01000024.1 GCA_004768415.1 Aphanocapsa feldmannii 277cV | reverse complement strand
AGCGGTTCAGCGCTGATGGCACACCAGTGCTGCAGGAGAGAGGAGAACATGGAAGCCTTCTGGATCGCCTGGCTCTGGAGCAGGGCATAGGCCTGTGAGGCGGCCATGGAGATCTCCATGGCGGTGCGAGGTGCACCATGGCTGGCGGCAGGGATGAGTGCATCGCGGCGCATGGAGCGGTCCAGACCCTCCAGCCAGGCACGGTGTTCAGCCAGGGAGCGAGCCTGGATCTCCACGAACTGGAAGCTGGCCCCCTCCGGCAGGTCGATCACGCTGTTGGGACCCAGCACCACTGGATCACTGGCTTGCCCCGTGGTCAGGGCGCCCAACACACCGCTGCGCACACCCACCGGCAGTGCCGTGCGGTAGAGCAGCTCCTGATAGTCGCTCTGGCAGCGGAAGTGGTTGAGGTACTGGTGAGCAAGGCCCAGATGGGGCAGCTCCCCCTCCCCGAAAGGAGCGCCATGGCTGGCATACCAGATGGCCGGCAGCTGCCGGATACCCCGGTAGTGACGTTGATCCAGACGCTGCCGGCGCCAGCCGGAAGGAGCCAGAGGATCGGCCACCAGGGTCTCGCGGACCAGGCTCATCCCCCACCCCCCGGCTCCCTCTTCCCCAGGCCCCCCGCTCCCCTGGCCGGTACCGGTGCCGGTGAGGGATGCCGTCAGGTACTGCCAGGGGTGAGGCGGCAGATCACCAGACGGGGGAATGCCATCGGCCCCGGTGGTGGTGGCAGCGGCTGCATCAGGGCGGCGCTCACGCCAGCTGATCCGCTCCGGTAGGGCATGGAGGCGTGGCAAATGCCAGTGGAGAACATCACTCCGCTCCCGCAACAGCAGCCGGGGGAGAGAGAGGCGATCACCGTTGCGCAGCGCCTGTTGCCGGTCACCCTCACTGGGCCAGAGGTGGGCAGGGGGCAGCACAACCACCAGGGCGGCGCCATCCCTGAGGACAAGGAGATCGGCAGCTTCCAGGAACACCCCCAGGTCGGTGCCGCAACCATCCACATCACTGATCACCGCCTGCAGAGAGTCCGGCAGCTCCCGCCAGTGGCTGGAGGCCAGCATCCCGGCAAAGCTGCGCAGGGCATCGCGGAAGAAGCCGGAGGGCAGAGCAGCCTCCAGGCGCCGGCGGTAGGCGCTTTCAGGTTCACGCTCACCCCGTGGCAGGTACCGCTCCCGACGATCACCCTCCCTGGGACAGGCCAGCAGATGCCAGCAGTCCCGCACCAGCTGCAGACAGGGAAGCAGTGCCGCAAGGCTGGGGTGCAGGGGGATCGGACTGCCTGGACTGAAAGCCATGGGATCCGTCAGGGTTCCGGCAGGCTGCTTCTCCCTGTTGCCTCAGGCTGCTTCTCGCCATTGGCTCGGCCCTCGCCACCTGCCGGGTAGTGCAGGGGCCAGGTCATGCTCATGCCGGGCCATCCGACGTCGTGGCAGGCCTCCATCCACTGGAAATCCGCATGAGCCATATCACCGACAGGATCAGAAGGGTTCTCGCAATCAAAATCACAAGATCACGATTCGCCAAAGCCAGGTAATCTCTGAATCAGCCAGAATCACGCACTAGTAGACAATGCTACAACAGTCCATTCCAACTGTTATCCGGTTTTTCTTGCATGTAAGGATAAGTTTTGAAGGAAATCAACATGAGAGGAGTTATGTCGTTGCTGGAAGTGATCCGTGTGCCGATGCTCGGATTGCTCGGCTTCTCTACTGTCTCCTTCATTGCACAGTCCGCTGAGCAAGGGAGGCTCACACCCCCACAGAGCAACGCCGATCTGCTGCAATGTAGCCTTGCCCCTAGCATGGGCACGCCGACGTTGGTCAACAGACAAGCAACCGACAGCGCAGTGCTGAAGAACACAGAGCGGTGCTGGAGAACAACATGAATAACTTCGAAGGGCTGCATACTAACCAAAACCGGTTGACGGATCCGAAATCCGATAGAGATCTATTGATGGATCTCTACAACGCGACCAACGGACTCAATGGAGAAAGGAAGACTAACTGGGGAGGTAATAAACCCATCAGCGAATGGGAAAAAGATCTAGAGATCCAGCTGATGGATCTCTACAACGAGACCAACGGACTCAATGGAGAAAGGAAGACTAACTGAGGAAGTAATAAACCCATCAGCGAATGGGAAGGCGTCACCACCGATAGTTCAGGGCGGGTGACTAAGCTGGATCTTAGCT
>SRMO01000023.1:6171-6298 GCA_004768415.1 Aphanocapsa feldmannii 277cV | reverse complement strand
CAGCAACCAACTGACGGGAACGATTCCCGTGGCCTTGGGCAATTTGAATAACCTTCGAACGTTATCGCTTAGCGGCAACCAACTGACAGGAACAATTCTTGGAACAATTCTTGAGGTCTTAGAAAAC
>SRMO01000023.1:5400-5755 GCA_004768415.1 Aphanocapsa feldmannii 277cV | reverse complement strand
ATGTCTGAATCTTTACAACAACCAACTGACGGGAACGATACCCCCGGCCTTGGGCAACTTGAATAAGCTTATATGGCTGAATCTTAATAATAATCAACTGACGGGAACAATCCCCGCAGCCTTGGGTAACTTGAATAATCTTGAATGGCTGTATCTTCAAAATAATCAACTGACGGGAACGATTCCCGCGGTCTTGGGTAACTTGAACAACCTTAAATTGCTGGATCTTACCGGTAACCAACTGACGGGAACGATCCCTATAGCCTTGGAAAACTTGAATAGTCTTGGATTTCTATATCTTCAGAACAACCAACTAACGGGAACGATTCCCGCAGTCTTGGGAGACTTGAAGAAT
>SRMO01000023.1:4657-4875 GCA_004768415.1 Aphanocapsa feldmannii 277cV | reverse complement strand
ATCTTTAATAGCTGAATCTTGCCGATAACCAACTGACGGGAATGATCCCCGTGGCCTTGGGTAACTTGAAGTATCTTGACTCGCTGTATCTTTACAACAACCAACTGACGGGAACGATCCCCACAGCTTTGGGGAACTTGAACAATCTTACAAATCTGTCTCTTAGAGGGAACCAACTGATGGGAACAATCTCTGCGGACTTGGGCAACTTGAATAAC
>SRMO01000023.1:1347-4647 GCA_004768415.1 Aphanocapsa feldmannii 277cV | reverse complement strand
AAAGTGCTGAATTTTCAGAATAATCAACTGACGGGAATGATCCCCGCAGACTTGGGTAACTTGAATAAGCTTAAAAGGCTGAGTCTTTCCGGCAACGAATTGACGGGAGAGATCCCCGCGGACTTGGGTGGCTTGAGCAATCTTGAAAAGCTGTGGCTTTACAACAACCAACTGACGGGAGAAATTCCCGCAGCCTTGGGTAACTTGAATAATCTTAAAGTCCTGCATCTTCAGAATAATCAACTGACGGGAACGATTCCTGCGGCTTTGGTTAAAATACTTGACCTTAAATACTAGAGATGCTAAGATGATGATGTACATCTAGATAAACTCCTTAAGGCACCTCGAAAAAGACAGAGCGGGATTGCCATCTCAGCACATATCACTCACAACAATGGTCTGTTCAAGGCTTTCAACGGGCAAGCACGGATCAAGGCATGGCGGAGCAAAGCACTGCCGGCTGTTCAGAGTCCAGCTGCTCCAGTCACGCCAAGGTGAAAGAAGGAATTTGCATTCGAGGTGCCCTTGAGCGAGGTGGCGGCAGCGCTCAGCGGAAATATCCTTTCCTGAACCCAGTACCACCTCTCCCTGCAGGTGCTAGGCCCTTCTCCAGCTATAGAGGGGGCTACAGATGGATGTCCATCCGCTGGGAACCTGGCCACGCTCTGATGCTCATTCATCACCATGCAACAGTTCTGCTGCTGGAGTCAAATCATGCACGTTTGCTGCAGTGGTGACAACCGAGTGAATCAAGTCTGAGTCTTTATCTACACCAATGTGTACCTTCATTCCAAACATCCATTGGTTACCTTTGCAGGTTTGATGTATCTCAGGATCTCGCTGACGCTTTTTATTCTTGGTGGAACTGGGAGCGTTGATTATTGTTGCATCAACAATGGCTCTCTGAGATACTCTTATACCTTGAGAAGAAAGATGTTCTTTCACAGTTTCAAAAATCTTCTCAGCTAGATTTTTCTTTTCTAGGATATCAAGACGCCACCTCTTCCATCTCAGCCAAAAAACTTTCCCGGCCTGTACGCTTACGCACCATGCTCTGCTCGCAATCTGCAAATCCGAACTGGCGTTCTTCCCTCATACCTACCTCACCTTGCGGTGATATGGCTATTCTAGCAAAAGCCGTGGGAGTTTTCCAGAGTTTCCCTATCACTCTGAGACTCCCCCCACGGCCGTACTGCCAGCCTCAAAACATCTGGATGGGTCAGCTGGTGTGGACGGGTGGGCTACTGTGGCCAGCTTGACCTACTTCTTGCCCTGCAGACTGACTCGCCATCTCCACGCGCTTTGGCAGCGTGAAGGTATACGTCAGGAAGAGTTCGGTGAACACTCTCATCTGTTCAGCTTTCCCCTTGTCGAACTTCTCGAAGCCCTCATGGTTTACCTGGTTGCCTTCGAGGCGGATCATGTGAGCCAGATTCTTGAGGGATGGCGTCAGGAGATGTTTTTCGGCCAGCTTATCGATGCGAGTGATGAGGCGCTTGGATCTCATGGCATCCTTCTCATCTTTAAAGAGTTCCAGGGTGGCCTGTTCCAGAATCTTGCGGAACATCATGCCGGCGCTGTTGAAGTTGCTGCGGCGCAAGTTGTCTATTGCCTCCAGAAAGCCCCCTGCAAGATCATCCGGGACGTATTCGGGCACACTTGTGCACTGCGCCGTAGGATGTACCTTCAGCAACTGGAAGCCGTTTTTCCTTGGATCGCCGTTGAGGTCCAACAGTTCACGGTCTCCCATTGGATAGGAATTCTCAGAGCGGAATTGGACAACAACACCTTCGTTGCAGTGTCGGCAGACAAACAGTGTGTTCCAAGTCTGGATATATTGCTCCCGTGCCGGAAGTCCACGCTTGGGTTTTGGGGGATTGGTTGGGGACTCAACGATATTAAAGTGTAGACCGCCGAACGTGAAGCCCACTTTCTCGGTATCACAGTGGGGACAGTGCAGAACGAGTTCAGGCATGGCGGGAGAGTGTAGCTCTCACATCAGGGAAATTCAGGTCAGGCTACACCACGTACTCAACCGAGGGCTGAACTTATGTGGAGGGCCAGATCCGTGGCTCAACCATGAGGATTGAATACTCGTTAAGGAAGCCCTGGAAAACCTCTCATTCTCTGCGTTCTCTCGCTGAGATCAATTGCACTATAAGGACTGACTTGCGACTTGTTCCAGTTTTCCAGAGCTTCCTTTTTCAGCGAGCCTGCTCATCCATGGCCCTACTCCTCCGCCTCACCCAGGGGCATCGCCACCACACGCACCCTGCAGGCATCACAGATCTCGCTCCATCGACCCAGGCTGATGCCCAGGCGTGCAGCAATGACAGCAGCGCCGATCCCTTCCCGCCGCAGCTTCTGCCCCCGCGCATGGAGCTCCCGCCAGCGACCGGGCAGGCTGATCAGAAACCCCTTGTCCCGCAGGTAGTGGGTGATCTCCCCGTTCACATAGGGCCTGGCATAGGCGATGAAATGGCTGCTGCCCGACCCGGCCCTGTGGCGTCCCGGGTGCTGGCGGTCGTAGCGGCGAGAGGCCTTGATCAACCCGATCGCCGCCTGCTGCTCCAGGTCCTCCCGCGGATGGCCCGTGCGGCGGGCATAGTTGGCTGCCACCTTCGCCGCAAAGGGCAGATGCTCCACCACCAGGGCATCGGCGGCGGCATGGGGTGAACCGCCGGACCGTGGGCGCAGTGGGCCGCGGCCGCCACGGATCCGTGCTGAACGGCCCTGTGGCATGGGGCGGTGAGGAGGAGCAGGCGGGTTGGTCATCGACATCCGTATCCGTTGCACTGGTGGCTGCCCTCCATCCCCTCAGCTCAGCGGGAGAAGAGGAGGGGCCTGGAGCTGGGGGCGCCTCTGCCACCGGCAGGCCAGTGCCGGTTCTCCAGCCAGATCACCCCCTGGCAGAAGGCATCCACCAGGTCGTCATGGGCGCCATGGGGGAAACCCAGCAGCTCGCTCTGCAGGGCATCGTTGCCACTGCGGAAGGCCAGCTGACCCGCCTCCAGCAGTGGGGCGACGGCATGGGCGCGGCTGAGCTTGCCGCCACGGGGCCGCACAGCGATCAGTCCCGGAATCTGGCGTTGCAGCAGCTGGCAGACCGCCGGGCCATTGGCGCTGTCCTCGATCAGCACCGCATCCGGGCTCCATCCCTGCTGGCCCAGATCGTTCAGGGTCCCGATCAGAAACTTCACCACCCCCGGCAGATCGAGGCGCTGCCGCTGGCTCCAGAGCACCTCCAGCCCATGGCTGCTGCCCGGTGCTGCCGGTGCTGGTGGTGATGGCACCGGAAGA
>SRMO01000023.1:0-806 GCA_004768415.1 Aphanocapsa feldmannii 277cV | reverse complement strand
GTCCTCCCGGTGCCAGCGGGTGAGCACCACCACCTGCCTGGCGGAGGCATGGAAGGAGTGTCCAGCCCCCCCTCCGGCCGATCCTCCGCCCGACCCTGCGGCAGCCCGCGCCAGAGGCCCCTGTGGAGCCGGTTCGGCACGGGTGAGCCAGACGGACTGGAACCACTCGATCAGCTTGCGACGCTGGCTGGCGGAGTTGGCATCTTCCGGGCCCTTGTAGGGGTCATCGATGATGCCCAGGCCATAGCCCTTGCCGGTGAAGGGTCCCCTCACTCCGGCGGCGATGCAGCCACCACGGCCGGGGGTGAGCCAGTTCCCCACCGCCCTGCAGTCCCTGGAGAGGCTGAAACCGGCGGAGCGGTAGTGGTGGCGTGCCTCCCGGCTGTGGGCATAGGCAAGCTCGGCGGAGTAGGAGGCGATGGCACAGAAGCACTGGGGGTAGCGGCTCAGCCAGTAGGCGGGGAAGAGCCTGGAGACCAGCAGCGATTTGCCCAGCCGTGGAGGGCAGCAGACGATCAACCGCCCCAGCCGACCCTCCGCCACAAGCTGCAGCAGGGTGATCAGCCGCTCCGCCCAGGTGTGGAAGCCGTAGCCGGGACAGGCCGCCGCGATGAAATCACGGAAGAGCAGTGGTCTGCGCTGCTCCCCTTCATCGTCCGGGTGGGGCACACCCAGCAGGCCTGCATCAGCCCAGATGTCCGTGGCTGAATCCAGCAGCAGGCCATCGCCAGCGACAGCAGCAGTTGCTTTCAGGAGCGGCTCTCCGGTGGTCTGAGCGGTGCCCGCAGCAGACCGCCGATCTCGGC
>SRMO01000022.1 GCA_004768415.1 Aphanocapsa feldmannii 277cV | reverse complement strand
TGATACGCGACAATGACTTTTGCCGGTCACGACAGTAGAATTTGCCGGTTGTAATGAGGGATTATCTCGCACCAGGAGGTGTGAGATTGATCACCGATCGACAGGTAGTATTGATGAGGCAGAAGCTTATGGAAGGCAAGAGTCAACAGGCAGCAGCGGCGGCATCGGGTATGAGTGAGAGGTCGGTGCGGACCTGGCGTAAGGGTCCGTTGCCGTCGGAGAAGAAGGTCAGGCGCAGGAAGAGTACGAGACCGGACCCGTTCGCCGGAGTGTGGGAGCAGGAGATAGAGCCGCTGCTCAGGGCGGATGTAGAGGGCATACTCGCTGCACCGACGATCCTCGAGTGGCTGGACGAGCGGCATCCGGGAAGCTTCGGCAGGTCACACCTGCGGACTTTGCAGCGTCGTATGAGGGACTGGCGTGCGCTGAACGGCCCGGATCGCGAAGTGTACTTCGAGCAGGAGCATCCGCCGGGACGCGAGGCGCAGATGGACTTCACGCACTGCGGCGAGCTTGGTGTCACCATAGGCGGAGAGCCATTCGAGCACCTGATGTTCCAGTTCGTGCTGAGCCATTCGGGCTGGCGATACGCTGAAGTGGCGTTCGGCGAGACGTTCTCAGCGCTGGTGAGCGGACTGCAGGGAGCGCTGTGGGAGCTTGGCGGTGTGCCCGAGGTCGTCAGGACGGACAACCTGTCGGCTGCGACGCACGAGCTGAAGGACAGCCGCGGCCGTACCTTCAATGAGCGCTACCGGGCCATACTCGACCACTACGGACTGAGGGCGACCCGTACCAACCCGCGCAGCTCTCACGAGAACGGAGTGGCGGAGCAGGGACACCGGCGTCTGAAGGACTCCATAGCGCAGGCGCTGGTTCTCAGGGGCAGCAGCGACTTCGAGTCGGTGGAGCAGTACACGAAGTTCGTGAGGAACATCGTGGACAGGCGCAACAGGCTGGTCAGAGAGAAGGTGGCGACTGAGCACACGCATCTGCGGGCGCTGCCACCCGCTCCTGTGCCCGAGTACGTCAGCTATCGCTCCAGGGTGCGCAAGTGGAGCACTATCCGGGTCAACAGCAGGACGTACTCCGTGCCGTCGCGGCTGATAGGCGTGGAGGTGGACGTGCGGCTGTACACCGACCACGTGGATGTGTACTACAAGGGGCACCTCGTAGAGAGCATGGAGCGGATACGTGGTAAGGGCGAGGCACGGATAGACTACCGCCACATCATAGGGTCGCTTGTGCGCAAGCCCGGTGCGTTCGCCCGCTACCGCTTCAGAGAGCAGATGTACCCGTCCCACACCTTCCGGCTGGCGTACGACGCGATGCGTGGTTGGAAGGGAGAGCGAGCCGATGTGGACTACGTGCGCATCCTGCACCTTGCCGCGACGACGATGGAGTGCGAAGTCGAGAGGGCACTGAAGAGGCTGCTTGCATCGAGTGTGAGGTTCGACTACGCGGTGGTGAAGCGTCTGTCCGCTCCGGCGTCTCCGGAGATACCGGCGGTCGAGCTGTCCGGTGAGGTGGACCTGGGAGTGTACGACAGGCTGCTTGCGGGAGGTGCGCGATGACGACGGACTTGCAGGCACCGGGCGAAGTCGGAGAGCGGATCAGGGATCTGTGCCGTCAGTTCAGGCTGCCGACGCTTGCGGCTGAGACCGTCGACCGCTTCAGCAAAGCCGGACACGCGGACGCGCTGCCGACCCTGGTGGAGGTGCTGGAGCAGGAGGCAGAGGACAGGCGCATCCGGAGGGTGGACAGGTTGAGGAGAGCATCCAGGCTCCCTGCCGGTAAGACCTGGGACACCTTCGAGCACGAGAGGGCTCCGGTGAAGCTCAGGCAGCAGCTTGTCAGACTTGCAGAGGGCGACTTCGTGGACCGTGACGTCAACGTGCTGGCCTTCGGCCTGCCCGGCACGGGCAAGACGCACGCTATGTGCGCCATAGGGCACAGGCTTGTAGAGTCGGGACGATCAGTCCTGTTCATCCCGGCGTACAGGCTCGTGCAGGATATGCTGGCAGCCAAGCGAGACCTCGATCTGCCGCGAATGCTCAGGAAGCTCGATAACTTCGATCTGCTGGTCATAGACGATCTGGGCTACCTGCCCCAGGGAGCGGAGGAGTCCGAGGTGCTGTTCACCCTGATAGCCGAGCGCTACGAGCGCCGCTCGCTCGGCATCACCTCCAACCTGGTCTTCTCAGAATGGGAGAAGGTGTTCGCCAATCCTATGGCGACAGCGGCCGCGATAGACAGGATCGTGCATCACTCGGTCATCCTGGAGTTCGACCTGCCCAGCTACCGCACAAATGCGGCGCAGAATCGGCAGACCGAGAACGGGACAAACCGGCAAAACTGATTGTCGCGTCAATCGCAGCCTGTCGCGTCAACATAGCGCGGAATCAACAGTCAGACAAGGAGTGAACCGGCAAAATCTATTGACGCAACCGGCAAATTAGGTTGACGTGTAACACGTCCCCCTGGTCC
>SRMO01000021.1 GCA_004768415.1 Aphanocapsa feldmannii 277cV | reverse complement strand
CTCTTACATTTTAGCATGGCCAGCATGGTCAGATGTGCTGCAGCGCAATGGATCTAGGTTTTTTCAGCAGGCCCTATCTATAGAAAACTCATTCAGGAATGTCATTCAGGAAACCACCATAACTGACAATTTCGTGAATAAGAAAGAGGGCACGTTCAGCCTCACGATCGATCCGGAGGTGGAGACAAATGACAAGCTCATCGTTGAGGGCACAGCTGTTCTTGAGGGCGGTATGGTGAAGCTCATGGTCATAGGCTTAACCGATGCTGATACTGGCCCCTACACCATCCTTGAGGCCAACGCAGTTGAAGGTAAACTTGACGACCCTATCGACAACCTGTTCATTGACCGTCAGCTGAACTATACTGAGAATGCTGTGATGTTTTCTTCCATAAGAAAAGGTGATAGCTTCAGCGATTTTGCAGAAACGCCCAACCAGAAAGAGATCGCTAGTCAGGTCCTCGACAGCCTGTTGAGCTCGGATCCAGACCATCCAGTGGTCGAAGCTCTGCTGATCCTGACCACGACTGAACAGGCACAGGCCGCCTTTGATCTGCTCACGGGTGAGGCCCACGTGTCCCTGAAGGGGGCTCTGCTGGATGCTGACCACCACAAGGTTGCGGCCATCAACAGCCGCATCCATGGGTGCTTGAGCAATGCCGAGGCCCAGACATCAACGGCGGGCTTCGCCAATCTCTCGTCGCTGGCCGATGATCAGAGCGGCCTCTGGATCAGCGGCTACAGCTGCGGTGTGGCGGCCCTGAAGGCACCGTCCGCCAGCAACCACACCATAGCCACCACCCTTGGTATACGCAACGCGATCGGGATGGAGGACGCGATCCAGGTGCGCACCATGGTGGGCTGGCGCCATGTCTTCGGAGACACCAGCCCGGCGGCGTCCTTCAGGCTGGCGAACAGGTCCGCAGGCAGGATTCAAGCTGCCCCGATCGCCCAAGATGCCCTGGTCACCGAGCTTGGTCTCGAGACCAACATTTCTGACATTGCTGTCCTTGGCGTGGTTTACAGTGGCCTCTACGGCGATTCCACCACCACCCATGGCATCAGAGCCGATTTCAAGCTGATGTTCTAGCGGGCAGCTTGAACGATCTCTCAGCAATAGAATTGTTTGACTGCTGAGACAAATCCGCCTTGCCGTCCTGTAACATTTGTAGCATCCAACTGGATTGATGAGCTTTAACCTGGCTTTGGCCGGGTTTGCTTCCTCAGGGAGCTCGCACGGCGTTCCTGAAACTCCTGAATGGACAGCTACAGCACAGGTCCCCAGCTGCGCAACATGCCGCAACGGCAACGGCCTGAGCAGGGCGACGCCGGGGATGCCCCCCACAGCCCGGTGCAGCCGTACTCCAACCTGACCCCCTGGCTGGGCCTGGTAATCGCCCTCAGCCTGCTGGTTGCCCCGCTCACCAGCATTGTTCTGGCCCGTGGTCCAGCTGCAGACCCCTCCATCCCGCAGTGGATTGGCACATTCAGTCAGCCGGTTCGGGCCGGGATCCGTGGGGCTCAGGCGGTCCAGTAGGGGAAGCAGACAGTCCGGGTCTGAGAGCCGCCTGTCGGTGTGAATCGAGGCCTGGCAATCCCACCTGGCTTTCTCCAGACCCGTCAGTTACCGGATAACCTGTGAAGGTGTAGATCATTGATCTTGGAAGATCACACCAAGGCACACTAGGGTCTCAGAGGAGATGCCTGAGGGGCGCTTTTCATGAACCTCGCGAACATGCAGCCAAGGCCCGAGCCAGGTGTCATTCATGTTCTGATCGAGGTGCCGGCAGGTAGTCGTAACAAATATGAATACGATGCCGCTGCCGAGTGCATGGCCCTCGACACCGTGTTGCATTCCTCCGTCGTCTATCCCTTCGACTACGGCTTCGTGCCCAACACCATGGCGGAGGACGGTGATCCCCTCGACGCCATGGTGATCATGGGTCAGCCCACCTTCGCTGGCTGTCTGATCAGGGGACGCCCCATCGGCATCCTGGCGATGGTGGACCATGGCTGTCGCGACGAAAAACTACTCTGTGTGCCCCGCAATGACCCCCGCCTGGAGGGGGTGCGCAGCATCCGACAGATTGCCAGCCAGCGGCTCGAGGAAGTGGCGGAGTTTTTCCGCATCTACAAGAACTTCAAAGGTGAACGCACCGAGATCCTGGGCTGGCAGGACGCGGAGGGGGTCGACCCCCTGCTGAATCGCTGCTGTGAAGCGGCAGCCGCGGCGACATCGGTTCGTCCCGATGGTTCCGCGCGGGCCCTGGCATCGCTGCCCTAGATGATCTCCTCTGGCATGTGGCGCATACGTTGGATGATGAGGTCCGCGGCACACTCGGGCCGGTTGCGAACGTTCATTCGCCCTGGACCGATTCCTGCAGGCCACGTCACGCTCATGCCTCTGGAGCCGCATCCACAGAGCGCTTCTGCAGCAGGTAGCCCTCGTAATCGAGGGCGTTGAAGATGCGGGCAGGATCGCTGAAGCCGGCGGCATTGGCCAGGCCGGCGAGTCGCGCTGGAGAGATGCGGTGCATGTCCGCTGTGAGGGAACGCAGTAGGGTGGGGTCGGCTTCGGCCTGGAGCCCGGCAGAACGTTGATATTCTCCCCAGGCAGCATCTATCTGCCGCTGCAGGGAGGGGTGCAGCGGCGCCATCAGATCCACCAGCACCAGTTGGCCGCTGGGCTTGAGATGGCGGGCGATTTCGGAGAGGAAGCGCAGCTTGGCGCCATCGTCCGGCAGGCCCTGCATCACCAGCACTGCCAAAGCGCCATCAAAACGGTCATCCCTGGCCAGGGCACCGAGCTTGCCTTCCACCCAACGGACCGAGTCCACCCCGATGCGCTGCCGTGCCGCAGCCAGCATGGTGGGATCGGGATCAACAGCCGTCAGGGCCCAGTCGGGTCGACTGGCCCGCGCCACATCCAGCTCAGCACCCGTGCCGCAACCCACCACCAGCACGGCCGCTCCCCGTGCAGAAGCAGCACTGGATGCCGCAATCAGGCTGACGCTGAGCCTGGCGAGACTGGCGTAGCCAGGGGTGAGCTGCTGAACGATGCGGTCATAGCCTGCTGGTAACGCCATGGAATGTTTGCACTCTGGGGCGAATCGTAAGAAGATCAGTCAACCGGGCCCCGTTCAGGCGATACGACATCCTGCTACCGAGCCGCATTCGATCCAAGGCCCGCTAGAGGAATCCAGATTCGATCCAGTCTGCAGCAAGCGAGATCGAAAAACTTGTTCCCAGATTCCAGAGGGTTTCTGATGCCAGGAAGATGGCTTCGCATCTTTCTCGCGAAACGAACAATTCGCAGCGGGGCGGACCGGGGCTTCTCGTGAATGATTGAAGCACTGTGGTTCGCTCCAAAAAATGGCTCCCCGGGCTGGATTCGAACCAGCGACCAATCGATTAACAGTCGATCGCTCTACCGCTGAGCTACCGAGGAATGAGCAATCGAGTATACGGGTCGGCCTGGCCGCACCTCAACAGCACGTGACGGTCGTCCTCCTGCCTCAGCTGACCGTTGCCAGCGAGCGGCGCAGCGCATTGCCCGACTGCAGAGGGCCGATCCGGCCGGCATCCATGCGGAAGGCGCCATCGCAGCAATCGAGCTCCACCAGGCGATGGGTGACCCAGAGGGCAGTAAGCCCCTCGTCACAGAGCTGTCGCACCAACCGCAGCACCCGTTGTTGGCTGGCAGGATCCAGCAGGGCTGTGGGCTCATCCAGCAACAGCAGAGAGGAGCCGCTGGCCAGCACGGACGCTATCGCCAGGCGCTGCTTCTGGCCTCCGCTGAGGCTATGGATGGGGCGCAGCCCATAGCCGCTCAGGCCGACGCGCGCCAGCACCTGCTGACCGCGCTGGTCCCGCTCCCGACGGCTGAGGTTTGCAGGCATGGCCAGGGCCAGGTCGGCCTGGGCGCTGGGCAGCAGCAGCTGATGGTCCGGGTTCTGGAAGACCAGTGCCGGCCTGTGACTGCTCTCGATGCAGCCCCCATCAGCCTTGGCGAGACCGCAGAGCACTCGCAGCAAGGTGGATTTGCCGCAGCCGTTTCTGCCCACCAGCATCCAGAGGCCAGGGCGGGGCAGGGTGAGGTTGCAATGGTCGAGCACGCGTGCACCATTGGCCCAGTTCAGGCAGAGCCGCTGGATGCGCAGGGGGACTTCCCCGTCAGGGTCGGGCAGGCGACGGTCCAGAGGATCAAGCCTCCAGGCTGAAGCCAGGGCGCTTGGCACCGCCACCCAGGGTTGATTTCTCGTAGATCTGCAGGGCAACGATGTCGCCGCTCAGCAGGGCCACTTTCTTTTCATTGTTCTTTTCGCAGCTCAGTTCAAGCAGCTGGCTGATGCTCCCTGCCATGCTTTGTTTGATCTGCTCGTAGAGCGCGATGGCGCTGGCCAGCTCCTTGCGCTGTACCGAAAGGGTCATGGCGCTCAGCTTGAGGGAAATCTCGACGACAAACACAGGCTGATGTCTGGATGGGACCGACTGTATGGCTTGCCACTGGCCACCCGCGGGGGCACCAGCACCATGCCGGCAGCCGGCTTCGGAGTCGCCGGGGAAGCTTGCGCGCGTTCCAGGCAACCTTGTGCGGCGTCCGGATGCCTCCGGTCTCAAGTGGACGATCGGATCTGAACGATGGCCATGGTCCAGACAATCCCGACCCCTCAGCCACGCTGCTTTTCAGCCGCACTGCTTTGTGAAGCTCTGGAACGAGTCTTGAAGACGTCCGGTTATCCACCCCCTTGGTCTGGGGATGCTGAACTACACCCCTGGCCGAACGCACCATGGAGGCGTCCATGTCCAATGCTGCCATCGACCCCAGCGACAACGATCAGTCCGCCTCCAGGTACGAAGCGACTGACCCTGAAGAGACCCCAACGACCTCCACGGACGACAATCCTGGCATGATCGCCTCCCCCAATCCGCTCGAGGACGAGCCGGGCAGGGGGAGTGGACCCATGGCTGCTGAGGATGGGATCGATGCAGACCCTTTCACGCTTGGCGGGGGTGCTGGGGCCCCGGCCTTCGCTGTGTCTGATGAGGATGAGCAACCGACCCGGGCCGATGGCCTGGCCGCGATGGACGTGGCCGCTGAACCAGCGAGCGAAGCCACAGCAGAGAGCGGCTACGACGATCTCTCTGCCTTCCCACCTGAAGCGACTGCTGCTGAGCAGATCCCAACGACCTTCCTGGAAGACGATCCCGAATTCATCGCTTCCTCCGGCGCCCTCGAGACCAGACCGGACATGGGCAGCGATGCCATGGTTGAGGAGCCTGGAATGGACGCAGACCCTTCCACTTCTGGCTGGGGCGGCGAAGCTCCTGACTGGGGTGCTGAGGCTTCTTCCTTCCCAGTGTCTGATGAGGATGGGCAACGGACCCAGGCCGACGGCCTGACCGAGATGGAAGCGGACGTTGAGCCAGAGGACGTCGAGCCAGAGACGGAAGCCCCTGCAGAAATCGAGTCGATGCCGACATGGGCAGCCGAGGCCGAGGAAGCTTCCCAGCCAGTGGACCTGGACAGGCCAGCGGCGGCCATGGCAGAGCCCTTGCCGGAGCCTGACACCGCAGCGGCCGGAAGCACCGACCTGGAGCTGGAGCGTGAGCCCGATCTCCAGGCCAGCATTCCCATTGCAGAAGCCGCACCCCTCAGCCCTGCCGTTGCAGAAGCCTCCGCAGGCACTGGGGACACCAAAGGCTCCAGCGCCGATCCCCTGGATACCCTTCGGAAGGTCTTCGCCGGCTTCAATCTCGGCTGGCTCAAAAACCTGCAGGAGCTACTGCCGGCTCTGAAAGTGATTGGCCTGGCCGTGCTCGCTGGCGTCACTCTCAAGCTCAGTGGCGGGCTGCTCCACACCATCAACAGCATCCCTGCCCTCGGCGGATTGCTTGAACTGTTGGGCCTGGTGGCGCTGGTCACCTTCCTCTACCGCAACGCCCTCAGGCAGAAGAGCCGGGCTGAGCTGCTACAGCGCATCAATGAGCTGCGCAAGGACCTGCTGAAGTGATCCTCCAAACCAACCACCGCCATGGGAGCTGGCTGAGAACAGACTGGGCGGACTGCCACCCATCTGCCTTGACCCATCGTTCAGCCGCTTCTGCAACCTGGTGGGTACCGCGTCAGCCTGGGTGTGCCGCTGGCTGAGCATCAGCCGTTGCGCTGCAAGGGCAGACCTGGAGTTTGTGCCGGCTTCCCGGCGTTTCCATGGAACAAGCCACCGGCCAGATCCTGGTCGATGGCCTGATGCTGGAGGGGGAGAAGCAGATCGGCTGGATCAGGCCGGACCCCAGTCGGGGAAGGCCGAGCTGGCCCGAGCCGGGCTGGCCCTGCCCTCTGGCTGAGCATCAGCAGTCTCCTGGCTCAGCCTGGCTGCGGCCCGGCCATGGATCTGGCCCTGTTTCCCCCGAGGCCGGGGCAGACATGCCGCTCAGGACAGACCCAGCTGGCCAAGGATGCCGTGACCGGTGAGCGCTTCGGTGAGAGCGGCAATGACAAAGCCGAGCATGGCGGCCCGACCGTTGAGCAGCTCGGCCCTGACGAAATGCTCGCTGCGGATCTGCCTGGCAGCAGCTTGCTGATACCAGACTGCATCGGCATTGCCCTGGTCAGAAGCGGGGATGACGCCCGGGGAGAACGGAAGAACAGAAGAAAAGGTCATGGAATGAGCCTTGAGACGTCAGAAGTCAATCATTCTTCACAAAGATTTGTAAAGGTTCGGCTTTCCGCCGCCCGCGGCCTGGCCCTGCTGCACCCCCGTTCGACCCGCAGCCCTGCTGTGACTGTTACGGTCTGACAAGGGAGATCAGTGCTCCCAGCCACAGACGTGCGACGTCGGAAGCCGTAACCGCCCCAGGTGGTTCAAGCAGGGTTCAGGCAGTTGCGTCGGGCTTCGCAACCACCCTGTACCCAAGCGAAAGCATTCATGTCGAGCGACGTTGTGTCGTCCAGGCCGACCTTCGAGGCGTTCGGTCTGGGCAGGGACCTGCTCAGGGCCCTGGACGATTGCGGCTATACCCATCCCTCCCCGATCCAGGCGGAGACACTCCCCCACCTTCTGCAGGGGAGCGATCTACTCGGCCAGGCCCAGACAGGCACCGGCAAGACGGCCGCCTTTGCACTGCCAGCCCTCGAGCGGCTCGATCTGCTGCGACGCGAACCGCAGGTACTGGTGCTTGTCCCCACACGGGAGCTGGCGATTCAGGTGGCCGAAGCCATCGCCAGGTATGCCACCCACCTTGCCGGTGTCGATAGTCTGGCGATCTATGGCGGCGCGGATTTCCGTGCCCAGGTCAATCGCCTGCGCCGGGGCCCCCAGATCATCGTGGGAACCCCCGGCCGGCTGATGGACCACATTCGCCAGGGCAATCTGAGTCTCGACAAGCTCGGCACAGTGGTGCTGGACGAAGCCGATGAGATGCTCCGCATGGGCTTCATCGACGACGTCGAGTGGATTCTTGGACAGTCACCTGCGCAGCGCCAGGTGGTGCTGTTCTCCGCCACCATGCCTGCGGAGATCCGCCGTCTCTCACGCCAGTACCTCAGGGATCCCGCCGAGGTCACGATCGCGGTCCGCAAGGCCGACACCCGGCGCATTCACCAACGGCTGTTGCAGCTTCACGCCCCCCAGAAGCTCGAGGCGCTGCATCGCGTGCTGGAGGCGGAAGCCAGCGAGGCCACGCTCGTCTTCGCTCGTACCAAGATCGTCACGGCAGAGCTTGACGAGGCACTGGAAGCCCGCGGCCATCGTTGCGCGGCGCTCAACGGGGACGTTGCCCAGGCCCAGCGGGAGCGCATCATCGAGCGACTGCGCAACGGCCAGATCGATGTGGTGGTGGCCACCGACGTCGCGGCGCGGGGCCTTGATGTGGAACGTATTTCCCTGGTGGTGAACTATGACGTTCCACTGGACCCCGAGGCCTATATCCACCGCATCGGCCGTACCGGCCGTGCCGGTCGCAAAGGGGATGCCATCCTCTTCGTGACGCCAAGGGAACGGCGCCTTCTGATGGCCATCCAACGGCTCACGGGCCAACAGCTCGAGCCCATGGCACTGCCGGGCCCCGAGGCCGTCAACAGCAAGCGGGAGCTGAGACTGATGGAGCGCATCAGGCAGCAGCTCGGCGGCCACGATGTGGCCCTGTTCGAGCGCATCCTGGTCGAGTTCTGCAAAGCAGAGTCGATCACGCCGATCAGAGCTGCAGCAGCCCTGGCCCAGCTCCTCCAGGGGGAGCGGCCCTTCTTGCTCTCCCTCGACGATCAGCTCTCCATGCCCCAGGCCCATGGCGGTCGTGATGCCCTGCTGCGCAGGGGTGGCAGGGAGGGCGGCCGCAGCGAGCGCCGGGAGCGGCGCCCTGACCGTCGTGAGCAGTCCCTTGCTGCGGATATGGATCGCTACCGGATCGAGGTGGGCTGGAAGCACCGCGTCAAGCCCGGCAACATCGTCGGTGCCATCGCCAATGAAGCCGGCCTGCAGGGCAAGGCCATCGGACGCATCGATATCTTTGCTGAACACAGCACTGTCGATCTCCCCAAGGGGATGCCCGGGGATGTGTTCGCCGCCCTGCAGCAGCTGACGGTGGTGGATCAACCACTGCGCATCCGCAAGCTGCAGTCCAGACGTGAGACCACCGCAGCCTGATCCGCCCGGATCCTGGCCTGCCTGTGCCGCTATCTCCGCAGGCCAGCCCACGACAACAAGCTCCGGATCCATTGGCGAGAGCCGATGAACCATGAGAAGGACCGGCACGGCCGGTACGGCCCAGCTGAGCCGATCTGAAAGGTGTCTGCTGCTGTGACCTGGGCGGACTGGCCGGGACAGGAGTCCCATGACGTGATGCGGGCTGCCTGGCCAGCTCAGCCCAGTTGGGGATTGCCCTCTCACCAGCAGGGTCTGCAGGCCACGGATCCGTGGAGAATCAGGTGATCTGAGGGTTGGCGCCACCAATACAAACCAAGCGGCAGGCCAGGGCGTAAATTTGAGGGGATTCTTTGACCAAGGCTCGGCTCTGAGCCGGAGCCGTCGACGAATCGGTTCCAGCCCAGTCACGTCCATGAGCATCTTTGTCGGCAACCTTTCCTTCGACGCGGAGAAGGAGGACGTCATGGATCTCTTCAGCCACTACGGCGAAGTCGCCCGCTGCACCCTGCCGCTTGACCGTGAGACGGGGCGCAAGCGCGGTTTCGCCTTCGTGGACATGGCGGACGAGTCCACCGAGCAGGCTGCCATTGACGACCTGCAGGAGGTTGAGTGGATGGGCCGTGCCATCAGGGTGCGCAAAGCCGAGCCCCGCAGCGGTGGCGGTGGCGGTGGTGGTGGTCGCGGCGGTCGCAGCGGCGGCCGTGGCGGCGCCGGTGGCGGCCGCGGCAGCTATGGCGGTGGCTACGAGGACTGACCCCCCTCTGCGACACCCCATGGGGCCGCGGCTGCGGGTCGTTCGCTCCCTGATCTGACCACGCCACAGTGCTTTCATCTGCCTGCCTGCAAGATCGCGGACAGGCAGATGAGTCCTTCCTGCAACCCTGACCAGGCAAGGCCTCGGCTGTTCAGCAGCAGGATGGCGAGCTCTTCGGAGATCGATCCGGATGGATCCGGACGCTCTGGCACCCGGCCAACCGCACACTGCCTGCAGACCACAGCGCTTGCTGGGACGGGAGGCCGAGGCGAGCTTCGCGGTGTCCAGCGTTTTCCTAGGGTTCCGAGAACAGAACCGCCCATCCAGCAAGCTCAGTCATGACGATTGCCACCGATACCGGCTCCAGGGCCGGCAGCCCTGACACCCCCATCAGCGCCGGCAGCGACCTGCGCGCCGCCTTTCGCGCCGCCTATGAGAATCGCTACACCTGGGATGATGGGTTCAGTGGCTATGGAGGCAGCTGTGGCTGGAGTGAAGGCAGCCGCAGCATCGACGGGGGACAATTCAGCGTCACCAAGGACCTCAGGATTGGCGTGGATGGCTTTGACGACGATGAGGTTGTCAAGGCCATCAAGGCCCAGCTCTGGGAGGTGACAATCCACCGGGTCCGCCGCAGCTTTGAACAGACCCACGGCGAGAACACGTTTACCGCCGGTGAGACCGACGCTACAGGGACGGAAGTGATCGTCGGCGGCAAGTGCGCCGGTGATCGCTATCGCATCAAGGATAATGTCGTGAAGATGGTGCATCGCCACATCCACGCCACTCTGGTTAAGATCCATACAGAAAGCACCATTGACACCGGCAGCGGCTATCTGAGTAAGGCTTATACAAGTCGCTACTACGATCCGGTGAGCGGCAACCCCCGTGGCGCAGAGAATCACTTCACTGATACATTTGCTTGCCTCAGCAATGGCTACTGGACACTGACGCAACGCCTGATTCGCTGTGGCGACAACACCCAGATCTTCCGCTTCGAGAAGCTCGCTCCCCTCGCTTGAACGCCAAAAAGCCAAGGAGTGGGAAGGGAATGCATGAGCGAGCAGGGCTTTTCAGATGAGCCAGAGGCGATGTACCGAGATGCCTTTTGCCGAACCCGCGGCGCGAGCGCATCAACAGTGCCGTCAAGCACTGCTGATGCGCTCTTTGAGATAGCCCTCAAGCTTCGACCGGTGTGATGGTCTTGAGCTTTTCGTTGAGCCGCAGAGCGAGGGACTCGCGACCGAGGGCCAGCACCTTGAGGGTGTCTTCGTGCATACGAAGTTGGGCATCAGCCACCTGGATGCCCTGCACCAGTTTCTTGGCGTCGTCCGGAAGATTGTTGAGATCGTACTTCTTGCCTTCAAAGGTCAAGACAGGAGCTTGCTGAGGGGTCGTGGTCATGGATTCGGACTGGTTGGTCATTCGGATGCCGTCCTTAAGGTAATGCCACCGCCTGGCGAGGCGGGCCAATACCTGGCGAGGCAGATATTCGCGATTGCTCATCTGCCGTCGCCGCCTCGCCAGCGGGGCCGCGACGGACCTACCAGGGAATCGGGCCGGTTGCCAGGCCCTGCTGCTGGCATCGATTGGTCCCGCAGTCCATCTGGTCGATGGGGAAGCGCAACTGCCCTCTGCTGAGTCGTTCGGGGGGCAGCTTCAAACTGTGTCATCTACAGTCGGAAAACTGATTCAGCTCATTCTAGCCAGTGCCTGGGGGGTGATCAGCTGGTCTGAATCAACTGGCGGTCACAGAGTTCGCGATAGCTTCCTCCCTGGGCCATCAGGCTGCGGTGGGACCCCCGCTCCTGGATCACACCGCCCTGGAGCAGCAGAATTTCATCGGCCCCCTGAACGGTTGAGAGCCGGTGGGCAATCACCAGCACTGTGCGACCCGCCATCGCCCGCCGCAACCCTTCCTGCACCGCCTGTTCAGCCTCGGCATCGAGGGCGCTTGTGGCTTCATCCAACAGCAGCACGGCAGGATTCCCCAGCACGGCACGGGCGATGGCGATGCGCTGGCGCTGGCCTCCTGAAAGATTGCTGCCCCGTTCCTCCAGCCGGGCCCTGTAGCCACCGGGCATCACCTTGATGAAGCCATCGGCATTGGCCAGTCGCGCTGCTGTCCGGATCGCGTCGGCGGAGAAGCCCCGGCCGAAATCGATCGCGTCGGCGACCGTGCCGGAGAATAAATGGGTGTCCTGGGGCACCAGAGCGATATGGCGGCGCAGATCAACGGCCCGCAGCCGATCCAGGGGCTTGCCATCCAACAGCAACCGACCGCTCTGGGGCCGATTGAACCGCAGCAGCAGGGAGAACAGCGTGCTCTTACCAGCGCCGGACGGACCCACCAAGGCCACCACCTGTCCGGCGGAAATGTCCAGATCCACGCCCCTGAGCACCGGTTGGGCGGGGTCGTAGCCGAAACGCACCCCCACCAGCCGCAGGGCACCGGCCACCTGGTCCAACGCCAGGGGATGGCTGGGATCAGGAGCCTCACTGGGTTCCGCCTCGATGGCCCGAAGACGGCGCAGCGAGGCTTGACCCTGCTGAAACATGTTGAAGTTGGTGGTCAGATGGCTGATGGGATCGATCAGCATCAACAGTGCCGCCAGATAACTGCTGAACTGAGCACCGTCGAGCTCGCCACTGGCAATGCGCAGCGCACCCAGCAGGAGCACGCCGAGGATGCCGGCAGCCTCGATGAAGCCCACGATGGGATGCTGCAGGGCCAGCAGCCACAGCGTGCGGAAACTGGCCTGGTAATGGGCCTCGATCTCGCTGTCGAAGCGACGCTGCAACCAGGGCTCGGCGGCAAAGGCCCGCACCTGGCGCACCCCGGCAATGGCCTCGGAGAGCAGCCCGGCAAGTTCACTGACCTTGTGTTGGCTGCGCTCGGATGCCCGCATCACCCTGGCGCCGAACCAGCTCACCAGCAGGGCGATGAAGGGGGCAAGGAACAGCGTGGCCAGGCTCAGCCTCCAGTCGAGCGTGGCCATGAAGATCAACACCGCCAGCAACTGCAACAGGCTCGGGGTGCTGTCGTGGATGGTCTTGTAAATGACCTCGCTGACGCGATCCGCGTCCTCGGTCAGGCGGTAGGTCAGATCGCCGCTGGACAGTTTCTCCAGAGCGGCGAACTCCATGCGCTGCAGGTGGGCGAAAAGGTCATGGCGCAGCTGCTTGGTGATTGCCAGGGCCGGCTCGGCCAACAGGCTGTCCTGGCCGAACTGGGCCAGCTTCTGCAGCAGAAAAAGGCCCAGTGCCAGGGCGATGCTGCGCAACACAACGCCAACGTCACCGGATCCGATGGCAGGAATGAGCTGCCCCACCAGCCAGGCCAGCAAGGGAAAGCTCAACACGAACACGATCGTGCACAGGCTGCCCAGCAACAGCGTGCCGAGGTGAGGTCGCAGCAGCGGTAACAGCCGCCGGAAACCCGCCTGGGAAGGGCTGAACATCGGCGAACCCTATCAGTCACTTTGCTCACCGCAGGTCCATATCCCTTGGAGGAAGATGGATCTGACGGTTGCCGCCGGGGGGCCGCTTGAGCAACTGCGGCCGCCTCGCTGTGGGTCAGCCTCGGCCCACTGCAAGTGCCAGCAGCAGACCGAGGGGGTAGATCAGTGCGATGTTGGCCATGTTGGAACTCACCAGGGCATCCAGGCCCGCCTGGGTGTCGTCAAGCTCGTGGAGCAGGCCGCGGCGCTGACTGATGGCATAGAGCTCGAAGAAGGAGGTCATCTCCGGCAGGGATGTCACGACGCCCAGCAACCAGCCCACTGCCCAGGCCGGAATGGCGAAGACCTGCACCAGCTCGTGGGTGCTGCTGCTGAGCGCCTCGCCGCAGCCCAGCACAATCAACATCCCAGCCAGGGCCATGAACACTCCCCTGCCAGCGCCGCCACGGCCGGCTCCGGCGTCGTCATCGTCGCCCCTGAACTCCACGCCCTGTTTGCCCTTCAGGGTGGCCAGCACTCTGTTCAGCATCTGGTAGCCAATGAACGTGCCGATCAGCACGAGGGCCAGGGCCGGAGAGCGATGCAGGTCGACAAATGCCAGCACCACAGGCAGGATCACGGAAAAGCTGCAGAAGCAGAGCTCCTCGATGAAGCGTGGATTGAGCAGTTCGCGCTGCTGCAGGTAGACCACCACAGCGCTGAGAAACAACACCAGATTGATGATGTTCGAGGCGGCGATGTTCCAGAAGCCTGCTGAGAACACACCAGCCCAGGCCGCCGCCAGCACCACCACCAGTTCCGGCAGGCTGGTGGCGAAGCCGATCAGCTGCCCCTTGGCCTTTGCTGACCACCCCAGACTGTCGGAAAGTTGCTGAATGCCACTGACCATCAGCCAGCGCACGCTGGCCACGGTGATGCTGATCGCAATCAGCAGGTGCAGCAGCGCCTGGATCAGTGCAGGGTTGGGCATCGCCATCAATCCGGCAAGGGCGTCATGGTGCCCGATACCCCCCCCACGGCCTGGCGGTGCTTGAGCGGATGGAGCCCTCGCCTGCTGCGACGGCGTCCCTGCCGAACCGCAAGTTTCTGAAGCTGGGCTTAAGTTTCCTGGAAGGAAATGGGCTGTTCGGGGCGTTTCCCCTGAAAATCAGCGTTTAATCACATCCCCCTCAATGGAGCCCGGTGCCCCCATGTCCAGCGATCTGTTCTCCATGGGCTGGGATGCGTCCGGCGAGTTGCGTCCGGTGGATCGTGAACGGTTGCTTCATGTTCTGGCCATCAGCGAGGCCGACAGGGGCTGTGGCATGGACCAGGGCAACGTTCAGGCACAACGCAGCAAGCAGCGCTGGGTGGCATGAGTGAGAGCCTCTGGAGCGACAAACCCTGGTGGTGCCAGCCCTGGAGCATCCTGTTGACCGGTGTGACCCTGATCCTGGCCAGCTGGGCACTGTTTGGTCGTTTGTGGTTCACTCTGCTCCTGGCCCTCGCAGTGTGCGCCTGGTGGCTGCTGTTCCTTGTGCTGCTTCCGGCCGCCTATCGCCAGGGTCCTGAGCAAGCCTCCCGTGATGCCTGATGACGGTCCTGCTGATCACCTGTGCCACCTTGGGGCCATGAGGCGATCCACTCCAGCGATCACCAATGAATGGCGAGGCCAGCCGGCAGCCGAGGATCAGAAGCGCAGGGTGGTACTCAGTTCGATGCTGTGGTCAGGGTTCTGCTGACGGCGCTCCCTGCGGGATAGATCCAGGCGCAGCTCAATGTCCCTGT
>SRMO01000020.1:1716-2340 GCA_004768415.1 Aphanocapsa feldmannii 277cV | reverse complement strand
GGCATCGGCACCGTCTTGGTGCTCTGAGGCCAGTCCCCTCAGCCCCGGTGGAGCTGATCCTCCCCGGGGCTTTCGGCCGGGGTGGCGCCGATGGATGCACCGCTGAGTGAGCAGGAACAGACTGCGGTCAGCTGTCGACAGGCCCTGATGACCGAGCAGACCAACCGCCTCTCCCTGCTGAACCGCATTGCCCGGGTGCTGCTCTGCCTGGTGTTCATCCATGCGCTGATCGGCAAGCTGATGGGTTTTGCCGGAACAGCCGCTGCCATCGCCGCCAAGGGGCTGCCCCTGGCGCCGCTGCTGCTGGTGGCGGCGATGGTGCTGATTGCCGTGGGATCGGCCCTGGTGGTCAGCGGCTGGCGGTCACGCCTGGGGGCAGTGCTGCTGCTGGTGTTCCTGGTGCCCACCACCCTGCTGTTCCACGGTGATGTGGGCGACAGCGGCGAGAGGATCCAGCTGCTCAAGAACCTGGCGATCGTCGCCGGCCTTCTGCTGCTGGTCGAGCAGGACAGCAAGGGCTGAGCACTGACGTGAGCTGGGGAAGCGAATTGTCCCGGCACTGAACAATCTCCGAGGCAGCCTGCTCACACTCCGGAAACAGGGGAGGAATACCCCCGCGGCTAT
>SRMO01000020.1:632-1706 GCA_004768415.1 Aphanocapsa feldmannii 277cV | reverse complement strand
GGCGATCGTCGCCGGCCTGCTGCTGCTGGTCGAGCAGGACAGCAAGGGCTGAGCACTGGCGTGAGCTGGGGAAGCGAATTGTCCCGGCACTGAACAATCTCCGAGGCAGCCTGCTCACACTCCGCAAACGGGGGGAGGAATACCCCCGCGGGTATGGGGGTTGTTCTGCAAGGTGCTGCAGCTTTCTGCCAGGACTTGCAGGGCCCTGGTTATCAACCGCGAATCAGCAGCGGATTTCGGGATTTTTTCGCGGCTGTTTCTCCCCTTGCGAGGCTTGGTTGGCTGGACGTGAGGAGCAGCGGCGAGCAGTGCGACCATTCACCGTAGCCGCAAGCAACCCTTGCGTACTCAGCGCCCCACTGCGACCCAGTGGCTGCCCCCCGCCTTCAGCTCGCTTCACCGGAAAGTATCTTCCATACGCGCTTGTAGCCGTCTCCGGACAACGCCGCACTTTCCGGTCTCACGCCATCCCAGTCAGCGGCATCGAGGTCCTGCAGGAAGCGCCGCGCTCCTCCCACCGAATACCGTCCCTCATCCTCGCCTTTGACCTCCCGGTAGAGGCTGCCGAGTGCCTCGGCCGCGCTTCGCGGCGCGGAATTCATCCGCATGAGCACCGCATCCTCGCTGCTTACACCGTGATAGATCATGGCCGGCAGGGCATTGATTCGCCGCTTCTCGGCTTCTGAAAGTTTCTCGAAGTCGATCCCCGACACCCGGCTCAGCGCCGAAACACCCCATGTTCCGCTATTGACGATGGTGCGATAGATCGCCCTGCATGCATCCGTCAGCGCGCCCGTGCCTGCGTCGTCGTCCTTCTTCCCGCTGAAATGCTTCCTCGCGATCGCTTCAAGCCCCTTGCCGTTCACCCAGTCGTTGGTGATCTCGGAGATACGGCTTTTGCCATCACCGCTACCGCCGAGCTTGGCCAGATCCTGCTTGAGCTGCGGCACCCGCAACATGACGCCGAACAGGTCCGCCATCCTGCCGCCCTTGCCGAACAGGCTCTCCGGCGCCCAGCCCGACACCGTGAGCCTGTTCTCCAGGGCCTTCATGCCACCCATTGCCGCCTTGACG
>SRMO01000020.1:0-622 GCA_004768415.1 Aphanocapsa feldmannii 277cV | reverse complement strand
GACGCCGAACAGGTCCGCCATCCTGCCGCCCTTGCCGAACAGGCTCTCCGGCGCCCAGTCCGACACCGTGAGCCTGTTCTCCAGGGCCTTCATGCCACCCATTGCCGCCTTGACACCTTCCGGCGAGAAGCCAGTGGAATCGGCAAGCTCCGTAATCCCCCCCTGCATGTCGGCGAGCTCGCGCGCATAGCTCCGCGTCGCATCCAGCAGCGCCTCAGCCTTCTGCCGCTGTTGCGGATCGTTCCGCATCGAGGTGTATCCATAGGTCTGCCTCAGCAGCAGCTCCGAGTCCACAAGCACCGCATCGAGGTTCTTCTTCTCCGCCCACAGGTGGACGATATAGCAGCGGAAGTCCTCCCACTGATCCTTCCACAGCACGCCCGACAACTGCGCCAACGACCCCTGGGCCTCGAGTTCGTCAAGCAGCACCACGAGACGGGACACGAGCGCGCCCGTGCTCCGGCTCACGTACTCCATCATCGCCTCCCGATCGGTCCCCTCGCACAGTCCGACCACACCGACGCTGTCGTGACCGATGCGACCCGCGCGTCCGGCGAGGTTCCAGAACTCCCGGACCCCAATCTCCACCGACCTCTTGCCCTGCGGCATGGAGCGCGAGGAC
>SRMO01000002.1:1051-2634 GCA_004768415.1 Aphanocapsa feldmannii 277cV | reverse complement strand
TGAGCGCAACACCGTTGCCAAAACCATCGGCACCCACCAGCCTCAGCGCCACTCCCGGCGACGGCGAGATATTGTTGAGCTGGGACGATCCTGATGACGCCACAATCAGCGGCTACGAGCTGAGCACGGACGGCGGCTCCACCTTCACGGCCATCAGCGGCAGCGACGCCAGCACCACCAGCGCCAGCACCACCAGCTACACCGTCACGGGCCTGACCAACGACACCACCTACTCCTTTGCACTGCGTGCAGTCAATATATCGGGCAAGGGGGCATCAGCGACGCTGAGCGCGACAACGATGGCAAGGCCATCGGCACCGAGCGGCCTGAGTGCCGCGGTGGGTGACCGTGAGATCACCCTGAGCTGGAGTGATCCGGATGACGCCTCGATCAGCCGTTACGAGGTGAGTACCAACGGCGGCACCTCTTTCAGGCCCATCAGCGGCAGCGACGCCAGCACCACCAGCCACACAGTGAAGCGGCAGACCAGCTGGCACCGGCTGAACAACGACACGACCTATACATTCGCTCTGCGTGCAGTGAACCCTGCGGGCAATGGAGCAACGGCGACGCTGAGTGCCACGCCGGTGTTCATCCGGCCAGCGACTTTTTACTCCTTAGCCGTTGGAAATCAGGAAATTACAGCGATATGGACCAAGAACCCCATCACCCCTCTAGCTGTGGACTACTATGACTTGAGTGTGACTACAGACGGAACTATTGATTTCAATGGCACTCACTCACTGAACCGTATTCAAGCTCAGAGTGGTATAATCAGTAAAACTATTACGGGCCTAACCAACGCAACCGAATACACTGTTGCAGTGCGTGTAACTTATACTACCGGACATCAAAAGACTTCACATAGCTTGACTGAGGCTCCCTTGGATGTACCCGATGCACCACGTCTTGTGATTGCTAATAATCAGCATAAAAAAGTTCAGCTGAGCTGGATCCCCGCTGATGGAACCATCCCCGCTGATAAAAGCGACCCTAAAAACAATGCCGTCAACGGATTCAGACTCGCATGGACGGTCGTTAGTGGTCTTGGCAGCTCAGGTGAACTGACAGTTGCTAGTAATCCTCCAACAGCTTATTCATCCAGCCTGAATGCTGGCACAACTTATAGATTTGTAGTTTATGCCATCAGCAACTCCGGCGAAAGTACTGCATCTAATTCTATGGATGCAACGCCATATGCGGTGCCAGACAGCCCCTATTTAAGCGGCAGCACATCTGGCGACGGTAAAGTCAAGCTAAGATGGAGCAGGCCTGATGATCAGAATATCAGCAGTTATCAGTATAGGTTCAAGCAAGAAAACGGCAGTTATGGCAGCTGGCAAGACATTCCAGACAGCGGCTCCAGCGGCACCAATAAAAACAGCTATACCATCACTGGTCTGACCAACGGCAGCGCATATACATTCAACTTACGGGCGAATAATAGCTTCGGATACAGCGCCGAGTCACACCCGAATTTCCTGACGCCAAAATTTAATGCGCCCACCAACCTTTCTGTCACGTCCGGCGACGCCAACGTGACACTGAACTGGACGGCAGTGAGCAGCAACACGAACCAGACT
>SRMO01000002.1:762-1041 GCA_004768415.1 Aphanocapsa feldmannii 277cV | reverse complement strand
CCGGCGACGCCAACGTGACACTGAACTGGACGGCAGTGAGCAGCAACACGAACCAGACCATCACTGGCTATCAATATCAACAGAAGCAGGGCAGCAATGCTTTCGGCAGCTGGCAAAACATTCCAGACAGCAGCGCCACCACCACCAACCACACCATCTCGGGCCTCACCAATGGCAACAACTACGCCTTCAAGCTACGTGCGCTGAACGGCAAGTCGTCAGCCTCAAGCGGCGATGTTCAACCGCTGTTTGCGGCACCGTCCAACTTCACTGTCAGCC
>SRMO01000002.1:0-752 GCA_004768415.1 Aphanocapsa feldmannii 277cV | reverse complement strand
CAGGGCAGCAATGCTTTCGGCAGCTGGCAAAACATTCCAGACAGCAGCGCCACCACCAGCAACCACACCATCTCGGACCTGACCAACGGCAGCAACTACGCCTTCAAGCTACGTGTGGTGAACGGGAAGTCGTCAGCCTCAAGCGGCGATGTTCAACCGCTGTTTGCGGCACCGACCAACCTCACTGCCACGCCCGGCGACGGGCAGTTGGAGTTGAGCTGGGATAATCCCAACAACAGCAACATCACGCGCTACCAGATCAGTGGCGATGGCGGCAGTTCCTTCGATGACATCAGCGGCAGCGACGCCAGCACCACCGGTTACACCGTCACGGGCCTGAGCGACGGCACTGCCTACACCTTCCAGATCCGGGCAGCCAACGCCACCAACTTCAACGCCGGTCAGGCCGCGGTGGTCACCGCCACGCTGCCGCTGGATGCTCCCGCCAACCTCACCGCCACAGCCGCTGACACCGAGGTGTTGCTGAGCTGGGACGATCCGGGCAACGGCACCATTACCGGTTACGAGGTGAGCAGCAATGGTGGCACCACGTTCACGGCCATCAGCGGCAGCGACGCCAGCACCACCAGCCACACCGTCACAGGTCTGACCAATGACACCGAGTACACGTTGGCATTGCGTGCGGTCAACGCTGTCAGCAACGGGACGTCAGCGACGGTGAGCGCGACGCCGATGTTGTCGGTGCTTTCAGCGCCGAGCAACCTCAGCGCCACGGTGGGTGACAGCGAGAT
>SRMO01000019.1 GCA_004768415.1 Aphanocapsa feldmannii 277cV | reverse complement strand
CGGTCCCCTCGCACAGTCCGACCACACCGACGCTGTCGTGACCGATGCGACCCGCGCGCCCGGCGAGGTTCCAGAACTCCCGCGGCGCAATCTCCACCGACATCGTCCCCTGCAGCACGTAGCGCGAGGAGAGGAAGACCGACGACACCGGGAAGTTGATGCCCTGCGCAATCGTCGAGGTGGCGCACAGCATCCGCAGGCTTCCCGTCTCGGCGAGCCATTCCATCAGCGCCCGGACATCGTCCGACAGCCCTGCATGGTGCACGCCAACACCCTTCTCGAGCATGCCCACCAGCTTGAAGTCGCGGCTTATCTCGGTGCGCAGGAAGTCCTGAACCAGCCGGATGTCCGGCGGCACCTTGTCCATCTCCGGCAGGCTCCGCGCCGCTTCCCCGGCCATCGTCCAGACCGTGGAGATGGTTCTGCCCACCGCAATGCTCGTGCCCCGCGCCGACATCACCGCTCCGATCGCCGCCGTCTGCAGCCCGAACCCCTTCTGCTCACCCTTCACCAGCACCTTGCTCTTCGCTACATCGATCGGGTTCACACCGCCGACGCGGTGCGTTCCGTGAAGGGTCATCGCCTTTTCCGTCGCCGTCAGCGTCTCGAACTCGAGCCGCCAGCCGGCGCGGGAGCTGTCGTCGGCGACCGCCCGGTACAGGCCGACGATCCGCTCGTTCGGCTTCCACGGAGCCGTGCCCAGGCTGATCGCACGGCCCGCGTCGATGTCCTGCGCCAGCCATCGTGCCAGCGACTCCGATCCCTCCACATAGGGCATCAGGAGAAGGAAGTTCGCCTGCGGACAGTCCTGCTTGACCGTCGCCAGCAGCAGCTCGATCCGCAGGCCCCGGCCCTCGGATTCCAGGTTGTGGGCCTCGTCCATCACCACCAGGGCAAGAGGACGCTCCACCTTCCGGTTGCGGATCAGCAGCGACAGCTTCTCCGGCGTCGCGACGAGAATGTCGAACGGCTTGTCCCCCCTGTCGCTGAGCAGCTCCTCCTCGAATGCGTCCACCTCGACAGCTGCAGTCAGCTGCTCGACGCGCAGCCCGATCGGCTTGAAGTCCGTGCGCAGGCGCCGCGTGATCTGTGACGACAGCGCCCGGGTCGGCGCGACATAGACCACCCATCCCCGGTCGTCCTGGAACTGGTTCAGCGCCTGGAGGATGCGGAACTGGGCGAGCAGCGTCTTGCCGCCCGAGGTCGGCATATCGACCACGATCGCCGTCTTCGCCTGATCCAGCAGCCCCTGTTCGAGCAATGCCGCGCGCTGCGGCGGCAGGAGCTCGAACATCGCCTGGTGCTCACGGTGGGTGAGAGAGCGAACGAAGTCCGAGATCTTCGACCTGTGTGTCCGCGTCGCCCACCACAGCGAGCTGGTCACCATGATCCGCGCCGTCGCGTGCAGCCACCTGAGCACCACCTCGTGCTGCGCGTCTCCCGATGCCGCCGCCGCCCTGATTCCCGCCTCGAAATGCTTGTCCAGCCTGCCGAACGGATTGCCCGGCTCGCCTTGCAGCATGTAGCGCGCGAGGCTCTCGGTCGCCTTCGCCCAGTTGTAGAGCGCTGCCAGACGAAGGGCGATCGCCCGGTTCTTCGCCTGCGAGCCGTTGCCCAGGCAACGTTCTTCATGGATCGCCTGGTCGCTGCGCAGGCCCGCAACGATCTCGCGGATGCGATCCAGATCGTCCCACCCTTCCTTGCGGAACAAGCGGACCCAGCACTCGAACAGTCTGTACAGCAGCCGCCGATCCCATTCGGCGGCGGCGACGCTCGGCGCCCTCAACGCCTCTCCCTGCTCCCGATACCAACGCCTGAGATCCGCCCAGCGATCGCCGCAATAGGCGATGGCGGAGAGCTGGAGCACGAAGAACAGACGATCGAGCCTCTCGCCAGGGACCGGAAGCAGCCGGCGGATGTCGAAGGCGCGGAACGATGCCGCCACCGCCTGGTCCCGGAGCTCCCGGTCGCCCCCCGCCGGGCGGCTCAGCTCGTCGAGCCCCTCGATGGCGGCCAGCTCGTAAGCGAGCGCCACCCGCTCCAGGAACGGTTCGTCCTCCGCCTTCTCCTCGAACGAGAAGCTGATCTGCCTGCCCACCGCACGGCGGGCGAGCCGCTGGCAGACCAGCTCGGCCGCGCGCTTGCGCTCGCCGGCCCCGATCGCGGCGACCGCCCAATGTTCGTCGAGCACCTCCAGGGCTCTGCTGGACAGGCTCACCGGTTCCCTCCCTGCCGCCGCCGCGTCACCATCTCCTTGCCGATGCCCTCCAGGCGCTCCTGAGGCAAGTAGAGCGCAAGCAGCTCGATACGCGTCCCCTCGGGACATCCGGTGCCGAGGCTGCGCAGCCGCGCCCGCAGGTCATCGCGATGGGGCTCCACGTCGCGGACAAGAACCCCGTGGAGCTGAACGTCGGACGGATTGCCGAGATACCTTTTCATTGCCTGCTGGAATTGCACCTGCCAGGATGCCGGTCCCGCCCTGTGAGCGAGATACATCACGAGATGGTT
>SRMO01000018.1:1484-2470 GCA_004768415.1 Aphanocapsa feldmannii 277cV | reverse complement strand
TCGCCGGCCCCGATCGCGGCGACCGCCCAATGTTCGTCGAGCACCTCCAGGGCTCTGCCGGACAGGCTCACCGGTTCCCTCCCTGCCGCCGCCGCGTCACCATCTCCCTGCCGATGCCCTCCAGGCGCTCCTGAGGCAAGTAGAGCGCAAGCAGCTCGATACGCGTCCCCTCGGGACATCCGGTGCCGAGGCTGCGCAGCCGCGCCCGCAGGTCATCGCGATGGGGCTCCACGTCGCGGACAAGAACCCCGTGGAGCTGAACGTCGGACGGATTGCCGAGATACCTTTTCATTGCCTGCTGGAATTGCACCTGCCAGGATGCCGGTCCCGCCCTGTGAGCGAGATACGTCACGAGACCGTCGCGGATGGCGTTGCTGTCGCGGAGGTCTTCCAGTTGCTGCTTCAGACCCGTGGGACCGTACATCGTTCCCGGAGGATGGAGTCGTTCCCTCGATGTCTTCACCTCACCGAAGACGAAGCAACAGTCTCCCTGCCCATCGATCCCGAACCCCACCAGGTCCGCACCCGGCAGACTGGAGCCGCTCTTTCTCTCGTCCCGCCCGTCCGGCCAGGGAAAAGTGCATGAGCGATGGTCGGTGAGGTAGACCTCCGCGATCGCTTCGCCCACCCGCCAGTCCTCGACATGGTCCGGGTTCTGCAACACGCGCCGCAACCCGGCCTGCTCGAATTCCGTCTCCGTCAGGCCGGCAAGGATCGCCTCGATATCCGCCTTGCCCTGGTCATCGAAGAGCACCGCCGCAACCCGGCCATCCATCGCGGCGTTCAACTCGTCGTCCGACCATCGCCGTCCACACCCTGAACAGGGCGAGCGGCCCATGTCATAAACGGCCTCTCCCGCGGCGACCGTCACCGGCGATCTCCCGCCACGCCCGTGCAGTCGATCTTCGAACCGCGATGACTCACCCGTCCGGTTGGCGCACCCACCCTGAAACGGCGCACCCACCGCTCTCGTTGCCAACCATCGT
>SRMO01000018.1:1336-1474 GCA_004768415.1 Aphanocapsa feldmannii 277cV | reverse complement strand
AGCACCGCCGCAACCCGGCCATCCATCGCGGCGTTCAACTCGTCGTCCGACCATCGCCATCCACACCCTGAACAGGGTGAGCGGCCCATGTCGTAAACGGCCTCTCCCGCGGCGATCGTCAGCGGCGATCTCCCGCCG
>SRMO01000018.1:0-1326 GCA_004768415.1 Aphanocapsa feldmannii 277cV | reverse complement strand
CGCACGCCATCTGAGGCCAGTCCCCTCCGCCCCGGTGGAGCTGATCTCCCCGGGGCTTCCGGCCGGGGTGTTGCTGATGCGCCGTCGCCCCCCCTAAAAAGTCGGATCCGTTGCATCAGAAGGGATTTGAGTCTTTCAGGATGCCCTTAACCGTGCGGCCGGCCACAAGAAAGGGGGGGAGCTACATGACGCAGTAACCTTGAGGAGCCAAGTTGGAGCACAGCCACCTGTCTCATGTCTACAGAGCCCCTATTTATCGATTTTTCTGATCTAAATATCGGCGAAAGAGTTTCCGCTCTGGAGCCGAAGCCAGGCATCTGCGTGTTTATAGATATAGTTGGATCAACGGCAATGAAGCAAGAGAGCATGCAGCATTGGATCGGTCAGATCGGCAACGCCTTCTCTTACTGTAACGCTTTGCTCGCGCCCTTTAGGCCTCTCAAGGGAATAGGCGATGAGCTGATGTATTTTATTGAGGACGCAGATCGTGGTGCAGACGGTCAAACTCCGCTTCAGATTTATGATGCGCTTTTTCAAATTGCCAATCCTGACTCGCCCAACATCCCACAGACCAAAATCGTTGCGGCGCATTGCTGCAACGTATTTGCGTTGACCTTTCTGCAAGGTAAGGCGGACTACTACGGCCTCGACATCGATCTCACAGCCAGACTAAAGTCAGTACAGCCCGCCCCGAAGGAGAGAGAGCTTATCATAGATCATGGCTTCTATAATAAGATCAAAGAAGACTATGACAAGACGGGGAATCAAAGCGATTTTTATTCATTCACCAAGCTACATGGGCCCCACACTTTCTCGGCCAGAGGCTTGCCTGAGCCAGTCACATTCTACCGCGCCCAGGCCTAGGAAGCCGCCGATCTGCTGGTGCTGCGCGATGGGGCGGCCCTGGTGGGGGTGATCCCACCGGCCCACCTCTGGCCCAGCGAGGGGGACCGGCAACAGGCCTTGCGCCGTGGCGATCGGTTGTCGTTGCCGCGGCTACTGCTGCTGGAGCGGGGTGATGTTCTGCACTGGCACATCCCCGGTAACCATGCGCTGCCGGATGCGATCACCTGGCGGGAGCGGCGCCCCAATGCCTTGACGCCGTCCAACCAGGCAGCGCCATCGCAGGATCCCCTGCCCCACCCCTGGCAGTACCTGACGGCCTCACTGGTCGCCGATGGCCCCGGTGGGCCTGGTATGAGCCTGACCACCGAGACCTAAGGATGCTCTGGACAATCCCTCATCCCCCCGTTCTCTCGCCAAGATCCATTGCACTGCAAGGGCCAATCTCCAGCTTGCGCCGGGTTTCCAGAGCATCCCTACGAA
>SRMO01000017.1:2374-7561 GCA_004768415.1 Aphanocapsa feldmannii 277cV | reverse complement strand
CGCACGCCATCTGAGGCCAGTCCCCTCCGCCCCGGTGGAGCTGATCTCCCCGGGGCTTTCGGCCGGGGTGTTGCTGATGCGCCGTCGCCCCGGCCGACCCCCTGCTGCCGATCACATCTTCTGCAGCGAACTGCCCTGCTGGGCCGCATCGAACACCTTCAGCCAACAGGCGAAGCGCTCAGGGCCGGCCGTCCCACACCGGTCAGATCCTGCAGAAGTGGCATCACGAGTGGATTGAGACGTTCATGGTGCAGAACAGAACCATGGCCGCCTGACGGAGCTCTGCTCGCAATCTGCAAATCCGAACCGACGTTCTTCCCTCATCCCTGCCTCGGCCTGCAAATATATAACTATTCTAACAAATATATAACTATTCTAACAAAAGCCGTAGGAATTTTCCAGAGGTTCCAGAGATTCCTTGCAGCTACTGGTGCCTTCAAGGCAGCAGGCCAACCTACAGCACAAGGTTGCTTGATTTTTCGAGGTGCCCTAGAGTGCGTCACGCGTTTTGAATCGCTCCTTGATGAGCTGCCCGACCATGAAGCTTCCCATCAAGCTTGCAGTAGCGCTGGTTCTGCTGATGTCTACTGTTGGACCTGCGCTTGCATCATGCGGGAAAAGCCAACGAATCCCCCCAGAAAAAGTCCCGTGTATGCAAGGCAGTTACAAGAACAAGGGCAATCGACACTGGATTCCGCGATATCAAGGCTGGGCACGTAACATCTGTAGAAGTTCAACAGGTAAAGTAGTCGTTAAACTTGATATCAAGGGTCGTAGAGACAGGACGTTGGATCTCACTCAAAGGCTTGACAGAAAGAGCTTTAATGGTCACGGGCATTTGCGTGGCATCTACTACTGCAAAGATCTTTCCACTTGTTCCTGCATTGGCTGATTACAACCGGCAAGCCGTAGGTATGATACGCAAGCCGAAATGAAAGGGATCTCATAGGCCAGCAAAGCTGTTCAGGTAAGGGAGAAGCGATTTTTCGAGGTGCCCCATAGCCCTATAGCCGGACATCACCGTTTCGAAACCGCGATGTAGGTGCCTCGAGATCCGAAGACCTCCGCGGTGGTCTCGAACTGGACGTCCATGGCCCACACCTGGTGGGGATGCTCGGCCCGGTGGCGGCGCAGCGAAGCGTCGGTCAGCCGGGCGCGCTTCTGGTTGCGGGGAGGTGGGTGCTGCAGACCCTCCTCGTGCCAAAGCTGTTGCAACCGCTTGTGATTGACCGTCCAGCCCTCCCGCAGCAGCAGGCGGTAGGCCTTCGCGTCGGCCTCAACGAATGTGGTCTGCAGCGATCTGCCGGAGCCGTTTTCATCGTTGCCGGTGGTGACCATAATCTGACCTGGCCCCACCAGCGCGTCGCCGCTCACTTGCTTGGCCGTGCTGGTGGTCGCATTCCCCGGTGGTGCTGGCACCGCCTCCCTGGCGCAGCAGGTCCGCCGGCTGGCCGCCAGCTCATCCGTGCCGATCGCCGTGGCGGAAGCGTCTGCAGCCGCTGCTGCTGGTGGCGGCGATGGTGCTGATTGCCGTGGGATCGGCCCTGGTGGTCAGCGGCTGGCGGTCACGCCTGGGGGCAGTGCTGCTGCTGGTGTTCCTGGTGCCCACCACCCTGCTGTTCCACGGTGATGTGGGCGACAGCGGCGAGAGGATCCAGCTGCTCAAGAACCTGGCGATCGTCGCCGGCCTTCTGCTGCTGGTCGAGCAGGACAGCAAGGGCTGAGCACTGACGTGAGCTGGGGAAGCGAATTGTCCCGGCACTGAGCAATCTCCGAGGCAGCCTGCTCACACTCCGGAAACGGGGGGAATACCCCTTGTCCGATGGCCGGAGCCCAGCTGGTCTGCTGCGCAGCTGGCCCATTCGCTGAGAGCCAGCAGCCCGAGGCCGGCCAGCGCTGGCCTTTCCCGGTGCAGCTCCACATCACACCCCGTCAGTTCCCACCATGGATCCACGGTCCACCAGTGCCCTGCGATCCCCTCCACACCATCAGCAGCATCAGCATGGTGATCACGGCAGCAGCCCTGGTCTCCGCCTGGATGACGGCATGCGCCAGGATTTTCAGCGAGGACATGACCCTCCTGGCAGCGGCAGCAGCAGTCGTGCTCATCGAGGACATCATTGGGCGGCCGTCCCCGATGGCGCGTTGCCCCAGCTGCCACTGGCCAAGGAGCTGAGGAGCAAGAGCGAGTCGCTGATGGTGCCAAGCTTCGGGCGATGGCCCGGGCCCTGGGACTGACGAACGTCGGTGGCAGGAGGCGTACCAGCAAGACGCGGAGGAGTGACCTGTTGGCGGCCCTGGCCATGACTCACTGCCAGCCTGGCCGGCCGGCTGGGGCGGTCTCACCGGCAAGGGCGGAAGCTGCTGCATCGATTGTCAGGTGGTCGCTGCGTTGTGCGGTATTGGAGCACCGGCCTCCATGGACGTGGAGGCGACTCCGGCGTCAGCTAAGGAATCCTGGATAGGCCTTCACCACCAATCTGAAGTCAAGTCGCTGCAAGGGTTCTGGAGCGCTGATAGGGCGAAATCACGGACTACCCAAAGGCTTATATTAATTTTACTAATTTATGTAATATGGATTACCACACAATTACCACATATATTAACATGATAAGCTAAGGTTAGCCTGTCATGTCATGGAGTCTTAGATCATGGCTGTCTCCTCCGCTAAGCGTGTCTCCGCCAAAGTTGTCTCCGCCAAAGCTGTCGCTAATAAGTTTTTGGAGTTTGCCGACAAGGAAAAAAAAGGCAAGCAACTAACAAATATGCAATTACAGATGCTGGTCTATATAGCTCAAGGCTATACTCTCGCAATTACTGACAATAAGCTGTACTTTGAGGATACGCTTGCATGGCGTTGGGGTCCGGTCATTGTCAATCTTTATCAATCTCTTCGAAAGTATGGGCGAAGTTATGTTACAGAACATCTTGACGTAGGATTAGAAGAAATACACTTAGAAGAAGACGAAGAAAAAATAGAGATAATTAAGGAAGTATACAAACGCTATGGTGGTTGTAGTGGACTCCAGTTATCTAATATTACTCAAAAGCCTAATACTCCGTGGAGCAAGACTTGGGGGAAAGGGGGAAAGCGCGTTTTTGTAGGGGAAAAGCGCGTTGTTGTTCCGTCTATAATTGATGTATCTATAATTAAAGACTATTATCTAAGAACGTTGGAAGCTGAGAAAGAAGCTTATTTGCTGGAAAAACGCTGAAATGGGATACCGAACGCCGCCATCAAAGATTGCCAATGTTACAATTAGGGATGATTCAGATTTAGAAAATGAGATCAGCAAGGATTCAGAAGCAAATTTTGAAACTGACTTTTATGTTGAAATATTGAGACAATTAAAAGACACGTATGAACTTCGTAAGCAGAGTGCTGACAAACTTTTTAAGCTTATTATCTGTTGGTTGGCAAGTGTTATGACTTTCTTATTTCTTGCTGCATTTGAAGTAAATTGGTACTGGTTGAAAGAAATCTCGTTCAATATTTCTGACAATGTTCTTATCGCTTTGATTACCAGCACCACAGCTAGTGTACTTGGACTGTATGTAATTGTCGCGAAATGGCTTTTCCCAAACGACGAATAAAGACGCATAGGTGCTTTTCAGAGCCTGCGCCCTTTCCGCCCAGCTGTCCTCTGCCTTGAGGGAACCTGCCGATCACCACCACAGTTCATGTGCATCATCTCTTGGTCTTGATCAGCGGCAGCAGACACTGATCGGAGTCACAGCCGGAAGGGCCCGCCTCCACCTGCTCTCCCTGGTCGTACCGCTGCAGTGCCGAGAAGAAGTCCACAGCACCACGGCGGCTCATCACTTCAGCGTTGAGCCTCTCGTAAGTGACCTTATCGATGGGCTCGAATGGCAGACGTGGAAAGGTGGCGTTGGCATCGAAGCGGGCCAGCAGGGCGGCGGAGATGTAGCCGCCACCGCTGCAGATGGCGTTATGGATCGCATCGGCCAGGGGTTCTATCTCCTCCTGGCGGAATTCGATGGTGGCCGAGGTGTTGTGGGCGGTGTAGTGCCGCTGTACCTGCATGTAGAAGTCGAACTGGGCCAGTGCCGAGAAGCTGTTGATCTCCACCTCGTCCGCACCGGGGAGGTTGGCCCAGCTCACCTCCGTCGGAATCTCCACCAGCCACTCCGTGCAGCGTGGATCGAAGGGATCGTCCAGCAGGCGGCCCTGGTCATCCTTGTCGGTCTGTGAGGGAACGATGCTGTAGCTGAAGTCACGACGACAACCTGCGTGGAGAGGCGCTGGGCGCATTCTCAACAGGCTGGTGCGGATCTACCCCCAGGTGCAGTTCATCCTGATGCGGGATCATTCATCACCATCGATCAAGTCCCCAGCGGCCAGCCGTGCCCTCCAGGCCTTCCTGAACGGCAACGGTAATGGCTGCCGCCGGACGTTTCAGCACCCCCTCGATCTGGAGAGACGTGTTGCGCTGGAGTTCGTTCACCAGATGGTGAGCGAGATCATCAACCGAGAGCTGGATCCACCACTGCCCGATGGCCTCCAGGTCCTGGCCAGCCATGAACCCCGGAACTGAGTCGTGGAGTTGCTCCATCCACCGCTGGCGGCCTGAAATCGGCAGCAGTTCCCCGATGATGCACTTCGGCGGAGCATGACCTGGGCGATACGACTCTGCAATGGCAGATCGCTGATGCTCTCCCGGCAACCCTGACCAGACATCCATGGAATGAACGTCACTTGATGGACAGCGACGACAGCCGATGCGATGGGTGCTGATTACCCCAGAGAAACCTTCCGCGTGCTCAAAAATAACGAGATCAGTCAGGATGGCAATGACCACAACCAGCGGCTGGTGCTGGAAGCCTGTGATCGGTTGTTTGGAGCGTGAGGGTCAGGGATGCTCTGGACAATCCCTCATCCCCCCCGTTCTCTCGCCAAGATCCATTGCACTGCAAGGGCCAATCTCCGGCTTGCGCCAGGTTTCCAGAGCATCCCTACGAGACCTCCAACAGGTTGAATCAAGCAGCGTCGAGACCAGCCCAGCAGCCTGGGAGCATTGACCCCATACCCGGCAACAAGGAGCATCGCTCTGCGATGAGCTGCTGAACCTGTTCGCTCTGGCAATACACCGGCAGCACTTCCAGACAGGGACTCCCGGATGCCAGGGCGATCTCGTGACCTTTCATCAATGGCAGCAGATCCAGGTT
>SRMO01000017.1:0-2049 GCA_004768415.1 Aphanocapsa feldmannii 277cV | reverse complement strand
TTCCAGACAGGCACTCCCGGATGCCAGAGCGATCTCGTGGCCTTTCATCAACGGCAGCGGAAACTGAGCATCGCTCTGCGACGAGCCACTGAACCTCTTCGCTCTGGCAATACACCGGCAGCACTTCCAGACAGGCACTCCCGGATGCCAGAGCGATCTCGTGGCCTTTCATCAACGGCAGCAGATCCAGGTCCCCAAAGCGGTCGGAGCTCGCAAATACCAGGTGCCTGCCGCCATCGGGGTCTTCGACATAGGCCACGCTGTAGAAGCTGCCACAGAGCCCCTGCGCTGTCGTCACCAGCTTGTGGAGCAGGGCTCGCGTCGGTGGATCAGTCGCCATTGTCCGGCTGCCCCCCTCAAACGCCATCGTTCGACGCTCCCCCTCAGAGGCGGTCGATGACCGTCCTCCCCCGGAACATCCCCATGAAGTCGCCGGGTGAGGCTGGGGAGAAGCAGGCCCAGCCCCAGGCAATGGCTGAGCTGTTGTTGCGTTGTGCGGATCAGGCTGCAGAGGCAACCCGGAATGGTTCAGCATGAACTTGCTCCAGGAATCACGTGGAGTGCCCGCAAGGGAAGGCTCAGGGAGGTGAGATTCCCTGGGCCCTTCCTGTGCGGAAGGGCCAGCCCGGACGGGTGCCAAAGGTCTAGCACCAGCACTGGAATCTCAGCGCATATGAACCACCGCAGGCGGCACTTGCGGCCCGAACAATTTGATCAATTTGGTGGTCAGACCTAGGCTCGCTATGCTGTGATCTGGCTCTGATAATTTGTTGGCTCTGCATCTCGGAAATCGCCAGATTCTCTATACAGATTCAGTCAGCTGATCCCTTGCACCACAAGGTTTCTCAGGAATCTAAATAATGCCTCTGTGACAACAGAAAAAGTGTCTAAGTCGTCTCTGATACAGCCTCGCTCTGGAAGATCAGGAGGCTGCCATTGATCACTGGCCTGGAGCCTCGGATCGAGGCATGGTCCTGTCTCGATCAGGACGTGCTGCTGCACACCCGGAGCCACAAGATTTGTGCATGACCTGCCACTGATTCCGCCGCCACACCAGGACGAATGACATCCCGCTGCTCACCTGCCAGCTGCACCAGGCCCTGATCAGCCATGGCCAGCCCATCAGCAACCGCTGCCAGAGCTGGAGCGACGACCCGGAGCGTCAGCGGGGATGGGCGCTGGACGTGTCATGACACCAGAAGCCAGCAAGCGGCCTCCTCTCGCTCCAACGGAGGGCTGGATCAACAACGAACACCAGGTGCTGCACTTCAGCCCAGCCAGGACGACCACAGGAGTCAGAGGCCCGAGGTCGTCAGCGGTGAGCGGCTATCCGCAGAGCCCATCCCGCTGCTGAAACACCGCAGGGAGCGGAGCCACGAGCTGGCGCTCAAGCTCTGGGCCCAAGCTCCAGGCCGCGATGGGTCAACAGGGCAGAGGGGCTGCCTGTTCTCCCCAGTGGTGAGCGGCAGCAGAGGGAAAGCCCCAGGCTGAACGTCGTCGCCTGCTCGACAACCTGCCGCCCCTCTGCCATCGATCGGACACGGTCGTTTCCCCCAAGCAACAGGGCAGTCGTTCATTGGTGCTGCAGCGCGAGAACCAGGAGCGCGTACAAGCAGCTGCTTATCGACTTGCCGAATGCCGGGCCTGCCCTGCCGAATGGCCTGAAGGCCAGGGCGGGCCCGGGCGCCAACACCGGCCGGCCTTATCCCGTTCACCCCATCGGTCAGGATCGAAGGCTCGGCAACAACCCGGCAGTGGCAACAATCCGCCCGGAGGCCCCCGCTGACAGCCCGACGATCACCGGTCTGCTGGAGGCCTGCTTCCCCACGCAGGCGGAGTCGCAGCTGGTCACGGCCCTGCGCCGGGCCGGGCGGCTCAGCCTGTCCCTCGTCGCTGCAGAGCAGGGACAGGTCGTCGGCCATGTCGCCTTCTCGCCGGTCAGCACAGCAGCGGGACACAGCGGAACCGGTCTGGCACCCCTGGCAGTGGCACCAGGCCAGCGGCGCCAGGGCATCGGCGCACAGCTGGTGCGAGCAGGGCTCGAAGCCG
>SRMO01000016.1:1589-2506 GCA_004768415.1 Aphanocapsa feldmannii 277cV | reverse complement strand
TCAGCCGCTCGTCGGCATTACGCCAGGCCCTCGATACCGCCATCGCGGTGGAGCAGGGGGTGCCGTGCCAGCCGCAGCCACAGCCGCAGCCACAGCCGCAGCCTGGCCTGGCTTCTTCTGCTTCTTCTGCTTCTTCTTCCCGTCGTTGATCGGCGCTGACACCCATGGCAAACAATGTGATCACTGCGGCCTCGGGCCGCTGGAGTGAACTGCTCTCCGCCCTGACCGGCCTCGCTCCGGAGCAGCTGAGCAACCGCCATCAGCCCTGTCCCCTCTGCGGCGGCAGGGACCGCTACCGCTTCGATGACCGTGATGGCAGTGGCTCATGGTTCTGCAACCAGTGCGGCGGCAGGAACCGCCGGGGTGGTGCTGGCTCCGGCATGGACCTGCTGATGCGCGCCAACGGATGGTGCTTCACGGAGGCTGCCCGGCAGGTGGAGCGCTACCTGGGTCTGGTGCCGGCAGCGGCAGCTGCCCCGCACCGGCGGCGGCGGCGGCACCGGCCGGCGGCTTCTGCCAACCCCTCAGCCGGCAGGGGAGGAGGTGTAGGAGCAGCGGCAGCGTCTTCCGCATCTGTGGCCGGGCTTCCCGGCCATGGCGGTCGGCGGCCATGGCGTCAGCCGGAACTGCCTCCCCCCGATGCTCCTCCTCCCGCTCTGGATCAGGGCGCCGTGGCCCAGTGGTGTTATCGCAATGCCAGCGGTGATCCCCTGTTCTGGGTCCAGCGGCTCCTGCTGCGCAGTGGCAGCAAGGTCTTTCTGCACCGCGTCTGGCTGGATGGCGCCTGGCACCGGCCCAGCCAGCGGGACCTCTTCCGCTGTGACTGGCCCGTTCCCCGGCCCCTCTACGGCCTGCCGGGTCTGAGGGAACGACCCGATGCTCCGGTGCTGGTGGTGGAGGGAGAAGGGACGGCCGAT
>SRMO01000016.1:0-1278 GCA_004768415.1 Aphanocapsa feldmannii 277cV | reverse complement strand
CCCGTCAGCTGCAGCGCAGCGCCCGGCCCTGGCCGGCTGGCACCGGGGGTGGTGCTGCTGCTGGGGCTGATGCTTCTGCCAGGGGTGATGTTGCCGCCAGGGGTGGTGCTTCTGCCGGGAGTGATGCTGCCTCTTCTACCAGGGGTGGTGCTTTTGCCGGAAATGATGCTGCCTCTTCCGCCAGGGGTAGCGGTGCTCCCGCCAGGGGTAGTGCCGGTGTCAGGGGCGGTGCTGCCGCTTTTGCCAGGGACGATGCTGCCGCCAGAGGCGATGCCGGCTCCGGGGGTGGTGCTGCCGCCAGGGGTACTGCTTCCGCCAAGGGTGATGCCGGACTCAGGGGCAGTGCTTCCGTCGGGAGTGGTTCTTCTGCTTCCGCCAGGGGTGATGCCGTCATCAGGGTTGCTGCTGCCGCTCCCGCCAGGGGTGGTTGTGCTGCCGCCAGAGGCGATGCCGGCTCCGGGAGTGATGCTTCCACCAGGGGTGGTGATGCCGCTCCCGCTGGGGGTGGTGCTGCCGGTGCAGTCGATGAACAGCCCCTGGCTGGTGGGGGAGGTGGGCTGCCCTTTCAGTGTCTCGGCTACGACACGGAAGCCAACTATTACCAAGCCGGCAGCACCGGTCAGATCCTGCGCCTGTCCCGCTCCGCACACACCGCCAGCCAGCTGGTGGCACTGGCGCCACTGCGGTTCTGGCAAAGCCTCTATCCCGGACGGATGGGGGTGAACTGGCCCGCGGCGGCCAGTGATCTCCATCAGCGCTCGGCGGCGGTCGGGATGTTTGCACCGGAACGCATCCGTGGTCGCGGGGCCTGGTGGGACAACGGCCGCAGCGTCCTCCACCTCGGTGACCGGCTGATCACGTCGCAGGGCGAACATCCGATCAGCAGCCCCTTCCCCTCCTCCCACATCTACCAACGGCTCAAGCGGCTGGAGGGACCCTGCGGGGTGGAACCGCTCACCCTTCCCGAGGCAGCGGTGATCGTGAGCATCGCCAACCGCTTCCGCTGGGAGATGCCCGCCTCCGCCACACTCCTCAGCGGCTGGGTGGTGCTGGCGCCCATCTGCGGTGCCCTCCGCTGGCGACCACACCTCTGGCTGACGGCGGGAGCGGGAACAGGGAAGAGCGCCATCCTCGATCGCTTCGTCGCTCCACTGCTGGCGGACTTCGCCCTCCTCGTCAGCGGCGCCACCACGGAAGCGGGCCTGCGCCAGAGCCTCTGTTCCGATGCACTGCCGGTGGTCTTCGATGAGGCGGAGGGCAACGAGCCCAGCGACCGTC
>SRMO01000015.1 GCA_004768415.1 Aphanocapsa feldmannii 277cV | reverse complement strand
CTTGAGCATAGAGTTGAGTATCACGAGCAGTTTGCGCATACAGGCGACGAGAGCCACCTTCTTCGGTTTACCAGCGGCCAGCAGCCGCTGGTAGTAATCATGGATGACCGGATTGAAGCGGCTGGCTGCCAGCGCTCCCATGTACAGGACGGCTCGGACCCGACTACGCCCGCCCCAGACGCGCCGTTTGCCCCGCATGGCGCCGCTGTCGCGGTTGAAGGGCGCCACACCTACCAGCGCGGCGATCTGCCGACGGTTCAGCGTGCCCAGCTCCGGCAGATGGGCCAGCAGAGCTAGGGAGAGTTGCGCACCCACGCCGGGAACGGTGCGCAGGATGTCGTCCTTCTCCCGCCACACCGGACTGCTGCGGAGAGTCTGCCGCAGCCCTTCGTCAATGTCGTTGAGTTCCTGCTCAAGCCAGGCGATGTGGGCCTCGATGCGGGGTCGGACAGCGCTGATGGCGGTCCCAAGCCGGTTCTTCTCCGCCACCAGGATGGCTATCACCTGGTGCCTGCGAGCAACCAACGAGTTGAGGACTTGGGTCTCAGCGTCTCTGAGAGGTCGCACAGGGGGACGAACGGCGTCGGCGAAGTGGGCCAGTATCGCCGCGTCCAGGGCGTCGGTCTTCGCCAGCGTCCCGGTGGCTCTGGCGAAGTCTCGGATCTGCCGGGGGTTGACGATTACCACTGGCAGCGATGCAGCCGTCAGAGCTGCCACCGATGGCAGTTCCAGGCCGCCCGAAGCCTCCAGTACCACCATGGTAGGGCCGAGGGCCTTGAGCCGGGAGACCAGTTCACCGATTCCAGGTTCGTCATTGGAGATAGTCCACCTCTGGCCTGTAGGTCGGACTGCGACGTCCACTTGGGCCTTGGCGACATCAATGCCTACGTAGACAGCTTGGTGTTCCATCAATACCTCCTGTATAAAGTACTGGCCCTTCCTTGCGAGATGCGGGCTCGATTTTGGCCCAGGCAACTGTTCGGGCTCTGTTTGGGGATGGTGCGGCGACCCTCGCTGAACATCGGTCTCTGACGACCAAGAGTTAGTCGGTCTGCCGCACCCCACTCCACCTCTGTGAAGTCATTATTAGGAACCACTACTAAGATACAAGAGTTGATGAGAAACGAGCAGGTTGCGGGATTCGGAGAGAGGGTTGAGGCCCTTTGCTCTCCAAGTGCCCAAGAGGGACGCCAGAGTCATCTTGCTGTTGGTTCCCTGTTCGGATCGAGTGCCGCCGCTGATCTTGCGGCTGATCACCAGATGTCTCAGACTCCGTTCCGCAGCGTTGTTCTCAGACGGCACGTCTGGATGCGATACGAAGACGAACAACTCCTTGATGAACCGCTCTATGCGCCGGCAGAGCTTGGCCTGGGGCGCCGCATCGTCGTTGGAGAAGGGGCGACACAGCGCGAGCAACTGCTTCTCCAGCATCAACTGGCCGTGAGACACCATCCGTTGGTAGCCGGGCGCCGGTTGACCGCCTGCTTCAGCATACGTCTTAGCCCTGTCATAGAGTTGGCGCACCGCCCCGGCCCACCGGACCAGGCCCGTGTCCTCAGGGTATAACGCCTTGAGTTCATGGATGTCCCGCAGTAGGTGGACCCAGCACCGCTGCTTGAGACCGGGGTAATGGTTGTATGCGGCGTAGAAGTCGCTCACCAGAACACCGTCGAACGACTCTCCCAACACCTCATCGACCACCTTCTTGCCACGACCACGACGCACAAAGTATCGATCCGTCGGTGTGCTGAATGTCCAGACATAGCCGTTGGCTCCGTCCTCCCGCCAGCCGGTCTCATCGGCGTGAACCACCGGAGAGCCGCGAATGCGTTCGAGCGTCTCGTCCACTGTCCGCTGTGCCTGTCGCGCCACACGGCGAATCGTCTCAACTATGGCCCCCACGCTCAGCTTCAGATGATGCACCGCCCGCAGGTACTGCTGGATGCTCCGTATGGGCAGTCGTCCCTCCTCCCGAAGCGTCACGATCAGGCTCACCAGGTTGATTCCCATGCGCTGACGCCCCACTGCCACTCCCTTCAACGAGTCATGAGGCAGACGCCGTTTGCGGCATAGTGCACACATACGGGCCACGAAGACCTGCTCGATCACCTCTGCCGGAGCCAGTGGAATCTCGATGACCTCTCGTGTCCGATGCACCCATCCGCCTGTCATGCCCGTCCCGCATTCGGGGCACGAGTCGAGAGCGTGTACTACTTGCCGAGTGGGTCTCATCCGCCGCCGGGCGAATCCTTGAGTCCGCTTCTTCGGAGGCTCCGTCCTCTCCGGTCGAGGCCGCTTGGGAGTATACTTGTTGCCGGGCATCCCCACGGGCCGGCCCCGAGGAGGGCCCCGCCTCTCCAGTTCCTCTATCCGTTCTCGCAACTCGGTGATGACAGCCTGCTGTTCAGCGATGATTGTCAGCAGGGTATCCCGGCTTGCAAGCTTGAGGTCCTTCTCGGTTCTCATGACTCCGTTATGCCACAACCAACTCCAAACCGCTAGGTGTCTCAGGGTCACGTCTCATCTCACGAACTCTGAACAGTTACC
>SRMO01000014.1 GCA_004768415.1 Aphanocapsa feldmannii 277cV | reverse complement strand
AAGGGCTGCCAGCAGCAAATCGATCAGCTGCCGGTGGCCCAGGCCACGGCCCTGCAGCTCACCATCCTGCAGGGCCTCTCATTGCATTGCGGACGGCAGCCGAGGGGCTGGAGAGCAACGCATCAACGCCATATCGGTGCAGTGGGCCCGCAAAAAGGCCAGCGCGACCCTGCCTGCACCAGCAGCTGGCGGGAGCTGGGCCGAGGCCCCTGCTGCCACTGCTCTGGCCTGCCTGGTGCCTGATCAAGACCAGTGGAGGGCTGGCCATGCTGGTGGCGGCGGCCCCACGGATGCCGGTGGCACCTAGCCCTAGCCAGCTGAACAGCAACACGGCAGCGACCCTGGCCCCGGTCGGCAGCGGGATCATCTCGTCGATGACCTTCGTGGGGGTGTGCCAGGCCCGCACCGGGAACGGCATCAGCCGCTGCAAGAGCCGCTGAACCCTGGCCCTGCCGGCCATCACTTTGACGGGGCAATCGGCTGCCACCTACTCCACGGACTCCGATCGCTCCCCAGCCAGGGCCTCTGGCGGTCAGGGCCCCGCTCCCGGTGGTACTCCCGGAGCCCGGCCCCAGCAACGTCACGGCCTGTTGCCATGAACGGGCGTGAACCACCATCAGTGGATCCCAGCGGGGTGATCTACCGGGTGTCAGTCACCATCAGCGCCGGCGAGGGGAGAAGGGACGCACCGCTGCCCCAGCCTCACGCCCCGGCAAGGATCAAGCCATGCGCCCCTGCGGGACGTCCTTGCGGGAGTGCTGCGGCCGAGGCCTGACGCGGCTGTCCCTCGCCTTCTCTCTGATGGCTTCCTCCTTCCTCATTCCTTTCGCTGCGCTCTGCTCGACCAGGCTCACGGGCTGGATCAGGGCCGCAATAAGGACCTCCTGGGCGCTGATGTCCTCGGGATCAAGGCGACCATCCCCGGGCCGACTGCCTGCTGCGGCCCTGGCAAGATCGACCCCCAGCACGGCCCCGGGAAGCAACAGGTCTCTGCCTGCCTCGCCGCCTGGCGCAGTGTCCATCGCGGAGCCATGACCCATGGCTGTGGCTGCCATGCGCAGCAAGGGCGTACCTGACGGACTGATGCGGCGATCAGACATCGCACCGGGATGTCAGCCCCTCCGACCTCTTTGGCTTCCGTCTGTGCTGCGAGCATTGCAAGGTGGCAACCACAATCTTCCTACCCAACTGCGATTGCACGACCGTCAGCAGTGGTTCATGCCCCGGTTTTCAGACCGGGTGGAGAGATACGGGGCAGACCTTCAAAACCCTGGCCGATGCTCTGCCCACATTCCATCATCGGGAAGCCCACTGGCAGCCGACGACGACTTCGAGTCTCATGGGAGAAGCTGCTCAGGTGTCGATACAGATCGAGATCCCTGTGAATCTCTGTCATCAGATCCAGACACAAAGTCAATGTCTGATCACGAAGCCGCCAGTGCTACGATGTCAGTGTCTGATCACGAAGCCGCCAGTGCCGCGATCACCGAGTTCAGTTAAGCCACCGCCCGTCACCAGGATGTCCTGCAGCCTCTTGAGATGTTCAACAGGGCCATCGAACGGGCCAGGACGAGGAGAGCGCCGCGGCGCGCAATGGTGCGAGAGAGAGCCTGAAGCAGCTCGGTCGGCCTGGATCCCGACGGCTGGGAGTAGAAGTTTCCCATGACTGAACCGGCGGACTCTCTCAAACAGAAGGACCAGGATCTCTCCCTCGAGAAGTACCGGGATCTGCTCCTCGAGTACGAGCGCGAATCGCAGACGAAGTACGATCGGCTAGTAGCCACGCTCTCAGCTGGCGCGTTTGGTGTCTCGTTCTCGTTCATAGACCGCATCGCTGGTGACAATCCAGCCATCCCGTGGACAATGATCGTCGCTTGGTCCCTGTGGGCGGTAAGCCTCTTGTGTGTGCTCTGTTCACATCAGCAAAGCACGATGGCGTTAGGCCATGCGATAAAGGAACTGGACGAGAAAAGGGAGCTCGATCCCGCAACCGCTGGAGGCTGCGCGGGCAGGCTAACTGGTATAATGAACTGCATGAGTGGAGCCGCATTCATAGGCGGCTTGATCTTCGTTTGCATCTTCACATCCGCCAACTTCGGGAGGTAATCGGTGTCGAACCAGAATCGCAATAGGGGATCGTCTGGAGGATTAGAGAGAGGGCAACGAGTGCCGAGACCACCACGAGGGCTTACGAAAGGCGCGGGTACAGGCTCAAGCGGCAGTTCCGATGAGGCGGTGCTCCAGCTCCTCGGCGCCGAGGCCGGGGTGGTTGAGGCGGAGCCAGCG
>SRMO01000013.1:1065-2007 GCA_004768415.1 Aphanocapsa feldmannii 277cV | reverse complement strand
GCAGATGGTCGGCCGCGCCCTGCGGCCAGCGGCAGGGAAACGCGAGGCGGTGATCCTCAATCACGTCGGCAATGCCCACCGCCATGGCCTGCCCACCGATCCACGCCACTGGAGCCTCGACGGCAGCAGAAGGCGGCAGGGCATCTCCATACCCGTCAGGGACTGCCCGGTCTGCTTCTCCTCCTGCACCGCCACAGCCCGGCACTGCCCCGACTGCGGCCACACCTTTGCGACGGAGCAACACAACGAGCAGCGGAGGGGCCTGCAGCAACTGGACGGTGAGCTGGAGGAGGTGGTTGCCAGCCATCGGCCCAGACCAAAGCAGCAGCAGCAACGGCCCCGGCGCCGCTCTCCCTCAGCTGGCTGCCACAGCTATGAGCAGCTGCTGCAGAGGCAGCAGGAGCGTGGCTACAGAAGCGGCTGGGCAAAGCACGTATGGGCGGCCCGGCAGCGAGGCCGGCCATGACCTACTGGCCAGGGCCACGTTTCAGCTGCGGCTGCTGCCGATGGTGGTGAGGAGAAGACGGCGCTCCTGCTGCCGGCCCACAAAAGGTTCGCCAGTTCCATCGCGGGAGGTATTGGCTGAGGGGTCACTTCTGCCAATACATGTCCATGGCTGGGGCGCGGCCCGGCAGCGCCGTTGAAGCCAGGCGGCAAGAGGAGGCATGGCAACCTCTCCCGGCGATACGAGATCCAGCAGCGGATCCGCCTGGCCTGCGGGCGCGGCGCCACCCGGCTCTGGCGCAACAACACCGGTGCACTGATCGACAGGCAGGGCCGGCTGGTGCGTTTCGGACTCTGCAAGGGAAGCAGCGACCTGATCGGCCTGCGCAGCGTCGAGATCACAGCGGCCATGGTGGGCCAGCACATCGGCCAGTTCATTGCCATCGAGGTCAAGACGCCCCAAGGGGCTATCCGCCCGGAGCAGGAGAGCTATCTGCG
>SRMO01000013.1:0-1055 GCA_004768415.1 Aphanocapsa feldmannii 277cV | reverse complement strand
CTGGTGCAGCAGTTCGGTGGGGTCGCAGCGATCTGCCGCTCGCTGGAGGATGCCCGCAGGGTTCTCGAACCCACTGCCGGGGTAGGGCTCCGCTCCAACGCCGCTGGATGAATCGCCCGGAACAACATTGCCGCTCCGTCGAGGAGGCCGAGCATTCGCTCGCGATGGCCAGACCGATACCGCTCTGTCGCTGATGGATGGGGCAGAACTACAGCTGCGGCTCAAGCGGCTGGGCCAGGTCCACCTCGGCGAGCATCCCTACCCCTGGCTTTGACACTGCCGGGGCAGGGCGGGGTAGGTCTCTGCCCCAACGCCACCGCATGAATCGCCCGGAATGCCGGAATGAATGACAGCACCGGCTGCCCATGCCGGCCCACCCCTGTCCACCCCAAACCCCTGCAGGCCGACGCGGACAGTGCAGGCAGGCCCGGCCGGGCAAGGCAATCAGGGGCAATCAGGCCAAGCAGCACCCGGAGGTACTCGGCAGCAGACCGGATGGTCATGGCAAGCTATGCCAGACCCTGGCTGCGTACGACAAGCCTGACGTAGGATGGCGCCGACGAGCCGGAATGCGGGACGTGCACACCATCACCTATGCGGAACTGGTCGAGCGGCAGGAGAGGGACCGCCGAGCCTTCGGCCGCATGCTCCTCAACTGGAGAAGAGGCAATGGCTGGACCCAGTACACCGTCTGCAGCTGGGCGGAGGAGGCGGGTTTCGAGGCGATCTCCTACGGCAACCTTTCCGTGATTGAGCAGGGCAAGGCCGGTGAGCTCAGGCAGAAGGCCTTCTGGCAGCTCTGGGAGGTGAACCGCCGCATCGCCGCCAGGGAGTGGGGCAATGTCCCGGATCCGCGCATCGAGGAGAAACTGAAGCCTGCCATCCCCCTGGGCGACGGGAGCTGTCCTGTCTGGGGGCCAGTGGAGTTCTGGGCCTGCTACTGCGGGCTGCGGGCGGTGCCGGCCGCCTTCCGCAACACCCCGGCGCCGACGGTCAACCAGCGCAAGGCCGCGGAACTCTCCGCCAGGTGGCGTCACCAGTTGCGCAGCGTCGTC
>SRMO01000012.1:822-2183 GCA_004768415.1 Aphanocapsa feldmannii 277cV | reverse complement strand
TCAGCCGCTCGTCGGCATTACGCCAGGCCCTCGATACCGCCATCGCGGTGGAGCAGGGCGTGCCGTGCCAGCCGCAGCCGCAGCCTGGCCTGGCTTCTTCTTCTGCTTTTTCTGCTTCTTCTTCCCGTCGTTGATCGGCGCTGACACCCATGGCAAACAATGTGATCACTGCGGCCTCGGGCCGCTGGAGTGAACTGCTCTCCGCCCTGACCGGCCTCGCTCCGGAGCAGCTGAGCAACCGCCATCAGCCCTGTCCCCTCTGCGGCGGCAGGGACCGCTACCGCTTCGATGACCGTGATGGCAGTGGCTCATGGTTCTGCAACCAGTGCGGCGGCAGGAACCGCCGGGGTGGTGCTGGCTCCGGCATGGACCTGCTGATGCGCGCCAACGGATGGTGCTTCACCGAGGCTTCCCGGCAGGTGGAGCGCTATCTGGGTCTGGTGCCGGCAGCGGCAGCTGCCCCGCGCCGGCGGCGGCGGCGGCACCGGCCGGCGGCTTCTGCCAACCCCTCAGCCGGCAGGGGAGGAGGAGGAGCAGCGGCAGCGTCTTCCGCATCTGTGGCCGGACTTCCCGGCCATGGCGGTCGGCGGCCATGGCGTCAGCCGCAACTGCCTCCCCCCGATGCTCCTCCTCCCGCTCTGGATCAGGGCGCCGTGGCCCAGTGGTGTTATCGCAATGCCAGCGGTGATCCCCTGTTCTGGGTCCAGCGGCTCCTGCTGCGCAGTGGCAGCAAGGTCTTTCTGCACCGCGTCTGGCTGGATGGCGCCTGGCACCGGCCCAGCCAGCGGGACCTCTTCCGCTGTGACTGGCCCGTTCCCCGGCCCCTCTACGGCCTGCCGGGTCTGAGGGAACGGCCGGATGCTCCGGTGCTGGTGGTGGAGGGAGAAGGGACGGCCGAGGCCGCCTCACGCCTCTTTCCCCGGCACGTGGTGATCAGCTGGCCCAATGGCGCCAATGGGGTGGGCAAGGCGGACTGGCGGCCCCTGGCCAGGCGCACGGTGACCCTCTGGCCCGATGCCGATGCAGCCGGGCAGAGGGCGATGGAGTCGCTGGCAGGGCGGCTGCAGCAGCAGGGCTGCCGGCTGCAGATGGTGCTCATTCCCCATGGCGTGGTCCAGGGCTGGGACCTGGCCGATGCCCACTGGAGCCGTGAGCAGGCCGCCCGTCAGCTGCAGCGCAGCGCCCGGCCCTGGCCGGCTGGCACCGGGGGTGGTGCTGCCGCCAGGGGTGGTACTTCTGCCGGGAATGCTGCTGCCTCTTCCGCCAGGGGTAGCGGTGCTTCCACCAGGGGCGGTGCTGTCGCCAGGGGTGGTGCTGCCGCCAGAGGCGATGCCGGCGCCAGAGGTGGTGCTTATGCCGGG
>SRMO01000012.1:0-765 GCA_004768415.1 Aphanocapsa feldmannii 277cV | reverse complement strand
CCGGTGCAGTCGATGAACAGCCCCTGGCTGGTGGGGGAGGTGGGCTGCCCTTTCAGTGCCTCGGCTACGACACGGAAGCGAACTATTACCAACCCGGCAGCACCGGTCAGATCCTGCGCCTGTCCCGCTCCGCACACACCGGCACCCACCTGGTGGCACTGGCGCCACTGCGGTTCTGGCAAAGCCTCTATCCCGGACGGATGGGGGTGAACTGGCCCGCGGCGGCCAGTGATCTCCATCAGCGCTCGGCGGCGGTCGGGATGTTTGCACCGGAACGCATCCGTGGTCGCGGGGCCTGGTGGGACAACGGCCGCAGCGTCCTCCACCTCGGTGACCGACTGATCACCCCGGCAGGGGAACAACCCATCACCACCCCTTTCCCCTCCTCCCACATCTACCAACGGCTCAAGCGGCTGGAGGGACCCTGCGGGGTGGAACCGCTCACCCTTCCCGAGGCAGCGGTGATCGTGAGCATCGCCAACCGCTTCCGCTGGGAGGTGCCCGCCTCCGCCACACTCCTCAGCGGCTGGGTGGTGCTGGCGCCCATCTGCGGCGCCCTCCGCTGGCGACCACATCTCTGGCTGACGGCGGGAGCGGGAACAGGGAAGAGCGCCATCCTCGATCGCTTCGTCGCTCCACTGCTGGCGGACTTCGCCCTCCTCGTCAGCGGCGCCACCACGGAAGCGGGCCTGCGCCAGAGCCTCTGCTCCGACGCACTGCCGGTGGTCTTCGATGAGGCGGAGAGCAACGAGCGGAGCGACCGTC
>SRMO01000011.1:246-4491 GCA_004768415.1 Aphanocapsa feldmannii 277cV | reverse complement strand
CTGATGCTCTCAGCCATGTTTGTCATCTTCAGGGCTAATTTACTTTTTCAGGAAGCCTGACTTAGAATGCCAACACAGCATCAGGTCGAGTGCGCGGCCACCTCAAGGCAATGGCAGGTAGAGCAATAACCTGGCCTCCCCTCATCGATACCTTCCTTGGCTGCGCTGTCGTGTTGCTTGGCATCCCGATGTCAGGGCACGCGACCGGGGATGTGTACGTGATTAACACCGGGCAAACCAGTGCTGCCACCAGGATCACGATCAATCCGAACGACTCTGCTCAGCAGTTCACCACGGGGACCGATTCTGACGGCTACGCGCTGGATAGCGTTGTGTTGAAGCTGTCTGATGAGAAGCTCAAATACGCTCCGCCAGCGGACCAAACCGGCGACAACTTCACGACGTTCAACTTCAAGGTCAATGACGGGACCGAGGACAGCGCCTCGATCTACATTATGGCAATCGACCCGGACCTGATATCCGGGCGAAGGGACGTCGAATACATCGAGAATGACACGACGGCGGTGGAAGATTACAACATCACAATCCCCGGGAGCCCCACCTGGACTCTGTCAGGGGACGATAGCGGTAAATTCGATATCGATAGCAGCGGCACGTTGACGTTCAAGAATCCGCCCGATTTCGAGAGTCCGGCCGACAGCGACGTCGACAATGACTATAAATTAACCGTGGAGGTCAATGTCGGCGGTACAACAGGGGAACTCGATGTAACTGTCACGGTAAAGAATGAAATTCCGGTCTTCGCGACTCAAGACTGGAAGAATTACACTGAAATTTATTACGCGGAAAATGGCACAAAAGAGGTGGGAACCTACGAAGCCTCCGACAGCGAGAAAGGTTCTGTCAGCTTTGCTTTGGGTGGAGTAGACTCCAACAGCTTCAATATCGACAGCAGCAGCGGTACCCTCACCTTTGTGAGCTCCCCCGACTATGCCAACCCAAGCGACATCGACGCGGACAATGTCTACAACATTTCCATTATCGCCAACTCCGCCGGCAGTTCTGCCTATCTGGATGTCAGCGTCACCATAGATCGGCGGCCGGTCTGGGTTGGAGAGACCAGGTTCTTCATCCCGGAGAGCAATGCCTTGGCCTTACCCGGTCATACTGTCGTCACGGTTATGCTTCGCGATCCGGACGCCAAGGATAATTTCGATATCGTGAACCCGGATATAGACGGCAACCGTCCTGTGCACGTTAGCCTTCCTTCTGAACTTAATCGTTTTGGGACCGTCTATCCGGATGCAGATAAATTCAGAATTGTTCCTTACGGTAAAGTACAAGCATGGAACTACAGTGATGATAATGATAGAACTATAAGTGTTGATATACGGATAGACTCTAATGACCTGGATTATGAGAACCCGACTGACACTGATAAGAACAATAGTTACGATCTGATGTTACAAGCCTGGAATACACAGGTAATCGATTCTTATGTCTCACTGCCTTTCGTTATCACTGTGACCAATGTGGGTGAGCCTCCAATTGCCGGGAATGACAACGGCGGCGATACCGAAGAGGACCATCCGCTCACTATCGACACCGACCGCCTGCTGGAAAATGACGATGTGGTGGACGCGGATGGCGGTTCGCTCAGCGTCACCGGGGTGGGCAAACCGGCCAATTGCGGGGAGGAGGAAGCGAGCGAACTTTGCGGCACGGTCGTGCTTTCCGACGATAAGACCACCATCACCTACACGCCCGGCAAGGACTTCTACGGCACCGACAGCTTCTCGTACACCATCTCGGATTCTTTCGAAGACGCGGACGGCAATCCGGCCCCCAACATGGCGACCGCCACAGTCACCGTCACGGTCAACCCAGCGAATGATGATCCGCCGATGGTGATGAATGATGACTTCGGGACCATCAGCAACAATTCTCTCGCGCTCGGCACTGCCGACAAGAATGACCTTGACATCGATACGAACGCCCTGTTGATCAACGATACGGACCCAGATGAAGGCGGACCGACGCTCAGGGTGGTTGCGGTGGGCTACGCGCGCAACGGCAATATCAAAACCGATAGCGAGACCGACGTCAACGGCGATACCAGCAGGATCACCTCTATCACCTACACGCCGGACCCGGGCTTCACCGGCCAGGACAGGTTCAGATACACTGTCTCGGACGGAAGCGATGAGAGCGAAAACAGCATCGGCACAGTGAATATCAATGTTACTGCGGCCAGCGACAACGCAGACTTGAACGGCTTGACCGTTTCGACCATTTCGAACACTTCGCAAGTTTCGACTGGGACACTGGCGCCGACGTTCGACAAAAATGAAACCGGCTACACAATCTATGTGGCTAGTAACATCGAAAAGGTAAGGGTAATGCCGACCGTCGATGAAGCAAACGCAACGGTGACGGTGAATGGCGAAGCGGTGACAAATGGAGACACCAGCAATGATATTGTCTTGAGCAGTGGCAAAGTTACTGACATCTCAGTTACAGTGACTGCTGAAGACAAGACAATTAAGACTTATACCATCGATGTATTTCGTCGCACTAGCAATGATTCGGAAATCTATTTCAGAGAAAAAATAGGCAATGATTTCAATTTATTGAATGTTGTTCAGAAAAATGATCGCTATTGTCGTGACCTTCGCGGTCAAACAGGTGATAATGAATGTAATCCATACGACTACCTTACATTGCATACTATCGATAATATTGCTAGCAACAAGATTATAATAAATTCGACAGAAATGAATGCTTATTATCTGATTGAAAAAATTGATGATAATGACATGGACAATGCTTTAGAAACGAACAGGACTACTGCCAGAGTCGGTGCTACATCTGGAATGAATGTCGATGCAGGTACGAGTTTACTGGGCCAGAGCGATGAAATCGAGCTGGATACCAGCAAAGATAATAATGTATGAATAACCTACAATATAAACAATGATATGAACAATGTCATAACCAGAATAACCAGTTGCTATGATGAAAATGCTGCTCTCACAGATTTGACAGTGAATAATGATAATATCGGATTTTCTTCCAATCAGCTCGCTTATACTGAGGATGTCGATTACTCGGTTTCGAGCGTCACGTTGCAAGCCACTACCAACGACAACTGCGGCGCCAAAATCATAATCAATGGCATGAAAGTAGACAGAGATACAAACAGCGAAGCGATTTATCTGAAACCGGGAGAAAACACCATTCCCGTAAAGTTTGTCAATGGCCCCTCTACAAAGGAGTACACCATCGCAGTCACTCGAGCTGCAGCAGCATGCTCGTTTGAGTCAGATATCGATGATTACGACTATAGAACGGGAGGGAAGGTACAACTGTCGCTGCCTGCGGCCTCATGCGGTAGCGGCGACGATGACGCCTTGATTCGCTACTACACCCTGACTTCGCAACAATCCTCATCGGATGGGATACTGATATTACCTCCAGGCTTGACTTACAATGAAGACACACGGACCATCTCAGGCACGGCCACAGGTATCCTGGAAAAAACGAACTACACTTGGACAGCAGTCAATGAGCATCAGGATTTAACAAAGGAAAATTTTTCAATTCAAGTGCAAGCAGCGCCGACTGGGATCACGCTGTCGGTGGAGCCAACCAGCGTGCCTGAAGGCGGAGAAAGCGACGGCGTTATCGATGTGACAGTAACGGCAAGAGTGGATGACGATGCCACATTTCTCACGGAACAGACGGTGACCGTGACGGTGGGCGATGCCAACGACACGGCGGAGGAAGGGATCGACTACAGAGAAATCGTGGACAGCTTTGACATTATTATCCCGGCGGGTGAGACTGAGGGGTCTGATGGCTTCAGCATCGACCCGCTCCATGACCTCCTTGATGAGGGTGACAGCGAGCAAACCTACGAGACCCTGACCGTAAGCGGCACAGGCTCGATACCAGTTACCCCAACCACTCTGACCATCACCGACGACGACCCGCCAAGCGGCAGGATTAAGCTGACGCTTCTGAATGATTCGGATGGCGATCTATCCGCCGTGTCGGAGGGCGCTGGGAGCATAATGGTGAAGGTGAAGGCGGATCTGGAGGGTGAGGAGGGAGAGGATCCCAGCACCTACGCCGAGGACCAGACAGTGACCGTGACGGTTGGCGCTAGCGGTGACACGGCGAAGCAAGGGATCGACTACACTGTGACGGTGAGTGTGGATGATGATACGGCGACTAAAGACAACGACCAGAATATCTCCGCCAACAAGTTCAACATTACCATCC
>SRMO01000011.1:0-207 GCA_004768415.1 Aphanocapsa feldmannii 277cV | reverse complement strand
GTTATCGGGGACCGAGACGTTCACGCTGACGCTGACCGATGACAATATCGATGAGGGGGATTATGAGAGCCTGACCGTCAGCGGCAGCAGCGACCTCGCCGGCGTGAGTGTGAGAGAAGACAGCCTGATCATCAAGGACAACGACGCTGCGCCGAGCGAGATCAAGCTGACTCTTCTGAATGATTTGGATGGCGGTGATCTACACAG
>SRMO01000100.1:35663-36950 GCA_004768415.1 Aphanocapsa feldmannii 277cV | reverse complement strand
GGTAGCGTAAAGTTCTTCTTCTCGCCGAGGCTGTTGATTGCCTCGGAAAGGCGGCCTCCGACTTCTTCACGCAGAAGCTTGAACAGCGGCTCCCGATCACCGGCGGCAGTAACCTCAACCTGGACGTCGTCGCGGAGTTTCCTGCCAATTGTCTTTGTAGCCTTGACGAGGATTTGGAACTCCTGCGCTTTGATTCCTTCCCACTCGTCGAGCAGTATGCGGCGGCGCTCCGTGTACTCTTTTTCCAACCGCTGCAGAATAGACTTGCGCTCCTGCAAGGGGCGAAGTCCCTCGATCTCTCGCCGCAGCCGGATGAACTGCTCGTCATCCACTGCTGATTTCTTCAGCCCCCGCAGAATCTTTTCGTAATCGCGCTGAATCTTCTGCTGGCGCTCCTTCCAGCGGGAGCAGTTGGTCTGCTGCTAGTCAGACCGCCAGGCCGCCGGCTGCCCAACGGTGGCGTTGTCATCCCACTGCTGTGGCTGCTGGCCGCACGGGCCAGGCTCGCCCTGGGCTGTCGCCAGGGTGGCGCTGGTCAGTGCTTCGCGGCAGCTGGCGCGGCGTTGCTGGTCCAGGCTGTCGATGTAGCGACGCTCGCTATAGTAGAGCGCCTGGAAACGCAGCGCGTCAGCGTTGAGTTGCTGAAACAGGCTGTCGATCTGTGCCTCGGGGTCATCGCCTTGGCCCGAGGGGTCTTCCAGCAGCGCTGCCATACAGCGCTCGAGCGTCTCCACCTGCTGGCTGCTCCAGGCATCGATCAGATGACGGCAGCGCTTGGCGCTGCGCTGCCGCTCCAGCAATGCCGTAGCGGAACGCAGCATCAGCAGCGGTCGGGAGAGATTGAGGCGCTGGGTCTCCGTGGGCTTCAGCAGGGCCAGCACCAGGGCCAGCAGGTCTCCATCGTCTGGTAGGAGCAGATCATCGAGCAGTTCCCTGAGGTTCAGGCTCGCCAGGCACTGGCCATGGGCCTGCAGTGAGGGATCGAGCAGAGGCATGGGCAGCAGTTCCGCCCCCTCCGGCTGTCGCTCCAGACCATCGGCGGTCAGGGCCTCCAGCAGACCAGCGCCAAGGATGTCCTCCTCGATCCGGCAGATGGCGGCCCAGAGCCGGCGGTGGGCATGGATACCGAACTCCTCCAGCTCACAGCTGCGCAACCGCGCCCTGATGCGGACCCGCTGCTGGGGGCAGTGGAGGTAGAGCTGCAGCACCTGGGCCTCGGCCTTCTGCCGCACACCACCGTCACCAGGTGCTTCATAACGGTGTGAACGTCCATGCCAGCGCTGGCCC
>SRMO01000100.1:35467-35579 GCA_004768415.1 Aphanocapsa feldmannii 277cV | reverse complement strand
GGCGCGCCGGGCCACCGGCAAGACGCTCCGCCACCTGCTGCAGATAGCGGCTGCGCACGGCGGTCTGGGGCAGTTTGCCCAGCAGCTCCACCAGGGCCTGAAGGACCTGCTG
>SRMO01000100.1:19374-34559 GCA_004768415.1 Aphanocapsa feldmannii 277cV | reverse complement strand
GATAGCGACCAGCCAGCTGCATCACCACTTCGGTGAACCTGCTGCGGTTCAGTTCCATCAGGAACTTGATACTGTTACCGCCGGCACCACAGGAGAAGCAGTAATAGAATTGCTTCGCCGGGGACACTGTCAGCGACGGTGACTTATCGTTGTGAAAAGGACAGAGGCCAACGAATTCGCGCCCCCGCTTCCTGAGCACCACATGCTCACCAACCACATCAACGATGTCGGCGCGCTCCTTGACGGAGTCAACTGTGCGGGGGTGGAGGCGGGGCTGCGCCAAGACAACAGACCAGGAAATGCCATTTAAGCGGTGATTCCGATCCATGCCAGGGGGCCGGGCCGGCACAGAAGCCTTGCTGGAGCTTCCGGTCTGTGAGCCTGGCGAGAGGCCGGCTGCAACCTGCTGTTGCGACTCCATACGCTGCAGACCACACTTCAGCGGACATTCGCCGGTTCCCTTCAGGATCTGAGCCACAGGGTGCAAGCCACTGGCCTGCACCTCGCAGCCGTTGCCACCGTCTGCCATAGACGACACGACCCATTGCAGAGTCGAGTTGCGTCCCAACTGACCAGGCTGAGGAGCCCCCTGATCAGTCCCTGGTGCCCCGCTCCATCTTCAGGGGCGTCCACCAACCACCTGTGGATGAAGCTGCAGCATGCTGGTAGCGGTCTTGACGCCAACTTGGAAGCATGAGATAAAAAGGCAATTGCGGTGCAGAGATCCAAGGGTCAATCTGACTTTTAGAAACATCAGGAGTTCGCGCTTCTCCAAATAGCAGAACTGGCGGGTTTCAGATTGGGTGTCAGCAACCCAAAGATCCTTTCTACCAGCAATGGCTGCGTGATGGCAGCAATGCCGCCAGAGTCGTAGTTGGCGCTGGACTCCGGCACAGAACACTGGCTGGCTGTGCTGGGTGTAGAAATCCACGCGGCAAGGCCCTCCGCTGTTGTTGCGTGCCACCCCCCTGCCCGGCGGAGCCGTGCTGTACGGGGCAGGATCATGTCATGGTCCGGGCCCATTGCCATGCTGACCCGCTCCCGCGAGATCCTGTTGGCCCGTAATGGCGGCCGCTGGCACGGCACCTTCATCCGCCTCGATGCCACAGGGCGTGAGGAGACGCGTTTTTTCTCCGTGCTGCTGCTGGAGGAGCGCTCCGGCCAGATCGAAGCAACCCTGGTCAACAGAATCAGCGGCAAGACGTCGAGCATGGTGTTCAGCGACCTGCCCGCCGAAATGCAGCTGGATACCGCCGGCCACTGGAGCCTGGGGCCGGAGCGGGTGGGGGCTTCCGCCTGGGTCACCGAGCTCTGTGTGGTGGCCGGGGACTGTCGCCGTCGCACGGTCGTGCGCCATGGCCTGGATCGGCTGGAAAGCATCGTCTATGTGATGGAAGCGCGACCGGGGGTCCTCCAGCCTGTGCTGCCTGAACCGTTGCAGGTGTGTCCGCAGCTCAAGCGGCAGGGGCCCATGGGTCTGCTGTGTTTCCATCCGGAGCCCGGGGTGGAGATTGCCACGCTGGAGGGTCCACGGCCCGGCGCGGCCATCCATTGCACCCTCCGCTGGCGCCAGCCCGATGGCACGCTCCTGAGCTTCGCCCGCAGCTACGGCCCCGACGGACTGCTGTCGGGCTGATGCAGCGATCACGGCGCTGCCGGCGGCGGGCCTTGGCCCATTGATCGACGAGTCTGGCAGGCACCTTGGTGGCCGCACCTTGGTGGAGACGATGCCCACGGCCACCGGCCGACCCAGCCGCTGCCTGACGTGACGGACTGCTGCAGTGCATCACCGCAACCGCTGAGATCCTGTCCGACGGGGCGGCGGTGGATGCGGGGGGCAAAGGCAGCGGCGGATGGAGGGCCCGCTCAGAGGAGATCCCTGGGGCGAAACAGGGCCTCGAGGCGGGCGCAGCCCCTGGCGGGCGGGCCGGAGAGTGTCAGCACCGCGAAACCGGCCTTGCGCAGGCCACCCTGGGGGCTGCCGGTGAGCCAGTCGAGCAACTCCCCCAGCTGGGGCTCATGGCCCACCAGGCAGAGCGGTGCAGCCGGTGCGAGCAGGCTGCCGACCTGCTGCCCTGGGCCCTCTTCATCCTGCTGCACCGGGACGCACATCATCCAGTCCCGCAGGAGGGCCAGGAGATCCCCGCCAGGCGCCAGGCGCCGATCCGGATGCCAGCCCAGCAACAGGCCGGCGCTGCAGGCAATGGCAGCGGTTTCGTCAGCGCGCCGCAGGCCACTGCTGACCCCCCGGCCACCGCCATGGCCCAGGGCCACCAGGCGATGGCTCACCAGGGTGGTGCGCTTGACCCCCGCTGGCGTCAGCCGGCGGTCCCGATCGGCCAGTCGCGCGGAATCCCGTTCTTCGGCGCGGCCATGGCGCAGCAACCAGAGCCGGCCTGCAGGTGAAACCTTCACGGCAGAGGGGGAACGACCCATGGGGCAATCAATCAGACGGGCATCATCGATGCCCGATCATCCCTGGCGGCCGCAAACGCTTCAGCTGATGCTCTGGCCCATGGCCATCGGTCCTGATCTTCGTCAATGGGCAGAGGCGAACAGCGGCGCTCTCGGCCTGCTTCACCTGTTCCACGGCTGTCCGGGACGACCAGGGATTCAAGGGCCGCGTTACGGCTTGCGCCGGTTCCCCGGAGCTTCCATAGAGCAGCTGGAACATCCCTTCTTCACCTACGCAATCCCTTGCCCCCAGGGAACCTCTGAATTAGCCAGAATCACGCACCAGCAGGCTTTGACTTTCCTCTCTCCAGGGGGGAAAGGGACTTGTTCAGAGATTCCCTATCTTCCAGAAAGATTGGTTGACAGCCTTGAGCTGCTGATGCTGCTTTGGCCGTAGCTCTACATCTGATTGTCTCAAGATATGCTTGGGCAAACTTAGTTCATGGTCAACATTTTTCTTCTTTTCGTCATGAAATTATTCTGATTTGATCTCCAGAATGGCGCTCTTGTCGAGCAACTCTGTCAAGGAGACGGGGATGGAAATCGCTGCGGCCTTCCTTGGCTGGAGCTGGAGCGTTGACACAGCTGCTTGCGAAGGATTCCAGAGCAGTAACCACACGCTGCATCACTTCTGGCCAATTGCCCCGCTCTCGCTGACGGAAGAGGCGCATGGAGGGATACCAGAAGCTGGTCTCTCCTGCTATGCCCCAGCGCCAGTCCGGAACGTTTCTCAGCAGCAGCCAGGTTGGCTTGCCCAGACCCCCTGCCAAGTGGGCCACGGCAGTATCACTGGTGATGATGAGGTCGCAGTTGAGGATCATGGCTGCGGTTTCCACAAAGTCCCATATCTGACTGATCTCCCCTTGACAGCCAACAAACCGATGCAGGAAAGAGCAGTCCGTCAGCTGCTCTGATCCAAACCCCTTTTGCAGAGATAGTAAACTGAATTCTGGCATCTCAATGATGGGAGCGAAAGTATTTAGGGGAAGGGAACGATCTATCGTCTTGCTATTTTGTATGTGTATGTTTCCTTGCCAATTAATGCCAATGACAGGTCGCTTCTCGGTAGCTAGCTTCTGTTTCCACTTTAAAATTTTTTGCTCGGGCACCTTGATATAGGGTGTATCAACCAGTGGATTGTCTGATCTGATATTTAGATATCTTGGTAAGGATAGGAGCGGTAGCCATTTCCCTGTGGTGATGGTGTTTGCTTCTTCTGGTGTGTAGAGAGATGTCGTGATTCCTGAAGATTGAATGAGACCATGAAGTTTTGGCGGCGCGCAAAGAGATACATCCATACCCATATTTTTTAGATAGGGAACATAGCGCATAAATTGCAAGGTGTCTCCCAAGCCTTGCTCACTCACAAGAATCAGCTTTTTCCCTGAACAGTAGTTATGACCATTCCACTGCTCCACCTGAGGATGAGCGTGAGTTTCGGCAGCTTCTCTCTTATGAAATCGCCATTCATAGCCCTTCCAGCCATTATCATAGTCACCGGATAGAAGTAGAACATACGAGAGATTGAAGTGGGCATCTGGATGATGAGGATTGATGGATAGGGCCTTTCTATAGGAGGCAATGGCACTTTCCAGATCCCCCTGCTCCTGAAGGCTATTTCCTAGGTTGGTAAGTGCTCCTGGATAATTGGGCTTAATAGACAAGGCTTTCCTATAGGAGGCGATGGCAGCTTCCAAATCTCCCTGCTCTTGCAGGGCATTTCCTAGGTTATACAGTGCTTCTGAATAATTGGGCTTGATGGCCAAGGCGTTTTTATAGGAGGCGATGGCAGCTTCCAGAGCTCCCTGCCGCTTCAAGGCAATACCTAGGTTGTTGAGTGCTTCTGGATAATTGGGCTTGATGGCCAAGGCTTTCCTATAGGAGGCGATGGCAGCTTCCAGATCTCCCTGCCGCTTCAAGGCAATGCCTAAGTTGTTGAGTACTTCTGGATAATTGGTCTTGACAGACAAGATCTTCTTATAGGAGGTGATGGCAGCTTCTAAATCTCCTTGTTTCTGCAGGATATTGCCTAGGTTGTATAGTGCGTCTGGATAATTGGGCTTGATGGACAGGGATTCCTTGAGGAGCGCTATCATTTCCTGGCTCTTCCCTTGTCTTCCACAAATGGCTGCCAAATTGCTAAAGACACCTTCGTTCCTGACTCCTTCCTGAATAAGTTTTCTATAAATGAACTCCGCTTCTTCAAGCTTTCCTTGATGGATTAGGTTCAAAGCCTGCTGTGCACGCTTGCTCTGAGCGTCATTACTCTTCGCAAATCCTTTTCGCTTTGAGGACATTAAACTTGATGCAGAGCTAGACCTCTTGGAATCATAGCAACTGGTGGTCACACCGCTGAAAGGAAGGTGGGTGTTTTCATGTTGGCTGCAAGGGGACCTTGCTCATGCTAGTCGCCACAAATAGATAGATCAACATAAGGATAAGACGTCCACCACAGGACGAGCGTAATCGACAGCCCAACGTTGCTGCACCACGTCGTCGCGGAGGCTGCCGGCAAAGAGGGCGCCCCTGGACTGCAATCGGCGAGTCTATCGAAGACAGATCGAACGGCAGCCCCCTGTCGGTCGCAATCGAGAGGCGTCGCCTTTCCTGGCAGAGGGGGCCGGGCCGATTCCCCGGGGCAGGTCAGCGCGACTGTGTCGGGGCACTGACATGAAGCTCCACCGGCAGCCAGGCCGCTGCCGCCCCGGCACGAACGCGGAGGATTTCCGCAACGGCCGCTGATGACACAACCGCTGTGTGGCCATAGCCTGTGAGTCGTCAGTAGACCGTGTACAGAGGATTCAGGCAGGAGATGTCGACCGAAGCCGGAACCACCTGTTGCCTCGCCCTCATCCGCTGCAAGCAGCAGATGGAGGACGCACTGCTCAGTCTCCAGGCGGTGGAGAACACGGAGACCATTCGTCAGCAGATTCTCTCCGTCCACGCCCAGCTGGAGGAGATGCATGAGCAGGTGCGTGTCAGGGTGGCCAAGCAGCACCTGGCTCAACCTGCGTAGGGGCTCTGCACCAGCTGCGTGCCATACCAGAGGAGGGCGATGACGATCGCTGGCAGCACGATCGAGAGCAGCAGCACCTGGTCCCTGTTCACCGGACGGATCACTCCCCAGCTCTGTACCATTGTCCACTCTTCTCGAACACAGCTGCCGCGAGCTCCGCAAAGCGTTTAAACACCTCCACATGCCTTGCCAGGCTTGGTGCCACTCCGGCTGACTGAATGGCCACCGAAGCCCTTGGCGCACTGCAGCTGTACCTGCGGGAGACCCGTCTGCTGGGTTCCATCAACAGCTGCCTCTACTGGGATCAGAACACCACCATGCCGACGGCAGCTGCCGCCTGGCGTGGGGAGCAGCTGGCCCTGCTGGCCGGGCAGCTGCACAAGCGCCAATGTTCACCGGCCTACGCCGCGCTGATCGCGGCAGCGGAGCAGTCGCTGGATCAGCTGGATGGCGCTGAAAGGCCGGGGTGGCAACGCAATCTGCAGTTGTTGCGAGAGCAGCTGGAGCGCCAGCGCAAGCTCGACCCCCAGCTGGTCCAACACCTGGCAGCGGCCCGGTCCCGTGGGTACAGCCTCTGGCAACAGGCCAGGAGCGACGATGACTTCGCCCTGTTCGCCCCTGCCCTTGAGGAGCTGATCCGGCTGCGGCTGGAACAGGCCCGGCAGTTGGCGGAACCCCGTTCCCCCTGGGAGACCCTGGCCCAGCCCTTTGAGCCCGACCTGTTCCACGGCAGGCTCGCCGAGCTCTTCGCGCCTCTGCATCAGCGCTTGCCGGTGCTGATGGAGCGGGTCCGGTCGCGGCAGCGGCTGGAACCACCGGCCTGGTCCCTGCCGGAGCCCTTGCAGCTGGACCTCTGCAATCAGTTGCTGCGGGCCTGGGGTTTCGATTCCAGTCAGTGTGTGCTGGCGCGATCCCCCCATCCCTTCTCCGTCACCCTCGGCCCCAACGACTTCCGCATCACCCTGCGCTGCGCGGTGGACCAACCCCTCAGTGCCATCCTGGCGGTGGCCCATGAATGGGGCCACTCCCTCTATGAACAGTCATTGCCGAGGGGTCAGGCCCAGTGGTTTGCCTGGCCCCTCGGCGATGCCACCTCCATGGGGGTGCATGAAAGCCAGTCCCTGTTCTGGGAAAACCGCGTGGCCCGGAGTCGCGCCTTTGCCGAGCGCTGGGCCCCACGCTTTGCCGAGCGGCTGGGGGCAGCTCCCTGGGGCGATGGCTGTGGCTTCTGGCAGGCCATGAACCCGATGAAACCCGGCCTGACGCGGGTGGAGGCCGATGAACTGAGCTATTGCCTGCACATCCTGCTGCGCTACCAGCTGGAAATCGAGCTGCTGGAGCAGGGATTGCCAGTGGCGGAGCTGCCGCGACGCTGGACGGCCCTGATGCAGGACAAGCTGGGGCTGATCCCACCCAGCGACAGCCTCGGCTGCCTTCAGGACGTGCATTGGAGTGAAGGGCTGTTCGGCTATTTCCCCAGTTACGCCCTCGGACATCTGATCTCGGCCCAGCTGGCTGAGGCCATGGAGGCAGCGATCGGCAGCATCGACGATCACATTGCAGCGGCTGAGGAGGCGACCCTGCTGGCCTGGCTGCGCCAGCATGTGCATCCCCTGGGGCGAAGCGTCAATGCCGAGCAACTGGTGGAGCATGTGACGGGCAGGCCCCTCAGTGCTCAGCCATTCCTGACCTATCTGGAGAAGAAGCTGGAACGACTGCTGGCCTGCAGCTGAGCCTTCCCCTGGCAGCGCCTGTTCAGCCGGGCCGATGCAGGGGAGCCTCTTCAGCGCCATCCTGGGGGTTGGCCAGCAGCCAGGCCAGCAGGTGGCGCGTGGTCCGTTGTCCCGCCTTGCGCCGCATCGATGCCAGGTGACTTTCCACGGTGCGCTCACTGATGAAGAGCCGGGCGGCAATGTCACGGTTGCTGGCACCACCCATCAATTCCCGGGCAACCCGCTGCTCGGCTGGGCTGAGGCACCGCTGCCCGTTCCGGCCGCTATCGCCGCCGATGGCAGAAGAGCCAGGTACTGCTGCTGACATGGATGGCTGACGCTGGGCTTGCGGCAGTGTTCCCCCGCCCGCTGGAGACCGCGCAGGACTGGCCTGCCGGGTCTGGTGTCCAACCCCGTGGCGCGGCCACCGCAGCGGTCCGGCGTCGGCCATCCGGAACGCGCCCAGTGATCAGCAGTTCCATGGCAGCCAATAAGGCCAGCTGATCAGTGGCACCGACAGTTGCCCCATGGCGCTGGCTCGCAAACCACCAGAATGGTGTCCAGCACAGGGGAACACTCAGAAAAACTGTTCTTGACGACGCTTAATCATTAGCTGAGCTTATTTCCCGCCGAAAGAAGCGTGATGATCTCCAGGACACCGTTGACTTGACGTAATGAAACCCTGACCTGCAGTGTTGTTGCCGAACATTCCACCACTCATCCCGGAATTCCCAAATGGCGAGCGAAACCATGGGCATTGCCCTCGGCATGATCGAGACCCGCGGTCTCGTCCCTGCGATCGAAGCGGCTGATGCCATGACCAAGGCCGCCGAGGTACGCCTCATCGGTCGTGAGTTCGTCGGTGGCGGCTATGTGACCGTGCTGGTCCGTGGTGAGACCGGTGCTGTCAACGCAGCGGTCCGCGCCGGGGCCGACGCCTGCGAGCGCGTTGGCGATGGCCTGGTTGCTGCCCACATCATTGCCCGGCCCCACCGCGAAGTGGAGCCCGCCCTCGCTGCCGGAGCCGGCCTCAAGGACTGATGACGAACCAAGCGGAGCGCCGCGGCTGACGACAGCCCCCTCCGCCGGTCATCCATCACGCCCCACCTCCCCCTGATCAGGAACAGCCCATGAGCAAGAAGTACGACGCCGGTGTCAAGGAGTACCGGGACACCTACTGGACACCGGACTACGTTCCCCTCGACACCGACCTCCTGGCCTGCTTCAAGGTCACCGGCCAGGAAGGTGTGCCCCGCGAGGAGGTGGCCGCTGCCGTGGCCGCTGAATCCTCCACAGGCACCTGGTCCACCGTCTGGTCCGAACTGCTGACCGATCTGGACTTCTACAAGGGTCGTTGCTACCGCATCGAGGACGTACCCGGAGACAAGGAGTCCTTCTACGCCTTCGTCGCCTATCCCCTTGACCTGTTCGAGGAAGGCTCGGTGACCAACGTTCTCACCTCCCTGGTGGGCAACGTGTTCGGCTTCAAGGCCCTGCGACATCTGCGCCTTGAGGACATCCGCTTCCCCCTGGCCTTCATCAAGACCTGTGGTGGTCCGCCCAACGGCATCGCCGTAGAGCGCGACCGGATGAACAAATACGGTCGTCCCCTGCTCGGCTGCACGATCAAGCCCAAGCTCGGCCTCTCCGGCAAGAACTATGGCCGGGTGGTGTACGAGTGCCTGCGTGGCGGTCTCGACTTCACCAAGGACGACGAGAACATCAACTCCCAGCCGTTCCAGCGCTGGCAGAACCGTTTCGAGTTTGTTGCCGAAGCCGTTCAGACGGCTGAGCAGGAAACCGGTGAGCGCAAGGGTCACTACCTCAACGTGACAGCTGCAACGCCGGAAGAGATGTATGAGCGTGCCGAGTTCGCCAAGGAGCTCAAGCAGCCGATCATCATGCACGACTACATCACCGGTGGCTTCACAGCCAATACCGGTCTGGCGAAGTGGTGCCGCCGCAACGGCATGCTGCTCCACATCCACCGCGCCATGCACGCGGTGATCGACCGCCATCCCAAGCACGGCATCCACTTCCGTGTGCTGGCCAAGTGCCTCCGCCTCTCCGGCGGTGACCACCTGCACACCGGCACCGTGGTCGGCAAGCTCGAGGGTGATCGCCAGACCACTCTGGGCTTCATTGACCAGATGCGCGAATCCTTCGTCCCGGAAGACCGCAGCCGCGGCAATTTCTTCGATCAGGACTGGAGTTCCATGCCCGGCGTGTTCGCCGTTGCCTCCGGCGGCATCCACGTGTGGCACATGCCTGCCCTGGTCACCATTTTCGGTGACGATTCCGTTCTCCAGTTCGGTGGTGGCACCCACGGCCACCCCTGGGGCTCCGCTGCCGGTGCAGCAGCCAACCGTGTGGCCCTCGAGGCCTGCGTCAAGGCCCGCAACGCTGGTCGCGAACTGGAGCGGGAGAGCCGCGAGATCCTCAGCGAAGCGGCCAAGAGCAGCCCCGAGCTGGCCATCGCCATGGAGACCTGGAAGGAGATCAAGTTCGAGTTCGAAACCGTCGACAAGCTCGACGTCTGACCAGCTACAGCGGATCACTGTGGTGATGAGCGACCAGGGCAGGAGACTGCTCCCGCCCTGGTCGGAGATTCACCCACACATGCCTCTTCTCTCTGCCGAGCTGCCCGCAATCGGCCCTCAAGACCCAACCATCACACCGAACTCCCATGCCTTTTCAGAGCACCGTGGGTGACTATCAGACCATCCAGACGCTCGAAACCTTCGGTTTCCTGCCGGCGATGAGCCAGGACGAGATCTACGAACAGATCGCCTACATCATTGCCCAGGGCTGGTCTCCCACGATTGAGCATGTTCACCCCTCAGGTTCCATGCGCAACTACTGGGTGCTGTGGAAGCTTCCCTTCTTCGGGGAAAAGGATCTCAACGTCGTCGTCAGCGAACTTGAAGCCTGCCACCGCGCATACCCGGACCACCACGTGCGCATCACCGGCTACGACGCCTACACGCAGTCTGCCGGTGCCTGCTTCGTGGTCTTCGAAGGCCGCTCCTGAGCCGCTGTCGAGCCGCCCACTGAGCACCCCCGACCCCAGCGTCGTGGCTGCCTTCAGCCAGGCCCATGGATGGACCCCCTGCCGGGCCTGACCAAATCTCCTCTGTTGATCTCCGCCCAGCCACGGCCGGGTGGAGACCAACCCCTCTACGCTTCCTCACTTTTCTGGGTGGATATGGCACGCATCTCCAGTCGCGAAGCGGCCCTGGCCCGTCGCAAAGCGCTTTCCACAGATGGAAAGTCCGCAGCTCAGCGCTATGCCAGGACCGTGGACCGTGTGCATCGGGGCAGCCCTGCTGCCCGCACGGATGCTGCTGCCGCCAGGCCCGTGGTCACCGCCAGGTCCACCGCCAGGACTCCTGTGGCCGCCGCCCCAGCCAGGGCCACACCCGCTGTCGCCAAGATCAAACGCTCCATTCCCCCTGCCGGAGGCCCCAGCCGTGCCCTGGCACTCCAGCGCCGCCAGGCCCTCTCCAGCGCGGGCAAGCGCGCCGACACCAGCAAGGACCGCATCCGCAGCACTGACCGCAAGCCCCTGACCCCTGCCACGTCGGCATCCCCCGCAGACCGCAAGCCATGCATCTGTCAGCAGGCCGGCCTGGGTGGATCTGCCGGTCCGCTGCCCACCACCAGGCTGACCTCAGCCTCCCGCTCCGTTGCCTCTGCCGGCAGGTCCACCCAGGTCAAGGGCAGGGCCGTACACAGCCCGGGCCGCATGTTGGTACTGGCCCGTCGCGAGGCCCAGAGCAAGCGCGGCAAGGCCGCCTCCCTCTCGGCGAGAAGTGCCGCAGCCACCATCGCGCGCCAGACATCCCCTGACCTGACCAGCCGCGAACTGGCCCAGAAGGTGCGTGAGCTCAAGGCCAGAACAGGTGCCGCCTCCGGTTGCCAGGTCGGTGGCAAGCGTCCCTGCGGCCCCCGCCGTGGCCACAACAGGCCTGTGGCCGCTGCCCAGGACGCCAACTGGAAAGTGGGCGCCAGCGAGACCAGCAGCGGCCAGGTGGTCACCGGTACCCGCACCGACCGCTCCGCCAGCACCACCGGGAACGAGCCCAGCACCTGCCGCACCATCACCGGCACCGAATACATGGGGGCCGACGTGTTCCGCGCCTACTGCGGCAGCGAGGCTCCGAGCACCCGTCCTGCCAAGGTGAGCAGGACCGCCACCGGCTACGGCAATGCCGTCACCGGCAACGAAGTGGGGCGCTCCAGCAAGGTCACCGGCGATGAGCCCGGCACCTGCAAGGCCGTCACCGGCACCCAGTACATTCCCGCCGACCAGGCCGAGGCCTGGTGTGGTTCCCCAGGCACACCCATGCCCCGCAAGACCGGTCTGGCCCAGACCTACAAGGGCGAGACGGTCTCCGGCACCCTGGTGGGCCGTTCCGGCCGGGTCACCGGCGATGAGCCCGGTTCCGCCAGGCAGCTCACCGGCACCCAGTACCTGGCTGCCCAGCCTCATGTCGGCAAGGAGGCTCCGGCCAAGGTGAACACCCTCACCACCCTCAGCGGCACCGCCGTCACCGGCACGGCAGTGGGTCGTTCCAGCAGCGTCACCGGTGACGAACCGGGCTCCTGTCGCAACGTCACCGGCGACCAGTACCTGGACAGCAACCAGTTCGCCGCGTTCTGCAACACCACTCCCCAGACCGAGGCTGCCAAGGTGGGCTTCAGCATCACCAACCGCCTGCAGACCGTCTCCGGCACTGAAGTCGGCCGCTCCGAGAAGGTCACCGGCGATGAACCCGGCACCTGCAAGACCGTCACCGGCACCCCCTACCTGGGCCTCGACAATGCCCGCTGGTGCTCCACCGCCGAGCAGCGGGAGGTGCAGGCCCGCACCCCGCTGGCCGCCGGCAGTCCCGGCCACACCATGACCGGCCAGCAGCCCGGCATCGGTGGTGTGATGACCGGTGCCGCGAAGGGCGCCTGTGATCCCATCACCGGCACGCCCTATGTGGGCACTGATCAGTTCACCGCTGCCTGTGGCAGCACTGTGGATGGGGACTTCCCCCAGCCCCTCGACACTCCCCCCTGGACCCGCTTCAGCGTCCAGTCCCCCGCTGCCGCGGCCCACGTCGCCAGGCAGCGATCCAGCGAAGTCACCGGCACCACCTATGAGCAGGGTTCCCGCATCACCGGTCCCTTCGACCTGGGTACCAACAAGGTGACCGGCACCGAGCAGTTTCGCTTCGATCGCCGTCAGCCCAGGCCGAACCTGGGTCCTGTGCCCGCCTCGGCCCCCGCGCCCGCAATGGCTCCTGCGCCCTCCCGGGTCACCGGTGAAGGTCGTGAAGGCCTGCACATCACCGGTAATGACTGGGGCCGCAACGATCGCGTCACCGGCACCGAAGGCCCTTCGGCGCGCCGTCGCAACCCCAGCCGGCCAGGTCCGATGAGTGCCATGCCGTCCCAGGACCTGAAGCGCAATGAAGCGGTACCCCTTCCCGAGAGCCGTGTCACCGGCTCCAGCGGCAACACCGCCAGCGGTTCCCTGGTCACCTATTCCGGTGGTGCCCGCGGTTGATCGATCAATCCGCTGAACGCTCCCTGCCCTGAGTTCACCTCCCACCGTGTCCTTCACCCGCCGCTATGGCTCCGTCGGTACCAGGGTGCCCATGGCTCCCCGTCGACGGCCCGACCGCACTGATGGTCAGACCCCCTATGGCGGGGTGGAGTCCCTGGCTGCCCGCCAGGCCGAGTCCGGCGACAGCACGACCCCCCCGTCCGATCGCCGTGCCGCAGCCCGTGCCGCAGCCGCTTCTGCCCGTACTGCCGCAGGCGGCCGCACCAGCCCCAGCCGGCAGCGTCCTCGTCCGGACTGGCGCAAGGCCATCAGGGCGCAGTCCAGGAGCAGCGCCGACAGCAGTGCAGCTGAGAGCAGTGCACAGGCCCGGCCCAAGGGCCACCCAGAGGCCACTGCCGCTCCCGCCAGCGTGGACGCCGCTGCTGCTGTCTCCACCAGGCAGGCCACGGCTCCCTTCCCCGGTGCCAGCCTGGCCAGCACCATCCGCTCCCTCGACGGTCAGCTCCACCCCCTGACCGATCAACAGGCCAACGAACGGCTCTGCCGCTATGAGCGGGACGTCAAGGGTGCATTCGATCGCATCGTGCCGCTGCTGAAGCGGCTCTCGGCGCTCCAGCACGAGGATGACTTCACCGCCACGGCCCAGTCCCTCGCCCGGAAGACGCTGGGGTTCGAGCTACCCGAGCCGATCCTCGAGAAGGCCTGGGTCTCCCAGCTCGACATGGGCACCCTGTTCGCCTGGTGCGTGTTCGAGACCTACCAGAAGGTGAGTGAAGACTTCTTCGTCCATGATCCACTCCAGGGGCGTGACGGCGGCGCCTTCGACAGCTTTCTGCGCGACTGCGGCTACCACCTGCTCGACATCACCCCGTGTGCTGACGGCCGCCTGGCCCACACCATCAGCTATGCGCTGCGCATCCCCTTCAGCAGCGTGCGTCGCCGTTCCCATGCAGGCGCCCTGTTCAGCATCGAGGACACCGTCGATCGCTGGGTGCGCACGGAGCACAGCCGCCACCGGGAGGGGGTGCCCAACGGGGCCGATGCACCCACCCACTACCTCAAGGGGGTGATCTACCACTTCAGCTCCCTGGATCCCCTGCATCAGGGCTGCGCGGCCCACGACTCCGATGACGCCAGGGCTGCCCGTTGTGGTCACGATCGCCTTGCCGCCTTCCAGCAGGCCATCGAGAACGCCTTCTGCTGCGGCGCTTCGGTCGACCTGCTGCTGATGGGGATCGACACCGACACCGATGCCATCCGTGTCCATGTGCCCGAGGCAGGGGGCCAGGTGGATCTCAACCGCTGGCTGGATGCCCGTGATGTCTATGAGGCCACCCGGGGGCTGACGGCCGAGCAGGCCCGTACTCGCATCGCCGCATTGGTGGAGCAGTCAGCGCCTGGCCCCGTGGGCGAAGGCATGGTGCGTCTGATCAGCCGCCTGATCGAGCACAACATCTCCCAGATCGACTACGTGCGTCAGTTCCACGGCGGGGCCTATGCCGATGCGGGCCACGCCGAGCGTTTCATCGGTGTGGGCATCGGCTTCAAGGAGGTCCACCTGCGCAACCTCACCTACTTCACCCACCTGGACAGCGTGGAGGTGGGTGCTGCCGATCTCGATGTGGGCATCAGGATTTTCAGAGGCCTCAATGTGTCCCGCGGCCTGCCCGTCCCCATCGTCGTGCGCTTCGACTACAGCAGCCGGGTACCCGGTGCCCGCGAGCGGGCCATCGACAGCTGCCACCGTGTGGACGGCGCCATCCGCAGCCGCTACGCCTCGCTGTTCGAGCAGGAGAAGATTCACATCCTGCTCACGGTGCGGGACCGGGTCAATCACACACCGGCTGAAGCCGTCGGCAGCTCCCTGGCCATCGCCGCCCCGGGAGGTCACTGACGTGCTGATCTGCAAGGTGGTCAAGCCCCTGGTCTCCACCAATCGCATTCCCGGTTTCGAACACCGCCATCTGCAGGTGGTTCTGGATGGCAGCTCCAGAAAGGTGGCTGTCGATGCCGTGGGAGCCAAGCCCGGCGACTGGGTGATCTGCGTCGGCAGCTCGGCTGCCCGGGAAGCCGCCGGCTCCAAGTCCTACCCCAGCGATCTGACCATCGTCGGCATCATTGACCACTGGGATCCCGAAGCGCCACTGGAGGTGTCGGCCTGATGGAGATCCAGCAAGTGGTGGGTTCACTGGTCTGCACCAACCGCGTTCCCGGCCTCGACCACTGGCACCTGCGCCTGATCCGCAATGCCCGGGGCAAGGTGAGCGTCGCCGTCGACCCCGTCGGCGCCAGCCCCGGCAACTGGGTTTTCACCGCCAGCGGCGCGGCCGCCCGCTTCGCCACCGGCAAGGCCGAGACCCACACGGATCTCACCATCGGCGGAATCATCGATGGCTGGGACCCGGACGGCTGAGCCGGACCTACCGCTTCCAGACCATCACCGACC
>SRMO01000100.1:13016-19142 GCA_004768415.1 Aphanocapsa feldmannii 277cV | reverse complement strand
TCCCCCTGCGCTTCCTTCCTCACCCCCTGCCATGGCATCTTCCGTCCAGGGCATTGCCCTCGGGATGATCGAAACCCGCGGTCTGGTACCCGCCATCGAGGCAGCCGACGCCATGACCAAGGCCGCTGAAGTGAGCCTGGTGGCCCGCGAGTTCGTCGGTGGTGGTTACGTCACCGTGATGGTGCGCGGTGAGACCGGTGCCGTGAACGCCGCGGTGCGCGCCGGTGCCGATGCCTGCGAACGGGTCGGTGACGGTCTGGTGGCGGCCCACATCATCGCTCGCCCCCACAGCGAAGTGGAGCCAGCCCTGAGTCATTCCGGTGCCGCACGCCGACTCTGAACTGTTGGCCCCGGCGCTTCCCTCTGCAGACGCTCGCACGATCCACACATCCATGAATGGTCTCAATCCCCGCGTGCTGGCCTACCTGGGCCGTGCCCTCAGCCTTGAGCTCAGTGCCGTGCAGCAATACATGACCCAGGCCTGCCTGGTTGGTCTCTGGGGGGAGACCGAGGCGGCAGATCGTTTCCGCCAGGAGACCCTGGAGGAGATGGGCCATGCCGAGCGGATCGTGCAGCAGATGCTCAGGCTGAGGGTGGCACCGTCCGCTTCTCAACTCCAGCCCGTCACCACGGCATCCGACCTGCGCGGCCTGCTGGCCGGCAACGCGGTGCTGGAGCAGAGTCTGATCAGCCACTACGACGGCGCTACCCGCTTCTGTCATCACATCGGTGACAGCGAGAACGCCGCCTTTTTTCAGAGCCTTCTGGAAGAAGAGCAGCACCACGGCCAGGAGCTGGCCGAATGGCTCCACAGCCTCGACCCCCAGAACCAGCCGCAGCCTGCCAGAGCCACGTTCTAGGACTGAAGACAGCCAGGCTCTCTCCCAACCCTTCTCCTCAGGTCATTCCTTCGCTTGCCCGACGTTCTGCTCCTATCGGTCCGGTTCGCCTGGCTCATCCCCCTCTACGGTTTTGCCGGGGTCCTGCTGTCCCTGCCCTGGGCGGCAGGCTGGATCCGCCGCCATGGCCCCAGGCCTGCCGCCTATCTGAACCTGCTGGTCACGCTGCTGGCGTTTGTACATGGCAGCATCTCCCTTGTCTGGATCTGGGAGCACGGCACCTATGCCCTCGATCTGGTCTGGCTCGACGCAGCCGGGCTTCGGCTCGACTGGAGCTTCGTGCTGTCTCCCTTCAATCTCGGTGCCCTGGAACTCGTCACCGGCCTGAGCTTCCTCGGCCAGGTCTATGCCCTGGGCTACATGGACAAGGAATGGTCCCTGGCCCGGTTCTTCGCCCTGATCGGCTTCTTCGAGGGCGCCATGTCCGGGGTGGTGCTGAGCAGCTCTCTGTTCATGAGCTACTTCCTGCTGGAGATGCTCACCCTCTCCACCTATCTGCTGGTGGGCTTCTGGTATGCCCAGCCCCTGGTGGTGACTGCAGCCCGTGATGCGTTCCTGACCAAGCGGGTGGGGGATGTCCTGCTGCTGATGGGCATTGTCTCGATCTCTGCCTGGGCGGGATCGATGACCTTCACTGACCTCTATGTCTGGGTGGCCAACCACGATCTGGGTCCCCTCGCCAGCACCCTGGTGCCCCTGGCCCTGATCGCCGGCCCGGCTGGCAAGTGCGCCCAGTTCCCCATGCACCTCTGGCTGGATGAGGCCATGGAGGGCCCCAACCCGGCCTCCATCCTGCGCAACTCCGTGGTGGTGACCTGCGGCGCCATCGTGCTGCTCAAGGTGATGCCGATCGTCACCATCTCGCCGGTGGCCATCAGCGTGCTCCAGGTGATCGGCAGCATCAGCGCCCTCGGCGGCTCACTGGTGGCCCTGGCCCAGGTGGACATCAAGCGGGCCCTGTCCTACACGACCACCGCCTATCTGGGCCTCGTCTTCATCCTGATCTCCCTCAGGCTGCCGTCCCTGGCCCTGCTGCTGCTGCTGGCCCATGCCCTCTCCAAGGCCCTGCTCGCGATGAGCAGCGGCAGTGTGATCGCCATCACCAACAGCCAGGACATCACCGAACTGGGAGGGCTGGCCAGATGCACCCCTGCCACCACCACCGCCTACATCGTCGGCGCCGCCGGCATGACGGGCCTGTTGCCCCTCGGCTGCTTCTGGTGCTTTGGTCTCAGCATCGATGTGCTGCTGCGGGACGCTCCCCTGCTGGCCGCCGTCTTCCTGCTCACCAATGCCCTCACCGTCTGGAATCTGGTGCGCAAGTTCCGCCACGTGTTCCTGGGCGAACCCAGGGCCAAGGCCCGCCGCGCACCGGAGGTCAACTGGCTGATGGCCCTGCCGATGGTGGCACTCACCGTGCTGGTGCTGGTGACCCCCTTCCTGATGCAACGCCTCGATCCGGTGCCGGGCATCACCGCGGTGTCCACCGCCGGCCTCGCCCTCGTGCTGGCCAGTGGCGGCCTCGCCTTCCTGGTGGGCAGCCTGCAGCCGCTGCAGGAGGCCATGTCCCGTTCCATCCACCGCCCACTGCGCGTGGTGCAGGACCTGCTCGCCTTCGACTTCTACACCGACCACCTGTACCGGATCTCGATCGTGGCCCTGGTGGCCTGGCTCGCCAGGTCAGCCGACTGGCTGGATCGGCGCATCGTCAACGGCGCCGTCAACGGCTTCGGTCGCCTCTCCATGGCCACGGCTGAAGGCCTCAAGCTCAGCGTCAGCGGTGCCTCCCAGACCTATGTGCTCACCCTGGTGGTGGCTGTGGTGCTGCTGGCCTTCCTCAACTTCGCCGTGGGGGGGACGCCATGAGCCTGCCCATGCTCTCGATCCTGCTGCTGATCTCCTTCGCCGGGGCCCTGGCCCTGATCCTGTGGCCCGGTGTGCCATGCCCCGAGACCAGCAAGCGGTTCAGCCTCGTCACCCTGGCGGCCCAGCTGCTCTGGAGCTGTGCTCTGCTGATCCCCTTTGACGGCCACCTTGCCGGCATGCAGCTTCAGGAGCAGGCGTCCTGGCTGGGTAGCCTCGGCCTGGACTATCGCCTCGGACTGGATGGCCTGGCGTTGTCCCTGGTGCTGATCAATGGCATCCTCTCGCTCGTCGCAGCCGCTGTCTCCTCCACCGGGACCCCTCGACCGCGGCTCTACTTCGCCCTGCTGCTGATCATCAGCGCCGCGGTGAATGGGGCGTTCCTGGCAGAGAACACGCTGCTCTTCTTTCTCTTCTATGAGCTGGAGCTGATTCCCCTCTGGCTGTTGATCGCCATCTGGGGTGGACGGAACCGGGCCTATGCCGCCACCAAATTCCTGATCTTCACCGCCGTTTCCGGAGTGCTGATTCTGGTGGCTTTCCTGGGCCTCGCCCTGGCCAGCGGCGATCTGGACTTCAGCATCCTTCCCGACCAGGCACGCCAGCTCGGCCTCGGTACGCAGCTGGCGCTGATGGCAGCGCTGGTGGTGGGCTTCGGTATCAAGATTCCGCTGTTTCCCTTCCACAGCTGGCTGCCCGACGCCCACACCGAGGCGTCCACGCCGATCTCCGTGCTGCTGGCAGGGGTGCTGCTGAAGCTCGGCACCTACGGCCTGCTGCGCTTCTGCCTCGGGCTCTTCCCCGATGCCTGGGCCCTGATGTCCCCTTACCTGGCAGGCTGGGCCGCTGTTTCCGTGTTGTTCGGCTCCCTGGCCGCCATCGCCCAGACCGACATGAAGCGGATGGTGGCCTACAGCTCCGTCGGTCACATGGGCTATGTGCTGCTGGCGACAGCTGCCGCCACCCCTGTGAGCCTGCTGGGCGCCCTCTTCCAGATGATTGCCCATGGCCTCATTTCCGGGCTGATGTTCCTGCTGGTGGGCGTCGTCTACAGCGCCACCGGAACCAGGGATCTCACTGTGCTACGGGGCCTGATGAACCCTCAGCGCGGCTTGCCGCTCACCGGCAGCCTGATGGTGCTGGCGGTGATGGCCAGTGCAGGCATTCCCGGGATGGCCGGGTTCGTCGCCGAGTTCATGATCTTCCGCGGCAGCCTGCTGACCTTTCCGCTGGCGACCCTGCTGAGCATGGTGGGCTCGGGCCTGACGGCGGTCTATTTCCTGTTGTTGGTGAACAGGGTCTTTTTCGGTCGCCTCGCCGTCACCCCGGTCAGGCCCGACAGCCCGACCCACAATGTCCTGCTGCCGGCCGTGCCCCTGATCCATCAGCTGCCTGCCATGGCCCTTGCCCTTGTTGTCTTCGTCGTGGGTCTCTGGCCCCAGGGACTGGCGGACCTGGCAGTGGGGAGCACCACCGCCCTCAGTACCCTGCCGCAGCAGATGGCCCTGGCTGGCCGGCCCGGGGAGGCAGCTGGCTGACCATGACCCTTGCCAATGACCCCCTCTCCCCCTCCGGCACCAGCCCGGAGGCGCTGATCGAAGCCCTGCTGGCCGGCGAGACACTCCTGGCGGAGAGCCCCAACCATGTGTTGCAGGTGGTGGGTGTGCTGCAGAGCTACGGCGACGTGCTCGACGCCTACAGCAACAACCTCATCTACCAGGGGGAGCACCAGTTCCTCAATCTCTTCCCCATCTACCGCTACCTGGACGGCAGGGTGACGCCGGGGCGGCTCTGGAAGCATCTGATCCACGACCGGATCAACTTCGAATACGCCGAGTACTGCCAGAAGGCCATGCTCTGGCATGGCACCGGTGGGTTGGATGCCTACCTCGACAGCGCAGCCTTCCTGACCACCTGTGAGCGGGTGATTGCCCTCAAGCGGCGTCGGGATCCGATCCTGGCCCTGCTCCATCCGCTCTTCCCGGAGTTCATCGTCGAGCAGATCCGTTCAATCACCACCATCCATGCCCTGGGGCAGTTCTGGCGCGTGATGAGCGATCTCTTCCTGGATCTGGCAGCCGCCTGGCGCCGTGGTCAGGTGGGCAGCATCGCCGCTGTGGTGGCCTTCATCCGGGACGGACTGGTGGCTGCCGCCGCCAACCCCATCACCTACAGCGTGGAGGTGGGTGGCGAAACCATTCGCATCCTTCCCCCGGAAGCACGTCTCACCTTCCTGGCGGATGTGGCGGTTCCCTATGTGGAGGCGGTTTTCCTGCGGGGCATGCCCTTCCTCGGCACGGTGTCCTTCAACGCGCAGGCCTGGGCCATTCCCCACGACCAGGAGCAGTTCCGCTACGGCGCCCTGTTTGCCGATCCACTGCCTGTGATGGGGGCGGGAATTCCCCCCAGCCTGCTGATGCAGGACATGTTCCGTCACCTGCCTGAGGAACTCCACGACTGGTATCGCTCCCAGGGCCGGGGCGACGGCGATGTGCACGTGAAGATCTGCATGAGCTTCCAGAAGTCGATGTTCTGCGTCACCAACGCCGCAATCGCCGGCACCTTCCCCCACCCTCTCGACAGCAGCGATCCCGGACAGGCCGAGGCCAACCGTGCCTATGCCGAAGCCTGGGTGGGTCGTCTGATGGGAGCCCGGCTGGATGCACTGCCTGCCTGCGGCGGCTGAGGTAAGCCCTGATCTAGGTTGAAGCCATGGATCAGCCCTGGACGCTGCGGCAACGGCCGGCAAGGCTCGAGCGGCGCATCGAATTCCCGGACTACGAGGCCAACCGGTCCTTCCTGACCCGGCTGGAGCAGCTGTCCGAGCAGACATCGCGCTATCCCGACATCAGTTTCGGACGCACCTACGTGAACCTGACCCTGCGACCCGACGAGGAGGGTGCGCCGGTCGGTGCAGCTGACCACAGCTTTGCCGCCGCCATCGATGCCCTCCTCGGCTGATTCCACGACAGCCGGGCCGGGGGAGGGTTCCCTGCTGGATGTGCCCGATTCCACCACCGTCAACCTGCGTGCGGCCTATGAGGCCACACAACTGCAGCAGGTGCTGGACCAGCTGGACCATGAGCTGATCGGTCTGCAGCCGGTCAAGACCCGCATCCGCGAGATCGCGGCCCTGCTGGTGGTGGATCGGGTGCGTAACCAGGTGGGGTTGGACGCGGCGGCACCAGGGCTGCACATGTCCTTCACGGGCCATCCCGGGACCGGCAAAACCAGCGTGGCCGAGCGCATGGGGATGGTCCTCCACCGCCTCGACTACCTGCACAGTGGCCATCTCGTCACGGCAACCCGCGAACAGCTGGTGGGTCAGTACATCGGCCACACGGCTCCCAAGACGAAGGATGTG
>SRMO01000100.1:0-12956 GCA_004768415.1 Aphanocapsa feldmannii 277cV | reverse complement strand
GCCCGCGGTGGTGTGCTGTTCATCGATGAGGCCTACTACCTCTACAAGCCCGAGAACGAACGGGACTACGGCAGCGAAGCGATCGAGATCCTGCTTCAGGTGATGGAGAGCGAGCGGGACGAGCTGGTGGTGATCTTCGCGGGCTACAAGGACAGGATGGATGCCTTCTACAGCGCCAATCCGGGCCTTTCGTCGCGCATCGCCAACCACATCGACTTCCCCGACTACAGCTCCAGCGAGCTGCTGGCCATCGCCAAGCTGATCCTGGCAGCGGAGAACTACCGCTTCAGCCCGGAGGCCAGTGCAGCCTTCGCCGACTACATCGAGCGACGACGTCAGCTGCCCTTCTTCGCCAATGCCCGCTCGATCCGCAATGCCATCGACCGGGCGCGACTGCGCCAGGCCAACCGCATCTTCCGGTCCATGGACAGACGTCTCACCAAGGCGGATCTGATCACCATCGAAGCCGAGGACATCACCGCCAGCCGGGTGTTCAGGGGCGAGATGGATGAGCCCGAAAAACCACGCACCTGAGCCCAGGCCATCTTCCTGACCCTGCTGTGTCGCAGCAGTTCGGCACGGTTGCCTAGGCTGATCCGAGGCATTCTGCAGCGGCATGTCCTTTGTCGGCATGTCGCCCTTTCCCCACTGCGACCGGCTCCGGTCCAATGTCTTCCCATCCCGATGCCAACCGTCCCGACGCCAGGGGGCTGGGCTTCTGGCGTCGCCGTGCCGCCGTGAAGTCCACGCTGGCGGCCCTCGACCAGCCGGGCCTGCTTGCCGGCATCGGGCGTACTGCGCGGGAGCTGCGCTATGCCGTGATGGCCCGCCCCTTCGGGCGGCGCTGGGATCGGTTCGTGGCTTTCTGGGCCAGCCTCAACCTCCTGCTGGTGATCGGCAGCCTGGCCTACATCCCCTGCCGCAACTTTCTGCTGCAGCGCCGTTTCACCCCGATCCCCGGCAGCGGTATCACCATTCCCCTTGGCATCCTGCCCGACATCACCCCCTGGCTGGATCCGCTCAAGGGCATCGCGCCCCAGCGTGAGAGCAAGGTCCAGCGACGGGCCCTGCGACAGCTGGATGGGGCCCTGGCGGAGCATGGTGACCCCCGTGCGCCTGGCGTGGTGGCTGCCCGGGATGCCTTCCTGGCAAGCACCCATGCCCTGATCGAAGACAACTCCTTCGCTGCGGTCGGCAAGGCCGGCACGTTGGAGAAGATCAAGAACCGGCTCGAACGCAGGGCCAACCTCGACAGCAGCAACCAGGCCGTTGCTGCGCTCCTGCAGGACGAGCGACTCGACCAGTGGGATCAGGAGCGTGTCTTCTGGTTCGGCAGCATCGATCCCCTGGTGGAGACGAACTACCACCGCTCCATCGATGAGAACGGGCGACCTACGGATGTGTTCTGGCAGATCGATCTGCTGCTCTTTCAGAGCGTCTTCTGCTTCGACATCCTGCTGCGCATCGTCTTCCTGCGCCGCCGCCTGCCGGGGTTGAGCTGGCGGGATGCCGCCCTGCGGCGTTGGAGCGACCTGCCCCTGCTGCTGCCTTTTTTCCGCTGGTTACGGGTGGTTCCGGTGACAGAGCGGCTGCGCAGCAGTGGACTGGCCAATGTGGAACCCCTGCGGGCGGTGGTCAGCCGCGCGGTGGTGGCCTTCCTCGCAGTGGAACTGTTCGAGGTACTGGCGGTGCAGCTGCTGGATGCCGTCCAGACCCAGGTGCGCCGCCCCGACTGGCCCAGCCGGATTCGTCGCTTCGCTCAGCCTGGCGTGGACCTCAACGACACCAACGAGGTGGAGGCCCTGCTGCGGCTGTGGATTCCGCTGCTGATGGTGCGGGTGCTGCCCCGGCTGGAGCCCCAGCTGAGGAAGATTGCGGCTTACGCCTTGCAGCAGAGCCTCCGAAGCACCATTCTGCCGACGCCACTCCGCCCCCTCGCCCCGCTGCTCAGGGCCGGGGGCGAACTGAGCCGACCCATTTCCGACGGCATGGTGGATGTGCTGGTGGAAGCGTCCAGGCAGGCAGGGCAACGGCTGCGGCGCCACGACGGTCAGGGTGTGGATCTGCTGGAGAACCTCGGCCAGCAGTTCTGGGAAGAACTGGCCACGGCCCTCGAGCATGGCCCCACCCTTGCCCGCACCCAGAGCCTGCTCTGTGATTTTCTCGAAGAGGTGAAGATCAACACCCTCCAGACCCTCTCTCCGGACATGGTGGAGCAACTGCTGGAGGAGGTGGAGGGTCTGATCAGCCGTGGTGGCGAGGCGGCATCCGCCGGTGTGGCGCCTATTCCCTGATCGGCGGAGGTTTCCCCGGCCGCTTCGACTCAGAAGCGCAGTGTGGTGCTCAGCTCGATGCTGTGGTCCGGGTCGTCCTGCAGTTGTTCGCTGCGGGCCAGATCGAGCCGCAGCTCGATGTCCCTGTTCAGATCATTGGAGAGGGCGTAGGCGAGACCGACGCGGGTGCGGGAGCTGCCGTGGCCGCTGTGGTCATAGCCCAGGTTCGGGGTGATGCTGCCCGGCAGCCGCTCGATGGCGAGGCCGTAGCCGATTTCGCCGCTGAACCGGACAGGGATGTTGTCGCCCGCAGCTTCAGCCGGCAGTCCGATGGTGTGCCCCTGGAGGAAGGATCCGCCGTTCTCTGCAGCACCCCAGCGGGTATCCAGAGACAGGTTCAGCCCCGTACTGTCTGCGGCGGGTCCGTAGTCGAGCCGTGCGTTGGCGCCCCATTGCTCGAACTCCGCCGCCGAGGCCAGATAATTGCCGCGCAGCTCCAGATTGAGCCGGTCATCGGCGTAGCGCAGGCCCAGCACCATCTCGCCCGCAGCGCCTGTGGGGCCATCGCCGCTGTCGTAGCGGCCATGGAGCTGGGCAAAGGGCTCGGCCCCGCTGGCGAATGGGCGCGCCACCTCCAGACCCAGGCGGAGGCGCCCGATCGATGCCTCCGCACCGTCCAGGGAGCCATCGCCCTCTGCCGCCAGGGCCACGAAACCGGCGTCGCTGGTGAGGGACAGATCGACAGCACTGCCAGTCGGGGACAGAGACCTGCGCAGGCCCAGGGCCGCCAGGCCCATGGACAGGTCTCCCTGGTCGCGATGGCCATCGACATGCTCTCTCTCGTTCTCCACATCACCGAAGCCGATGCCAGCGATGGCCCAGAGCTCCAGGTTGGAGGTCAGCTGGCCATGGACATAGGGGTAGAAGGCGGTGAGACCGGAAGACAGCTCGCCGGCCCCTGAGAGAGAAGAGGAAGCATCGTTGAAGCTGTAGTCCAGCTCACCCCAGACCCGTGACAGGGATAGGCCGGCGAGCCAGCGGTCCCCGAAGGAGCGATCGGCGCCGAGATAGAGGAATTGCCAGGCGCCATCAAAGTCACTGCTGCCTGTACCGCCCCTGGCCCACTGCTGATCGGCGGCAGCCCAGAGGGTCCAGTCCTTGCGGATGCCCTCGACCGGGTCGTCCTCACAGCCAGGGGCCCAGTCATCAGGGTGGAGGGAATAGGGCCGGCCCGGCACCAGGCCAAGCATCCGGACCCGCACCAGGGTCAGCAGGTCATCAAATGTGCTGCCCATGGCGCTGCCAGGATCCCCCATGCCGTCGTGGTCGCCCCTGCCGAGGTGGGGGACACCGCGGAGTTCCGTGCCGTAGGGGTCAGCGTTCCAGCCGTTGTTGGCGACAATATGATCGCCGCTGCCATGGTCAGTGCCATGGGCTGCGTCAATGCCCTCGTAGCCACTGTCACCACCACTGATGCCATCGGCAGCAGCTGTGGAGCTGCGGCAGAGACGGCCCGGGATGTTGCTGCCAGCCTGCACGCCGCTGTTGAGTCGCTCACCGATCATGCTTGTCACGCTGCCGAGCAAGGCGCGGGCCTGGCCAGACAATGCAGCACGGATCGACTTCTTTTCTGCTGGCGACAGTTGCACCGTGATCGAGAAGCTCAGACTTGCTGTTTCCCCATCCGCGTCGGTAGCCGTCCAAGTGTACTTCTGCTTCTTGTGGTAGAGCTTCGGCGTTCCTGAAATGGCGTTCCTGCCAAGGCCCTCGTTCTCAATCAATGTTAAGCCAGCAGGTAGCGCTGGCGTCAGTGCGTAGGTCAGTTGGCTGTCGTCAGTTATCTGTGCCTGTGGCAAAATCAGATCTTCAATTGCCAGATTTTCCATATATACCTGATCGTCAATGATCTGGCCACCAAAGGATGGTCCGCTTGCGGAAGGTATGCTCGCAGATGCAGCAGCTGGCCCAGATGCAGCCCGTTTGACATTGAAATTATAGTTGGTCTTGATGGTGTGATTATCGTGCTGAAATTTGAATTCCACAGGGATACTGTTCACTTCCCCTGGTTTCAGGTCAATCACCTCACTGGCGCTGCCGCTGATTACTGTCTTGCCATTGACCTTGATTGTCGGGTTGCAGAAAGGACTGCTGGTAGGTGTCACTGTCACACCATGAGCTTTGGCAGGGACGTCGGCGTTGTACTCCATTACGCTGGCAGTAAATCCAGTGGTTTCCGATATGTCTTGCTTCAGGGTCACCGGATTCGTGACGCTATCAGTCAGAGTGATACTGCGGTCAAAACAGCTGTTTATTCTGGTGACGGAATTATAGGAACCGTTCGAGACCCAGATATTGTTGACCATACCAGGTATTAATTCGATCTCCTTGCTCAAACCACTGAACTGATTTTCAGTCGTTACAGCAGTCGTTCTGTTTGTCGGGAAGCGATTACCTGTATCGGGAAGTGTCTCGTGCATATAGTAAGCAGTTTCAGTATCGGGTGTCCTGATCTGAACGATATTGCTATCAATTTCATAGGCATTGTAGTAAATTAATTCAAGTTCACTTGGACATGGACTTTCGTGATTAAGAGAGCTGGGCATGCAATGAAAAGAATTACGCACTCTTTTATTGAGCCAAGGAAAGCCGCCACTAATTTTTTGCTTGATCTGGATATTGGGACCGGCAGCTTCATGAAATAGTGTAATGGTATAAGTCTTGGTGGTGATGCCATCTTCAGCTGTTACCAGTATCTTGATTTCTGTTGGATTATATTGTTTTAGCTGGATAGCAGAGCTGATGTTGTTATTTTTAAGTGGCTTGCCATTCACTGTCACTGTCGCATTACTATGTGCTGCCGTTGGTATTAACTTTACCTTTTTGATACTCCATGGTACATCCATTTCGTAGTTCGTGGTATCCGAACTGAACCCAGACAGCTGCGTTGCCACTGAGCAATCCCAGGAACAAGTTGAGATAGAGAGATCTGACAGGCCTGCATTGTCTTGGGGTCTGACTACTTCGATGCTGACGGTACCGCTGTCAACACCGGGTTGGGGTGCTCCATTTTCATCAGTGATGTCATCAAAGATAGTGTAGGAAAATGTATCAATACCAGCGAAGTTGACATTGGGTATATAGGTAATAATGTTTGTCTCGGCATCAAATCTAGCAGTACCATGACTTGGCATTCCCAGCGTGTTCAGGCTGAGGGAGCCAGCCTCTATATCGACGAGATCGTTGGCTAGTAGGGTATCAACGCTGATGTCAATAGTTGTGTTCTCGTAGATGGAGAAAAAGTCGTTGTTTGCAACTGGCTCGTCGTATACATTGGTTAAGCTGATAGTAATAGGTACAGCAACAAAAGAGTCAATCACTGCTTCATTATAAGCGACTAATTTTAACTTATAGATGTTATCCTTATCAGCATCAACTGGGTAATCATAATCCGGAGTTGCAAGCTTTTCGCCAGTTACAGAATTTTTGCAATCCGGACAGAAGGAGATGCCGACATTATCGTCAGCAAAACGGTTGACCTTATTTGAGGGTATGCTTCTGAAATAATCTTGATCATCTGTGTGGTCACCCTGCGGTTCTCTAACCATTCTAAGATAACGATTTGGCGCTACAGACGGGTCAAGTTCACCGTCTGGATCGCGCAGTGTGAGGGTGCGATAGTCGGTAAATATAGCGTCTTCCGGCATCGTGAAACTGGTCGGTCCAGACCATATCGGTAGTCTGTCAATGGTGACGCTGACGTCAAGTGAGATGCTTACGTCAGTGCTGAAAGCCAGGACTTGGAACAAATAAACGTTATCTGTATCAATGTCAACAGGATTGTCATAATTAGGCGAGCTTTTAAATGTCAGTACGCCGGTATTAGCGTCGAGGTTAAAGGCATTGTGATCTCCTGCAGCTTCTTGATCTCCTGAAGCGGAAGCCAGAGCATAAGTGATGGAATCACCATCAGGATCAGTTGCCATGTAGGTTCCGAGAGCCGAGCTGCCACCTTCTGCGTAATAAATCTCGGTTTGATTGAGCGTCTCTCCAGATGACCACACATGATCTTCCGCCACATTCTTCACCTTGACTATAATTTTTTGCTTTGCCCGCACGCTGTTACCATTAGCCAAGACATATAAAACATACATATTGTTGCTATTTCCATCAACAGGATTCTCGAAGTCTGGGCTGTCAACAAAACTAAGCTCACCGCTGCTGGAATCGATGCTGAAGGCCGCATAGTCATTGCTCTGCTGGAGACTCCATGTCACACTCCTGCTGCCACTGACGGAATAGGTTTGTAGCACCTCCGTACTGTTCTCTGCGTAGTCGATTCGATCATCTCCGATGATATCCAATAGTCTATAAACGTTGATGTTAACATCTAACATATCTATAAATCCGTTGGCAGTGGCCACCACCGATACTGCATAAACATTGTCAGCATTGACGTCGTCGGGAGAATCGATATCGGGAGTGCTGACAAAGCTCAGGACACCATCTGAGCTGATGCTGAAGGCGTCACTGTCATCGCCTGCCAAGCTCCAGATTGGCGTCCCAGCAGCCGTGTAGGTCCCCAGTGTCGCGACACTGCCATCTCTGTAGTCGATCAGCTCCGGCCCAGAGATAAGCGGCAACAGATCAACAGACATGCTGTATTCTGACGCGCTGTCGTTCTTGCCATCATTGACCTTGAAGTTGAAAATCGTGACGCCGAAGCCAGTTGTGTTGGATAGCGGGTGGTACTTCAGCTTGCCTTGGCGGAGCTTAGCCGCTGTCACCTGCTTGGGCAAGTCGTCACTCTCGATGGTCGTGTTGTCGAGCTTCAGCATCCCCGGCCCAGCACTGGGCAGTGTGGTGATGGTCACGTGGTCCAGCCTGTCACCGTCACTATCGATGAAGCCAAAGTCCGCCACTGTTAAGCTATAGTTTTTACTTACATCAATGCTTATAGTCCTGTCAGAAGCCGTGGGAAGCTCTTGCGTCGCCGTCACGTCAATGTCGATGCTGTACATCGATTTGCTATCAACTGTGCCATCATTGACCTTGAAATTGAAACTCGAGGAGTAGTTCCTGGATGCATTCACAGGGGTGTAAGTGAGCTTGTTGTCGTCAAGGTCTGCCTTGGATACCTGCAAGGGCGTGGTGACATCGGTGATCGTTGTGCCGTCGAGTGACAGGGTCCCCTGACTGGGCAGTGAGCTGATCTTCACGCTGTAGGCGAAGTTATCGGATCGGTTGGCGTCCCAGAAGCCGAAGTCTTCTGCTGCAAAGGTATAATCAATATGTTCTGTCGTGGTCACAGTTTTACTGGCACCTTTGGGAGGGATATTGGCTTCTTGATTAACTCTAATTTTAATCGCTTGTGGAGGTGAAGACCAGATCGTGCCAATAACAAATATGTCGAAGAGGCTATTATTGTTGATGCTCCAGCCAGCGGCTTTGTCGCCATCTTCGCCATCGCTAGAGGTGGTTTGAAGCCTTATATCGCTATCAAAGGATGAATCGGTGAAGCAAGAAGAAATAAATACAAAATATGTGGTCATTGGTTCGAGATAAGCATCGTCAGGAGCATCAAACCTCTGTACTCCGGTCTTTAATGTGGGAGGACCAGTCAATTCATATAATGTCTTGCCTGGCAAGTTGGCGGCGTTGGACTCCCTCACCGACACTCTCAATGTTCCACAACTGCTTGAAATCTGAGTTAGCGTGAGTTCAATACTTCCCATGTCGTAACCCTGAGGCGCGTCGCCAGTCGTGAACCCTTGCGCGCGTTGGTAAGAAGTGTTGAATGAATCGTTATTGGATTGCTTGCTGTTGGCTACGAGCGTTGTCTCTGGCGAGTAGGTTTTAGCTAAGGCTCTTATATTGACGTCGATGGTGTAGCTGTCAGCACTGTCGATAATACCATCATTGACCTTGAAGTTGAACGATATGAAGTTGTCAGCGTTGGCGTTTGCCGGCGGGATGTAGGTGAGCCTGCCGGCATCGAGTTCTCCCTTGGTCACACGTCTTGGCAAGTCTGAGTTCTTGATGTCAGAGTAGCCAAACCTCAGCCTCCCCTTTCCAGAGCCAGGCAGCGTGGTGATCTTCAAGTGGTCCAGCGTGTCGCCGTCGCTGTCGGAATAGCCAAAGTCGGAAGCCTTGAATTGATACTTCATGCCCTCAAGCGTAGTCACGTTTCTGTTTCTGGCCGTGGGGGCGCTGTTGACCGCTGCCAGGTCAACGCTCATGCGGTAAGCCGATCTGCTCTCCTTACTCCCGTCATTGACCTTGAAATAGAATGTCGTATAAGCTTTTCCACTGGCATCAGCTGGCGGGGTGTAACTGAAGGAGTTGCTGTCGAGCTCAGCACTGGTGACCTGCTTGGGCAGATCTGAGCTGGTGATGGCAGTGCCATTCAACGTCAGTGTTCCCTTGCCACCTCCGGGTAATGAGGTAATCATCACGTGATTCAGCGAGTCGCCTTCGGAGTCAGAGAAGTTGAAGTCGGACTGCTTGAAGATATACACGCTGTTCTCGACAGCGCTTACCACGCTGTTTGTGGCTGTGGGGGGATTGCTGTTCGCCTTCACACGAAACAGGAGACGATGTTCATTGCTGTAACTGAAGAATGTGCCATCATTGACCTTGAAGTCAAAGCTTAAAGAGTAGTCGCTATGCCTATTGCAAGGGATTATAATCAATTTATTATTGTCGATATCTGTCTTGGTTATCTGTTGATTAAACGTGACAGGAGTACTATTGAGATACATTACTTTCATATCATTATTACATGATGTCAAAGATTGGATTAGAACATGATCCAGAGTGTCGCCATCGACATCCTTGAAGGGAAAGTCTGCAGCTTTGAGAATATAAATGCTATCTTCAAATATTTCCATAAACTTATTGCTACTTGTGGGTTTTTGATTGCCTGACGTCACGTCAATAATAATCGTTGATTCCTTGCTGTCGAGGCTGCCATCACTGACTTTGAAATCGAATGAAACCAGAGCTGATTTATCAATGCTGGCTGGGCGAGTATACTTGAGGAAGCTGCTGTCAAGCTGGGAATTCGTGACTTTCCTGGGCAGGTCTGAGTCCGTGATGGTCATGTTATCTAACGTCAGCATGCCCTGCCCAGGCAGTGAGGTGATCATCACGTGATCCAGCGTGCCGCCGTCAGGATCTGAGAAGTTGAAGTCAGATTTGTCAAAGGTGTACACACTATTATTCCCAAAGGCACTCACCACGTTGTCTGCGCTTGCGGGAGTATCGTTATCTGCAGTCACATTCATGCTAAAGTTGTATTCTTTGCTATCAATCTTGCCATCATTGACTACGAAGCCGAATGTTGCAGCGTAGTCGCTGGCAGCATTGGCAGGGGTGTAAGTAAGTTTGGCATCGTTGAGCTCAGCCTTTGTCACCTGCTGATCCCGGATGATCGCCGTGCCGTCAAACCACAAAGTTCCCTTATCTATATTGGGCAGTGTGGTGATTTTGATATGATCCAGTTCGTCTTCAGGGTCAACATCCGAGAAGTCAAAATCTGTTGCAGCAAAGCTATAATCATCATCTTCAGTCATGCTTACCGCATTGTCGCTTGAAGTCGGGGCGGCATCGTTGTTCGCTGCCAGATTAATGGTGATGGTGTGCGCCAATACGCTTTCGTGCATACCATCATTGACTCTGAAGTGGAATGAGGTGAAGCCAGTGCCATTGGCATCGGTCGGTGGGCTGTATCTGAAGACATTGCCGCTAATCTCAACATTAGTAACCTTCTTTGGTAAGTCGATCCTACTGATAGGAATCTTGTTAAGACTTAGTATCCCTTTGCTTTCTTCGGGAAGTCCAACAATCAACAGATGGTCCAACACATCACCGTCTGTGTCTGAGAAATTAAAGTCAGCCTCCTTGAAGATGTACTCGCTGTCTTCAACCGCATTCACCACGCTGTCAGAAGCCGTGGGTTTATCGCTCGTTCCTGCCAGGTTTATGGTGATGGTGTACCTGTCGCTGTTGTCGTCCCCGTCATTGACCTTGAAGTTAACTGAGGTGAAGGCATCTCCGTTAGCGTTGGCTGGTGGGGTGTATGTCAGTAGGCCGGCCTGGAGCTGTAGCTTGGTGACCTTTTGGGGCAGATCTAACCCACGGATGGAGATGTTATTAAATTTTAGCGTTCCTTCATCAAAACCATAATAAGGCCACTTAATAGGTATACTGACAATTTTTACGTGATCTAGCGTGTCGCCCTCAATATCTGCGAAGTCAAAGTCAGAAACCTTAAAAGTATATTCAGTATCTTCGATTGCAGCTATCTGTTTGTCGGCGCTCGTGGGTGCATCGTTGACCGCTGTCAAATCAACTGTTATTCTGTACGCTGACGTACTATCGTTAGCACCGTCATTGACCTTGAAATTGAACGATGTGAAGTTGTCCCCATTAGCATTTTCTGGCGGAATATATTTCAGCTTACCACCATTGAGAGCAGATCTGGACACTTTCTTGGGAAGATCTGAGCTTTTGATGGATGAGTTGTTAAACACTAGATCGCCTTTGTCTGCACCAGGTAGTGTGGTGATCTTCAGGAAGTTCAAGCTGTCGCCATCTGGATCAGAGAAGCTAAAATCTTCAGTGGAAAAGGTATAAGTTATATCTTCATTAGTTGACACTGTTTTGTTGGAACTTTTGGGAAAATCATTCTTTGTTGCGTTGACTTTAATTTGTAATGCATTAAAATTAGAAACTTTAGAGTTAGATGATGAATATTGAGTTGTAGTATTAGCAATACTCCAGCCTGAGGTTGAATTAGAATCTTCATCATTTGATCCTGTTTGTTTCCATCTTAATTCTGCATTGTCAACATTTATGTGTAAAAAATATTCTGTATTTTTATTTAAAATAGCATCTGCAGGTGCAGTGAATGTATTAACTCCCTGAACCGGGTTGCTAGGGTTGTTCAAGGTGTACAAAATTTCACCGTTAATAAATCTGTCGCTACTCACTGCTACCGTCAGGATATCACTGAAACTTACCAGAGAATTGGCTGCTACTAATTCAACACTGTTGAGAATAATTTTATCATGATTGCCCGTTGTGAACCCTTGGACATGAATTGGAAACGATGAAGATGTCTGGCCGCTTGATGTCTGGCCCGTGTTGCTAACAGAAGCTCCGCTGCCCGCTCCACTCTGACCGCCCGCTACGCTCGCCGTCGGCGTTGCACTCAGCGTTGCTGCCGCCCCGTTTCCTGATGTGTTCACCGCACGCAGCACAAATGTATAGGTGGTCCCGTTGCTCAGACTCGTAATCGTGTGGCTGGTGGTGCTGGCATCGCTGCCGCTGATGGCACTGAAGGTCTCTCCACCATCGCTGCTCAGCTCGTAGCGGCTGATCGTGGTGTTGGCGGGATCGTTCCAACGCAGCCTGATTTCGCTATCACCCGCTGTGGCACTGAGGCCACTCGGTGCCAGCGGCAGTGCCACCGGCGTCGCGTTCAGCGTCGCTGCCGCCCCGTTGCCTGATCTGTTCACCGCACGCAGCGCCAACCTATAGGTGGCCCCGTTGGTCAGACCTGTGATCGTGTGGCTGGTGGTGCTGGCGTCGCTGCCGCTGATGCTGGACGTGAAGGTGGAACCGCCCCACTCGTTGGAGCTGTCCTTGATGCCCAACTCATAGCCAGTGATCGTGGTGTTGCCCGGATCGCTCCAACTCAACGTGATCTCACTGTCACCCACCGTGGCGCTCAGGTCCCTCGGCGCCGTGGGCACCGCCACCGGCGTTGCGCTCAGCGTCGATGATGTCCCATTGCCTGATGCGTTCAGCGCACGCAGCGCCAAGGTGTAAGTCGTTCCGTTGGTCAGGTCCGTGATCGTGTGGCTGGTGGTGCTGGCGTCGCTGCCCCTGATGGCACTGAAGCTGGCGCTGCTCTCACTGAAAGTGCTGCCTTCACTGATGTCGCCCCCTTCACTGAAATAGCCCTCGATGCTCAGCTCGTAGCCGCTGATCGTGGCGTTGCCCGGATCGTTCCAGCTCAGTGTGATTTCGCCGTCGGCCACCGTGGCTCCGAGCTGACTCGGTGCCTCCGGCACAGGGAACATAGGGGTTGCCCTCGCCGTCGCCGACGACGCCCCACTGCCTGATGCGTTCAATGCACGCACCACAAAGTCATAGGTCGTGCCGCTGATCAGATTCACCACCTTGTGGCTGGTGGTGCTGGCGTCGCTGCCCCTGATGGCATGGAAGCTGGTGCCGCCGTTCGTGCTCAGCTCGTAGCCACTGATCGTGGTGTCGTCGGGATCGCTCCAGCGCAGCCAGACATGGGTGTGAACGGGAAAGACCATGAGATTGGTCGGTGCGGCAGGGACCGCCAGCGGCGTCGCCCTCAGCGATGACGAGCCCCCGTTGCCCGCTGCGTTCAGCGGACGCAGGACGAACGTATAGACCGTCCCATTGATCAGGCCCGTCACAGTGTGACTGATGGTCCTGGCGTTGCTGTCGCTGATGGTGCTGAAGGTCTCTCCAGCGTCGCTGCTCAGCTCGTAGCGCGTGATCGTGTCGTCATCGGGATCGATCCAGCTGAGGCTCACCTGCCCATCGCCGGCGGTGGCGGTGAGACCGGTCGGCGCGGCCGGTACCGCCAGGGTGGTGACGGTCACGCTGGCTGCTGCACTCTCACCGGAACGGTTTGACCCACGC
>SRMO01000010.1:2831-5615 GCA_004768415.1 Aphanocapsa feldmannii 277cV | reverse complement strand
TCCACCTTCGGTCACCGTCAGGCTTGCTGGTGTAATCAACAGGGCGGCCGTTTCATCATCGCTCACCGTCACATTGAAGTCTGCTGTGACCGAGCCATAGTCACCGCCGCTGGCATTGTGGGACAGCGTCACAATGTCATCGACAGCGTCATCGTCCTGCTCACTGCTCACCTCCACGGTCTGTGGTGTGTTCCAGTTGGTGGTGGAGAAGCTGAGGGTGGTCTGGTTACCGTTGGTGGCGGCATCGGTGTCCAGTGTCACGCCAGAGCCAGAGCTGAGGCTGACCGTCACCGCAGCGGTGGGCTGGCTGGCAAGTGCCATGGTGTAGCTACCACTTCCACCTTCGGCCACGGTCAGGCTTGTTGGTGTAAGCAGCAGAGCGGCTGTTTCATCATCAGCAACCATCACATTCAAATTTGCTGTGATACCACCATAGTTGCCACCACTGGCAATGTGAGCCAGCGTGATGGCGTAATCGACCGCGTCATCGTCCTGTTCCCCACTCACCTCTACCGTCTGTGGTGTGTTCCAGTTTGAAGTGGAGAAGCTGAGGGTGTTCTGGCTGCCGTCGGTGGCGGCATCGGTATCTACCGTCACACCTGAGCTTGTGCTGACCGTCACCGTCACAGCGGTGCTGGGTACGTTCGCGAGCGCCACAGTGTAGCTGCCACTTTCACCTTCGGTCACGGTCAGTGAGGATGGTGTGAGCACCAACTCGCCACACCGCAGCAGATCAGTAGGACTGACCGTCATACTTAGCGGTAGACTGCTCGGTAAACAAATTAAACTGTTGTCATTCAGATTGAGTGTATCTAGATCAGAGAGTCCAGCGAAGATATCTTCCGGTAGGTTACTTAAATTATTCTTATTTAGATTGAGTGTGTCTAGGTCAGAGAGCCCAGCAAAAATATCTTCCGGTAAGTTGCTTAGATTATTCCTATTCAGCGATAGTGTATCTAGATTAGAAAGTCCATCGAAGATATCTTCCGGCAGGCTGCTTAAGTTATTTTTATTCAGATTGAGTGTATCCAGATCAGAGAGCCCAGCAAAGATATCTTCTGGCAGGCTGCTTAAGTTATTTTTATTCAGATTGAGTTTCTCTAAATCAGAGAACTCATCGAAGATATCTTCCGGCAGGCTGCTTAGATTATTATTGCTTAGATAGAGGTTTCGTAAAAAAGAGAGTCCAGCGAAGTCACCTGATCTTAATGAAGTGATGTCTTTAGAAGAAAGATTACAAGTTTTGCCATTAGAACTTAATGCATCCATGCGTTCACAGATATTCTGAACATTTACACTTAAGTCTGCTGTCACCGAGCCATAGTCACCACCGCTGGCGCTATGGGACAGCATGACGGTGTTATCGACATCCTGACCTATGATGACCTCCACTGTCTGGGGTGTGCTCCAGTTGGCAGTGGAGAAGGCGAGGGTAGTCTGATTGCCGTTGATGGCGGCATCAGTATCCACCGTCACGCCAGAGTCAGCGCTGAGAGTGAGCGTCACCGCAGCGGTGGGCTGGCTGGCAAGCGCCACCGTGTAGCTGCTGCTTCCACCTCCGACCAACGTCAGTGAAGACGGTGTGAGCAGCAGAGCAGCCGTTTCATCATCGCTGACCGTCACCACCAGATCACCGCTGATCGAGCCATAGTCGCCGCCGCTGGCGCTGTGGGACAACGTCACGGCTTCATCGACGGCGTCATCGTCCTGCTCTCCGCTCACCTGCACTGTTTGTGGCGTGTTCCAGTTGGTGGTGGAGAAGCTGAGGGTGTTCTGGTTGCCGTTGGTGGCGGCATCGGTATCCAGCGTCATACCCGAGCCAGAGCTGAGACTGACCGTCACTGCAGCGGTCGGCTGGCTGGCAAGCGCCACCGTGTAGTTACCGCTTCCACCTTCGGTCACGGTCAGGCTTGCTGGTGTGAGCAGCAGAGCGGCCGTTTCATCATCGGTAATGGTCACACTCAAATTTGCTGTGACAGCGCCATAGTTGCCGCCGCTGGCGGTGTGGGACAACGTCGCAGTGTCATCGACCGCGTCATCGTCCTGCTCGCCGCTCACTTCCACCGTTTGGGGTGTGTTCCAGTTGATGGCAGAGAAGCTGAGGGTGTTCTGGTTGCCGTTGGTAGTGGCATCGGTATCCAGCGTCACGCCAAAGCCAGCGCTGAGGCTGACCGTCACTGCGGCGGTGGGTGCACCGGCAAGCGTCACGGTGTAGATGCCGTTCCCACCTTCGGCCAATGTCAGGCTTTCTGGTGTGAGCAACAGAGCGGCTGCTTTGTCATCATCGCTGACCGCCACATGTAAGTTTGCTGTGACATAGCCATAGTCGCCGCCGCTGGCGGCGTGGGACAATGTCACGATGTCATCGACCGTGTCATCATCCTGCTCACCGCTTACCTCCACCGTCTGTGGTGTATTCCAGTTTGAAGTGGAGAAGCTGAGGGTGTTCTGGTTGCCGTCGCTGGCGGCATCGGTATCCAGCGTCACGCCAGAGCCAGAGCTGAGGGTGACCGTCACCGCGGCGGTGGGCTGACTGGCAAGCGCCACTGTGTAGCTGCCGCTTCCACCTTCGGTCACCGTCAGTGAGGTGGGTGTGAGCACTAGGAGGTTGCCACATCGCGGCAGATCAGAAGGCCTAACCGTCACACTTAGCGGTAGACTCCTCGGTAAGCAGATTAAACTATTGCCACTCAGATCAAGGTAGTTTAGATCAAAGAGCCTATCGAAGACATCTTCCGGCAGGTTGCTTAGGTCATTGTTATCCAGATAGAGATGTTGTAGATC
>SRMO01000010.1:0-2506 GCA_004768415.1 Aphanocapsa feldmannii 277cV | reverse complement strand
GCAAAGATATCTTCCGGCAGGCTGCTTAGATTATTGTTATACAGATAGAGATTTCGTAACTTAGAGAGCCCAGCAAAGTCACCTGGGCTTAATGAAGTAATTCCTTTAGAGGAAAGATTGCAGATTGTCTCATCAGAATTCAATGCATCCATGCGTTCACAGATATTCTGAACGTGCACACTCAAGCTTACCGTCACCGAGTCATAGTCACCGCCGCTGGCGCTGTGGGACACCGTCACGGTGTTATCGACATCCTGACCTACGTTCACCTCTACTGTCTGGGGTGAGTTCCAGTTGGCGGTGGAGAAGCTGAGGGTGTTCTGGTTGCCGTTAGTGGCGGTATCGGTATCCAGCGTCACACCCACACCTGCGCTGAGGTTGACCGTCACTTCGGCGGTAGGCTGGCTGGCAAGGGCCACCGTGTAGCTACCGCTTCCACCTTCAGCCACCGTTAGACTTGCTGGCGTGAGCAGCAGAGCGGCCGTTTCATTATCGCTCACCGTCACCACCAGATCCCCGCTGACCGAGCCATAGTCGCCGCCGCTGGCGCTATGGGACAGCGTCACGGTGTCATCCACCGCGTCATCGTCTTGCTCACCTCTCACCTGCACTGTTTGTGATGTGTTCCAGTTGGTGGTGGAGAAGCTAAGGGTGTTCTGGTTACCATCAGTGTCGGCATCGGTATCCAGCGTCACGCCCGCGTCTGTGCCTGGGGTGACCGTGACTGTCACTGCGGCAGTGGGCTGACTGGCAAGCACCACCGTGTAGCTGCCGCTTCCACCTTCGGTCACAGTCAGGCTTGCTGGCGTAAGCAGAAGAGCGGCCGTTTCGTCATCGGTAACGGTCACACTCAAATTTGCTGTGACAGCGCCATAGTTACCGCCGCTGGCAGCGTGAGCCAGCATGACAGCGTAATCGGCCGCATTATTGTCTTGCTCACCGCTCACCTCCACCGTCTGTGGTATGTTCCAGTTTGAAGTGGAGAAGCTGAGGGTGTTTTGGTGGTCATTCGTGGTGGCATCGGTATCTACCATCACACCTGAGCTTGTGCTGACCGTCACCGTCACCGTGGTGCTGGGTACGTTCGCGAGCACCACCGTGTAGCTGCCGCTTCCACCTTCGGTCACGGTCAGTGAGGATGGTGTGAGCACCAACTCGCCACACCGCAGCAGATCAGTAGGACTGACCGTCACACTTAGCGGTAGACTGCTCGGTAAGCAAATTAAACTGTTGCCACTAAGATTGAGTGTATCTAGATCAGAGAGTCCATCAAAGATATCTTCTGGGAGGCTGCTTAAGTTATTCTTATTTAGATTAAGTGTATCTAGATTAGAGAGTCCATCAAAGATATCTTCTGGGAGGCTGCTTAAGTTATTCTTATTTAGATTGAGTGTATCTAGATCAAAGAGTCCATCAAAGATACCTTCCGGCAGGCTGCTTAAGTTATTCTTATTTAGATTGAGTATATCTAGATCAGAAAGTCCATCAAAGATATCTTCTGGGAGGCTGCTTAAGTTATTCTTATTCAGATTGAGTGTATCTAGATTAGAGAGTTCATCGAAGTCACCTGAACTTAATGAAGTGATTCCTTTAGAGGAAAGATTGCAACTTGTCCCATCAGAACTTAATGCATTCAGGCGTTCACAGATGTTCTGAGTCTGAGAGTGAGCATTTGGAGAGAGGACGAGCAGAGCAGCCAGTGTTGGAGTGGCCCAGGCTAGGGAAGATATCCAGGATCTCTGGTAGGGCAAGTTGATGTGGCGTGTCCAGGAGAAGGACGGCATTGAAGTCGTGCATTGCTACTGGACATTGTACAGCTGGTATGGGTTGGCTAGTCTGACGGAAAGCTTATCGATGCAGGTGTCGATCACCAAGCCTAACAAGCCTTGGACCAAGCCACCTCGCGCCCTCCATCCAGTCGGGATCGCGAACACCCACAGTGCTGCAGGCCAATGACAATGAAGACGTGAAGCGGTCGGACGTAGAAGCGGCCCAGCGGGATGCGGTGCGCCCGTCGGCAAGGCGGGAAGATGCAAGCGGGGAGATATGGTCTGCTCTCACCCGTCGGTGCTCCACGTGGAGCGTTGATGTCTGAATGAGGGCTCATGCCGCGTGCAGCTATGCCTTTGCTCTTAATTTTTTATCATAAAATTACAAATTCTTCACCGAAGTATCCCTTTGGCATATCCTAGCAGGCGCAGGATTGCTTCTCTCTCCAGGCCCATCTTAGGGGCATCTTGAAAAATTGCTTCTCTCTCGTCAGGAAAGCGCTACTGGCCCCGGTCCAATGAACTGGGCTACCGACCGGCAACCCAGGATCAGAAGCGCAGGCTGGCGCCCAGTTCGATGCTGTGGTCCGGGTCCTCCTGGCGGCGCTCGTTGCGGGCCAGATCCAGGCGCAACTCGATGTCCCTGCCGAGATCACTGGAAAGGGCATAGGCGAGGCCGACACGGCTGCGGGAGCTGCCGTTGCCGCTGTGGTCATAGCCCAGGTTCGGGGTGAGGC
>SRMO01000001.1:118394-122462 GCA_004768415.1 Aphanocapsa feldmannii 277cV | reverse complement strand
CCATCAAGGGCAGCGACGCCAGCACCACCAGCCACACCGTCACAGGTCTGAGCAACGACACCACGTACACATTCGTCCTGCGTGCGGTGAACGCCTCTGGCAACGGGGCCGCCTCGGCAACGGTGAGTGCAACGCCGACGGCAACGCCGGTACCCGCAGTGCCCAGCGGCCTTACTGCGATGCCGGGCGACAGCGAGGTGGTGCTGAGCTGGGACGACCCGGACGACGCCTTGATCACTGGCTATGAGGTGAGCAGCAATGGCGGCACCAGCTTCACGGCCATCAGCGGCAGCGACGCCAGCACCACCAGTCACACGGTCACGGGTCTGACCAATGGGACCTCCTACAGATTGGCGGTGCGTGCGCTGAATGTGGAGGGTGCGAGCGCGGCGGCTACGCTGATCGTCACGCCGTCTGCCATCAGCGGGGTCCCTCAAGCCCCTGGCGGTCTCAGCGCCACGGTCGCTTCCACACAGGTGTCGCTGAGCTGGAACAACCCTGACAACTCTTCCATCAGCGGTTATGCGTTCAGCATCAACGGTGGCTCCACGTACAGGGTCATCAGTGGCAGTGATGCCAATACCACCAGCCACACGGTGACAGGCCTGATCAACGGGGTGGCATACAGGTTCGCCGTGCGTGCATTCAATGGGTCGGGCAACGGTGGGCCAGCCACGCTGACCGCGGCGCCAGTGGCGCTGCCGGCGGCGCCGGACGGACTGACTGCCGCAGGGGGCGAAAGAAAGCTGTTGCTGCGCTGGAACGATCCGGACAACACCACCATCACAGGCTATGAGCTGAGCAGCAACGGCGGCTCCACGTTCACGGCCATCAGCGGCAGCAATGCCGGCACCACCAGTCACACGGTGACGGGTCTGACCAACGGGACGACTTACTCATTCACTGTGCGTGCGCTGAACGCATCGGGCGAGGGTGCATCAGCGACGGTGAGCGGGGCGCCGGCTCCGCTGCCGTCGGCGCCGAGCAGGCTCGTCGCCACGCCTGGCGACGGCGAGATCCTGCTGAGCTGGAAGAATCCTGGCAACCCTGCGATCGCCGGCTACGAGTTGGCTGTCAACAGTACCTACGACTTAAGCCAGACAATTCTGTTCAACCGCATCAGTGGCAGCAACACCAGCACCACCAGTTACAGAGTGACAGGTGTGGACAACGGAGTGGAAAACTTCTACAGGGTGCGTGCGGTGAATGGGTTTGATGAAAAGGGTGGGGTAGCGACAGTGGTGACGACAGCCCGCTCGGTATCCTCCACCAAAGTGCCTGCTGCCCCCGAAGGCTTAAGCGTCTGGGCGTGCAGCGATATCTGCCTGAGTTGGGCCGATCCGGACGACGACAGGATCACCAGATACGAGTTGGGCATCGTCGGTGGCTCTGGCGTCAGCTACATGAACACAGATGTGTTTGAACTGTACGGGAATCGCCTGCAGACCTATTTCCTGCGCCAGGCCCTGGTACGGGGAAGGGAGTACACCTTTGCACTTCGTGCGCTGAACAAGTCGGTCAGAGGGGGTGTGGCGACGGTGGTGTTCCCTGCATCGCCAACAGGGCTCAGCGCTACGGCGGTCGGTCACGGACAGGTCTTGCTGCGCTGGGACAACCCCGACAACCCTGCCATCAGTGGCTACAAGGTGAGCATCAAAGGCGATGGCAACAGGTCCTACACCATCAGCGGCAGCGATGCCAACACCACCAGCCACACGGTGACAGGCCTGACCAACGGGACGAAGCACAGATTCATGGTGCAGGCGAAGGTTGGGGCTGGAGTGGGGTGGGAGTCCTCGTGGGTGAGCGCGACACCGGTGGCGGTGCCGGCGGCGCCCCAGGGCCTCGCTGCCACGGCAGGCGACAGCCAGGTGATTCTGGCCTGGACCGCTTCAGACAATGACACGATCAGCGGCTACGAGGTGAGCCGTGATGGCGGATCCACATTCAGCGCCATCAGCGGCAGCAGCGCCAGCACCACTGGCCACACCGTGACCGGTCTGACCAACGGAAACTCCTACACCTTTGCGGTACGCGCAGTCAATGCGTCTGGTGATGGTGACGTGGCAACGGTGAGTGCGACGCCGGTGCTGCCATCGTCACCGACATCACTGAGGGCTACGTCCGGCGACGGCAATGTGGCGCTGAGCTGGGCTGATCCTGGCAATGTCACGATCATCGGTTACGAAGTGAGCAGCAACGGTGGCGCCACGTTCAGTGCCATCAGCGGCAGCGACGCCAGCACCACCAGCCATACCGTGACGGGCCTCACCAACGGCACCACGTATACATTGGCGCTGCGGGCGGCGAGTGCATCGGGTCAAGGGGAATCGTCGATGCTGAAGGCAATACCGATGGCCGTCGCCAACGAGGCCCCTGCCGCACCGGGCAACCTCAGCGTCACGGCCGGTGACGGCGAGGTGTCCCTGCGCTGGAGCGATCCAGGCGACACCACGATCAGCGGCTACGAGGTGAGCAGCGACAGCGGCTCCACGTACAACGCGATCAGTGGAAGCGATGCCAGCACCACCAGCCACACGGTCACGGGCCTGACCAACGGGACACCCTACACATTTGCCCTACGTGCCCTGAATGCATCAGGCAACGGGGCTGCATCGACGCTGACTGCAGTCGTGCCGTTGGCGGTGCCGACGGCGCCGAGCGACCTGAGTGCCACGGTGGCTGACAGTGAAATCAGCCTGAGCTGGAGCGATCCGGACAACGCCACGATCACTGCCTACGAGGTGAGCACGAATGGCGGATCCACTTACAGCACGATCCATGGAAGTGGCGCCAGCACCACAAGCCATAGGTTGGAGGGCCTGTCCAACCGCACCACATACACATTGGCCCTGCGGGCGGTGAACGCATCAGGGGAAGGGGCCTCGTCGACGTTGACCGCCAGACCATTGGCGAAACCATCAGCCCTGATCGGCCTGACTCCGAATTCCGTTGATGGTGAAATGTGGCTGCTCTGGCTGGATCCAGACAACACCAGCATCACCGCCTACGAGTTGAGCACAGATGGCGGCGCTTTCGTCACCATCAGTCCAACAAATGCCACCAGCCGTATCTTGATCTACAAGATCAAGGGTCTGACCACCGGCACCAGCTACAACTTCGCGCTCCGGGCTCTGAATGCGTCAGGCTACAGTCCTGTCGCAACCGCTGTTGCAGAACTGGAACCGGTGCCGTTGCCGCCAAGTGACCTGAGGGCGATCGCCGGTGACAGCCAGGTGATATTGCGCTGGGACAATCTGAACTCTTTCCAGTTCTCGTTCTCGCGCTTCGAGTTGAGCATCGACGGTGGCGAAACGTTTGAAACGATGTATGGAGCCGGCAGCAGCACCACCAGCCACAAGGTCACGGGTCTGACAAACGGCACAACCTAAGACTTTGCGCTCCGGGCTGTGAATCAATTCGGGACCGGCCTGCCGTCCAAGGTGAGTGCAACACCCTCGTCCACCGTCACAGGTGCGCCTGTCGCACCGCGTCAGCTCAGCGTCGTCAAGGTCGGCGACAGTGAGGTCTCACTGAGCTGGAGCGACCCGGGCGACACCTCGATCAGCAGCTACCAGGTGAGCAGTGATGGCGGCTCCACATTCAGTGCCATCAGTGGCAGCGATGCCAGCACCACCAGCCACACGGTCACGGGGCTGACCAATGGCACCACTCACACGCTTGCGGTGCGTGCCCTGAACACGTCGGGCAATGGGGCATGGGCGACGGTCAACGCAACGCCGCTGGCGGTGCCGGAAGCGCCGAGCGACCTGGGCGCCACGGCGGCTGACAGTGAGACATCGCTGAGCTGGAGCGATCCCGGCAACGCCACGATCAGTGGCTACGAGGTGAGTATCAATGGCGGCACCACGTTCAGTGCCATCAGCGGCAGCGACGCCAGCACCACCAGCCACATGGTGACGGGTCTGACCAACGGCACCGCCTATACATTTGCGCTGCGTGCCCTGAACGCCTCCGGAGAAGGACCATCGTCGACAGCGAGCGCAACGCCGTTGGCAAAACCATCGGCGCCGACCAGCTTCAGTGCCACACCCGCTGACGGTGCCC
>SRMO01000001.1:104241-118384 GCA_004768415.1 Aphanocapsa feldmannii 277cV | reverse complement strand
CATCAGCGGCAGCGACGCCAGCACCACCAGCCACATGGTGACGGGTCTGACCAACGGCGCCGCCTATACAGTTGCGGTGCGTGCCTTGAACGCCTCGGGCAACGGCAGCGTGGCGACGGTGACTGCCGCTCCCTCGGCGGCCAGCGGGTTGCCTGTCGTGCCGGGCAACCTCAGCGCCACAGCCAGCGACAGCAAGATATCACTGAGCTGGGACGATCCCGACGACGCCACGATCATCGGCTACGACGTGAGCAGCGATGGCGGCGCCAGCTTCGGTGCCATCAGTGGCAGCGACGCCGGCACCACCAGCTACACCGTGACCGGTCTGACCAACGGGACCAGATACACATTTGCGCTGCGTGCAGTGAATGCGTCGGGCAATGGCGGTGTGGCGACGGTGAGCCTGGCGCCGGTGATGACACCAGCGGCACCACGCAGCGTCAGCGCCACACCCGGCGACGGCAGGATGTCGCTGAACTGGGCTGATCCAGCCAACGCCACGATCACGGGCTACGAGGTGAGCAGTGACGGCGGCGCTACGTACAGCGCCATCAGCGACAGCGACGCCAGCACCACCAGCCACACCGTCACGGGGCTGACCAATGGGACGGTGTACAGCTTTGCCTTGCGTGCCCTGAATGGGTCTGGCAAGGGCAGCGTGGCGATGGTCACGGCCGTCCCGTCGGCTGCCACGGGGGTTCCTGCCGTGCCGGGCAACCTCGGCGCCACGGCCGGCAACGGCGAGATGACACTGAGCTGGGACGATCCTGCTGACGCCACGATTACCAGCTACGAAGTGAGCAGTGATGCTGGTTCCACCTACAGCACAATCGAGGCAAGCGATGCCAGCAGCACCAGCCACACCGTCACGGGGCTGACCAACGGGATCACCTACACCTTTGCGGTGCGTGCGGTGAATGGGTCGGGCAACGGCGGCGTGGCAACGGTGAGAGAGACGCCGGAGGTGTTGTCGCCATCGCCGGGTGGACTGAGTGCAAGCCAGAGTCAGGCGGCTGAGGTGAATGCGGTGCCGTCGGCACCGAGTGGCCTTACCGCCACACCCGGCAACAAGGACATTGCACTGCACTGGGACGACCCCGGCGACGACGGCATCATCGCTTACGAGGTGAGCAGCGACGGCGGCACCAACTTCACTCGCATCAGTGGCAGCGACAACACAACCACCAACCACACGCTGACGGGGTTGACCAATGGGACGACGTACACGATTGCGTTGCGTGCGGTGAATGCGATGGGTGCGGGTGAGGCGGCCATGGTGGAGGCCACCCCGCTGGACATCGTTACCCAGCAGCGGCTGAACCGGGTCCATGAAACGCTGTTGCCGCAGGTGGCCCAGGCCATGACGGCAAGCACCCTATCGGCGATCACAAATCGTCTTGATGCGGTTGCTTCTGGTGCATTGGCTAAAACCAGCATCAACCTGACCGGCCAATCCAGTCTGGATGGAATTCTGATGTCCAATGGGCAGGCTCTGGAAGACGGTACGTTCAATCTCAAGCAAGCGATTGGCAGATCATCGTTCGTGCTGTCGCTAAGGGATGGCGTCAACAGCAGTTCCGACAATGTCGGTGATGTTGGGGTGTGGGGCAGTGGTGACTACCGTGAGCTGTCCAGTAGCGATGACGACCCGGTGGACTGGAAGGGTGATCTGCTCAGCTTCCATCTCGGTGCTGATCTGTGGGTGCAGCCCAGTCTGCTTGCTGGTTTGTCGGCATCCAGACAGCAGGGCTCATTCGTCTATTCCGATACAACGGAGCCCGAGGAAATAGGAGGTCGCTATGAGAGTTATATGACCAGTGTTCATCCTTACATCAACTGGACTGCACCCGGAGGTGTTGATCTGTGGTCCACGTTGGGTTATGGACAGGGTGAGATCGTCATCATAGATGATGTGGCTGGCAGAGAATCCAGCGACACCACCATGACAATGGCGGCGGTGGGGATCAGCAATGCGTTGATCTCCCGTGATGGCCTGATCGCAGCCGGCACGACCACACTGAAGCTGAAGGGCGAGGGCTCAGTCACACGTGTTGAAGCCGAGGAGAGCGGTTTGCTCGACTCGCTGAGCGTTGACGTGCGCCAGCTTCGCCTGACCCTCGAGGGCAGCCATGAGTACCAACTGGAATCAGGCGGGCAGCTGACTCCAGCGTTGGAGCTTGGCCTGCGTCACGACAGCGGAGACGCCTTGAGCGGTTTCGGCATGGAACTCGGCGGTCGACTTCGCTATGCACAACCGGCCCATGGCCTTACAATGACGCTCAGTGGGCGCAGGTTGATGGCCCACAGGGAAGACATCCAGGAGTGGGGTGTGGCCGGTTTGATCAGTCTCGACCCAGGAGAAGACAAGCGAGGACTGTCGCTCAGCATCGCTCCGAGCCGGGGTAAAACGCAGAGTGGTGTGCAAGCGTTATGGGATCGGAGCATCATCAGTGCAAGCACAGATAATCCGCAATCAGTGATGCACTTGGACACGGAACTTGGCTATGGCTATGCAGGATTCGATGGCCAAGGTGTGATCAAGCCCTATGTCGGTCTATCGCTGGGAGGTAATGATTCGAGATCCTATCGCGCTGGTTTGAACATGGAGATTACATCTTCAATGGAGCTCAAGCTGGAAGGAAGCCGCAAGGAACAATCCAGCGACATGCCCGACCATGGCATCATGTTGCGTGGCAGGCTGCTCTGGTGACGGCAGCGCGGATAACCGAATAGTCAGGTATCTCGGCCGGGCAGGGGAACCCCCTTGCGCAGCAGCAAACCACTGGCCGTGCTGCCACTGAGCACACCGGCCACCAGGGAGATGCCCACCACGAACCCGGAAGGCAGGGGTGGGGTGCGCTGACCAAAGCCAAGCTCGAGCGAGTGGCGCTCCTGGAGGTTCTGGGCTCCAAGGCAGAGGCAGAGCAACATCAGTCCTGTGGAACCGAGGCTGATCAGCAGCAGCTTGAGCCGGATCTTCACTACGGGGCTGTTTGCCTGAGCTACCTATCCTGCCTGTCTGCAGCTCACACGCCAGACCCTTTCATGCCTGCACTGGTGCCTGGCTCAACGCCTCCTGCAGGGTTCCCATCAGGTTCCCCTGTGTTGTCATCCCCCTGGTCAGCGCCCAGGCCTCCGGCTCCATGGAGCAGGGCATAGATTGCCTGCCTGGACTGGCCGGTGCGTACCGCCAGAGCCCTGGCTGCACGGCTGGGGCTGAGACCTTCCGTTTCGATCAGCGCCCTCAGACTGGCGAGGAGCTCGTCACCAGCAGGGCTGGCGTCAGAGAATGCCGGGGCACCGGCAACCACCACACAGCATTCCCCCCGTGGTGTCTGTCCGCGGAAATGGGCCAGGGCAGCAGCTGCAGTTGGTCCCACCTGCTCCTCATGGTATTTGGTGAGTTCCCGCGCGACCCTCAGCGGTCGGTCACCCCAGAGTTCCAGCACATCTTCCAGAAACACCACCAGACGATGCGGCGCCTCGTAGAAGACGAGGGTGCGTTCTTCCCTGGCCAGGGCCACGAGTGCCCTGCGTCGACGGCTACGGGTGGCGGGCAGGAAGCCTTCGAAGACAAACCGGCCGCTGGGCAGACCACTGCTCACCAGCGCTGTCGTCACGGCCGTCGGGCCGGGGATACACACCACTGGGTGGCCAGCAGCCCAGGCAGCTGCCACGAGTTCCTCGCCGGGATCGTTGATGCCGGGTAGGCCGGCATCACAGATCAGCCCTACCGATTCCCCCGCAGCCAACCAGCCCAGCAGCTTCGGTAGCCGTTGCCGGCGATTGTGTTGGTGAAAGCTGATCGGCCTGGCCCTGATGCCAAGCGGTCCCAGCAGCACTGCACTATGACGGGTGTCTTCGCAGGCGAGGCGATCCAGCTGCTGCAGGACCCGTGCGGATCTAGGGCTCAGATCCTCTCGGTTGCCGATCGGCGTGCCCACCAGATAGAGCACTCCACCTCGGGGTTCATCCATGGCTGCTTTCCTACCAAAGGTTGGTGTAACACGTGCCATTGAGGAGTATCGCCATGATAGAGACCCCTATCAGTTGGCATCAGTTGGCACGCTGCGTGTTGCTTCCTCTCAGGTGACGCGGCAGTCTGCTGGGATTCTTGCAGAGTGACAACTGCACCTCAGCACCTCAGCCTGCTGGGATGGCTTGCTGATGCCCCATGCCCTGAACCTGCCGAGTCAGGACCGACAGCTGGTGATTTTTCCCGAGGATTTCATTTGCAGAGATGGAGAAACCCCATTCAGGTCATGGGCAGCCTGCCACAGCTCGCTGCCCAGGCCGTTGATCATGGCGTACCCATCAACGTTGTGCCTGTGGGCATCGCCCATGGCCATGCCTGGCCCCGTTTCGGCAACCCTGCTGCCGTGCCTTCACCACTCTCCTGCAGCTGCCAGGCGCCGGCAGGCCAGATGCCTGGCCGCAATGGAATTCGGCTGAGGAAGCGGCCCTGCAGTGGCTGGGTCGGAGGCGAGGCCGATTCTAAATTCAAACTCCGCGCAGCTTCCAGTGTCCCTGTGAAACGCTTTCTCGCTGCAGCCGCCGTCATGGGCAGCCTGCTTGCTCCCCTTGAGCTGATGACCGCCACGGCTGCCCAGGCTCAGGAGAAGCTGCTCGGGGCATCGAGGGGCAGCTTCAACCTGCAATCCATCGCCGGCTTCCTTGCGGCCGGTGATGCAGATGTCAGCGCCGGTGACCTCCCCGCTGCTCAGGAGAACTACGACAATGCCCGCAACATCGCCCGTAGCCTGATCGCCTTCTATCGCGATCTCGGCAAGGCTTTCCGAGGCCGTGATGCGCGCATTCCACGGGAGATGGGTGCCAAGGGACGCCAGGCCTTACGGTACCAGGCCGAGGCCAACCTCCGGCTCGCGGCCGCCTATCGCAGCCAGGATCAACCAGAGGTGGCCGTCCCCCTGCTGGTGGAGGTGATCAGGATCATGTCCCCCACGTCCGAGGAAGGACGTCAGGCCTGGCAGGGCCTGCTGGAAATCGGCTTCGTGACCAGTGAATTCAGCGGATGAACACCGCCATGGCCGCTTCGCTTTCTAGGATCCAGTCCCACTGCACCACCCGGATGGTCAGCACAGCCAAGGTTGAAAACGCCATTCGCAGCGCCCTGCCCGATGCTCAGGTGACGGTCGAAGACATGACCGGTGGGGGGGATCACCTTCAGGTGTCGGTGACCTCGGTTGCCTTTGCCGGACTCGACAGGGTCAGGCAGCATCAGCTGGTCTACAGGGCATTGAAAGCGGAGCTGGACTCCGAAGCGATCCACGCCCTGGCCCTCAACACCGACCTTCCGTCCTGAACTGTGATGGATTTTACGCCTGATTCCCCACAACACCACTGAACTGCCATGGATTCCAGCCTGAAAACCCGCCTCGAGTCACTGATCAACAGTAGTCCTGTCTTCATCTTCATGAAAGGGAACAGGCTGATGCCACAATGTGGCTTTTCAAACAACGTCGTACAGATCTTGAATGCCCTCGGTGTACCTTTCGAGAGCTTCGACGTGCTTTCCGACGCAGAGATCCGCCAAGCCATCAAAGAGTTCTCAGATTGGCCCACCATTCCACAGGTGTATGTCAAGGGTGAATTTCTCGGTGGCAGTGACATCATGATCGAGATGTATAACTCCGGGGAGCTACGCGAGAAACTGGATATTGCCCTCGCTTCCTGAATCCCTTATCCCTTCAGATGGTCCCTGGCCGGGACGTGGGCCGGCCTGTCGCGATTCGCTTGAATCGGAGCAGTTTCGGGACACACCCGGTACCCAGCCTCCATGGCCAGTCTCGGCATCAACATCGACCACATCGCCACGCTGAGGCAGGCGCGGCGCACGGTGGAGCCGGATCCGGTGCAATACGCCCTGCTGGCGGAACTCGGCGGCGCCGATGGCATCACCGCCCACCTGCGGGAAGACCGACGCCATATCCAGGATCGTGATATCGAGCTGCTGCGTGCCACCCTGCGTAGCCGGCTCAACCTGGAGATGGCCGCCACCGAAGAGATGGTGTCCATCGCCCTGCGGGTCATGCCCGACATGGTGACCCTGGTGCCCGAGCAGCGGCAGGAGGTCACCACTGAGGGGGGACTAGACGTCCTGGCCAACCTCGAGGCGTTGCGGCGTGACGTGGATCGGCTCCAGGAGGGTGGGGTGCCGGTGAGCCTGTTCGTGGATGCGGAACTGCCACAGCTGGAGGCCAGCCGACGCTGCGGCGCCCGCTGGGTGGAACTGCACACCGGCTGCTATGCCGCGGCGCGTGGGCCTCGCCAGGTGCGGGAACTTGCGCGGTTGTCCAGTGGCTGTCGCATCGCTGCGGCGCTGGGCCTGCGGGTGAATGCCGGCCATGGCCTCACCTACCGGAACGTGGAGCCCGTTGCAGGCCTGCCCCACATGGAGGAACTCAACATCGGGCACACGGTCATTGCCCGCTCGGTCGCCGTGGGCCTGACGCAGGCCGTCAGGGAGCTGAAGGCGCTGATTCAGAATCCCCGCAGCGATCCTCTGTTCGGCTGAGTCGGTCCATGGGCATCTACCACTTCGTTGCAGCCAGCGAGCGCTTCCTCTGCGAGGAAGAGCCGCTGGAGGAGCTGCTCAGGGAGCGGACGCGCAACTACGCAGAACACGACAAGGCCATCGACTTCTGGCTGGTGAGGCAGCCGGCCTTCCTGGAGAGTGGCGCCATCGGCCCGGAGGTCGACAGCGTTCCCAGGCCGGCGGCAGCGTTGATCTCCACCGACCGCAAGTTCATCACCTTCATGAAGCTCCGCCTCGAGTTCGTGCTCAGGGGTTGCTTCGAAGCGCCCAGTGACACCATTGCCGATGCCCTGGCCAGCATCGGCAACTGATGCCGGAACGGGCTGCCGTCACGGACAGTCCTGAGAGCCGATCGGGAACCCCGTGGACCACGCCGTGTTCGTCTGTGCCGATGGGCGAAGCTGCAGCAGATTGCAGCCGGTCAGGAGCACCGCCCTATGGCATCCCCCAGCATCTACGAGCTCTGCCGGCCCCGGGCCGACGTGCTGGAGGGGCGTATCCGGGATGAGGACTTTGCGGCCGACCTGAGCCAGGTGCTCAGGGGCACAGCGCCGGACCTTTACAGCAATCCGGCTCTCTTCTTCGCCAACACGCATCCCACCCGTGGCCTGTGCAATCTGATCAAGGCGGTGGTGGACCGACTCACGGCTGCCGACAGCCAGCTGGGCAGCATCCTGCGGCTCGACACCAGTTACGGGGGCGGTAAGACCCACGCCCTGATCGGCCTGCACCACATCCTCACGGCACCTGGGCAGATCCCGAACCTGGACGAGTTCGTGGACCCGGCCACACTCCCCGGCCAGCCGGTGACGCTGGCGGCCTTCGATGGGGAGAACGCCGACCCGATGAACGGCCGGCGGATGGACGCCAACGTGCTGGCCTACACCCCCTGGGGTGAGCTGGCGGTGCAGCTGGCGGGGCCGGTGGGTTACGAGCGCATCCGCAACAGCGATCGCTTCGGAGCGCCACCGCCCGGTGCCGAGACGCTGCGGGAGCTCATCGGCCAGCGACCGGTGCTGATCCTGATCGATGAGCTCTCGGTCTACCTGCGCAAGCTCAGGGGCGCGGCTGCCGGGCAGGCCGCCAGTCAGCTCACCCCCTTCCTCACCGACCTGATCAAGGCGGTGAGCGCCTCGTCCAACGCCGTGCTGGTGTTCACCCTGGCCCTGGGCAAGGGCGGCCAGGCGGTGGATGCCTACGGCGAGGAGAACCAGCGGATCGACCGGATCTTCGCGGAGCTGCAGTCGGTGACGGGGCGGCAGATCACCGCCCTGACCCCCACCAGCGAAGACGAGACCGTGCAGGTGTTGTGCCGCCGCCTTTTCGAGTCGATCGACCGCAGTCGGGTGGAAGATGTGGTGCGGGCTTACCAGCACCTCTGGAGCCGCCACAGCGAGGCCCTGCCGCCGCTGGGGCAGAACGGCGACCGGGCCGGGAACCTGCGCAAGGGCTATCCGCTGCATCCGGAGCTGATCGACACCCTGATGCAGAAGACCTCCACCCTGGAGAACTTCCAGCGGGTGCGGGGCATGCTGCGGCTGCTGGCGCAGACCGTGGCTCAGCTCTGGCGCGAGCGACCCCGGGGGGCCACCGCCATCCACCTCCACCACATCGATCCTGGCAACGAGCGGATCCGCCTGGAGATTGCCACCAAGCTGGGGTTGCAGGCCTTCATCCCGGCGATCCGCGCCGATGTGTCGACCACGGCGGCCGAGGCCGGCAAGGCCCTGGCCCAGCAACTCGATGCCACGGAGTTCGCGGGCCTGGAGCCCTACGGCTCGATGGTGGCCCGCACGGTGCTGTTTCACTCACTCGCCTTCAACGAGCCCCTCAAGGGCCTCGGCCGCCTGGAGCTGAACGACAGCCTCTACGCCCCGGCGACAGATCCAGCCTTCGTCGACAAGGCCGTGCACCACCTGCAGGGGGAGTCGGAGTATCTCGACGACAGCAGCACCAGCAGGCTGCGCTTCCTCAGCGAGGCCAATCTCAACCAGATGGTGCGCAAGCGGGAGGGGCAGTTCGACCTGGAGACCGTGCGCCGGGCGTTGAACCACCGCATCGGCACGATCTTCGCCAGGCAGCGTTTCGATCCGGTGTGCTTCCCGGCCAGCCCGGCCGAGATCCCCGATGACAGTGATGGCCCCTACCTGGCGGTGCTGCACTGGGAGGGCCACACGGTGGAGCAGGCCAACGTGCAACTGCCGGAGCTGGTGGTGCGGCTGTTCAGGGAGAAGGGCGACAACGCCAAGCTGCGGCTCAACCGCAACAACCTGGTGTTCGTCTGTGCCGATGGGCTGCAGGTGGACAACATGCTGCGCAAGGCCCGCACCTGTCTGGCCCTGCAGCAGATGCAGCAGGGGGACTGGTTGGCCAACCTGCAGAACCATCAGCAGAACCAGGTGAAAGAGCGCGATGGGCAGGCCCAGCAGGCCTTCGCCCTCTCGGTGCAGCAGGCCTACCGGCACGTGTTCTTCCCCGGGCGGGGACCCTGGAGCGAAGCACCGCTCCTCAACCATGCGGCGATCACCGTCATGAATGCCAGCAGTGAGCCTGGCTGCGGGCAGAAGCAGGTTGAGCGGGTGTTGCGGGAGGCCCGGGAGCTGATCCTGCCGGACGATGACCCGCCCGCACCGGACTACATGGCCGACAAGACCCCGCTGCGGCGACTGGGGGTGATGAGCACGGGGGGTCTGCGCAACGAGTACTACCGCGACCCGGCCTTGCCGATCCTCATCGGCGACGAGGTGCTCAAGAGATGCCTGCGCAGGGGCCTTGATCAGGGCGTGTTCGTCTACAGGGAAGGCGACCGCCTCGAAGGCAGGGGCCTGCCGCCAGGGGTGCTGAGCATCAGTGAGGACGCCAGGGTCTACATGCGGGACAAGGCCGAGGAACGCGGCGTCTGGCCCCCGCCCACGGCTGCAGCCGAGCCGCTGTCGCTCAAGCCTCGCGTCTGGGGAGAAGGGGAGAACGCTGGCTCCGGAGCTGATGGTGGTGATCCCGGCCGCAGTGGCTCCGGGACCAGCCAGGTCTTCCCGGTCGATTCAGGTCCGGGCAGCGGTGGACGTGGGGTGGCACCACCACAGGCCCCGCCAGGCCCTGGCCTGCTGGAGCGCACCGGCAACATCAAGACGACCCTCACCCAGCTGGCGCAGCAGTCGAGCAGTTCCGGCAAGGCGATCCGCTCCCTCACCTGGCGGATGAACAGCGGTGATGGCTTCCTGCCGTTGGCCCTGCTCAAGGCCGAACCCGGCGCCAGCCTGCAGGTGGAGATGCTGGAAGGTGGCTGGAGGAGCGCTGACAGTGCGGCGGAATGGAGCTTCACGTTCAACGGCACACCGGAAGAGGCCATGATCCTGCGGAGCTTCATCGAGGGGCAATGGCGCCGGGGTGGGGAGAAGTCGCTCGACATCACCTACCGGCTCGCCTACGGGCCGCCGCTCCGTTGGCATGATGGCGGAGCTGCCTGGATCGCCCGCCTCACCCGCGTCGGCCTGGGAACCCAGACGGCCACGATCCGCCTGGAGCTGACCTCCCCATGACCGCCGCCATTGCTTCAGGTGGTCCGGCCTATGAACTGCGCAACCGCCAGCGGGGGCCCAGCGATCTGCTGCTGGAGGTGTGGCAGGTACCCAGCACAGCCACGCCGGAGCTGAAGAAACCGCGCCGCATCGCCGGCCTCGGCGGCCACAAGCTGCTGCTGGTGGAGGGCTCCGTGCTGCGGCGCCTGAAGGCCGGGAGGATGAGCCTGGCCAAGCTCCGCAAGGGGGAATCACGCCGGGACCCGCTCTCCGAGGAACTGGCCCTGGCGATGGGGTTGCTGTTCAAGCTGCTGGCGCCGATGCGCAATGTGGCGGCCATCGACACCTGCGCCCGGGGCATCGATGCCATGGCCCGCGAAGAAGCCGCCTATTGGCTGGGGATGGCCATGCACCGCAAGAAACCCCGCCGGGTGCTGGCGGCCCTGCGCCTTCTGCTGAGTGCAAACCAATCATGAAGATACTCTGGAAAACCCCTGATTTCGCCTTTGCGCTTGCCGAAGAGCCATTGCGCTGCAATGGCTGATCTGCGGCTTACGCCGATTGTCCGGAGCTTGCCTCGCCTCGGCCTCAACTTTCATTGCGCCAACGCGTCAGGGCGTCGCTCAGCTCTTCTACCAGCGGCTGAATCTCGCTGGCTTTATTCCGTACTTCATGACGAGAAACGCTGCGGCAGATTCTGGTGGACTCATCGCTACACCATTCCGCCAATTCTTCAAGTTTGGCCTTGGTCACGTCTGCCCGTGGACCACTGACTGGCTGACTATAGACGGTGTCGATCCTTTCCATTTCCTTTGCAAGAGAATCTGGCTCGACATGGATCGACTCAACCAAGCATGGGTCTTTTGCTCCCAGGACATCCCACACCCATGCTTCCGGCTCTCGATCTCCGGGAAGATAGAGGACGCTGATCCTTGCGCCACCTGTTTGGTTCCGCATTTTTTGTTCGATGTCGCCATTTCTCTGGTTACCATCCAGAACGAAGATGAAATTATCCAGCAAACCGAATTTATGAAATGCAGCAACATGAGTGGGGAATTCGGATGCTCCCGTATTGCAGCCAACGCAGACCGATTCGCGTTGGATGTCAAGGGACGGCACCAAGTCGTCCAGAACACCGTTCAGAACCGCCTTGGCCGCCTCATCCTCGCAAAGCAGATTCAACTTGTCTCGCGATCGTCCATATAGAGCATTCTGGATAATGTCCCGATAAGGATAAAGCTGGACCACATTACCTCCTTTTCGTTCCAGGACAATTCGCCCGCTAAGTGGCACTGAGTCTATGACCACTGGACTGTGGGATGTGACGATCACCTGCAAGTTATTGCGCAGCGCAAGGTTCTGCAGATGTAGCATAAGGAGCTGTTGCACCCAAGGATGAAGACCGGCCTCCACTTCGTCGATCAGGACGAGCGCTCCGCTCAATTGGGCAATCTCCTGAGACAGGCGTAAGATGGCCCGCTCGCCTGCAGCCATCTGCAATTCAGAATATCCACTGCCGGATTTATGTTGTGCGAAGAGCAGGCTTTGTCAACCATTGGTCAGATTCACCACATTGTCATACTGGAATGGCAGCAATTGCTGGGCAAAACTGATCTGGGAAGCAGTCAGGTGGTACTCCTGCGGTGGTGTAGCGAGGCGCGACATCTGTAAAACACCACGCACTTCGGATGGGTTACTGAGATTCGTCAACGTTCGCAAATAGATCGGTCGCTCGGGCTGCTTTGCTCCTTTGCGGCCAAAAAAGCTACGGTTCCAGCCCTTCCTGCGTTGCCAGCGCATGGAGCGTCGTCCGGTTGGCGTGGTATACTCGAATGACAGGGTGACAATATCTCTTTTGTCCTGATGATTACCTTTGTTTGGTCGATAGTCGGGAAAGAGACTTGAGGGAACAAAATCTTTGATGCCCGCACCTGGAACCTTATAGGCACAGGCAGCAGCAAATAAAAGTGTGGATTTGCCGCTGCAATTACTGCCAGAAATGATACTTACCGGATAATCAAATCGCACTCGAAGATCGTCAATTCCGCGAATACCAGAGAGGTGAATTTCGTCAAGATAGTCGCGAAGGTGAGATTTCTTTGCTTGCAGATTATTCCAAACCTTTTCCAGTTGCTTTTCAATCCTCATAATGACTAGCTTCCATGTTCAAGTACGGCTCCATTGTACCACTGCTCCACCGGGGCGAAGAGTGGGTCGGCGCTCTGCAGCTGTGTGAAGGTGGCTGCAATCTGCGCGCCGATGCGACCTTCCTGCGTTGGCTTGTCAGCCTGGTTGCTGACTATGCAGACAAGGCCATCTTCGGGCAGGTCCTTCACACGACGATGGCAGACGCCCAGCCGCAGAGCATGGAATGCCGCAGGCGATGGTTGTGCTCGAAGGAATCGATGGCGCCGCGGGGGTGTGGCCTCCGCTCAGCCGAAATCGAAGGGCTGATGATCATGGAGCAACAGCATTGTGGCTCCCGCGGCCAGACACCGCAGCGGCGGCGGCACTGCAGCATCAGCCGCTGCTCGGGAGGGCCTGGGCTTCAGGGGTACCTCGAAAAATCAATCAACCTTGCCCTATGGGGCTGCCTGTTGCCGTGAGGGTCCACCCAGCGGTGTGACCACCAGTCTATGATTCGAAGAAGTCTAGCTCTGCATCAAGTCAATGTCCTCAAAGCAAAAAGGATTTGCGAAGAGTAATGACGCTCAGAGCAAGCGTGCACAGCAGGCTTTGAGCCTAATCCATCAAGGAAAGCTTGAAGAGGCGGAGTTCATCTATAGAAAACTTATTCAGGAAGGAGTCAGGAACGAAGGTGTCTTTAGAAATTTGGCAGTCATTTGTGGAATACAAGGGAAGAAGAAAGATATGGTAGAACTTCTCAAGGAAGCCCTGTCGATCAAACCCAATTATCCAGACGCACTATATAACTTAGGCATTGCCTTGAGACAGCATGGAGATTTGGAAGGTGCTATCGCTTCCTATAGGAAAGCCTTGGCCATCAAGCCTAATTATCCAGGAGCACTATACAATCTAGGCAATGCTCTGCAGGAGCAGGGGGATCTGGAAGGTGCCATCGTTTCTTATAAGAAGTCCCTGTCTATAAAGCCCAATTATCCAGACGCACTATATAACCTAGGCATTGCCTTGAGACGGCAGAGAGATCTGGAAGGTGCCATCGTCTCCTATAGGAAAGTCTTAGCTATCAAGCCCAATTATCCAGAAGCATTGTATAATCTAGGCAATGCACTGCAGGAGCAGGGAGATCTAGGAAGTGCCATCGTTTCTTATAGAAATGCCCTGTCCATCAAGCCCAATTATCCAGGAGCACTGTGCAATCTAGGCAATGCTTTGCAGGAGCAGGGGGATCTGGAAGGTGCCATCACCTCCTATAGAAAAGCACTGTCCATCAATCCTCAACACCCAAATGTCCACTTCAATCTCTCTTATGTTCTACTTTTATCTGATGATTATGATAATGGCTGGAAGAAATATGAATGGCGATTTTATAAGATAAAACCTGACAAACCTCACGCTCATCCACAAGTGGAGCAATGGAATGGTCATAACCACTCTTCAGGGGAAAAGCTGATTCTTGTGAGCGAGCAAGGCTTGGGAGATACCTTACAATTTATGCGCTATGTTCCCTATCTAAGAAGTACGGGTATGGATGTATCTCTTTGTGCGCAGCCAAAACTTCATGGCCTCATTCAATCCTCAGGAATCACCACAGCTCTCTACACACCAGAACAAGCAAACAGCATCACCACAGGGAAATGGCTACCGCTTCTATCCTTACCAAGACATCTAAACGTCAGACCAGATAATCCACTCATTGATACACCCTATATCAAGATACCGGAACAGAAGGTTTTAGAATGGAAACAGAAGCTAGCTAGCGAGAAGCGACCTGTCATCGGTATTAATTGGCAAGGCAATCCACGAGTAGAAAAAACCAATCTGGCAGACCGTTCCCTTCCCCTAAGTACCTTTGCTCCCATTATCGAGAGAACAGGAGTCAGTCTGCTGTCTCTGCAAAAGGGGTTTGGATCAGAGCAGCTGACGA
>SRMO01000001.1:93483-104147 GCA_004768415.1 Aphanocapsa feldmannii 277cV | reverse complement strand
ATATGGGACTTTGTGGAAACCGCAGCCATGATCCTCAACTGCGACCTCATCATCACCACTGATACTGCCGTGGCCCACCTGGCAGGGGGTCTGGGCAAGCCAACCTGGCTGCTGCTGAGAAACGTTCCGGACTGGCGCTGGGGCATAGCAGGAGAGACGAGCTTCTGGTATCCCTCCATGCGCCTCTTCCGTCAGCGAGAGCGGGGCAACTGGTCAGAAGTGATGCAGCGTGTGGCCACTGCTCTGGAGTCCTTCGCAAGCAGTCGTGCGGATGCTCCAGCTCCAGCCAGGAAGGCCGCAGCTATTTCCATCCCCGTCTCCTTGGCAGAGTTGCTTGACAAGATCACCATTCTGGAGATTAAGTCAGAACAATTTTGTGGTGAAAAGAAGAGAAATGTTGACCATGAACTGAGCTTGCTCAAGCATGTCTTGAGACAATCAGGTGTAGAGCTGCTACCAAAGCAGCATCAGGAGCTCAAGGCCGTCAACCAATCTCTCTGGCAGATAGAGGAATCGATCCGCCAGCATGAGCATCGCAAAGACTTTGGCGAAGCATTCATCGCACTGGCACGGTCTGTCTATCTAGAGAATGACAAGCGTGCAGAGATCAAGAGAGCAATAAATGATGACTACAATTCTGCAATCAAAGAAGAAAAGTCTTATGCTTAATTTTTAAAATCTAAGGAGATTATGGAAAACTTCTACGGCTTTTTTAGAATAGCTATATCATTGCAGGCTGAGGCAGGGATGAGGAAAGAACGTCAGTTTGGATTTACAGATTGCGAGCAGAGCATAATGTGAAGTATACACGCCGGAAAAAATTTCTGGCTGAGATGCAAATGGATCTCTGTCAGTAAACAAATGACCCAGACACACTGAAATAATTGGTATAAAGTCAAATTTTCCAGAGGTTCCCTCGCACGCCGCAGCCCGGAATGCTTGGTCAGTGCGCTGTGGATCAGGTGTGAAGAGCTCTAACGCCAGAGAGATCACAGGTTGCCTACACGTCTGATAGCGGCCTGCGGATTGTAGTCCACATCATTCCATTGTACTTGCAGACCAACGAACATCTTGGCGAAGACTAATCAGATGATGCGGCGGTTCCGCCAGTAATTTGCTGATCGCGATTAATTGTTTACAAAGCGTCCAATTCCTCATTCAGCGTTCTGACCATACAGGGCAGCCTTCATAGATTCAGACCATTCGCTGTCTTCACTTTTCTCTACGTACGACTGCGTGATCATACCGGTCACTCCGAACTGCTGGAATGCGGTGCAGTTTTGCCTGTTGAACCCGTTTAGCCAAGCTGGTTCCAAGGCGTCCCCGTCCCCGGCGTAAACGACCCTGATGTGTACGTAAGGTTCATAGAATCGATCGGTCCTGGTGAAAACCGTGACGCGAGGAAAAGTCAAAACTTTGCCGAACCTGCCCGTCAGGTCACTGCGGGTGATCTCTACGATCTTGGCTTTTTGGTCGTCCGTGAGTGGCTCTTGTGCCATGACCTCTTCCTTTGGGTCCATGGGATCGGTACGTTACTCGTGACTGCAGCAGCGCATGTATTGCAATCATTGTACCCCTAGCCGGATGGTCCGCCGGCTCACCCCAACACCAGCGTCGCCGCCGGGAACAGCTCCCCGGCATCCACCCGTTCCGGTACCACCTTCTGCTCCACGTTGAAGCCCACGAAGGTCTCCAGCGTCTTCCGCGAACTCTCCACGCTGTACGGGATCGGGTCCTCGCCTGACACGTCCACCATCTGGTGCAGGGGCCGGTCCTCCGGCGCAGCGGCATCTCCCGGGCGCAGCTTGCCGAGATGCAGCACCCTGGCCATGTTGAAGGTCTCGAACAACTCCCCTGCCAGGTCGGGGTTGGAGCCCAGTGCGGCGTTCTTCACCACCAGCATCTGGCTGATGGGATACAAGCCCGTCTTCCGGTGCCACACCGCATCCGCGGCATCCGGCTCATCGAACAGCGGCCGCACGTCCGGCGAGTCGATGGGACCTGCACCGATGACCGATCTCATCGAGACAGACACACAGACACAGAGGGCCTGTCATGACCACCTCCCAGCAGCCCTGGCACCGTCTCCATCCCAACTGGAAGGATGTGCGCAACAGCTTCCTCGCCGACCCCGACGTACAGTAGGTGTACCAGGATCTGGCACCCCGCTTTGCTGTGGCGCGTCAGTTGATTGAGCTGCGCGAGCAACGGGGCTGAAGCCAGCGGGAGCTGACCGAGCGTGCCGGCATGAAGCAGCCCCAGCTGGCGCGCCTGGAAACAGGCCAGCTGGAACCGGAGCTCGCCACGCTGCAGCGTCTCGCCAAGGCCATGGGCTGCCGCCTGCGGCTGAGCATCAAGCCGGCCGACAAGCAGGAGCTGGGCATGTGAGTGGCTAAGGCTGAAATGCTGAGCCCGGCCAGACCGTGCAGGGGAGAGTCGCGCCGGGACCCGCTGCTGGCCCTGGCAATGGGATAGCTGTTCAGGCTGCTGGCTCCGCCGCGCAGCGTCGCCGCAGTGGAGAACCGCACCCGCGCCATCCATGCCAGGGCCCACGGGGAGTGGACCTGCTGGCTGGGTGGGGATGGCGATGCAGCGCAGACATCCCCGCCGGGTGCGGACCGCCCTGCACCTGTTGCCGAGCAGACGCTGGACAACCCCTGCTGTCGCCCTCTCAGCACTTACAATGTCTTACAGAGACCTGGCTTCCAATTGGCGATCCGAGGTTGTCCAGAGGCTCCCTGAGAACCCTCAGGAACCCCCTCTACGTTCTCTCGCCAAGATTCACTGTGCTGCAAGGACCGACTTGGGAACCTCTGGAAAACCTTGCATTCTCCACGTTCTCCCGCTGAGATCCATTGCACTGCAAGGGCCGACTTGCGGCTTGCGCCGGTTTCCCAGAGCATCCCTTGTGGCTTGCGCCGCTTGTCTGGAACCTCCCCAAGGATTTCCTGGAAATCATCCCACCTGTTCAATTGCCTGATGATGGATCTTCATTCGATTGCCGAAATCATTCGCTCGGTCCCGGATTACGCCACTGGAATGGGAGCTCAGATTTATCATTACTTTCATGAGCATCCTGGTCTCATTCAACAGAAGCTGAAGCTTGTTGAGCAGGGAGGGCTATTCAAGTTAGGACAAGATGGCCTGGGGGCAATTCTCAAAAGAGCAAAATCGACTGTTGACAATGACAGCGAGAAGGGAATGACTGGTCAAGATCTTGACCTGATTCCTGCCGATGTTGGAGATTCATTTATAAGAGAAGCTCAATATGTTCAAGATGAGCGCCTGCAGAAGCTCTGGGCTTCACTGCTTGTCTCATACGTGTATAACCGACGAAAGGGTGTAGAAGCCAGGAAAGCATTTTGCTATGTTCTCGGCCAACTGACTCCCTTTGATGCCAAATGCTTGGAAACACTCTATTTTGTTGATAGCGGTGTGCTACAGGCGGAAGCCTCGCAAGTCAATGATATAGACTCGCAGCCGGCTTCCAGCAGCAATTCAAGCGGCAATATAAATTATTATGCAGGAAAAGGAATTTTAACCTTTCATCTTCCGAAGAAGGCTCCCCTTCGTCCAGAAGATCCTAGGCAAAAAATACCCGAATTGAGCAAGCCATTGTCACCTGATATTCTTGCTTCACTTGGAAATCTATGCAGACTTGGTCTTGTCGAACCAGATCGCTATATTGATGGTGGAACTCATCCCAGGGTCGTTTTTCATACGGGCTTTGGCGTCGAATTTGCGCAGTCCGTCTTCCTTGTGCCATGAAAATGACCAAACGCCTGATCGAGGAATGGCTGCCGATCGCCGAGCTGGGTGAGGAGAGCATGCGCGAGCGGCGCTCGATGACGGCCCTGCCGCCGATCTATTACCTGCATGTGTGGTGGGCACGCCGCCCGCTGGTGGCTTCGCGGGCGGCGGTGCTGGCCTCGCTGCTGCCCGCCGATGCCGACAAGGCCACCTTCATGCACATGCTTGGGATCCACGGGGATCCGGTGGCGGCAAAGAAACGGATCGCCAAGGCAACCAGGGAAGGTGTTCGCCTGGGCGCTAATGTCTATGGCTACAGCCGCGCGTTCAGCTACTCACCCAGCGAGAAGGAGGTGTTCTGGCTTCTGGAGGAAGCGCAAAAGCTGGGTATTGATCAGCCTATTGTGTTAGACCCCACAGCCGGCGGTGGATCTATTCCCTTCGAAACTCTGCGCCTGGGTTGCAAGACCCTTGCTAACGACATCAATCCGGTGGCGGTGCTTGTACAGAAAGCCACCTACGAGTGGCCCGCGAAGTACGGTCACACACTTACCGAGGAATTCAACCGCCTGTCGCAGCGCTTCTTGGACTTGGCAGAGCTACACTTCAAGGAGATTTACCCCGCTGAGCCGCCAGACAGCCAGGTACTTGGCTACCTCTGGGCCCGCACGATCCACTGCCCCTACTGCGCCGGTAAGGTGCCGCTCTCGCCCAACTGGAAACTGGCGCCGGATGGGACCGGTGTGAAGTTGGTGCAGCACCTGGGTGAAGGCCCCGGCGATAGCGAGCGCCACTGCAGCTTCGTGATCGTTGGCAGCGCCAGCCAGCAGAGCGAAGGCACCGTGAAAGGCGGTGCTGCCACCTGCCCCTACCCCGACTGCGGCCGCGTGATCGATGGCGCTCAGGTGAAGGCCCAGGCCCAGGCCGGCGGCATGGGGGAGCAACTGTTTGCCGTGGTATTCAAGCGCAGGCTGCCCACTGAATACACCAAAACCGGCAAGCCCAGGAAGAGCAAGTGGGAGCGGGGTTACCGGGCGCCACGCCTGGAAGATGACAACAGCACGGCGATCGGGGCCGCTCTTTCCGACAAGTTGCCGGCGTGGGAGGCACTGGATCTGGTGCCGAATGAGCCTGTGCCCAGAGGCAACAAGACCGATGAACCAATTCGCTATGGGTTGACGAACTGGCGTGATCTGTTCTCGCCCCGCCAGCTGCTCTGCCACGGCACCGGCGTGGAGATCTTCCGGGAGCTGGTGAATGAGGAGTCAGCGAAAGCCGGAGGGCTCAGTGATGGCACCCGAGCTGCTCTTGCCTACATCGGCCTGGCGCTCGACAAGTTGCGCGACTACAACGCCAGGATGACTCGCTGGCACAGCAATCGAGAAGTTGTAGTCAATACCTTTGATCGGCACGATTTCGCCTTCAAGTGGTCCTACGCCGAGATGGCCCCCTTGATCGTGGGCCTCGGTTACGACTGGGCCTTCGGTCAGGTGTCCAAGTGCATCAAGGAACTGATCGACTTGATCACTCCTGAAGCCGCAGCTTCATCTGTTGGCGGACCACTGTTCAGCGCCAGCAACCAGGAGGCCGGGAACGGCAGAGCAGCTTCGCTGCTGATCTCCTGCGGCTCCGGTGATTCCCTGGCTCACCTCGCCGATGGCACGGTGGATGCTGTGGTGATGGACCCGCCGTATTACGACAACGTGATGTATGCGGAGCTGAGCGACTTCTTCTATGTGTGGCTCAAACGCACCGCTGGCCTGCTCTACCCCGAGCTGTTCCTGGCGCCGCTCACCGACAAGGAGAACGAGGCCGTTGCCAACCCGGCACTGCACAGGGGCAGGAAGGGCGCCAGGGCGCTGGCCGGGCTGGGCTACCAGCAGAAGATGGCGGGGATCTTCGCGGAATGCCACCGCGTCCTCAGGGACGACGGCGTGATGACGCTGATGTTCACCCACAAGGCCACCGGCGCCTGGGATGCCCTCACCAAGGGCCTGATCGATGCTGGCTTCGCCATCACCGCCTCCTGGCCCATCAACACGGAGGCCGAGGGCTCCCTGCACATCAAGGACAAGTCCGCCGCCAACAGCACCATCTTTCTGGTGTGTCGGCCGCGGCCGCAGAAGCATCCAGCCGATGGTGTGCACTACTGGGAAGACCTGGAACCCCGCGTCAAGGCTGCTGTGCGTCAGCGCATCGAGCAGTTCCAGGCTGCCGGCATCCGTGGGGTGGACCTCTATCTCTCCTGCTTCGGGCCGGCGCTGGAGGAGTTCTCCCGCCACTGGCCGATCAGGCGTGGCCAGCCCAGGCCGATCGAAGAGAAACCCAGGCGGCGGGGCCGGGCCCGGATCGGCCTCGATGCGCTGCTCGGCGAAGACGACCCCTATGCCGTCACCCCGGAAGATGCACTCGATGCAGCCCGCCGCGAAGTGAAGGCCTGGCGCGTGGAGAAGCTCACCTCCGGCCGGCGCCGCGTCCGGCTCGATCCACTCACCGAATGGTTTGTGCTCGCCTGGGATGCCTTCGAAGCTCCCCAGTTTCCGTTCGATGAAGCATTGCGCCTCGCCCGTGTGGTCGGTCTCGACCTCGACAAGGACGTGGTGGGTGTGCTGGCCGAGAAGAAGACCAGCAACCTGATCCTCTGGGACAGCTCCACCCGTGCCAGCAAGGGCAGGCTCGGCGCCCCCGACGGCAGCCGTGCCTGGATCGATGCCATCCACCACTGCGCCCACCGGGCCCGCCGCATCGACCTCAACGCCGCCCGGCAGCTGGTGGATGACAATGGCCTGGCCAGCAGCGCCGACTTCCTCACCGCCCTTGAGGCTGTGCTGGAGGTGCTGCCGATCTCGGCCCGCTACACCGGCTTCGATCCGGTGAAGGCCGCCGTGCCGGCCGCGTCCGACTTCGAAGCCCTGGAGAACCTGCGCCGCCTCGCCTTCGCCGCGCAGGTGGTTCCACCGAAGCAGCTGGAGCTGGTGCAGGCGGAACTGGCGGAGGCCTGCCGAGCAGGGGAGGTGTCGAACCGGGTGGCTCCGCGCATCGCTGGCTGACCATGGCCCGGGGGCTTGCCGTTCACCACTGGAAATGCCGCTTCAGCAGCTCCATCGAGAGCCTGCTCGAAGGCTTCTACAAGCCGGCCCTGATGGATGCGGTGCGCTACTGGCGCATCACCGGCTACTTCACCAGCCGCTCGCTGCTCCAGGTGCTCGATGGGGTGGAGCAGCTGGTGACTGCAGCTCCGGATGGCCGCGGCCAGGGTCGGATGCGCCTGATCACGGGCGTGTTCCTGAGCCAACAGGACATTGCAGCGCTGACGACCGGCGTACCGCTGGAGCAGGTGCTGAGTGAGCGCCTCGTGCGCTCCTTCCCGTTCCGGGATGTACAGCCGGGTACCGCGGATGATGCTGCCCTGGGGGCAGAGCTCCTGGCATGGCTGGTCCAACGTGGCCACCTGGAGATCCGCGTCGCTCTTCCCCTGCACGACGGCCAGCTGGCCGGTGATGGTTCGATCTTCCACGCCAAGGAAGGCGTCATCGAAGACCGCTACGGCCAGCGGCTGGCCTTCAGTGGCAGTGTGAACGAAACACCCAGCGGCTGGACCAGCAACTACGAGTCGTTCACCACCCACTGCTCCTGGAAGCCCGGCGGTGACGCCTACGTCGATGCGTTCGAGGCTGGCTTCCTGCGTCTCTGGCAGAACCAGGATGAAGGCGCCCGCACCTTCACCCTGCCCGATGCGGTGCGCCGGCAGCTGGCGATTTTCCAGCCGGTGGAAGGGGTCCCCAGGCGCCTCAGGCCGCACCTGAAGGGTCTGCCGCCGGACACTCCGCCCGAGCCGATCCCGGAAGCCGCGCCGGACCTCGACGAGCGCCGCCGCATCGTCTGGAGCTACGTGCTCGGTGCCGCCGCCAGTGATCTGCCCGGCAGTGAGCGCGTCGCTGAAGCCACCAGTGCCGTCTCTCCCTGGCCCCACCAGCAGCGGGCCTTCCAGAGGCTCTGGAAACACTGGCCGCCCCGGCTGCTGATCGCCGACGAGGTGGGTCTCGGCAAAACCGTCCAGGCTGGTCTGCTGCTGCGTCAGGGCTGGCTGAGCGGTAGGGCCAGGCGCATCCTCGTGATGGTGCCGGCCTCCGTGCTGGAACAGTGGCAGCGGGAACTGCGGGAGATGTTCAGCCTCGACTGGCCCATCTACACCGGCAGGTCACTCGACCGCCAAGCCACCTGCTGCCGGCCCCACGGCGAGTCCAGGCCTGTGGAGCGCAGCCGTTGGACGAGCGAGCCCTGCGTACTGGTCTCCAGCCACCTGATGCGGCGCCGGGATCGCCATCGCGATCTGCTGGAAGCCGAGCCCTGGGATCTGGTGGTGCTCGACGAGGCCCACCATGCCCGCACCCGCTGCGAAACCGGCAGCAGCGGTGGCGGTCGCCTGCGCCCCAACACACTGATGCAGCTCATGCAGCGGCTCCGGTCTCGGACCAGGGGCCTGTTGCTGCTCACCGCCACACCGATGCAGGTGAACGAGCTGGAGGTGTGGGATCTGCTGGCCCTGCTGGGCATGCCGCCGGAATGGACCGAGGATGCCTTCGAGCGGTTCTTCGGGTTGGTGGAGAAGGAGAACCCGGACGATGCCACCCTGGCCTACCTGGCTGGGCTCTGGCGCAGCAATGTCGCCGCCTTCGGCAAGGCGCCACCGTCGGCCTTGCCGGAGGTGCTGCGCAAGTCACTCAACAAACGGCGCAAGGCGTTGAAGGCCCTGGACGACAGCGATCCCCTCTCTCGCTGCAATCTGAGCGTTGATCTACGCAAGGCCGTCCTGACCCTGGCCAGCCGCTGGACGCCTGTGCAGGGCCTGATCTCCCGCCACAGCCGCAACCTGCTGCGGGCCTGCAGCCAGCAGGGCTCCATGGACCTGGCGATCGGCAATCGTCATGTCGATGACTGCTTCCTGGTGAGCAGCGCCGCCGAGCGGGCCCTCTATGACGCGGTGGAGGACTTCATCTCCAGCCAGTACGCCCAGGCCTCGGGGCAGAAGAAGTCGGCCGTGGGCTTCGTGATGACCATCTACCGGCGGCGGCTGGCCAGCAGCGTGGCGGCCCTGGTGGCCACCTTGGAAAAGCGCCTGACCGGCCAGTCGGAGCAGCTGAAGGAAGATGCCGCCGCCAGCGAGGACGACGACCTCAGCGGTGAACTGTCTCTCGATCGGGAAGAAGTCGACAGGGTTCTGCAGAACGTGTCGGTGCAGGAGGAGCTCACTGCCATCGGTGGCCTGTTGGAGCAGGCCAGGCCCCTGGTGGGGCGGGACAGCAAGGGGGCCGAGTGCTTGCGAGCCCTGGATCGACTGCAGCAGGCGGGATACAGCCAGGTGATCGTCTTCTCCCAGTACACCGACACGGTGGAGTCGCTGAAGCAGCTGCTGATCACTGCCGGCCGCACCAGCTTGATGGCCTTCACCGGCAAGGGTGGGCAGATCCTCGGCCCAGGGGGCCAGTGGACGTCCCTCAGCCGGGAAGCCACCAGGAAACGCTTCCGGGAGGGCGAGGCCGAGATCCTGCTCTGCACCGATGCTGCCGCCGAGGGCCTGAACTTCCAGTTCTGCGGGGCGCTGATCAACTACGACATGCCCTGGAACCCGATGCGGGTGGAGCAGCGTATCGGCCGGATCGACCGCATCGGCCAGATCCATCCGGAGATGCGAATCATCAACCTGCATCTGGAAGGCACCGTCGAGACCGACGTCTACAAGGCGCTCAAGGGCCGCATCAGGATGTTCGAGCAGGTGGTGGGCAAGCTCCAGCCGATCCTGGCCATCGCTTCCTCCTCGATCAGTCAGGCCACCCTTGCCAGGCGTGAGCAGCGCGAGAAGGCCCGTGTCTCGGCGGTGTCTGCCGTGGAGGAGCAGGCGGAGATTCGCGGCCTTGATCTCGATGAGGTGCTGCAGGACCTCGACTCGATCCGGGAGGTGGTGAACCACCTGCAGCCATGCCCCCTCAGCTTGAAGCACCTGGAGGCGATTCTCAAATGCCCCGAGCTGTTGCCACCGGGTTGCAGTGCCCGCCCCATCGGCCCCTGCGACTTTGCCTGGACCCAACCGGGCCTGGAGCACGAACTGCGCGTCACCTGTGATCCCAGGTATTACGAAGACAACAGCGAGAGCTGCGAGCTGTGGGTGCCTGGGAGTCCCCTCTTCCCGCTGGAGCAAGTCCAGCAGATGGTTGGGGTTGGGGGCGGAGAAAACATCACCCTTCAGGATCTCGAGCGGGCACTGGTGTGTTGAGCCAGGCTACTTTCCGGCCAATATCGACCAGTCTCTATATATCATAACCGGCTGGCAAAATCAAATCTCTTGTCGCAAACAGCCTCCAGGCTTTTCAGAAATCGCAACGTGAAGGATGGAGGAGATCACCGCATCAGTTGCTCTCTATGATCCCGCTGAAACGGTCCCACCGAAATCGTCTTCTGTGGTATCTTCACTTAAATCCACGGCATTGGCATAACTCCCCTCGGGCTTGTTGCAGTAATCACTCAGATCTGTGCAGCAAGCAACTCCTGTGATATCTGCATCGACCATTCTTCTCTGCGTTTTGTCGCTTTCCAGATGCAATATGACATCTTCTGCATCCTTCATCTCAACCTTTGCAACGACCGTTCCGAAGCTTGCGCATTCGTTTTTGACTTTGGCTGTGTGCTGGCCCCACAAGGAGTTGTTCCAATTGGCACTCAGGCAATCTGCTTTTCTGTGATCTATTTTCTGGCCAGCTTCGCAAGAGCTGGCATGAGCTTCAGTGGCAAGCGCCGCCGCCAGGGCGAGTGTGGCCACGGCCGAGAGAACATGTGATGCGGTCCATTTCATGGGATGGTCACTGCTGCAGCATGGCGAGGATTCTACTGCAGCATCGCGCAGCAGCGCAAAACAC
>SRMO01000001.1:63376-93443 GCA_004768415.1 Aphanocapsa feldmannii 277cV | reverse complement strand
GTTAAGGAAAGGCGACATGCCCTGGAACCCGATGCGGGTGGAGCTCGGTTTGGGCTTTGTCTGTGGGACAGTTCCCGGGCTACGCCTCGCGCGTCATCTGGATGATGGAGGAGTAAGCCCCCTGGGGGTCCCGGATGAACGACAACCTGCCGACGCCGTCGACTTCCATTGCCGGGGAAATCTGCTTTCCGCCCAGCTCCCTGACCTTGTCCAGCGACGCGGCCAGGTCGGCGACCGCGAAGTAGATCGACCAGCTCGGCGGCGTCTCACCCCACTCGGGCCTGATCGCCATCATGCCCGCCGCAGCTCTGCCGTTCAGCTGGAACACGGTGTAGTCCCCGCCATCTGCGGCTGTCGCAGCATCTGCCGACCAGCCGAACAGGTCTGCGTAGAACCTGGCCGCCCTGTGAGTGTCGTGGGTGTAGAGCTCGTTCCATGCCAGAGCACCCGGCTCACCAAAGATACCTGCACCTATGTGGTCTTTCGGCTCCCAGACCGAGAACATGGCCCCGGTCGGGTCATGGGCAACAACCATGCGGCCCGATGAGAAGACGTCGAAGGGCCCACTTGTGACGCTGCCTCCAGCTTCCTTGATACGCCCGGCGGTCTCGTCGGCACTCTCGACCGTGAAGTAGCTCAGCCAGAATGGCTGGCCGCCGCTCATCTTCTCCATCTCCGGGGACATGCGGTAGAGGGCGCAGGAGTTCCTGCCGCCCCTGTTCAGCATCGAATAGGACATGCCCTCTCCCATCGGGACATCCATGACATCCAGATCAAGAAGCTCTGTATAGAAGCTCTTGGCACCTTCCGGGTCGGTCGTCCCCATGTCCGCCCAGCTGAACATCCCCGGCTCGTGCTTGTCGATGTCCAAATCAAGACTCCGCTGATAATCGGCGCCAGCCAGCCCCCAGTGTAGTTGCAGCAGCTGACGGTCTTCCAGCTCCAGCTGCCCCAGCAGGCTTGGCACGCCCATGGGCCTGCAGCGTTGCTACCTGACAGAGCAAGCCAACCTTGTTCAGACTCCCCGCAGGCATCTTCCCCACCTGGTTCCCCGCTGGGCAAGCAGCTGCTGTTCCGCAGCCGTGAACCCGACCTGGAGCTGCTCAGCGCTGGCCGGAAGTGGAGCTTCGAGGGCAGCGGCGACCTGTTCTGCCTGGTGAGCGAGGCGGCACGGATCGAACTGGCCTATCTCTTCGACCCCTACGTGGCGGTGAGCAGCAGTGCGATCGACCCACTGCCTCACCAGATCAGCGCGGTGTACGAACACATGCTTCCCCGCCAGCCGATGCGGTTCCTCCTGGCGGACGACCCCGGCGCCGGCAAGACGATCATGGCCGGCCTGCCGATCGAGGAGCTGCTCAGCCGCGGCGGGCTGGAGCGCTGCCTGATCGTCGCGCCAGGCTCACTGATGGAGCAATGGCAGGACGAACTCGGAGAGAAGTGCGAGGGCACCTGGAAAAATCGCTTCTTCCTCGGCCAAAAGCTCTGCTGGTCCACACAATCCCTTGCTGCTACTGGTACCTTCATGGCAGCAGGCGATTCTACAGGGAGGATGGCATAAATTTTCAAGGTGTTCTTCTTAAGAAATTTTGCTGTTGGCACCCAAGTACAAGTATGGTAAGTAGAATGAGTCTTGATCGGTCTCTCGGTAAATTCCATGATCGCCTGGCCCTATCGCACGTCAAGCCATGCACTATGGCCGTGGGCTGCCGGAGCTGTGATGGCCTTCAGTGGCTGGCTCTCGGTCCAGGCGATGCCGACCGGTCCGGGGATGCCGGTCCCCCCGGACTGGCCGGAGCTGAGCATGCCGGACCCACCCTATCCTTATCCACCCTATCCAGATCCCTATCCACCCGCTCCAGAAATGCCGGAGGAGATACCGGTCCCGGCCGATCCGGAGATGCCGGCCGGTCCGAACTCCCCCCAGTGCACCATCAGCAGCGCGACGGTGACCTGTAGCGGCGATCTGTCGAACGGTGTGGAGGTAGATGGCGGGGAAGTATATGGCATTGACGGCATGATTTACAGCATTTACAACAGCCTCATTGTGAATGGTCTGACCAGTGATATCGCTCCCGAGACTGGGGGAAGGGGCATCACATTCACCAATGCTGATAATAGCGATATCGCCATTACCGTCGATACTGGCAGCTTCAGTATTAACACTGATGACATCGGAATATATGCTTCTAGTATTGGTCTTGGTGATATTTCAATCAAAATGACAGGTGATATTAGCACTAATAATGATGGTGGTAAGGGAATCTATGCTTTTGGTGGTAACACTGAAGTCAAAGTAAATGGTAATATCAATACTTCGGGTGATTTCAGTGAGGCGATTTATGCGGGTTCTCGTTTTATTGGTAATACTAACGTCAAAGTAAATGCTAATCTCAACACCTCAGGTAATTCTAGCCCGGGAATTTACGCGCATTCTGATGCTGAAACTATGGTTATGATGACTGGTGATATCAATACTTTGGGTGATCTTAGTCAGGGAATTTATGCACGCTCTACTGATGGTAATACTACAGTTGATGTGAATGGTAATATCAGTACTTTTGGAGTTCACAGCCATGGAATTCATGCAATTTCAGACAAGATTTTTGGGAATGTCAGCCATGGAATTGATATACCTTCATACAATGGAGATGTTAATGTTCATAAATACGATTGGAAATGGATCGAAACTGAAGGAGAAAATAGCGATGGAGTTCGAGCATATTCTAATACTGATGCAGGAGATATTTTCGTTGGCATCTATGGCAGAATTTCTACAAATGGCGCCCTAAGTAGAGCAATCCATGCATCTGGCAATCAAGACATTGCCATTTTAGCGAAAGGCGTGTTTACGACTGTGGGTACAGACAGCGATGTAATTTATGCAACCTCAGACAGTGGAAATATTAATATTAAACTAAGTGACAGCATAATTGAGGCCGTCAATGGCAATGGTATTCGCTTTGAAGGTGGCTCTGACATTGGGATCAATAAGCTTGAAATTGACCCTGGAATACCAACCATTATTTCCGGCTCAGGAATATTTCAACGCGACGGAGAAACCTACACCGGCATTGATATCCGAGGAGGAGATGGTAACGAGTCAATCCTTAATCGTGGCATACTGATAACCCCCGGCATCATTGATCTTGGTGGAGGGCGAAATGCTTTTAAAAATCGAACAGGGGCAACTTTTGTTTCTGGTGAGTCTGTGATTCTTGGTCGAGGTAATGAATTCGCCAATTGGGGTGACTTCTCGCCTGGCGGAAGACGTAATGTGCAGAAAACTATTTTAACTGGTAATTTTGTTAGTATGAATGATAGCAATTTTACTGTCACTCTCAAACCAACAGCAAAGGGTTTAAAAAATGACAAACTGATTATCAATGGCATGGCTACTCTTGAAGGTGGTAAAGTAAGAGTTAAAGGAGTTAAGTATGCTTATGATGACAGTTATACGATCCTGACAGCCAGTGACGGTATCAACGGTAAGTTTGACGGCGTAATCGACACCTTATTCATCGATAATAGCCTCAGCTATGTCAACGATTCTGTGATACTCTCCTCCACCAGTAAAGGCACCAAAGCTTCCCGTTTTGCCAGAACGGCCAACCAGCGGTCGGTGGCCAGTCAGGGTCTCGATACACTTCTGGCCTCTGGTCAGAGCAATGCCGTCACACAGGCTGTCCTCAACCTCACGACCGCTGATCAGGCCGAGGCCGCATACGATGGCCTCTCGGGTGAAGTGCATGCTTCCCTCAAAGGTGCACTGCTGGGTGCTGACCAGCTCAAGATGGCCGCCATCAACCGCCGCATCCATCGGCAGCTCAGCCAGCCTGGTGCTCAACCAGCAGCAACAGCCTTTGGTAATCTTTCCTCCTTCGTCGATGACCAGAGCGGTTTCTGGATCACCGGTTACCGCTCCGAGAGCGAGACCGATGCCTCCTTCAACACTGCTGAGATGGACACCGATCTGGACGGCATTCTTCTCGGCATGGAGCGTGAGCTGGCTGAACACTGGCGCTTCGGTGTCCTCGGAGGCTATGGCCAGACCGCTGTGGATCAGCCGGAACGGTCCTCCTTCGCCTCGGTGGATACATGGTCCCTCGGGCTCTATGGCGGTGCCGACAACAGTGCTTCCAGCCTCAGCTTCGGGGCGATCTACAGCAGTGACGCCGTCGACACCAGCCGATCGATCCACATCGATGATCTCTCCGAACATCTGTCAGCCAGCTATGGCGCCCACGGCTGGCAGCTGTTCACGGAAGTGGCCCACCAGATAGAGGCTGGCAATGTCCAGCTGGAACCTTTTGCTGGTCTGTCCTCGAGCCATCGCAACACCAATGCTTTCAGTGAAAGCGGCGGCGATGCGGCCCTGACGGCATCCTCCGATATCAGCCGTACAACGTTCACCACCCTAGGCATGCGTAGTGCCATCGCGCTCGGAGACGTCATCCAGGCCCGGGCCATGCTGGGTTGGCGCCATGGTTTTGGCGATGCCAACCCCTCGTCAGCCCTGGCACTGCAGGGTGCTGCCACATCCCCCGTAATGGGTGCTGCAATTGCAGAGGCTGGATTGGTCACCGAGCTCGGCGTCGAGGCAAGCCTGACAGAGCGTGCGTCCTTGGATGTGGCTTACAACGGCCGCTATGGCGATGGCACCATAGACCACGGCTTCAACGCTGATCTCAAGCTGAAATTTTAAGGGGAAAGTACTGCTAGCCTACGCGATCCCTTGCAGCTACTGGTGCCTTCATGGCAACAAGCCATCCCACAGGACAATGTCGCTCGATTTTTCGAGGCGCCCTAGAATTTAGCCTGCTAAATATAGGCCACAGTAAATGTAGCCTACGATCCGAAGGGTGGGCGGTGAGGAAGCGCACGCCAAGGACGTTCCGCCAGCCCTGTGGCGAAATGCTGTTCACCGATGCCTGCAAGCTCGGTCCCATGGTCGACCATAGCCACCGCGAGCTTGACGGCTGAGAACATCGCCCGCATAATGGTTATATGCTCACCCCCGGCCACTATATCGATTCTGAATTGAGGGAAATAGGAAAATGAACGCGATCATGATTGAAGCTGGGGCATCACCGCGAATCGAGCGCCTCAAGGTTCAGAATTTTCGGGCACTGCGAGATGTCGAATTAACGCATTTGACACCGCTCACCGTGCTGCTGGGTCCGAACGGCAGCGGAAAGTCCACGGTGTTCGATGTTTTTGCCTTTGTGGCCGAATGCTTCGAGAGTGGTTTGCGTCGGGCCTGGGACAAGCGCGGCAGGGCCCGAGAGCTTAAATCGCGCGGCGGAGAGGGTCCTGTTCTCATCGAAATCGCTTATCGCGAACAACCGGGTAAGCGCCTGATCACCTATCACCTCGAAGTGGATGAGAGAGATGGTCGACCTGTAGTGATGTTGGAATGGCTCCGATGGAGGCGGGGGAGTCATGGACGACCCTTCAAGTTTCTCGACTACGCCAACGGGATCGGGCGGGTCATCTCGGGCGAACTGCCGGACGAAAAAGATGAGCGGATCGAGGTTCCCCTGAGTTCTCACGACACCCTTGCGGTCAATGCACTGGGCCAATTGGCGCAGAATCAGCGTGTCGTTGCGCTCCGCGACTTCATCCTGGGATGGCACGTGTCTTATCTCTCGTCGGATGACGCCAGGGGACAGCCAGAGGCCGGACCGCAGGAGCACCTGAACAAGACCGGAGACAACCTGGCTAATGTGATTCAATACCTGTCGGAAGAGCATACAGAACACCTGGAATTAATTTTTGGCAAGCTCCGGGAAAGGGTTCCCAGGATTGAAACAGTGACTGCAGATCCGATGCCAGATGGCAGGCTGTTGTTGCGCATCAAAGATGTCCCGTTTGCCGAGCCGGTCATGGCCCGCTTCGCATCGGACGGTACGCTCAAGCTGCTCGCCTATTTGGCCTTGTTGCATGATCCGGTGCCACCGTCGTTTATCGGCATCGAGGAGCCCGAGAACTTCCTGCATCCCCGCCTGCTGTACGGGCTGGCGGAAGAATGCAGAGAGGCGGCGGACTCCACACAGATCCTTGTGACCACTCATTCACCGTTCTTTCTCGACGCACTGCAGCCCAAGGAAGTGCGGCTACTTTGGCGTGACGACTCCGGCTACACGCAATGCCACTCCTTGAACCAGAATGATAAAGTCAAGGCGTTCATGGACGCTGGCGCTCAACTGGGTGATCTGTGGATGGAGGGACATTTCGGAGTCGGAGACCCACTGACCAGAAGTGGAATGTCGGCATGGAAAGGAGGTACAATCTGATATGCCCGCTTCCCATTTTGAGTTCCATGTGGAAGAACCTTCCATGAAAGCTTTTTTAGGAGTTTTATTGCCAAGCATCTTGCCAGAGAATTGTACTTTCGGAATTTACAATTATCAGGGCAAGTCAGCACTATTACGAAAGCTGGAAAATCGTCTCAAGGCTTATAGTTATATGAAACACATGCCAATCAATTATCGCATCGTGGTGATCGTGGATCGCGACAGAGACGATTGCAAAGAACTAAAATCCAGACTGGAACAAATCTGCAATAATGCCGGTCTTCGGTCTAGACAGGCCGTGGGAAGTACTGACTGGCAGATCGTGACAAGGATTGCCATAGAAGAGTTGGAGGCGTGGTATTTTGGCGACTGGCAAGCAGTGCAACAAGCTTATCCAAAAGTTCCGCAGCATATTGTAAACCAAGCTCGCTATCGAGACTCCGACGCGATAACCGGTGGCACATGGGAGGCCTTCGAACGAGTCCTCAAGAAGCACGGCTATTTCAAGCAAGGATTGAGCAAGATACAGGCTGCCACCGCTATTGGCAAATGTATCGACCCGGCACGTAATAGGTCCCGCAGCTTCGCGTCTTTTCATGCTGCGATCACCGAGGCTTCCACGTGAAGTTCACCGAGTCCGAGGTCAAAGACGCCGTACTCGCATTTCCTCTTGTGTTGATGCGCGACATATGTTTTTGCTGTCCCCACCGCTTCCGTTGCTGCACTGCCCGGCTGTTGTGCTGCAGCTGTGCCGCGCCCGGTTGTTCAACACTGCAGCGGCGCGGTGCTGATGTGTCCCGCAGGATCAGCCGGGTCTGCCGGATTGGCCTGCTGCAGGGTGTGGCAGGCCCAGGCCGGCTGACGGGAGGGGTGGTCCAGACGGTGGTGGCCTCCGCGACTTTCACGGCGAAACCGGGCCGCCTGAACCAGCAACAACCCCAGGCCGCAGAGGTGGTCGGCCTCCATCCAGCGCCGCAGCAGCGTCATGTCACGGGGGGCAATGCTCCAACTGCGGCCAGGCTCCTGGCAGCGCAGCGGTGCCAGCTCCGAGCGCCGCTTCAGCAGCGCGGCCATGGCGGCCAGCTCGCGAGCTGCAGCGGCAAGGCCCCGGTCGTCTCGTTCCAGACCGGCAGCCTCCCAGGCGAGGGTGCGGATGCGTCGCCCCAGCCGCTGCCCCTCGACCAGACGGAAGGGATCGATGCGCACTGGCTCCAGCCTGGTGGGGTGCGGCCCAGCAGCGATGGGGAGTGGTTCCAGCTGGCGCAACTGCCGGGCAAACACGAGACACTCCATCAGCGAGTTGCTTGCCAGGCGGTTGGCGCCATGCACGCCGGTACTCGCAACTTCCCCCACGGCATACAACCCCTCGATGGTGGTGCGGGCCAGCAGGTCTGTATACACACCGCCCATCCAGTAGTGAGCAGCCGGGGCGATGGGGATGGGCTGCTCCAGCGGATCGATCCGCCACTCCCGGCAACGGCGCAGGATCGTGGGGAAGCGGCGTTCCACCTGCTCCCTGCCGATGGGCGTGAGATCCAGCCAGGCATGGTCCTCCCTCGCCTGCAGCATGCGACGGGCGATGGCACGGCTCACCTGGTCCCGCGGCGCCAGCGGTCCACCCTCCAGCCCAGCCAACGGATCGTCGCCAGCGAGGCTGCGCAGCACGGCCCCTTCTCCACGCACGGCCTCACTGATCAGGAAGTGGGGCCCTCCCGGGACCATCAAGGCGGTGGGGTGGAACTGCACGAATTCCAGATCCCGGAGCCGGGCGCCAGCCCGATGGGCCATCACCACACCGTCACCGCTTGCCAGAGGGGGGTTGGTGGTCTTGGCAAAGAGGCGGCAGCCACCGCCACTGGCCAGCACCACCGCAGCGGCGGGGACCCAGCGGATCTGCCCCATGGCCATCAGCTGCACACCACGGCAGCGCCTCTGCTCCACCCAGAGCTGCAGCACCACGGCGTTATCGAGCCGCTCCAGGCCGGGTCGTTCCAGCACCCGCTGGCTCAGCACGTCAACGATGGCCTTGCCTGTCTGATCGGCTGCATGGAGCACGCGACGCCGGCTGTGGGCCGCCTCCAGGGTGCTGCTCAGCCGGCCATCGTCTGCCCGGTCCAGTTCGACCCCCAGTGTCAGCAAGGCCTCCACGCAGCGAGGGGCTTCCTCCACCAGGAGCTCCACAGCCCTGGCTTCGCAGAGGCCATCCCCCGCCCGCAGGGTGTCCTGCAGATGGACCGCACTGCTGTCGTCATCACGCATGGCGGCTGCGATGCCGCCCTGGGCCCAGTGACTGGCAGATCTGTGGCCTGAATCCTTGTTGACCAGGAGAACCCGCAGCCGCAGCGGCAGGTTGAGGCATGCCATCAGACCCGCCGCGCCACTGCCCACCACGATCACGTCCCAGGGACCCCCGAAAGCAGTGCTCGCTTGGCTCAGGACAATCTCACAGCTTGGTCAGGAGGCTAATCGGGCGTTGCAGCATCACTGCAGCCGCTGTCGTTGTCGCGCGCGTCCGTTGATCCGGCCTTTAAGACAGTTCAGCGGTACTGGCCGTCGTTGATCCGGTCAAAGCCTTCGTTCAGGGCGATCTCAGCGTCGGTGACGATGAAGCTGTCCTTGTACTTGTCGACCAGCTCGCGCTGGCGCTCGGTGAGGTTCAGCTTCATCACGTCATCGACACTGCGGTAGGGCCCGCCGACGACGATCTTGCCCGCCAGGGTGGGATACATGCCAGGGAACTGCTGGAAGCTGCGCACAGAGCTGTTGTTCAGGTCCACCTTGCCCTGAAGGTCGGCAAGTTTGTCGTCGGCCACGTTGCGCATCTCGGCATTGACCACAGGTGCGAACCACAGCCCTCCCGCCAGACCTATGGCAATGCCGGTGATCAGAAGCCCGGAGAGCAACCAGGAGGCCAGACGCTTCATCACAACCAGCTCAGAAATGGAACGGTCTGTCAGACCGGGGTCAACCCTACAGAGACCAACCCTGCAGCTTGGACAGTGAGCGGCGGGCTTTTGCAGTTCTTCAAGCGACGTGGAACCAGCGGCCCCCGGCGCGGCGCACCAGTGGAACGCCGACCGACCCCATCAGCACGTGGCGTCGGTGCAGGCGCTGCCTGGCCGGGCGACAGGACCAGCGGATCCGGCCCCGTCCCCTGGCCTTGTCACGATTGCCTCCGTAGGGTGCGCCAGCTGCGCGAGCCGCCAGGGCCCGGCGTCGATGTCAGTGCCGCTGATCGCCATCACCATCGCCAACGCCGACGCGTCCGCCGGCCCGCTGCTGGCCAGCTGGCGGCTTCTGGTGCTGGGCATCGTGCAGGGGCTGACGGAATTCCTGCCCATCAGCAGCACAGCCCATCTGAAAGTCGTTCCCGTGCTGCTCGGTTGGGGAGATCCGGGTGTGGCTGTCACCGCTGTGCTGCAGCTGGGCAGCATCGCGGCGGTGGTGGCTTATTTCAGCCATGACCTGGCCGCTGTGCTGCGCGCCCTCTGCCATGCCCTGCGGCAACGTCGCTGGAGCAGTCCGGACGCCCGCCTCGGGCTGGGCATCGCCTGGGGAACCCTGCCCATTCTCGCTGCCGGGGCCCTGATCGAGGGGCGCTGGGCCGAGGCCTATGGAGCCTCGCCACTGCGGGGCCTGACCTCCATCGCCATCGTTTCGATCCTGATGGCCCTTCTGCTGGCGGCGGCTGAGCAGCTGGGCAGCCAGCAGCGAGGGATGGAGAGCATCAGGGTGCGCGATGGCCTGTGGCTGGGTCTTGCCCAGGCCCTTGCCCTGATTCCCGGGGTGTCGCGCTCCGGTAGCACCTTGACGGCTGCGCTCCTGTGGGGCTGGCGGCGGGATGCCGCGGCCCGCTTCTCCTTCCTGCTGGGTCTGCCTGCCATCACCCTGGCGGGCGTGGTGGAACTGAGGCAGGCCCTTGCCGCCGCTGACGGCCCCGGAGCACTGCCGTTGCTGGTGGGGGTCGCCGCGTCGGCCCTGGCGTCCTGGCTGGCCATCGACTGGCTGCTCGGCTTTCTGCGCAACCACAGCACGATGCTGTTCGTGCTCTATCGGCTGGCCTTCGGCGTTGCCCTGCTGACACTGGTGGCCTCCGGACGGTTCTGAGGCCCCGCCAGGCTGCCCGCTGAAACCTCGATCGGCACAGTCTCGAGCCTGCCACCGTGCCCAGCCATGGCACTCCAGACTGGTGTTCCACGCCCATGCCGACGTGTGGAAGGAAGCCTCCCGGAACGTCACCGCAGTGGCGGCTGCCACGACGCCCCATCCGGCTGTGGTGACTGCCGTGGAACCTGGCAGCATCGGCGAGCAGCTGGGCTTTCAGCACGGTGATCGACTGGTGCGCATCAATGGCGTGCGACCCAGGGATCTGATCGACTACCGCATTCTGGTCAGTGAAGAGACGCTCAGCCTGGAGGTGCTGGACAGGGATGGCACCACTCACAACATCACCCTGGAGAAGGAGATCGATGATGGCCTGGGGCTTGGGTTCAGCGAGGCGCTTTTCGATGGCCTGAGGCAGTGCACCAACCATTGCCCCTTCTGCTTCATCGACCAGCAGCCGCCAGGCCATCGCCACAGCCTTTATCTCAAGGATGACGACTATCGGCTGAGCTTTCTCTATGGCTCCTACCTCACCCTCACCAATCTCACGGCTGCGGACTGGCAGCGGATCGAGACCCAGCGCCTCAGTCCCCTCTATGTCTCCGTCCATGCCACCGAGCCGGCATTGCGCCGTCGCCTGTTGAAGAACGAACGGGCCGGCAGGCTGCTGGAGCAATTGCGCTGGTTTGCGGAACGGCGCCTGCAGATTCATGCCCAGGTGGTGGTCTGCCCGGGACTGAACGACGCTGAACAGTTGGAGCGGACGTTGCGTGATCTCTCCGGCTTTGCCGGGGGAGACTGGCCTGCCGTGCTGTCCGTGGCCGTTGTACCGGTGGGGCTCACCCGCTTCCGACCAGCGGATGACAGCCTGGTACCGCTGAACCGGGCCACGGCGGTGGCTGTGATCGACCGGGTCGAAGCGATGCAGCGGCAGTATCTGGCCCGGTTCGGCAGTCGCTTCGTCTGGCTCTCGGACGAGTGGTTCCTGATTGCGGAAAGGCCCCTGCCCCACCGGGATCAATACGAGGATCTGCCCCAGCAGGAGAACGGTGTCGGCAGCATCCGCGCCTTTCTCGAGGCGCTGGATCGGGCCACTGCCGATCTGCCCGTCGGTCTTGCGCCACCACGTCGCCGCAGCTGGGTGGTGGGTCGCCTGGTGGGCCCATCCCTACGGCCGGTGCGGGACCGGCTCAATGGGGTGCGGGGCCTGGAGCTGCTGCTCCATGAGCTGCCCAGTCCCTACTGGGGCCAGGAGCTGGTGGTGACGGGTCTGCTCAGCGGCTCGGACCTGATCGACGGCCTGCAGGGCAAGGACCTGGGGGATCTCCTGCTGCTGCCCGCCGTCTGTCTGCGCCAGGACTCGCAGCTGTTCCTCGACGACCGCACCCTGGCCCAGGTGTCCGCAGCGCTGGAGGTCGAGATCCAGGTGGTGGGCGATGCCTGGGACTTTGTGCGGGCCTGTGTCGGATAGCACCCTCCCGCTGCCCTCCCGCTGCCCTCCCCCAGGGACAGGCTCTGCCGCCTATCCTTCCCTTGCGTCAGTTCGCAGGGCCTTGTGGCGCGCGTATCCCTTGGCCGCCTGGCCAGTCTGAGCTGTGCCACGTTGGGCTGCACCACGGCGCTGGCGGCCCAGCTCGCCCTGGCACAGACACCGCAGCAGCCAACCTGGCTGCGTCGTGCCCCGCAGGCGCCCGATGCCGCGGCCGTACTCGGCTCCCGCCCACGGGTCGATGCCGCGGATCCACTCCGGCAAGGGGCGCTTCCGCCATTGCCGCAGCAGCTGGAAGCGCCTGGAGCTCCGGCCCTCGCCGATGAAGCGGAGCAGGTGCAGGTGATGGCGCTGAAACCCCTCAGCCTCGCCGAAGCCCGGTCACTGGCCTTTGCCAACAACCCGGAGCTGAAGGCCAGTGACCTGGCCGTGGAAGCCGCCGAGGCCCGCTTGCGTGCCTCCTACGCCCTCTGGTATCCCAGCCTCGACCTCACCGCCTCTGCCTTGCCGGGTCTGGATTCCGCCAGGCAGTGGCGGAATTTCAAAACAGACGATCCCCTCGGTTCAGTCAGTCCCGAGCCGAACTGGCGCTATCGAACCTATCGCTCCGGCTCTGCGGAACTGCGGCTGCAATGGGCCCTGATCGATCCCCGCCGGGTTCCCCGGATCGCCGCCGACAGGGACGCCCTCGAGCAAGCCGGATTCAGCCGCCTGATCGCGTTGCGGCAGCTCGATCTGGACGTCTCCATCACCTATTACAGGCTGCAGCAGGCCGATGCCAATGTCGAGGTCGCTGCCGCTTCCCTGCGCTCTTCACAGACCAGGGTGAAGAACAACGAGGCACGTTACGCGGCCGGCGTGGTGACCCTCAACGATCTGCTGCAGTCCCAGGCCCAGCTGGCCAGGGACGAGGCCCTGCTGGCCGAGGCCCGGGCGGAGCAGAACGCTGTGCGCCGTGAGCTGGCCAGCATCATCAACCTGCCTGCCGACATCACCCCCACAGCTGCGGATCCCAACCTGCCACTGGGGAGCTGGACTGCATCCCTGCAGGACAGCATCATCGCCTCCAACCGCAACCGCGAGGAGCTGAAGCGCTTCCTGTCCGCCATCAGCGAGAACAACTCCCTGGCCAATGTGCAGTTGGCGGCCATCCAGCCCAGCCTGCGGATTTTCAACGTGGCCGCCTGGAATCACGTGGCGGGACAGGCTGGCTGGGGCGACACCGTCGGTCCCGACTGGCTGTCCACCGAGACCTGGACCAACAGGGTGGGGCTCAGCCTCGCCTGGCGTCTCTACGACGGCGGTGAGGCCCGGGCCAGTGCGAAACGTCTGCGGCTGGAGGCCGAGCGGCAGGCGCAGCTGTTCGCAGCCGCCCGCAATCGGTTCCGCAGAGATGTGGAGCGCGCCTTCTTTGCCCTTCAGGCCGATCAGCAGAGCATCCTGGCCCTGGCCAGGGAAGTGGTGGCCAATCGAGAGGCACTGCGGCTGACAATGCTGCGCAACGAGGCCGGCGTGGGCACGGAGCAGGACGTGATCGATCGCCAGCGGGATCTGACCCAGTCATCGATTCGCCATGCCAGCAGCATTGCCGACTACAACATCAACATCGCCACGCTGCAGCGCTATACGGGCCTCAATGCGGTGTCGCCCTGCCTGCCGGCTGATCGCCCTGCAGCAGAACGAGCCGAGGGGCTTCCGCCTGTTCCTCTGCAAGCCTTTGAAGCAATCTGCGGGATCGGTCACACCGGCCCCTGAGCGGCTGGATCAGGGCAGCGACAGCAGGCAGCCATTCTGATTACGCCACCGCTGTTGCCTGGTCGCCTGCCACAGGGCTCACCGCTGGGCCACCCCTCAAGGCACATCGGGTCGTATCGCCACGTTGTGACGCACGCCTGCAGTGCCACGTGGTTCCACCGAATCTGTTTGATAGCGTCGCGCTTGCTTTGCGACCACCGTTCCATGAGCCAAGGGATGTCAGCAAAGCCAGCTCGACTGCCGCTGCATCAGGTCCTGCGCCTGGGGACCTTCCAGGGATGTCTGGGCTGCCTCGCCGTGATCTTCGCGGGCATGCTGAACCGGGTGATGATCAGCGAGCTTGCCTTTCCAGCCCTGCTTGTGGGCGGTGCGCTGGCTTTTGAACAGCTGGTGGCGCCCTCCCGGGTGCTGTTCGGGCAGATCTCCGATGCCCATCCCCTGCTGCACCGCTACCGCACCCCTTACATCTGGATCGGTACAGCCCTGTTCTGCGGCCTGGCGGTGGCCTCGATTCCACTGATCTTCTGGCTGGCGGGCAGCATCGGCATCGCCAGCGGTGGCGGCCCCGCACCGTGGCTCGGGGTGCTGGCACTCTGCGGTCTGTTCGCCGCCTACGGCCTGGCCATCTCGATGGCCTCAACCCCCTACCTGGCCCTGGTGATCGACCTCACCGACGAGGACGAGCGGCCCAGGGCTGTGGGTTTCATCTGGTGCATGCTCACCGTCGGCATCGTCATCGGTGCCATCGCCATCAGCATGTCCCTCAAGGAGCTTGACGGCGTCAGTGATCCAGCCCTGCTGCAACCGGTATTACAGGCCTTCATGGGGCGCGTGGCCCTGGTGGTGCTGGGTCTCACGCTGGTGTCCACCCTGGGGATCGAGCCCGCCGCTGGGGCCGGCCTCGACAGCACCGCCCAGAACAGGCAGGAGATCACCCTGGAGCGGGCCTGGCGGGTGGTCACCTCCAGCCGCCAGATCTTTGTGTTCTTCGCGTTCCTGGTGCTCTTCACCCTCGGCCTGTTCCTGCAGGACCCGATCCTGGAGAGCTATGGCGCCGAGGTGTTCGCCATGCCGATTTCGGCCACCACGGCCCTCAACGCGCTCTGGGGCATCGGCACCCTGGCGGGGCTGTTGCTGGCCGGCCTGGTGATCATCCCCCGCATCGGCAAGCTTGCCACCGCCCGCCTCGGCTCGCAGCTGATCCTCGCCTCGCTGCTGCTGCTGCTGCTGGCCGGCGCTGTCGGCCAGGTTCCCCTGCTGAAGGTGGTGATGGTGCTCTTCGGTCTGGCGGCAGGCATCGGCACCAACAGTGCCCTCTCGCTGATGCTCGATCTCACGCTCCCCCAGGTGGCCGGCACCTTCGTGGGTGTCTGGGGCCTGGCCCAGGCGCTGTCCCGGGCCATGGGCAAGCTGATCGGTGGTGGTCTGCTGGACCTGGGGCGCCTTCTGCTGCCTGGTGAAGGGGCTTTCCCCCCCTTTGCCCTGGTGCTGGGTGTGGAGGCCCTGGTGATGGCGGGTGCCATCGTCGTGCTGGGTTCGGTGAGCGTGGCGCGGTTCCGCGACGACACCAGGCACACCTTTGCCGAGGTGATGGCCCTGGACCTCGATTGATGTCGGGGCAGGTCGTCCCGACAGACGGCGCCCCGCAACGGCTCCCGGTTTCAGATCCCGGCCTGGTCGAGAATGCCGCCCACCGCACTGGCCGCCTTGCAACGTTCGATCTCCGAATGGCAGAAGCTGCTGGGGCCCCTGCTGACCGAGGTGGCCCAGCGTCAGCTGGCGGATTTCGGTCACCTCAGCGCCGATACCAAGGACGACGGCAGCCTGATCACCGCCTGCGACCGCTGGAGTGATGCGCGGCTGGTGGAGGCGCTCACACAATGCTGTCCCCAGGCGGGCATCCTCAGCGAAGAGGGCAACAACGACCTACCCCCACAGCCCTGGGCCTGGGTGCTGGACCCCCTCGATGGCACCACCAACTTCGCCTGCGGGATTCCCCACTGGGCCATCTCCCTGGCGCTGCTGCACCATGGCGTACCTGTGCTGGGCTGGCTGGAGATCCCACCCCTGCAACAGCGTGTGATTGCAGTGCGTGGAGAGGGCGCGACCCTCAACGGCAGTCGGCTGGCGGCGCCCCGGGCGACCCTGCGACCCACCAGTTGTGCCAGCCTCTGCACCCGCAGCATGGTGGTGCTGCAGCGGCTCCATCAGCGACCTTTCCCCTGCAAACTGCGCATGTTCGGCGTGGCCAGCCTCAATCTGCTGGGGGTGGCCCTGGGGCAGACCCTCAGCGCACTGGAGTGCACCCCGAAGATCTGGGACATCGCCGCTGCCTGGCTGATTCTCGAGGAGCTGGGTTGCGTGCTGCAGCCCTTGCTGGAGGCGCCTTTCCCCGCCCGGCCCGGCGACGCTCTGGCCCGGCGCAGCTATCCGCTGCTGGCGGCGGCCAATGCCGAGCTGCAGCTGGCCTTCCAACCCTGGGCCAACGCCCTGGTGGCACCACAGGGTTGACAGGGTGACGATGACCGCATCAGGCTCAAGGAGCTCTGGAGTTCTTCCGGGTCCCAGCCAAGCCGCCACGCATCGGCGCTCACCGAGAAGCCAAGCCTTACCAAATCGGACAAGCCTTCATGACCGTTCGCTTGTACTCGGCTGTGGTTGATCCTGTCGGAGCCTTCCCGATGCAGGCCGAGCGGCTGGTGCACACGCTGATGGGCATGGCAGGCGTGCCAGCAGAGCGGATTGTCCTGTATGTCGTCGACGCTGACAATTATCATTTGGTCGTCAGCAGAATGGAACAGCTCGGATGTCACGTTGTCCCGATCTCCCCCTTTCCTGGCCATAAGTATTGCAATAAGCTCCAGCAGCTCGCACCCTTGCTGAAACGCAGCTTCGACGAGGTTGTACTGCTCGACTGCGACATTGTCGTCCTTGAGGATCTCCCCGCAGCGACTGATGGGGTGCTTGCCAAGCCGGTCGATATGCCGAATCCGCCGCTCCCGGTGCTGGAGAAGCTGTTCGACGCGGCCGGTCTTCCGCTGCGCATCATGCCAACAGACATTCATGGTGAGCCGACCGCCTGGGCCAACGCCAATGGAGGCGTCTATGTCCTTCCCCGTGATGTGACGGAAGTCCTCTCGTAGGCCTGGCCCCGCTGGGCCCACTGGTGTCTGGAACGGGTTGACGTCTTCGGTCAATGGGCCGCGCACGTCGACCAGGTCTCCCTCGCTCTGACCGTTGCGGCTGAGGAGATCCCGTACACCCCGTTGGACCGCCGCTGGAATTTTCCCACCCATGTACCCCAGGCATCCGAGCTCGATCGCGGGCCGGCCGTCCTGCATTACCACCGAGCTGTCACCAACCAGCAGCTGCTGCTCTCCATCGACGCTGACCTGCCAGGCGCCAACGCTGCGATCCGCCTTGTCAACGACTTCCTGCTGCGTCGTCGCCGTAAATCTTTCAGCAACGTGCTGTTCTGGAACAGTCGGTATGCAATGCATCCTGAGCTTGGCTCTGGTGTTGGTTCGCGCGGGTCAACGCTGAGGCGCAAGCAGGAGATGCTCAGCCACCTTGTCAACTTGTTAGGCATCGAGTCGATCGCCGACGTAGGCGGTGGGGATGGCCGCACTGCATCTGCACTGCCCAGAGACATCGCTGTCCACGCATTCGACATCGCCGCAACCGCTCGCGAGCTCTACCTCGAAGCAGTGCCGCAAGCGACGTGGAGCCTGCACGACATCCTCAAGGCGTCGCCGGCTGCCAGAACCGACCTTGTCGTGTGCCTGGACGTACTCATCCATATGTCCGATGTGGACGAGTATCTTCGCGCTGTGGAGAACCTCTGCAAATGCCCTGTCCCACTGCTCATCAGCGGCTTCGATGCAGCACCTGTGGAGACCGGGACGATGACTTATTTTCACGAGCCCCTATCCCAGTCACTTGCCCGCTGTCGACGTGTCGTTATCCCGATCGGCGCTTACAGGGGCCTGTGCGTGCTTGTCGCGTTCCCACCCTCCACCGGCATCCATCCCCGCGATGTGTCTGACAGGACGCTGAGCCAGGCTGTGCCGCTCCTGCGTGACCCCTCTGGATTGCTTGAGGCGCTTGTGCGTTCGCGGAAGGTCCTCGGATTCTTTCCCGACCATCTCCCGCGCTGCCTCGAGTACCCGTGGGTCGCAGCTCAGCTCGGGACGGCCCCGCCGGGCGGGGGGCGAGTTCTGGATGCCGGGGCAGGCGTCAGCGTACTGCCGGTGTTGCTGGCAGAGCGAAGCTGGGACGTCGTGACGGCCGATCCCCATCCTGTAGTGCGCAACGGGATGCGGCGCGAAACGTGGAACGAGTGGGGGTTTCTCGACTACCACGAGCTCGACCCAAGGATCCGTTCTCTCCATGTGCCGTACGAGGACACCGCTGATGAGACCCTGGATGCTGTGGTAAGTGTCAGCGTTGTCGAGCACTTACCTGCCGCGGTTCGGCGGGTGTGGTTTGGCACTGCCGCCCGTCAGCTGAGCATGGGCGGAAGGATCATTCTGACGGTCGACACCGTACCGTTCGAGACCACGCTGTGGAACTACAGCGAGGGGTGCAAAGTGGAGGATCAGACAGTTCACGGTGAGGTGTGCTCGATTGCCGGAGAGCTTGAGGATGCAGGATTCAAGGTCACCCTCTGCGAACACCTTCCCTGGCTTCCCCAGTCCCGGGTGGGAATGGCGCGCTACGTCGCAGTGCGTCGCTGAGGCCTGAGCGGGTCGATCGTCGTGTGCACGCACCACGATGGAGGTTCTGATCCCTGGGTTGCGATCCAGACCAGCGGTGGGGATCACGTGATCCCTGCACGACTGCTCTTTTCAAGAAACCCTGCCCACTCCCTCAAGCCATTGAGCACTGTTATCAAACATCAAGGTTCTTCTGCTAGGGAACCTCTGAATCAGCCGGAATCACGTACCAGCAGACTTTGACTTACCTTCCTTTCCCCACAAGCTTTTTCAGGGCTGCCCCTAGATCCCCAGCAGCTGCCAGATGCTGTGCTTCAGTGCCTCCAACCCTGTGCCGGTGACGGCCGAAACCTGCCGGGGGTCCTGGCCAAAGCGCTTCCGCAGGGCGCGGGCCAATGCCGGCAGTGCTGGCTGTTCCACACTGTCGATCTTGTTGAGCACAAGCAACCTGGGACGCTTCAGCAGCGCGGGGTTGTAGGCGCCCAGCTCGTGCTGCAGCACCTCGGCATCGGCGAGGGGATCCGCGGCGGTGGCATCGATCACCTGCACGAGCACCCTGGTGCGCTCGATGTGGCGCAGGAAATCATGGCCGAGGCCGGCACCGCGGGAAGCACCGGCGATCAGGCCGGGGATATCGGCGAACACGGTGCCATCACCACTGGGCCGTCTCACCACGCCCAGGTTGGGCACCAGGGTGGTGAAGGGATAGTCGGCAATCCTGGGCCGGGCGGATGAGAGCACGCTGATCAAGGTGCTCTTGCCGGCGTTGGGCAGGCCGATCAGGCCCACTTCCGCCAGCAGCTTCAGTTCCAGCCGCAGGAGACGGGTTTCGCCTTCCCTGCCCTCGCTGTATTTCAGCGGCGCTCGGTTGCGGTTGCTCAGGTAGTGGGCGTTGCCCAGTCCCCCTCGCCCACCCGCCGCCACCAGCAGCTGTTCGTCCGGTTCCAGCAGATCACCGATCAGCGCACCGCTGTCAGCATCCCACACTTCCGTGCCGCAGGGCACCCTGATCAGGGTTGGCCTGGCACTGGCACCGGTGCACTTGTTCGGTCCGCCGCGGCTGCCGTCATCGCCGCGGAAACAGCGCCTGTATCTGAAATCGAGCAGGGTCTGCAGGTTGCTGTCCGCCTGCAGCACCACGTCGGCTCCCTGGCCACCGTCGCCCCCGGACGGCCCGCCGGCGGGCACATGTTTTTCGCGTCGGAACGTCACGATGCCGTCACCACCCCGACCTCCCTGAACCTCGATGCGGGCGAGATCGATGAATTGCACGTCGGCATCCGCTCTGCCCTCCATCCTGGAGTGACACGGGCCCGACCTGGCCCATCCGGCCTCACCTCTTCGGCCAGATCACACTGCAGCCGGCACCGCCATCCGCCTGTTCGGCATCGGCCACGCGCTCCACATAGGGCACGCTGGTGAGCCAGTGCCGCAGGCCCCGCTTGAGGCGACCGCTGCCGATCCCATGAACCACCCAGATGGGTCCGGCAGCACTGCGCAGGTGGTCCTCCACCACCGCCTCCGCCTCATGGACCCGCATCCCCCGCACATCGATGGTATTGACAGTGGTGCGCAGCTGGGGGCCCTGCCTGCCGAGCACCTGGCGGCAGCGCACGGCCACTGACGCGGGTTGCGGTGTCGCCGGCTTCTCACCCTGCAGTGATTCGATCGCTTCGGGTCCAACGCTGAGCCGCAGCACGCCGCAGCGCACCTGCAACTGCCGGCCGTCGCCACTGATCGCCTCCACCTCGGCGGCTCTGCCCAGGGAGAGGAGGCGGATGCGGTCTCCCACCGCCGGTTGCCAGCCCCGCTGCTCCCGCCGTTCCGGTACGGCGGCATGGTCACGGGCCAGGTGCTTCAGCCGCTGGCCGGCCTGGCGTGCCGTTTCAGCGTCGGCGCCGGCCTGGCGGAGGCTGTGGATGATCCGCCGCACCTCCTGCTGGCCTTCGGCGATGGAGCGCTGCAATTCCGCCCGCCTGCGCTCCCGTTGCTCCTGGCCTTCGCTGCACAGCCGCTCCCAGCGCTGCTGGAGCTCTCCATGGAGCAGTTCGCTGCGGGCCAACAGCTCGGCCGCCGCTTCGGCTGCCGCCTGCTGGCGCTGTCGCTGGGCCTCCAGGCCGCTGATCACGGCATTCATATCCCCCTGGCGGCGCCGCGCCAGCAGCTGCCTGGCCCGCTCAAGCACCAGTGGATCCAGCTCCAGCCGCTCGGCAATGGCCAGGGCGTGGCTGCGTCCCGGGATCCCCCAGCGCAATCGGAAGGTGGGGGAGAGGGTGGTGTCATCGAAGCTGACGGAAGCGTTCTCGAAGCGGGGGTCTTCATACTTGAGCGCCTTGAGCTCACCGAAGTGGGTGGTGGCCACGGTGAGCCTGGCCCGTTCCGCCAGTTGAGACAGCAGGGCCATGGCCAGGGCAGTGCCTTCGGCGGGATCCGTGCCGGCACCCACTTCATCCAGCAGCACCAGACTCTCCTGTCCCGCCCGGGGGTTCGCTGCCAGGGCAGCGAGGATGCGGGCAATGCGGCGCACATGGCCGCTGAAGGTGGAGAGGTTCTGCTCCAGCGACTGCTCATCGCCGATGTCGGCCAGCACCTGGCGGCACCAGGGCAGCCGTGCCCGACCGGTGCAGGGCACGAACAGTCCGGCGCGGGCCATCAGGCTCGCCAGACCGAGACTTTTCAGCGTCACGGTCTTGCCTCCCGTGTTGGGGCCCGTGATCGCCACCACCCGCAGCTCGGCGCTGACCTGCAGATCCACAGGCACCACCGCATTGCCCTGGCCCCGTCCGTGCTGCCAGACCAGCAGCGGATGGCGCAGGCCCACCAGGTCGAAACAGCTGTCACCGCCCTCTTCAAGCTGGGGAGGGATGGCACCCAGATGTTGTCCGTAGCGTGCCCGGGCCAGCGCTGCGTCGAGCTGCACGAGCACGCCCTGCAGCACCATCAGGTGGTCCACATGGCCGGCCACCTCGCCGCTGAGATCCCGCAGCACCGCTTCGATCGCGTCCCGCTCTTCCCCCTCCTTCGCCCGCAGGCGGTTGCCGAGGCCGATCACCTGCTCGGGTTCGATGAAGAGCGTGCTTCCGGAGGCAGAGCTGTCGTGCACCAGGCCCGGCAGGGCGCTGGCGGCAGCGGCCTTGACGGCCAGCACCGGTCGACCGTTGCGGCTGGAGATCACCCTGTCCTGCAGCAGGCCGGCATGGCGTCGCTGCAGCTCGCCCAGCCGATCCCGCAGCTGATCCCGCAGCACTGCCAACTGTCGGCGCAGGTTCGTCAGGGCGGGGCTGGCCCGGTCCGCCACACGTCCCCCCTCCTCGAGGCAGTGGTTGAGCCGCTGCTCCAGCTCCGGCAGGGTACGTACACCCTCCAGCAGAGCTGTGGTCACCGGTCGCAGGGCAGGATCATCGATCTGGCGCCGCAGGCGGCGGGCCGCCGCCAGGGTGCGGGCCAGGGCCAGCAGCGCCTCGCCACTGGCGCTGCCTCCCTTGTCACAGCGCCGCAGGGTGTCCGTCAGGTCGCTGACGCCGCGAAAGCTCAGTCCCCCCTCCAGCAGGCCGTCCAACCCCTGCAGTTCCGCTGTTTCCGCCAGCAGTCGTCGACTCTCGCCGATGGATTCAGGCAGGGGCGTGTGCCGGCAGAAGCCATGGCCCGCAGTGGTGCTGGCGAAGCTGGCCAGATGGCTGCACAGCCTGGGCCACTCCAGCAGCGCCAAGGCTTCCTGCTGACTGTCCTCCTGCACGGGCCCGGCAGCCCTCGGCTCCATCAATGGCCGGGGCCGGGGGCGCTGGGGACAGGGTTCAGGCCATCGAGATTGGAGTGAACTCCCTGGGGTGGTTCATACAGCATCTCCAGCCAGTTGCCCTCGGGATCCTTCAGGTAGAAGGAGGCCGTGCCATCGCGGTGGTCATGGATGGCCCCGACCATGGCAGCGCCCTCGGCCCTCAGCCGGCCATGGAGCTGCTCCATCGCGGTGCGATCCTTGAAGTGGAAGGCGAAGTGAGGGCCCGCGGCCCTGTAGTCGGGGCCGAGCAGAGCAAGGCCATCCCGCCCCTGCCCCGCCTCCAGATAGGCCCAGTCGTCGGCATCCCAGACCATGCGCATGCCCAGCCCCAGATAGAAGGCCTTGGCGCGCTGGATGTCGGCAACGCGGATGGCCACATGACCGAGCCGTTGCACAGCCATCGGGGAGCAACCAGCAGGTACCGTCATTCTGTCGTGCAGGTCAGGTGCCATCGCGGCTCAGCCCTGCCGCAGCCAGGCGGCCGCAGCGGGGGCGTGGTAGGTGAGGATCAGGTCGCAACCGGCCCGCCTGAAACTGAGCAGGGTCTCCAGCACCACGGCCCGCTCGTTGATCCAGCCCCGTTCGGCGGCGGCCTTCACCATGGAGAACTCACCGCTGACATTGTAGGCGGCGATGGGCAGCTGGGTCTCCTGGCGGATCCGGAAAATGACGTCCATGTAGGCCAGGCCGGGCTTGATCATGAGGATGTCGGCGCCTTCATCCTCGTCCAGCTGGGCTTCGGTGAGGGCCTCCCGCCCATTGGCAGGATTCATCTGATAGGTGTCCTTGTTGGCCGGGATCGGCTTGCCGCCACTGCTGCGGGGCGCCGAGTCGAGCGCCTCGCGGAAGGGTCCGTAGTAGGCGGAGGCGTATTTTGCTGTGTAGGAGATGATGCCCACGTGGGCGAAGCCCTCGTCGTCGAGGGCGTTGCGGATCGCCTCCACGCGACCATCCATCATGTCGCTGGGGCCGACCAGGTCAGCGCCGGCACGGGCCTGGGCAACCGCCTGCTGGCAGAGGATCTCGACGGTCTCGTCGTTCAGCACCACCCCCTCTTCGCTGACGATCCCGTCATGGCCATCGCAGGAGTAGGGGTCCAGGGCCACATCGGTCATGATCGCCACGCCGGGATGATCCTGCTTGAGGCGGCGGATGGCCCGGGGAATCAGGCCCCCTTCGTTGAAGCATTCGGCACCGTCCTCGCTCTTCAGTCCTTCGGCAACCTTGGGAAAGAGCACCACGCAGCGGATGCCCAGATCCCAGGCGCGGCCCACCTCGTCGCTGAGGGCATCCAGGCACCAGCGGTTGCAGCCCGGCATGGCGGCGATGGGCTCATTGCTCGCACCCTCATGCACGAACAGGGGATAGATGAAGGAGCTGGCCTGCAGCACGGTCTCCTGCACCATGGCCCGCAGGGCCGGGGTGCGACGGAGACGGCGGGGTCTGTAGAGCAGGTCCAGCATCGGGGCTCGTGACAATGGCCGGATCCTAGAGAGTGCCTTGTTTGACGGCCCGGAAGGGGCTTAGCAGGCCTTAAAGAAGGGACTGGTCGGCCATGGCGGCACGGGGATCATCATCGCGGACCGCCCGCAGGGCCTCCAGCAGTTCCCGCTCCCGGCTGCTCAGCTGCTGCGGTGGATGGACCTGCACCGTGAGCAGCAGATCGCCGCGGCCGTTGCGGCCCGGCCAGCCCTTGCCCCGCAGCCGCAGGCTCCTGCCGGCCTGAATGCCGGCGGGAATGGTCACCGTGGCACTGCCGTCGGGGGTGGGCACGGCGACATCGCCGCCGAGGGCCACCTCATCGATGGCCAGGGGAAGATCCCCCCGCAGGATGTCTCCCTCCAGACGCCAGACGGGATGAGGCTGCACCTGGATCAGCAGATAGAGATCACCGCGGCGGCCCGTACCGGGCTGCAGGTTGCCCTTGCCCTTGAGCCGCAGCTTGCTGCCCGCCTTCACCCCTGCCGGGATGCGCACCTGCACCCGTTCCTGATTCACCGACAGGGTGCGCTCGCAGCCCCTGAAGGCATCTGCGAAGGGGACGCTGATGCTGGCCTCGGCATCCAGGTTCGGTGCCTGGGCCCTCGGGCCCACCCCCATTCCCCCCGGGAAACCGGTCCCCACCGCGCTGCCGAAGCCGGAGGCGAAACCGGAGGAGCGGCCCAGCAGGTCCTTGATGAACTCGTCGAAGTTGCCATAGCGACCGAAGTCCACCTCGGAGCGAGCGCCGGAGCCGCCGGCGCCTCCCATGCCCCCGACGTTGAAGTAGCGGCCGAATTGTTCGTAGCGCTGGCGTTTGCCGGGGTCACCGAGCACCTCATAGGCCTCGTTGATCTCCTTGAAGCGGGCTTCCGCGGCCCTGTCTCCCGGGTTCACATCCGGGTGATACTGGCGGGCGAGCTTGCGGAAGGCCCGTTTGATCGTGTCACTGTCAGCCCCCCTGCCGACCCCCAGGGTCTGCCAGTAGTCGCGGTAACCGCTGGAGGCCATAGGGCCCTCATTGCACATGCTCCAGTCTTTCAGCGCCGCCGCAGATCGGCAGAGCCGCGTCAGGCGGGAAGGCCGAACCAGGCAGGCCCCGGCTGGAGGTTGGCACAACTGTGCGGCCGGACCGTCGGCAACCTGCCCCAGCTTCGCGATGCCACCACGGCTGGCAGAGACCCCATGCTGACGATTGTCCGCAGCAACACCATCGAGGCCCTCAGCGAGGCCCTTGCCGAGCAGCTGCTGGCAGACGTGCGCGAAGGCCGCGTTGCCGACCCCCTGGCCCCCCAGGACGTGCTGGTCAGCAACAACGCCATGAGCCGCTGGCTGGCCCTGCGTCTCAGTGAAGCGCTGGATCCGGCTGGCGGCGGCATCTGCGCCAACGTCGCCTTCCATTTCGGCGGGCGCTACCTGGCCGAGCGGATCGTCAGGCTCGCAGACGGGCCACCCGGCGGGGGGGATGACTGGCAGCCGGAGCAGCTGCGCTGGCAGATCGCCGCGGCGATCGTCGCCCTGGCGGAGACAGCCGCGGCGGCAGCTCTGGGACCGGATGAGCTGGGTCTCTGGGCGCCGTTGCTGCGCCTCTGGGGAGAGGAGGATGCCGCAGCCCTGATCAGCCGTTCCCGCCTGCAATTGCTGATGGAGCTGGCCGACAGCTTCGATCAGTACGCCCTCCACCGCACTGCCATGGTGCAGCGTTGGCTGAAGGGAACGGATCAGGACGGCTGCGCTGAACCGCTGGCACCGCAGGACCGCTGGCAGGCGGCCCTCTATCGGCGGCTGCAGCAGGTGATCGATGCTGCCACGCCGACCGAGCGGCTCGAGCAGGTGCGGCAACGCCTGCGGCAGGATCAATGGCTGCGCGAGGAGGGGCAACGCAACGGGCCGTTGCGGGTGTTCTGCCTCAGCGGTCTGCCCAGCCCCTACCTGGATCTGCTGGCCGCCATGGCGGAGACGGGGGTCCGCGCCCTGGAGTTCTACGTGCTGACCCCCTCGCAACAGCCCTGGAGCGACATCCAGGAGCGCCATGCACTGCTGGCCCAGCCGGATGCTCTGCGGGACTACGACGGGCTGCTGCGGGCCAATGGCCATCGGCTGCTGGCCAGCCTCGGCCAGTCCATGGCCACATCCCTGCGACGGCTGGACCAGCTCGGTGCCAGCCTCCTGCAGGCGGGGGTGACCGTGCTCAGCAAGGACCGCTTCATCCCCGGTGACGGCAACCAGTCATTGGCACAGCGCAGCGCAGGCAGCGTCGCTGGAGCGAAGCGAACCCCCGTGGCAGCAGCACCGGCCGGGCAGACCCTGCTGGGTCGGCTCAAGGACGACCTGCGCCTGCTGCGCAACCGGGATCCCCTGAGCCTCGATCCCGACCTGCTTCCCCAGCCCGTCGACCACCAGGATCACAGCATTGCCGTGCTCAGCTGTGCCGGCGACCTGCGCCAGGTGGAAAGTCTGCGCCAATGGCTGCTGCGGCTGCTGGATGAACAGCCCGATCTGCAGCCCCGGGATCTGCTGGTGATGACGCCTGACGTGCCCACCTTTGCACCGCTGCTGCGCGCCGTGTTCGAACAGCCCGCCGGCCAGGGCCCTTCCCTGCCGGTGCGGACGACCGATCGCAGCCTGCGGCTGCTCGATCCGCTGGTGGACCTGGCCTTCCGCCTGCTGGAACTGAGCAGCGACCGGCTGGAACGCACCACTGTGCTGGAGCTGCTGCAGCACAGCCTGCTGTGCCGACGCTTCGGGTTGCGCGAGCAGGACCATCAGTCCATGGACCAGCTTCTGGATGCCATGGGGGTGCACTGGGGGCTGGATGGGGCCCATCGCCAGGCCCTCGGCGCCCCCGCCGATGAAGCCCACACCTGGCGCTGGGGCATGGCGCGGCTGGCCCTTGCCCTCGCCCTTGACGATCCCCATGGTGCCGGTCTGCAGGTCGATCGGCTCCCCGCAGCGGGAAGCTGGCAGGGCGTGGCTGCCGCCTGCAGCCGTGGCGAGCTGGGACCCTTCGCTGTGCGCTTGCTCGAGCTGCTCGATGGGGTCCTGGAAGCCATCGCGGCCCTGGCCCATCCACGCACCTGTTGCCAGTGGGACAGCACCCTGATGGGCCGGCTCAGGCGTTTGGTGGCGGAGCAGGACCTCGCCGGTGACAGTCTGATGGCGCTGAACGAGGCCCTCGAGCCGCTGCGCCAGCGGGCATCCCGGAGCTGCGGGCTGGACCTCGACGCAGCCGCCGTACGGCGGCTGATGCAGGACGGCATCCGGGATCGCCAGGGTGGCTACGGACACCACAGTGGCGCCATCACCCTCTCGGCCCTGGAGCCGATGCGCTCCATCCCCCATCGTGTGGTGGCCCTGCTGGGGATGGATGAGCAGCGGTTGCCGCGCCGGGAGCCGCGTTCCGGCTTTGATCTGATCGCCAGGGCCCCGCAGCCCGGTGACCGGGATCGCCGCCAGGAGGACAAGGCCCTGTTGCTGGAAGCCCTGCTGGCCAGCAGAGGCTGGTTGGTGGCCACCTACAACGGCAGCGACCCACGCACTGGAGACGCGCTCAATCCAGCCGCTCCCCTGGCGGATCTGATCACGGCCCTGGAGCGGGGCTTCCACCGTGCCGACACCCCGGATCAGCCGCTGACGCGGAGCCTGGTGTTCGACATGCCGCTCCTGCCCGGCGATCCAGGTCAGCTGAACGATGCGGCCCTGCCCGGCAGCTATGACACAGACCACCTCGAGGCCGCGAGGGCCCTGCAGGGCAGCGACCCGGTCCCGCCCCTCTGGCCGGCGGGGTTCGTCCTGCCCGCTGTGCCAGGCGACGGCGCTGCCGGGGCCGCTGCCGTGGAGCAGGGAACGGCAGCGCGACCATTGCTGTTGCTCGAGGAGTTGCAGCGCTTCTTCGACGACCCCTTCCGCGCCCTGCTGCAGGCCATGGGTGCGGCTCCATTGCAACGTCCGCGGGATGGGGGAAGCCAGGACGATGACGAGCTCGACGGCCTGGCCCTCTGGAAGCTGGAACGACAGCTGCTGCCGCTGTTGCAACGGCTGCAACCTGCGGAAGCGCTCACCGCCCGCTGGACCCTGCCGCTGCAACAGCGGGGCCTGCTGCCCCCGGGGGCTGTGGCGGAGGTGCTGCTGGAGCGGCCCCTGGCCCGCCTCACGCAGCTCACCAGCCGTGAACAGGCGCTGCTGGCGCAGCGTCAACCCTGCAGCCACGAGCTCAACCACCGGGGAATCCGCTTCAACCTGCAGGGCAACCTCGATGGACTGGTGCTGGCGGCAGAGGACAGCTTCCGCCTGCAGCTCGACAGCGCCAGGCTCAAACCGAAGCGACTGCTGCGCAGCTGGATCGAACACCTGCTGCTGAACGCCGCTGGGGAGGGGGAGATGGCCATGCCCTCCCTGCTGCTGTGTCGCGGCACAAGCGACAACAAGCCGCGGCTCTGCCGCCTGCCGAGGCTGCCGCAGCAGGCAGCCGCTGATGGGCTGGAGACACTGCTGGAACAACGTTCCCTGGGCCTGCGCCATCCCCTGGCCTGCGACAGCACCATGGCCTGGGAGGCACTGCGCCGGCAGGCCCGTGACGAGGATGGAGGTGGCCGGGGCAGTCTCTCGGCCCTGCTGGGCAACATCGGCCCGGCGGACATCAGCGACACCATCTCGCCCAGCTGGGCGTTGCTGCATCCCGACCGGGCCGATCAAGCGGAGCGCTGGATCAGCAGCGAACCGGTCCGGCTTCTGGCGACCGACCTGTTCGGCCCGTTGCGGGACCTGCTGGCCGGTGGGGAGGCCGGCCTGACATGAGCAGGGCGAGGCAGAGTGCGGCGGGGGCGGCGCCAGAGCCCGACCCGCTGGGGCTGAATGGCCCCCTGCCGGAAGGAACGGTGGTGCTGGAGGCCAGTGCCGGCACGGGCAAGACCTTTGCCCTGGCCCACATGGCCCTGCGGCTGGTGGCGGAGCGGAACCTGCCGCTGGAGCAGCTGCTGGTGGTGACCTTCAGCCGTGCCGCAGCCAGTGAACTGTCGACCAGGATCCGGCGGCGCTTCGAGCAGGCGATCATCGGGCTCTCGGGCCTGGTCAGCGGCCACGCCCATCCCGAATCGGTGGATCCGGTGCTGGCGGACCTGCTGGAGCAGTGGCGCAGCGATTGCAGCAACGACAGGTTGCTGGCGCGCCTGCAGGTCCTGTTGCTGGCCAGCGAGTCCATCGACCTGGCGCCGATCACCACCATCCACGGCTTCATTCAGCGGCTGGTGGAGCAATCCGGCAGCAGCCTGGGGGTGGATCCGGCCAGCCGCATCCAGGAACAGGACAACGGGTTGCTGGAGCAGCTGGTGGCCGACTGGCGCCTCAACCAGTTCCGCCATGGTGACGGCCTCTGGCTGCGCTGGACCACGGCCCTGGGGACGTTCGGCAGCGCAGCGATGCTCAGGCTGGCACGGCAGGTGGACGGGGACAGCGGCCTGCTGCTGCCAGGCGGCGAGGGCCCCAGCGGCGAGGCCATCGCGGCGCGCTGGCAAGCCGATCTGCAGGCGTTTGCTCAGCGTTGGCAGGTGGAGACGGCCAGGCCGGACACATCGATGCTGACTCTGCTGATCGAGCAGGCCCGCGGCCGGGGCAAGCAGGCCCTGCGGAACCGCATCGCAGCCATCGGCAGCGGCCTGCGTTGCTTCCAGCAGCAGGGGGTGGGGGCCAGGGACCTGGTCAGTCAGCTGCGCCAGCTGCGCGACACATTGCGCCGGAACGACCACGTGTCGGGGCGGGACGGGGCAGCGCTGGGCAAGGCCATGGATGGGCTGCTGTGCAGGCCGGGCAGTCTGTTGCGGCAGCACTTCTGCAATCACATCCGCAGCGAGGCGCGCCGCCGCAGAGCCCTTGACGAGGTGCTGAGCTTTGCCGATCTGCTCGGCGCTGTGGACCCCCGTCCACTGAACGAGGAGCAGAAGCTCAGCCTCCAGCGCCTGGGCAGAGAACGGGTCTCGGCCTGCCTGATCGACGAGTTCCAGGACACCGATCCGATCCAGTGGCGACTCTTCCGGCTGCTCTATGACGGCCACTGCCCCCTGGTGCTGGTGGGTGACCCGAAGCAGGCCATCTATCGGTTCCGTGGTGGTGATCTGCAGACCTATCTGCAGGCGACCCAGGCGCCGGACCGTCAGCTGCGCCAGCTGTGCACCAACCACCGCAGCGACGCCCCCCTGGTGGAGAGCCTGAACAGGCTGATGGGACAGGAGGGCAGCTTCGGGAGGGAGATTGCCTACCGAGCAGTGACCGCCGCTGCCGCCGGATCCCGTCTGTTGAGTGGCGAGGGTCGACCGCTGCCTGCCCTGGTACTGCGCTGGTGCTGTGGTGACTGGCGCAGGCCAGGCCAGGCCAGCCGGCTGGAGCGCAGCCTCCAACCCCGGCTGGTGAACGAGATCGGGGATACGCTCGCCGCAGGCTGGAGGATCGAGACTGA
>SRMO01000001.1:60810-63297 GCA_004768415.1 Aphanocapsa feldmannii 277cV | reverse complement strand
GTGCTGGTGCGCACCAACGGCCAGGCCCAGCAGTTGCTGCAGGCACTGGAAGCGGCGGGCATCGGCGCCCGCATCGCCCGGGGAGGCAACATCTGGAGCAGCGCAGCGGCACAGCAATGGCAGCAACTGCTGCAGGTGCTGGCCAGCCCCGGCCAGGAACCGCCGGCGGTCAGCCTGGCTCTCACGGACCTGGGGGGCTGGACCGTGGTGGCGCAGCAGGACCGCGACGGCCGGGACTGGAGCCGCTGGATGGACAGCCTGGCCCGGGCAGGGGAGCGCTATGGCCGGGACGGACCCCTGCCTGCCCTGCTGCTGCTGCTGCGACGGTCCGGCGCGATGAAGCGGCTGCTGGGTCGCAGCCAGGGCGAACAGCGGTTCAGCGATCTGCGCCAGATCGGTGAGCGCCTTCAGGATCGATGGCAGGAGCTGCGCCAGGGACCTCAGCGCCTGGGCCAGTGGCTGGAGACACGGCGGGCGGAGGCCCAGGACCGCTGGGGTGGCGAGGCACGGCGGCCCCTGGAGAGCGAACAGCAGCGCCTGGTGCGGGATGGTTCCCTCGTGACCATCGCCACGGTCCATGCCAGCAAGGGGTTGGAGTACGGCATCGTCTGGTGTCCTTTCCTCTGGCAGGCGAAGCAGGGGATCAGCGAAGGAAGCCCCTTCGCCTACCACCACCCCCAGGCGGGACGGAGCCTCGAACTCTGCCCGGCACCGGAGTCGGAGCAGGCGGCGGCCCACCGCCAGGCCGCCCAGCATGAGCAGTGGTTGGAGACCCTGCGTCTGGGCTATGTCGCCATGACCCGGGCGCGGCATCAACTGATCCTTCATCTGGCTCTGGTGGATGGGGCGGAGCAGAGCCTGCCGGCCTGGTTGCTGCAGCGACCCCCTGACACACCTGCCTCCGCCCTTCTGGCCGCCCCCCGACCCTGGAAGCAGCTCAGGGAGCAGCTCAGGCACCACGACGACCCATCGGCCTGTGAGCAACTGCGGCAGCGGCTGAACCAGCTCGGGGTGCCGGCTCGGCTGGACAGGATCTCGCTGGAGGGGGATGAGCCGGCGATGCCCCTCCACAGCGACGGCGGCTGCACCACGCCTGCCACAGCCTTCACGCCAGTGGCGGCGGCGGACATGCCCCTCACCCTGCGCGTCTGGCGGCGGCCCGGCTTCGATCTGGGCTGGCAGCGGAGCAGCTACAGCCGTCTCATCGATGGCAGCGATCCATATCCCCGGATGTTCAGCGGGGCAGAAAGCCCCAGCCGCGACCTGGGACGGGATACGGATGAGGGCCCGTCATGGCAGGAGGATGGCCAGGGGTCCGGGGAGCTGCCGGAGGTTCTGCCGCCGCCAGGGGTGCAGAGGATGCTTGCTGCCCCGACCGCTGGGCCAGCTGCCACGGTCGTGCCGGCAGCGGCGTTCACAGCAGGGCAGTTCCGGCCTGAGGCCCAGGACAGGGCCCCATGGGACGGTTTTGGCGGTGGTGCAGGCTTCGGCAGCTTTCTGCACGACGTCCTGGAAACCCTCGACTTTGCGGTGGCATTCCGGGGGTTGCAGGCACTGCGTGCCGACGACACCAGCCAGGCCCGGTTACGGCACTGTCTGGAGCGCCATGGCCGCCCTCCAGGGGACCTGCCGCGTCTGGAGGAGGACCTGGTACGTCTGATGCAGTGTCGCCTCGGCCCCCCTTGCCAGCAGATGACCCTGGGCAGCCTGGCCCCGCAGGACCGCCTCCATGAGCTGCGCTTCGATCTGCCTGCCGCCGGCGGCTTCAGTGCCAGCGACCCCGCCCGCGCCATCACCATGGCAGCCATTGCCAGGGTGCTGAAGCCGGATGCAGCTGCCCTGCCAGCTGGCTATCTGGACCAGCTGGCAGGGCTTGACAGCACCCTGCGGGGCTTTCTCAACGGCTTCATCGACGTCACGTTCCGCCTGACAACTCCGAGCGGAACACGCTGGTTCGTGGCCGACTGGAAGACCAACCGCCTCGTTCACCGGGGCAGGCAGGGACTGGACGAGGCCATGGCCCGGCACCACTACCCGCTGCAGGGGGCCCTCTATGCCCTGGCCATGCATCGGCTGCTGCGCCAACGGCTGCGGGATTACAGGGCCGAACGGGATTTCGGCGGCATTCTCTATCTCTTCCTGCGGGAAATGCGTCCCGGGGACAGCAGTGGGGTGTGGTTCTGGTGCCCCAGCGCCTCGGTGCTGCATGGGCTGGACCGGCTCCTCCGCGAGGGCGAGCAGCCGCCACGGGGTGAGCAGCCGCCACGGGGTGAGCAGCGATGACAGCGGCCATTGCCCCCTCACCCCAGCCCCTCGATCAGGGGAATGGCCGCGCTGCCGCACGGGCACTGCTGGGCCGGCTGTCGCTGCCGCCGCAGCTGGAGGGGCCCTGCCACGCCATCCTCGCGCGCCTGTTCACAGGGCTGGCCGAGGGCGATGTGACTATCGTGCTCGACGCCGCTGAGCAGCGGGATCTGTTGCCGGCCC
>SRMO01000001.1:44322-60800 GCA_004768415.1 Aphanocapsa feldmannii 277cV | reverse complement strand
GCCGGCTGTCGCTGCCGCAGCAGCTGGAGGGGCCCTGCCATGCCATCCTCGCGCGCCTGTTCACCGGGCTGGCCGAGGGCGATGTGACTAGCGTGCTCGACGCCGCTGAGCAGCGGGAGCTGTTGCCGGCCCTTGGCGAAGCCGAGCTGCTCGCCCGCGTCGAGGAAAGCGCCGACCCCAGCGGCTGGGGTCTCTCCGCGGCGACCCCGGCCCAGCCCCGGCCCCTGGTCTGGCACCACGGCCAGCTCTGGTTGCGGCGCTACTGGGAGGCCCAGCAACGGGTGTTGCAGATGGTGGCCGAGCGGGCCGCCACAGCCTCCGACCTCGCCGGTCCGGGCAGCGACAGTGGCGACCACTGGCTCGGCATGGGCCGTACCCCTGGCCATGACGCCGCCATGGAGCAGTGGCTGGAACGACAGCTGCTGGTGCTCACCGGTGGCCCCGGTTGCGGCAAGACCACCCTGGTGGGGTTGCTGCTGCTGGCTGAGTTGCGGCAACGCAGGGATCGCCGCATTGCCCTGGCGGCCCCCACCGGCAAGGCCGCCGCACGGCTGCAGGATGCTTTGCATGACTGCGCCGTTCGCATCGGGCAGGCGAGTCAGGCCTTGTTGTCCCTGCGGGCCGTGACCCTGCATCGCCTGCTGGAAACCGGCCCCAGGGGCCATGGCCGCGATCGGGGCCGGCCGCTCGAAGCGGACGTGGTGGTGGTGGACGAGGCCTCGATGGTGGATCTGCCCATGCTCGATGGGCTGCTGCAGGCCCTGCCGAGCCGGGCGCGGCTGCTGCTGATCGGCGATCCTGCCCAGTTGCCGGCCATCGGCCCCGGCGCCCCCCTCGAGGCGGTGGTACGGCAGGGAAAGGGCGTGGTGACTCTCACCCACGGCTTCCGCAATGACGGGGCCATCGCAACCGTTGCCGCACTGTTGCGGCAGAGGGCAGGCAACGATCCCGGCAGAGCGGAGCTGACTGCCACGGCCCTGGTGGACAGGCTGCGGGAGCTCGCTCCTGACGACAACCTCCACTGGCAGGAGTACGTCCCGCCCCAGCTGCCAGCCGGTCTGGAACACACCGTCCGTGCCCATGTGGAGCGTCTGCGGCAACTGGCCTGCGACGCCGAGCTCGCGGCGGAGTGTCAACTGCAGGCCCTCGAGGATCTCGTCCTGCTCTCACCTCTGCGACGCGGTGGCTGGGGTGTGGAGATCCTCAATCGCCGTTTTCTGGGCAACGCCCCGTCCGGCCGCTGGCCTGCGGGCACACCGATCCTCTGTCTTCGCAATGCCCCTGCACTGGACCTGGCCAATGGCGATGTGGGGCTGGTGCTGCCTGGCGAGACGGCGCTGTTCAGAACGGCACAGGGCAGGCGCCAGGTGTCCCTGCAACGGCTCCCGCCCTGCGAGCAGGCCCTGGCCCTGACGATCCATAAATCCCAGGGCAGCCAGTACCGGCAGGTGGTGGTACTGCTGCCGGCGGCGGAGCGGCAGGCCCTCGATCGGCGCCTGCTGTACACCGCCCTCACCCGGGCCCGCGGTCGGGTGGTGCTGATCACGGCGCCGGGATGCCTCTCGGCGGGTTGATGGGCTGAGGGGGCCGGGAGTACCTCGATCGCTGCTGACCAGGCCATGTGCTGACCAGGCCATTGTCCTGCCGGCCTGTCTTGCTGCAGGCTCGGAGCACTGGCGCCCGATCGTCCGCGGAGCGAAACGATGGACAGGAATCTGCGGGTCGCTGTGGTCGGTCACGTGGAGTGGGTGGAGTTCATGGCGGTGGATCGGCTGCCGGCAGCAGGGCAGATTGTCCATGCCCGTGCGCTGGCGGCGCTGCCGGCCGGTGGTGGTGAGGTGGCGGCGGCACAGCTGGCGAAACTGGCCGGGACCTGCCTGTTCCTCACCGCTCTGGGGAAGGATGCCCTCGGCCAACAGGCCAGGACCGCCCTGGAAGATCTTGGCCTGGAGCTCCATGTGGCCTGGCGTGACCGGCCAACCCGCCGCGCCGTCTGCTTCATCAGCGCCGATGGTGAGCGCAGCATCACCGTGGTCGGGGAGCGGCTGACGCCCAGGGCCGAGGATCCCTTGCCCTGGGAGCGCTTGCAGGACTGTGGCGGCGTCTTCGTCAGCGCCAGCGATGCAGCCGGCCTGCGCCGGGCCAGAGCCGCCGGGGTGCTGGCAGCCACGCCGCGGGTGTCTCTATCCATCCTCGAGGCCGCCGGGGTCAGCCTGGACGCCCTGATCGGCAGCGCGCTGGACCCAGCTGAACGGGTGGGACCAGCGGACCTGACACGACGTCCCAAGCTGCTGATTCGCACCGAGGGAGCTGAGGGTGGCAGCGTGCTGGATGACCAGGACCGACTGGTGCGTTTTCAGGCTCAGCCCCTGGGTGGCCCCATCGTGGACACCTATGGCGCAGGTGACTGCTTTGCTGCCGGGGTCACCTACGGACTGGCCGCAGGAATGACCACGGCCCAGGCCATTGCCCTTGGCTGCCGCTGCGGAGCAGCCTGCATCCAGGCAGCCGGCCCCTACGCCGGCCGGAGAGGACCGGCCTGAGCTTTGTCCTCGGCAGGAGTCTGGCGCCATGGGCCAGGTAGCTGGAGAGGCGATGCAGCGCTCAGGGCTTCTGTCGTGCCAATTGCTCGGACTTGCGGGTCTCCAGATAGGCGATCAGCTCTTTCTGCAGCTGGTCCAGTTCCTTGCGGCAACACTTCCAGGCCGCCTTGTGACGGATCTCCTCATGCCAGGTGCGCAGATCCAGGATCATCAGATCAATGGCTTCCAACTCAGCCGTGCGTTGATGCATTGTGTTTTCAGAGAAATTCCCACCATCCTGCGCCAGCCTGGTCACTCCGGACGGCCCTGGATGTGAGCCATCAGGGGGAGATGGTCGTGTCGGTAGAGGCCGGAGTGGATTCAGCTCAGGCCTGGAGCCTCATATGCCTGTTGCAACAGACTCAGCGGTCAGTCATCGCCAGGTTCTGCTTCGCGAAACCAAGATGAAGAGATCCGCCCAGCTCACCAACGCGGTGAACACGATCTCGCCGGAAAGGTCGTCATTGACCCTGAGGACCAGTACCCCCATTCCAGATCGAGTTTCTATGACCCGGATAGCTTCTTGCCGCTTTCCCCAACGGCATCTGTCGCCTCTTCTTCTTCTGGCAGCACCAGCATCCGTTGCGCCATGTGATGCGTTCGCTCAGCTAACTCTGAAATTCGCTTATCGTTGCAGTCTCTAACAACCGAAATGAGACGGTCGTTGAGTACGTTGGTCCATTTCTCCGGCAATCCCTCCGCGCCGAATCGCGCCCCTAGGATCGAGCCGACTGTCGCGCCATTGCAGTCCGTGTCCCAACCGCTACGTACCGTGATTACAATGCCTTCCTCATAGTTATCTGCGCCGAAATAGAGTCCCATAATCACAAGTGCGGCATTATTTATTGTATGAACGCCATGATAATGGCCATATTTTTTAAAGATCTTATTCCAGACTGTTTCCCAGTCCGACAATTCTGCACACCATACTAATACATCATGTATCGCTTCTGCCAGTCGGCATTTTTGGGGAATCTCGGAAAGTCCAATTTCGACAATTTTTTGAATATCGTTTTCGACAAACGCTGCTGCAATCATCGCCGCAACAAACATTTCTCCGTAAATTCCATTCTTTACATGGGAAATACTAGCATCACGATAGGCAAGTTCTGCCGCTTTTTCCGGCCAACCAGGTGTCACGTAACCGAAAATATCAGCTCTAATCTGCGCGCCTATCCATTCACGAAAAGGATTCCTCCACACTGCCGAGTCCGGTGGCCAACGGCGATTGACAAAATTGCGATAAGCAGCGGATTCTGCCGTGTAGAGAAAATCAAATGGCATCCGGTTTAGCCAGGTATTCGCTATGTTGCGCGACGTCAGGTTGGTACCGTGATGTTCGAGAGCGAGCAAACCCAGGATCGGGTAGTCCATATCGTCATCCCGGGCCATGAACTTGATATTGCCGCGGGTGCTGGGTTTCAGAGTCGGTGAAATCGTGCCCTCGGTATATGGGATGTAGTTGTCGAGGGGCAGGGCATCCGTCGATTCCAAGTAGTGGTCGATACGCTTTCGGAGCCAGCCTTCGACGGGCCTGCCCAGCGAGCAACCTGCCGCGCGACCGAGCCATCCGCCGTGAATCCGGTCAGCGACCGCGTCGTCGCTGATGCTTGGATCCATGCGCCGCGGGCCGTCTGGACGCAGTGATTGAATGGTCGCCAGGTCGGACGGCTCTTCGTAGGGGAACGACGGCTCGGGCTCGAGGGCGTCCAAGGCATCGTAGAGGTCTACGAACATCGTGTCGTCGGTTGCATTGTCCGCCAGAGCTTCCTGAACACGAGGTTCAACACCTGCAATGTCGCAGCCCTCCTCGCGCCGTTGCCTCATCTCCAACCGAATAAGTCGCTTTTCGAGGCTCTTCATTGCTCCACTCCCTATTGAGTTTGCAGGCAAGTCTAGCAATCTGGCGGACTTGCGTTGGCGTAGCCGTCCCAGGGCTTCGACATGGCTTCAATCGGGGCAAGAAGCGGTACGTCGGGTCTTCTGAAAAAGACCAGATCGACTGCGCTGCAGCACATCTGACTATGTTGGCCTTGCTAGAATACAAGAGAGTTACCAAGTTTTGGCGAAAAAGTCGCTCCAGCTTTTCCTATATTCCGTCGCAAGAATAGAGATCGCCTCCTTTGAGAATTTCTGTCTTTGATTTGATAGGGAAACTCTGGATAAGCATCAAAATGAACGATCTCAATGCCGAAATGCCTTGCCGCCATCAGCTGCTGAATTGCAGATGATGCATTGCTCCCAGGGCAATCACCACCATCACTGTGCCAGTCCGACCACTCCGGGTGGCCCTCTGGCATGAGCCATCAGGGGCAGATGGACATCCTCCAGGCCCCTTACCGGTCACCCAGCAGCGGCGACCAATCGGGCGCGGCATGCCAGACAATGGCCAGGCAAACCATGGTGGCAACAAGCAGCACCAGCAACAGGGGCCATGGATTCTGCCCCTCCTGGGCCCTGTCCGGCTCAGCCATCGGGATGGGCTCCTGCTGCTGGGCAGCCTGGGGAAAAATGGCGATGGACGCGCAGCTGTCGCAGCAGCAGGGCCAGCCCGAAGCAGGTGACCGCAAGCAGGCCCACGTGGAGGACGGTCACCGCCTCCACCAGCTCCCGCACCTCGAAGGGCAGTGCGGAGATCAGCACCAGCACGAACAGCAATTCACCCCAGGCCTTGCCCAGCCACGTGCCGATGGCACCCAGGCCGATCACGATGCTGTAAAGAGCACTGAAGCGGGCCATGCGATCCAGGGATCCCTGTCCCATGGCAATCCCCTTGGTCACGGCGAGAGCCAGCAGCCGGTGGTCCCCATCCAGCAGGTCACGGGCGAGATCGGGCAGGCGTTCATAGCGCAGGGCTCCCTCGGCGGACAGCAGGGCCAGGGCCAGCAGGCCCAGGGAGATGCCGCTCTTCTGCAGCACGATCAGTCGCAGGATGGGGCCCGGCCTGGCCATCGGATCAGCAGAGCAGTCGATCAGGTGTGCTTCCGTGGCAATCATGCACCACGATCGATGGCGGCATGGAGCAGGGAAGCCACGATCTGCCGGCCACGAGCCGGGTCCAGCGCAACGGGCGCAAGCTGGCTGTGGCGGCACTGCTGGCCGGCCTTGTGGTGACCATGGTCGGCGAGAGTTCCGCTGCCGCCACTCCTCGGCCTGGCGAAGCTGCCATGCACATTGCCAGGGAGCAACCGCTTCCCACCATGTCGTCCCACTGCCTGGTCCTGCCTCCGGCCTTGGCCCGGGTACGGCCTCTCGGCAGTGTGGTGGCATCCCAAAGCAGCACTGTGCCCATGGCGATCACGGCGCTGGATGACCGTGGGAGGGAGGAGTTGCTCGCCCTGGACGCGGCGCTGGCCAGCCTGGGGGTCGAGCGGTTTCTGGTGGCACGCCATGGGCTACGCCAACGCCATGGCGGCTGCTACAGCCCCTTCAGCAACAACCTGTTCATCAGCGACCGGGTGGCGCTGCACCCCACCCAACTGCTCACGGTGCTGCGCCACGAGGGTTGGCACAGCGTGCAGGATTGTCGCGGCGGCGGCCTGGACAGCCGTCGCTCCAGGCCAGCCATGGACCCCACGGAGTTATCCCCGCTGGTGCTCGAGGCACTCGATCCGAGGCGGTTTCCCGACAAGGCGATCTGGTTGCTGGAAGTGGAAGCCCACAGCGCCGCAATGGAGCCGGGTCGCACCCTGCAGGCCCTGGGCAGCTGCTCCACCAATGGGAAGATGGGCAATCCTGCCGATGCGCGCCAGGTGGTACCACCCCTATAAAGGGATCAGGTGGTCCCCTGGGGGCTACACGGGGACGATGGTCCGTTTGCTGTCGTCATCAGCTGAGAGCATCCCAACGCACCAGTGATCGTCCCCGTCCTCTTGCACCGATGGATGCCTGGCATCCAGGAGCTGCGAAAGTTCCGAGCAGCTTGCACAGTGCACGCTGCCGAGAACGGATTCAGGCGGTAGCCACAGCAATGGCGGGATCCTTGCGCTGGGAGCGACGGCGGGCCTTCGGCTTGCGCTGCTGTGCGAACATCTCCAGGGGCGAGCGGTAGCGGTTGGGCAGGACCTCGTGGAGCAGCTGGAGTTTGTGCCAGGCGAGGGTTTTCTGCATCTTGTTCAGGCTGACCTTGTCAGCAAGCAACAGCCTGAATGCCTTGCAGTAGAGCTCATGCTTCGATTCCAGTTCAGCAATGCTTTGACGGGTCTGGGCTTCGGGGCTGAAGGGATTCATGCGGTGCTAAGGGCTGGGCTGATGGTTCACCGCTGCAGCTGTGTAAAACGCAGAATGCGCGTCAACGCCGACAGCGGAAGCCTGCAGGTCAACCACCTACACCGAGCTTGATGAGCATTGCGGCGCAATGGTCCTGGTCGGTGACGCTGTCGGGTCGGAGGAATGGGGGGTGGACCCGATCGGATGGCTTCGCTGCCGGGAATGCGGATCTGATCCGATTCCTTGCTTGTAAGGAAACCATGAAGTAACAAATTGTACCTGTAGCGATGGCCACAGACAGGACTGGGCCAGCTCCTGGCTTGGCCTCGACGAAGCATGCCGGGGCCACTGCTTCGGAAAGCACCCACAGCAGGGCATCTCGTCGCCGTTGTCAATCCGTGCTGCAGGGTGCCTGGGCTTGATCTCCCCTCCTGGCCCGCCTGTCCCTCGTACCACAGCCATTGTCCCCTGGCAGGCAGCTTGAGTTCTGGGGCGTCAATCCGCTGACCTTGACAGCCACCTCGCTCAGCCTGCCTTCACGGGTCGTTCCCGCTGGGCCTTGATCAGCCAGTTGCGGATGCCGCTGGAACTGCTCGCCTGCTTCTGGACCCAGACCATCTCCTGCAGTTCCACCGTGGCCCCGCTGCGGATGCGCTCCAGGATGTCTTCGATGCGTCGTCTGGTGGCAGGGGTCAGCACGGCAACTCACTCGCCTCTTTGCTTTTTAGCGAGGCTGCCTTGCCGCGGCAGCAGGCCGGAGATCAGAGGCAGGAACCATATCCCATGCTGCAAGCCCATGGGAAACACCTGTTGACCTCTCGCCGCTGTCCCGCTTCAGAAGGCCACAACGCTGACCTGGATCTGGACCAGCAGGCTCCTGACCAGCGACAGCAACATGAGCGCCAGCAGGGCTGACAGGTCCAGTCCGCCCAGGAGGGGAACCAGGCCACGGAAGAGGATCAGGTAGGGCTCGCACAGCTGCCCCAGCAGGCCAACCAGCTGGCTGCTGCGCAGCTGTGGAAACCAGCTGCTGAGGATATACACAACCAGGACGAGCTGATAAAGACCTATCAGTTGAATGACGACGCCCAGCAGGCTCTCGATGATCATCATGGCTGCCGGATGGGGTCGCTGTTGCTGGGCAAACCATAGGGATCTGCTCGGCATGGCCCGTTGTGCCGAGGTTCACCGATCGGTACGCAGCAGAGCCGGAATCTCGCTGAGATACCTCACCAGATGGCTGGCGCCCGGATAGTCGTCCTCCCTGGCACCCGGGGCCATCAGCACAACCACGCGGCAACCGGCGGCAACCGCGGCACGGCAACCGGTCGGAGAATCCTCGAATGCCCAGCAGTCCTCAGCCGGCAAGGCCAGGGCCGCCGCTGCCAACAAAAAGATGTCGGGTGCCGGTTTTCCTCTGGGGAGGTCGGGATGGTCTCCGGTGATGCGGGCAGTGATCACGCCCAGCCAGGAGTGGCTGGCGAGCTTGAGGGCCAGGCTCTCCCTGCTGCTGCTGGTGGCGAGGGCCATTGCCAGCCCGCCCCGTCGACAATGGGCAAGCAGTTCGGGCGCACCGTCCATCGGCGCCGCCCGGCCCAGCTGCCCCCTGGCAATGGGCTGCTGAGCAGCGATCAGGGCCTCGGCATGGATGGGCAGCTGGCAGTGCTCCACCAGCAGCCGTGCGCAGTCCTGGCGGTTACGTCCACGCATCTGCAACAGCGTGGCGTCTTCGACGCTGCCGCCGAAGGATTCCACCGCCGCACGCCAGGCTGCCCCATGCAGGGGTTCGGTGTCGAGCAGCAACCCGTCGAGATCGAACAGGCAGCCTTTCATCGCAGCCATGGCCCGGTCATGATCTCAACCCCCTGACAGCCTGCAGCAGCACGGTTGTGCACAAAGCGAGGAAGCGGGTGGAAGCGTCTCATTACATTGAGCCTGCCCACCTTTGTCCGGCCATGGCGGAGACGACGGCGATGACAGCGGCCAAGATCGAATCGATCCTTCAGGAAAACCGTCTCTTCGAACCACCGCTGGAGCTCGCTGCGAAGGCACGCATTTCAGGCATGGAAGCCTACCGGGCACTGGTGGCTGAGGCCGACGCCGACGCCGATGGCTTCTGGGGACGCCTGGCCCGTCAGGAGCTGGACTGGTTCAGGCCCTTTGAACAGGTGCTCGACTGGACAAACCCACCCCTGGCCAGGTGGTTTGTCGGTGGACGCACCAACCTCTGCCACAACTGCCTTGACCGACATCTGGATGGTCCGCGTCGCAACAAGACGGCGATTCTGTGGGAAGGCGAACCCGGCGATGTGCGGCGCATCAGCTATGGGGAACTCCACCGGGAGGTTTGCCGATTTGCCAATGCCCTCAAGGCCAGGGGTATCAGCAAAGGTGATCTGGTGGCTCTCTACATGCCGATGGTGCCGGAGGCTGCGATCGCCATGCTGGCCTGCGCGCGCATTGGCGCTTGCCACTCGATCGTCTTCGGCGGCTTTTCCGCCGAGGCGCTGCGGGACCGACTGGTGGATGGTCAGGCCAAGGCAGTGGTCACGGCCGATGGCGGTTTCCGCAAGGACAGGAAGGTGCCCCTGAAGCGGGCTGTGGATGCGGCCCTGGCCGGCGGCGCCTGCCCTTCGGTTCAGTCGGTGTTCGTGGTGCGGCGCACCGGGGAGCCCGTGACGATGGTGCCCGGCCGGGACCTGTTGTGGCACGACGCCGTCGCAGCCGTGGACGATGACTGCCCTGCAGAGGCGATGGACTCGGAAGACAGGCTGTTCATCCTCTACACCTCAGGCTCCACCGGCAGGCCCAAGGGGGTGGTACACACCACGGCGGGATACAACCTCTGGGCCCATCTCACCTTTCAGTGGATCTTCGATATCCGTGAGGACGACGTCTTCTGGTGCACCGCCGATGTTGGCTGGATCACCGGTCACAGCTACATTGTCTACGGCCCACTTTCCAATGGCGCCACCACGGTGATGTATGAGGGAGCGCCGCGGCCCTCCAATCCGGGTGCTTACTGGGAGCTGATCCAGAAGCACGGCATCACGATCTTCTACACCGCCCCCACGGTGATTCGGGCCTTCATGAAGAGTGGTCGGGCCATGCCGGATGCCTTCGACATGAGCAGCCTGCGCCTGCTGGGGACTGTAGGGGAGCCGATCAATCCAGAGGCCTGGATGTGGTATAGAGAGGTGATCGGCGCTGGTCGCTGCCCGATCATCGACACCTGGTGGCAGACCGAAACAGGCGGCGTGATGATCACGCCCCTGCCCGGCGCCACACCGACCAAGCCAGGTTCCGCCACCCTGCCGCTGCCGGGAATTGCCGCCGACGTTGTCGACGCTGAAGGCAACAGCGTCGCTGTCGACGAGGGGGGCTTTCTGGTGGTGCGTCGCCCCTGGCCGGGGATGATGCGGACGCTGCACGGCGATGAACAGCGTTTCCGCAAGAGCTACTGGGAGCACATCCGGCCTGCTGATGGCAGCCATCTCTACTTTGCCGGGGATGGAGCCCGGCGCGACAGGGATGGCTACTTCTGGGTCATGGGTCGCGTGGATGACGTGATCAATGTCTCCGGACACCGTCTCGGCACCATGGAGATCGAGTCGGCCCTGGTGAGCCACCCCGCCGTGGCGGAAGCTGCCGTGGTGGGCAGGCCCGATGACCTCAAGGGCGAGAGCATCGTCGCTTTCGTGACGCTCGAAGCGGGGCGCGACGGTGATGACACCTTGCTGGTGGCCCTGCGGGACCATGTGGGTGAAGAGATCGGACCGATTGCCAGGCCAGACGCCATTCGCTTCTCCGACGCTCTGCCCAAGACCCGCAGCGGCAAGATCATGCGCCGTATTCTGCGGGCCGTGGCGGCGGGGCAGGAGGTGAGCGGCGACACCAGCACACTGGAGGACCGTTCGGTGCTCGATGGGCTGCGCGTCCCGGACGGGGCCTGAGCCGAGTCGCCGGACAACGCAGATGTCCGGCAAGAGGCTCTCCGGGGCAGACTGAGTCATGGTCACAGGCCGCTCAGGGCCTGCTGCCAGGGCCCGGACATTCACTGACGCCGGGAAGCCTGACTTCCTGGCCCGGACTCAGGCTGCGAGGCTCGATGCCTGGGTTGGCATCGAGAATGCGCTGGTAGATCACACTGCAGCGGAAGGAGATCTCACCGAGGGTGTCGCCAGGCTGAACCACGTAAATCAGGGCATCCTCCCTTTCGGCGGCTGGTTGTTCAGTCCCTTCGGGTAACGCGACAGGCGGCAGCGGCGGCAGCAGCGGGATCGGCGCGCTGTCAGGGCCCGGCGGACATTCGCTGACGCCGGGAAGTCTGACTTCCTGGCCAGGACTCAGGTTGCGAGGCTCGATGCCTGGATTGGCATCGAGAATGCGCTGGTAGACCACACTGCAGCGGAAGGAGATCTCACTGAGGGTGTCGCCAGGCTGAACCACGTAAACCAGGGCATCCTCCCTTTCGGCGGCTGGTTGTTCAGTCCCTTCGGGTAACGCGGCAGGCGGCAGCGCGATCGGCGCGCTGATATCACTGACACCAACATCCTCAGCTCCCACTTGCTCGGACTCCGTGGGGGTCTCTTCCCCCTGTTCCAGGCCTGTCGGCGGGGTGCAAGCGGCAATGGCGAGGCTGAGCAATCCGAGCGTCAGCACACGGGTCAGGGAGAGCAACCGTCTCTTGCAGGTGTCTCTGTTTTAGGTCCTCATATCCTGGCCTGTCCCGTGCGCTGAGCCGTGCCCGCTGGGCGGGCAACGCTGCAACAGGCGGCATCCATCCACTTCTGTGGCCGGATGTCTGGCGGGTGTGGATCCAGGCCGGCCACCCCTTTCATCTGCGTTGAACTGCTGCATACTGCAGCCAAAGTCCCTGTCACCTGTCTGCAGCACGAGGTATGGCCGAGGACCTTCTCTTCGAGACAGCACGACGCCTGGTGCAGCTGGAGCAACGCCTGCAGCAGTTGCGGGTTCAACTCCATGGTGCAGAGGCTGAACGTCAAGCCCACGGCTTACGTCGTGTCCATGCCCTGCTTCAGCAGGCTGATCAGCAGCTGACGGTCATTCAGGCAGGCGAGGCACCCCGCAGCGGGGTGCGCCCCACGGGGAAACGCCGCCGACCACCCTTCACCCAGGCTCAGCTGCAAGCCTTCGCCCGCTCGGAGGAAGCGCCCCGTTTCATGGCCTGTCCAGCCAGCAGTCCCCGTCCGCCGACCTGACTGCCCGAGAAGGGGCATCCCCCGGAACTCTCTCTGATCAGCCGGTTTCCTGAGCTGATCACTGCGGTGCTGATTCGGTGACTGGCGGCTGGCGGACCAGATTCTCAGCCTTGGACTCGATTCCCCCGCCTCTCTGCCATCGGCAAACACATTGTTCAGCGGATCCTGAAGAATGCCTGGATATGGATCAGCCCAGCACTGCTGCGGTCGACTGCAGAAAGGCTACGGGCTGAAGAGTGCCCGTCCTGTCAATCGGGACTTGCCGTCAAGACTACAGCCGCTCTGCCGGGCCAGTCGCTGGGTCGCAGATTGGGTCGCAAACGATGTAGAGGAGGATAGCGTTTATTGAAGAAGCTTCGCGGTAAGTGCCACAACGCAGCCAACCTGCTTAGCATTGGCTCAAAGATGGTTTCACATTTGACTTCTCGTCCTGACCCTGAACTGCTGGCCAAATTGCGCCGCGGCCTGAACAGCTACATGGCCAACGAAGGTATCGAGCCAAGTGCACCTTCTCCAGTCGAGCCAGGCCAGACAGCTCATACCCAGCAACGTCATACCCCGCCACGTCAGCTTCGGCCCCGTCGCCCATCGGGAACGGATCGTCCGCCGCACGCAGACCATCCACCGCACGCGGATCGTCCACCGGACACGGATGGCATCACACACTGGCGGCGCAGTTGAACTGGTTCCAAGCTGGAGGCGTCGTCCTGCACCATCGGGGAACGTCGGAGGTCTTGGTGGCCTGCCAGCGTCATCAAGGCTACGGAGCCGGCAACAACGGGTCCTGACCCTGCAGGGGGCAACGTTCCACCGGCCTCAGGGTGAGCTCACGTTGCTGCTCACCGCGCCGGAATTGCAGCTTCAGGTTACCTCCGACCCCGACACGATCCACCACCGCAAGCAGGTCGGTCGGATCGCGCACCACTTCACCGGCGGCAGCAGTGATCATGTCACCAGGGCGCACCCCCGAACGGTCCGCCGGTCCACCGCGGGAATGGCCATGGTGACCAGCGCCCCCTCCTGTTCCGCCAGGGGCTGTCCTGACGACCATGGCGCCTGACCACCACTTCAGGGGAGTAGGCCTGAAGCCCCACGCCGATCATGGCGTGGCTCACCCGACCGCTGGCCAGCAGCCACCTCCCGGGCCCGGTTGATGGGGATGGCAAAGCCAAGTCCGGCACCTGGGCCATTGCGCAACAGCAGCGACCCATCGGGTGCGGGCGAAGAGAAGCTCTGGACTTACCCTGAGGAGCCGAGCATCAGCCAGCCAGTGGTGTGGGTTCCTCAGCCCATGTGGGCGGGTGAGAGCCCCACGACACCGCGCAACACCCTGGAACAGGCTGGGCAATCAACAACGCAAACCCCTGCTCCGTTCCGAAAGGCCTTGCCTGGCCTCGACACAAGAATGGTGTTGCGCGGTTTCCAGGAATTCCTGAGGTCGCATCTGTCCCAGCGAGGCCATGATGGATGACAGGTGCACTTATGTCCGTGAGCCCCATCGCCGCACCCTTCAGCCAGATCGTACCGCTGCTCTACGGCGGCTGCTTCGTGCTGCTGCTGATCCAGGCCTTCCGGGTCATGGGCAAGGGCTATGGCGCACTGAGGCGAGATGACAGCCGGCAGCCACCGGGGCCCACGGTGCATCCCGAGCTGCTCGATGATCAGGGCAATATCACCGACGAGGAGTTGCTCACGGTCCGTTTCAGCGGGAGGGAGCCACTCACCGATGAGGACGGCAGTCAGCACTGAGCCGCGTGAGCGCGCCGATCGGCTGGGATCTCATCCAGCCTCCGTAGGTGCCGAGGTCCGCTCGACTGGTCACGTCCACAGGGGCCGGTCGCCAGGGCCGGACGTTGGGAGCGTGGACCGATAGCTTGTCCAACAGGGAAACGTGGAACGCGTGGATTCCAGAACTCGCATCGTTGCAGGCGTGCTCAGAAGCGTGAAGCTTCCGCCCCGTTTCCGGCTGCGCATGGTGCAGCAGGACCCCGTCCGCCTGGAGCTCACCCTCACGCCCGCCTATGGCAAAGCGCCGATCCTGGTGGGGTTGGTGGAGTCCCAGGATCTGCTGGCCCGCCGTGACCGTGAAGGGCGTGTCCCCAGGGACCTGCCAGGAACCTGGGACTGGACCGTGCGTCATGGCAAGGTGAGCACAGGTGGCTGGAATCCCTGTCTCAAGGAAGCGCTCCAGACCATGTTCGAAACGGGTCTGCCGGCCTATGTGTTCGAGGAGGTCACCGGCGAGACCTATCACCCCGTTGACGGCACCCGCCACGTTCGCTGACCGCCGCGTCACGCCGGGCCCGTCCCAAACCGCCGGCATGGTGCCGCAACAGGCCTGGTGAGGGATATGGAATACGACAGCAGGCGGCAGGCCCCTGTCCGGACATCCGCTGCACCAAGGGGGCTCGGCCCGGCAATCAGCTGTGCAGTGGCATGTCGTGACATATCATCACGACATGCAAAGAGGTACGACGGGCTACAGCGCCATCCAGGACCAAGGGCTATGACGTAATCAGTTCGGTTTTTCGGGTTTTCCTCATGTTCAACCCGGAATTGGTGTCGTCTCAGCTGGTGCAACTGCTGGCAGCCCTAGGGCTGATCAGCACCCTGGCCCTTTCGCTGCTGATGGGCTTTGTCGGCATGGGTTGAGGCAGTTCCGGACGAGGGGCAAGGCGTTGCCTGTCAACACTGACAATCCCTTGCTGGAACAAGGCAAGACAGTGGTGATGGGATGTCATGCAGGCTTCCCGGGCAGCAGCCAGGGCGGCCGGCATCATGCAACAGCCGGGCCATCGGCTGAACCACAGTGTCTCCCGGGGTACAAGCCATGCCATGGGAGCCATGCGGCTCCGGCCAAGTCCTTGAATGCCCTCTGGTCAGCTGCCGCACCATGATCCTGGCGAACCAGGGCCAACCTTTGTGACATGCCGGCCAGGCCGCTGCCCATCAGCCCGCTGCTGCCGGAGGTGATCCGCCGTCTGGGGGAGACTCGTGCCCTGGTGCTGCAGGCGCCCCCCGGTGCAGGCAAGACCACCCAGGTGCCTCTCGCGCTGCTGGGGGCCGATTGGTTGGCGGGGCAGAAGATCCTCGTGCTGGAGCCACGGCGCCTGGCGGCCACACATGCTGCCAGGCGCATGGCCAGCGAACTCGGCGAGCCCGTGGGTGAACGGGTTGGCTATCGCGTCCGCCTCGAGAGACGCGTCGGGTCGGCAGGCCGCATCGAAGTTGTGACCTACGGTCTGTTCCTGCGGCAGCTCCAGGGGGACCCCGCGCTTGAAGGCGTGGGCTGCGTGCTGTTCGATGAGTTTCACGAACGTTCCGCCGACAGCGACCTGGCCCTGGCCCTGCTGTTGGACAGCAGGGCCCTGCTCCGGCCGGATCTGGCCATCGCGGTGATGTCAGCCACCCTCGATGCAGAGCCGATCACTGCCCTGCTTGAGGAAGCACCCCTGCTGCGCAGCGCAGGCAAGGCCTACCCGGTGGACACCGTTCACCTGCCACCGCGGCCCCATGAGCGGCTTGAACGGCATGTGCTGCGTGCCGTGGAGCGAGCCCTGGACGAGAGCGATGGCGATCTACTGGTGTTTTTGCCCGGCCTGGGGGAGATTCGTCGCTGTGAAGCCCTGCTGCAGGAGGCTTCGCTGGGCGGTGAAGACGTGCTGATCACGCCGCTGTTCGGTGACCTGGCTCTGGAGGCACAGGAGGCCGCTATCCGGCCACGCCGGGATGGCGGTCGCAAGGTGGTGCTGGCAACGGCGATTGCCGAAAGCAGTCTCACCATCGAAGGAATCAGCGCCGTGATCGACAGCGGTCTGGCCCGCCGCAGCCGCTTTGATCCGAATCGGGGTATGGATGGACTGGTCACAGAGCCCGCCAGCCTGGCCAGCGCGGAGCAGAGACGGGGGCGTGCCGGGCGACTGGGCCACGGGCTCTGCCTGCGCCTCTGGAGCCCGGCCGAGCAGTCCCGTCGGCCGACCTTTGACCCGGCGGAACTGCAGCGCTGTGATCCTGCCCCCGTCGTCCTGCAGTTGGCCGTCTGGGGGCATCGGGATGCAACCAACCTGAAGCTGCTGGATCCGCCCCACGAAGCCAGCCTCAACGAAGGACGATGCATCCTGCAGCAACTGGGGGCTCTGGATGCAGACCGTCGCCCCACGCCCCACGGACGCACCCTGGCCGGACTGGGAACCCATCCGCGCCTGGCCCATCTGCTGGTGACTGCCGTCGCCGCCGGAGAACCCACCCTTGGTGCCAGGCTTGCAGTGCTGCTGAGCGAGCGGGATCCCCTCGACCGACGGGAACTGGGGGTGGATCTGGAGCCGCGCCTGCGCTGGTTCGGGGAATCAGGCCACAGTTCCATACGGCGACGCTTCCAGCTGCTGGCGCAACAGCTGGCTCGCCAGATCGGCCAGGCCATCACTTCGAGTCCCCTGAAGGCCGAATCCCATGCCGTCGCTGCAGA
>SRMO01000001.1:40694-44253 GCA_004768415.1 Aphanocapsa feldmannii 277cV | reverse complement strand
GGCCCTGGCGCGCCCCGGCGGCCAGGGCCAGTTCCTGATGGCTTCCGGTCGGGGGGCTCAGCTACCGGAAGGAGATCCCCTGGGCAATGCCACAGCGCTCGCCATCGCAGCGTTGGACGGCCGCAGCGGCAATGCCCGTATCCAGGCCGCTCTTGCGCTCGACCCAGCCGCCATCAGCCGGTGCTTCAGGGCCAGGCTGGAAGTGCGCGACCAGCTCGGCTGGAACAGCCAGGCCCTGCGAGTGGACGCCAGGCGGCAGCGCTGTTACGGCGCCCTGGTCCTGCAGGAGGATGCCTGGCCCGATCCACCGGCGGCAGCGGTTCGGGATCTGCTGGTCGAGGCCCTGCGGGCTCAGCAGCTCCGACCGCTGCCCTGGAGCGAGGGAAGCAGGCAGCTGCAGCGGCGGCTGAACCTGGCGCACCGCCTCGATCCCGACCATTGGCCCCATCGGGATCTGTCCTGGCTCACAGCACACCCTGAGGCGTGGCTGGGGGATCAACTCCCGGGCCTGCGCAGCTTTGCGGCACTGCAAGGCATTGATCTGGTGGAAGCGCTCTGGCAGGGGATGGACTGGCTCGCACGCCAACGTCTCGACCAGCTGCTTCCCAGCCGCTGGACCCTGCCCAGTGGCCGCAGCACCCGCATCGACTACGGGCCGGAGGAGCCGGTGCTGGCAGCCGGATTGGGGGACCTGTTCGGCAGCAGCCAGAGCCCCTTGCTATGGCATGGGCAGCAACCACTGACGATCCATGTCCTTTCGCCAGCGGGGCGACCGCTACAGATCACCCGTGACCTCGCGGGGTTCTGGGACAGGGGGTATCCGGAGGTGCGGCGGGAAATGCGCGGTCGCTATCCCAGGCATCCCTGGCCGAAGGACCCACGATCAGTCCCGGCCAGACCGAGGACCAAGAGCCGGCCGGCCAGTGAAGGCAGGGGCAGGAGATCCAGCTGATGGCAGGTTGTCTTGCTCGCGCCGCTCTGCAGGGTGGTCAGGGGATCCCACGGCCTGCCTGTGTCCATCCAGCCGATGCTTCCCAGGGGCCCGCAGCGGGCCTGGTCGCACCCTCATGCTGGTCTGGCCGGCACTGACACGGGACTGACATGGGTTGCCGACTGGGCAACACTGCCAGGCATGTGCAGCCAACAGGTAGATCAGTTCAATAAGTGTCCTTCAGCTGGAATACGTGAAGCAATGTTTCTCAATAATTCGTTATGTTTATCGCAACATCGCGACACATCCCATGTCCGACTCTTCCACCCGCTTCGGTTTCGTTTCCTTCGCTGAGACCTGGAACGGCCGTCTGGCCATGATCGGCTTCATCATCGGCCTCAGCACTGAACTGCTCACTGGCCAGGGCATCCTGGGCCAGCTCGGACTCGGCTGATCCAGCTTCCACGAGCAAGCTGGCCTATCGGTCCGGAACGACCCATTGACGGGTCTCTGACCGACAGGTTGAAATCCAACCGACAGAAAACCCTTCATCGAAGGGTTTTCTGTCAGAACCAATCCACACACGGCGACAATGCAACTGAAGGTTCGATTCGCTGACTGAGATCATGACCGACACCGAGAAGCCGTCATGAGAAGGCCTGACGACAACGCGCGGGGAAAGTTGATTGATTTTTCGAGATGCCCTTGCAGCTTTTCAAAAGGAGATTCTGGAAAACCTTATGTTTCCGTTCTCCTGTTGACAGTGGCAAGGCTTTTCGGCGTTAGGAAAACTCATTTTGGAGATTATTTCAGAGGTTTCCTAACGCTAAACCAGGCATGGGCAGCTTCAATCCTGTAGCTGAATCTGATGGCGACAGCACAGATGCAGGGTCGACCCAGAGGGGTGCAGAAGCCACCATCGGCTGGCTGGCCGCCATGATGGAATCGATCTGCGCGTCGGACCTGTGCTGCGACTGCTGCGACGAACCTTCCCCAACAACCGCAGGGATGGATCGCGGATGGTCAGCAGTGCCTTCGCCATTGCCTGCCTGGGCATCCTCGTCACGGTTGATGGATACCCGCTCGTCGGTATGCCGATTGTGGTCTTCGCGGGCAGTGCGGCAGCCCTCTGGTTCTCCTACTACCGAGGTCTGAAACATTGAATCAGGCCCTCCGGCCGAAGCCAGAGGACGGTCTGTCTCACTACAGCGTCAGCAAACTGAATGAAGCCGTGGGCGTGCTGCTGCAGCGTGGCTTTGCTCCCCGCTTCCTGCTGGATGCCACGGTGACTACCAAACCCGTCGTCAGGAGGGGGGGACACCTGTGGATGAGCCTCGGCGATGGGAATGCCAGCATCAAGGCCGTGGCCTGGGCATCGACCCTCAGGCAGCTCGACTATGAGCCTGGCAACGGTGACGGGGTCAACGTCACCGGCACGCTCAATTTCTGGAATGTCCGGGCCCGGCTGAAAGTCGAGATCCTCGACATCCGTCCAAGACGGGCACCTGAAGCCTTGAACCAGGCCCTCCGGCCGAAGCCAGAGGACGGTCTCCCGGGCCTTGGCCTCAGGTTCAGACCAGATGGCCGCCAAGGGCTGCCCCGCTACAGCGTCAGCGAACTGAATGAAGCCGTGGGCGTGCTGCTGCAGCGCGGCTTTGCTCCCAGTTTCCTGCTGGATGCCACGGTGAGCAAACCCGTCATCAGGAGGGGACACCTGTGGATGAGCCTCGGCGATGGGGACACCAGCATCGAGGCCGTGGCCTGGGCATCGATCCGCAGACAGTTCGACTATGAGCCCGGCAATGGTGACGGGGTCATAGTCATCGGCACGCTCAATTTCTGGAATGCCCGGGCCCGGCTGAGCGTCCAGATCCTCGACATCCGTCCAAGCCTGACAACGGTGCTGCCCCGCTTCCAGGAGGTACACAGACGGCTGGAACCTGAAGGACTGTTCGAGCTGGGGCGCAAGCGCATGCTCCCCTTTGCCCCAGCACGCCTGGTGATCCTCACCAGCGTGCCCAGCTCGGCCCTGGCGGACATGCTGCGCACCGCCCGTGAACGCTGGCCCGCAACCCGGTTGACCGTGGTACCCATTTCGGTTCAGGGGCGGGCGGAGCAGCAGGTGGTGGCTGCCCTGCAGGCGGTCAGTGGCCAGGCCGGGCGCCGTGGCTTCGAAGCCCTGGTCCTGGCCCGCGGCGGCGGCAGCCGGGACGACCTTGCCCTCTTCGACAGCGAAGGTGTGGCCCGTGCCATCGCCGGCTGCTGCATTCCCGTGGTGACGGGCATCGGCCATGAGGACGACACCACCATCGCCGACCTGGTGGCGGACTACCGCGCCGCTACCCCCACGGCAGCCCTGGTGGCGCTCTTGCCCGAGCGGCAGCTGGAGTTGCGGGAGCTTGGAGACCTGAGGCAGCGCATGGGGCTGCAATTGCAGCAGCGGCTTGGCCTGGCCAGGCGGCGGATGGCCATGGCCAGGCGGATGGTCAGCACTGCCTTCGCCATTGCCTGCCTGGGCATCCTGGTTACGCTTAATGGATACCCGCTCGTCGGTACGCTGATTGTGGTCTTCGCGGGCAGTGCGGCAGCCCTCTGGTTCTCCTACTACCGAGGTCTGAAGCATTGAAT
>SRMO01000001.1:40266-40648 GCA_004768415.1 Aphanocapsa feldmannii 277cV | reverse complement strand
TCCGGCCGAAGCCAGAGGACGGTCTCCCGGGCCTTGGCCTCAGGTTCAGACCAGATGGACGCCAAGGGCTGCCCCGCTACAGCGTCAGCGAACTGAATGAAGCCGTGGGCGTACTGCTGCAGCGTGGCTTTGCTCCCCGCTTCCTGCTGGATGCCACGGTGAGCAAACCCGTCGTCAGGAGGGGACACCTGTGGATGAGCCTCGATGATGGGGACGCCAGCATCGAGGCCGTGGCCTGGGCATCGATCCGCAGACAGTTCGACTATGAGCCCGGCAATGGTGACGGGGTCATAGTCATCGGCACGCTCAATTTCTGGAATGCCCGGGCCCGGCTGAGCGTCCAGATCCTCGACATCCGTCCAAGCCTGGCAACGGTGCTGCG
>SRMO01000001.1:26611-40063 GCA_004768415.1 Aphanocapsa feldmannii 277cV | reverse complement strand
CCCGGTTGACCGTGGTACCCATTTCGGTTCAGGGGCGGGCGGAGCAGCAGGTGGTGGCCGCCCTGCAGGCGGTCAGCGGCCAGGCCGGGCGCCGTGGCTTCGAAGCCCTGGTGCTGGCCCGCGGCGGCGGCAACCGGGATGACCTTGCCCTCTTCGACAGCGAGAGTGTGGCCCGTGCCATCGCCGGCTGCCGCATTCCCGTGGTGACGGGCATCGGCCATGAGGACGACACCACCATCGCCGACCTGGTGGCGGACTACCGCGCCGCTACCCCCACGGCAGCCCTGGTGGCGCTCTTGCCCGAGCGGCAGCTGGAGTTGCGGGAGCTTGGAGACCTGAGGCAGCGCATGGGGCTGCAATTGCGGCAGCGGCTTGGCCTGGCCAGGGGGCTGCTGCAGCAATGCCGTCAGCAACTGGCGCACCAGCGGCCCCTGCAACAGCTGAAGCGCGACCGGATGGAACTGCTGCAGCAACAACGGCTGCTGCGCCTGGCCCTGAATCGACGTCTGCAGCGGGAACGTCTCGCCGTGGATGCCCAGCGGCAGCTGGGAGAGGTGCTGAGCCCGCGGCAGACCCTCGCCAGAGGCTTCGTGCTGCTGCGCCGCGAAGACGGCAGCCTGCTGCGTTCAGCATCCGACTGCTGCCCTGGGGAATCCCTGGTGTGCGAGTTCGTCGATGGCCTGGCGGGGCTGCGTGTGGAGGCGGAAGGGGCCCGGATCTGCAGCGAGGATGGGACCAGCGAAGGGCCTGAGCGGCGATGAGAGAGGGAACCGGCAGGACAGGCAACGGCCAGCGACGGAGCGCCACAGCCAGGGCCGCAAGGCAGCCTGCCCCGGGCCGGCAACTGACGCCCCTGGTGGCAGACATCACCGACCTGAGCTATGGCGATGCACGCCTGGCACTGCAGGAGAGCGTGGCCCGGCTGCAGGCAAGCGATCTGGACATCGAGCAGCTGTCAGCCACCTATGCCAGAGCCATGGCCCTGGCCCGGCACTGTGAACAGGTGCTGGAGCAAGTGGAGCAGGAGGTGCTGCAGATCGATCCTGACGCTCTGGCGGACGGTGATGCGGCACAGCCACTGACCACCCAGGGAAACGCCGGGTAATGCCCCATTGTCAGCCTGGCAACACGCTGCCGGAGAGGACCTCGGGGCTTGGTTGACTCCACTGGGAACGTCGGCCCCGTGCTCCATGCTGTCCTGAAGCCGAGAAGGGCGAGGGAATCAGCTCCAGTGCCTCGATCCACCGGAGCCCAGCCACTGAAGCTGGTCAACCACTGTCATCAATCATGACCTTCCGACCCCTCCTGCAATGGTTCTACCTGGCCCTGGCCGTCGCCGGTGCGCTGCTGCCCTGGCAGTCGAACCTGGCCTTCATGAAGGCTTACGGAGCCTTCGACCTGCAGGAATTCATCCGTCTGGCAACCATCAACCCCGCCGCGGAATCCCTCAGCCGCGATCTGCTGCTCGGCGCGACAGCGATCACCATCTGGATCGTGCATGAGGGACGCCGTCTGAAGATGCGACATGTCTGGCTGGTGCTGCTCAGCCTTGTGACCATCGCCTTTGCCTGTGGTGCACCCCTGTTCCTGTTTCTGCGGGAACGGCGTCTGGCGGAACTGGCAGGCCCGGGCGATGGACTGGGCAAGGGGGACGTTCCAGGAGGTGTTGGTGCCAGCTGAGCAGCCGCTCCCTCGACCGTCGGGAGCTGCAAGGGTCAAGGCGTCGCCGGAGGTGTGCTTCCGGCATGTGGCCCGGCTGCTGTGGAGGATGCAGCGGTGACAAAGGGCAGGGGGCTCCCGGGCCTCAGCGCTGCGGCTCAGTCATCAACACTGCTGGCCTGCACATCAATCACGTCTCCAGCCCTAGAGGTTGGCATCCCTGGGGTTGTGTCGGCTCCATCGGCTCCATCGAGACCATAACCACAGGCCGGGCAACGGCTCGCCTGCATGGTGAGGGTGCCGCAGCGAGGGCAGGTCACCACACTGGACTGCAAGCGACGCCACCAGATCCAGGCTGCCACGCTTCCGACCAGTGGCACCAGCAGGAACAGCAGGGTCAGGCCCTGTGCCACTCCGAACAACAGCCGAAGCGTCGGACCTGGCAGGAGCAGCAACGCACCGATGAAGGCGATCCAGCCCCAGGGAGGTCGTTTTGCCATGGCGCAAGGTGATTGCTGTGAGCCAGTCTGCCCGGGAAGACCGGCTGCTCGGCGCGGAGCCAGGCCTCACCGCTTCCCCTGAGAACCGACCCTGGAATGGGCCTGCAGAGTTCGGCGACAATTGGTGCATGGCTGGTTTCGCACGCTCCCACCGCAGGGCGGCTTCAGGGTCCCGGAAAGCCTCGGCTCGGTGTGATCGTCGCCGCCACCGGTGGCTTGAGCTGCTGCTGGATCTCCCGCTGCTCTCCGACGGCCTGCGTCAGGCCCAACGCCAGGGCATCACCTGGCCACGGGAGCTGCTGGGCAGCCAGGCATCTGCTGGCCCATGTGGTCGTCTCCTGTCCCCTGAGCAACGCTGCGGCGATTCAGCAGGCCCTGTGTCTGCAACTGTGCCCTGTTGATGGACAACTCCGGCGCACCATCGAACGCTCGGTGCAGCAGTACCTGCTTGTGCTGCAGCGAAACCTGCAGGTGGAGACCGTGGAGGTGGCTGTCACAGTCCCTCAACCACCGTCGAGTGCCCTGAACAGCCTGCTGCCGGCAAAGCAGACACTGAGCGCCACGCCGTAATAGAGCACCAGGCCCACCAACCAGCTCCAGAGCGCCAGCACCATGACGCTGCCGATGATTCCATAGGCCTGGAACTGGCTTCCCAGCGAAAGTACCGAGCGCTCAACCAGTTGATCAAGCAGCGCCAGCCCCAGCGTGATCAGCACGGCTCCTGGCAGCAGCGGTCGGAACGGCACACGGCGACTGGGAACAACCATCAGGAACACCGTGGATGCCCCGAAGAGCACCAGGAGTGACGTGGCCAACCGCACCACAACCTGGGGGAGCAGCAATGAAGGCAGGGGAATGGGCACCAGGGATATGCTGTTGAGTACGTCGATGAGCATGCTCTGGACACTCCGCAGCAACAGAAACGCGTTATCGGCGATCAGACTGATACCCAGCAGGACAACCACCAGGATTCCCTCCAGCCGTCGGCTGGCGAGGGTGAGCAGTACGCCGATCGGTGGCTGTGACTGCTTGTGAGCGAGATGGTGAAAGCCCCAGAGCCGATCGCTGCCGCGCTGAAGGCTCAGATAGGCGTTACTGGCCGTGACCAGCAGGATACCCAGACCCAGGATCCCCGCTCCTGTTCCCTGGGCATTCAGCTGCTCCAGTGTGGAGCGGACCACGGGGAAGACCGAGGCAGGCACCACCGCTGCCACCCAGTCGAGCAGCAGGCTGGTGATTTCCCGGTCGGGGCCGAACACCAGACCACCAGCAGCCAACGCCACCAGCAGCAGCGGAAAAAAAGACTGCAGCATGTGGTAGGCGAAGGCGGCAGACAGGTCTATGCACGTCTCACGGTTCCAAAGCAGCCCTGCATCGATGAAACAGCGAACACACCACTTCCAGTACACCCAACGCTGCATGGACGACAACCCAGGGTCGGAGTGCTGACTTACAGTACTCTAATCACACAAACATATCTGTGCCGGGCAGCAAACATTCTCTCGTCATCAAGGCGGCGAGGCCAGTCCGGAAGGGCCTGGCTGGTGCAACCAGGGAAGCTCTGGAAAACTGGCGCAAGCCACAAATCGGCCCTTGCAGCGCAATGGAGTTCGGTGAGCGTAGAGTTGTCCCTGATATCTTGCGCAGGCACCATGAAGAGTCCGAAGCGCAAACCAGATTACTCCGTTCTCATATTGACGGTGCCGCGGCCTATTTCGGTGTACAGTTATAATAACTTGAGTGCCAATCGAGACATCAGTATACTTGCTCTGCACCTGCTCAGAGAGATTCAGGCCGAGTAGAAAACAACATGATTACAAGGCTGACACTCAAGAACTTCAAGGCGTGGCGCGAGCTGGAAATCCGGTTCGGCAAGGTTACGGGACTGTTCGGCGCCAATAGCTCCGGCAAGAGCAGTCTGTTACAGTTTCTCCTCATGCTCAAGCAGACGAAGAATGCTACGGACCGCCGGCTGGCGCTGGACTTGGGCAGCTCGGCCAGTCTCATAAACCTAGGAAGCTTCCGGGATATTGTCTATCAACATGATGTAAAGTCGACAATATCTTGGAGTCTTGACTGGAGACTTCAGGAGATTCTGAAAGTCGAAGACGCAATGAGCAGCCGGAGCACTGTCCGGTTTCAGAGTGACGAGCTTCGAACAGAATGCGCCGTGGATTTGAGGAACGCGAGTCCTTGGTCACACGATCTAGTGTACGAGTTTGACAACACTCTCTTCTCGCTGCGACCGTCCTCAGAGGGATCGACAAAATTTGAACTGCACTCTAAAGATTTTCGATTTGTTCGTAACCGAGGGAGACCCTGGCAGCTTCCCGGCCCGATCAAGACACACCTGTTCCCCGATCAGGCGAAAACATTCTACCAGAATGCAGACTTCCTCAGCAAGTTCGAGTGGGAGTATGAAACGCTGATGGACCGCGTCTTCTACCTTGGGCCATTGCGTGAGCACCCGAAACGCGAGTATACGTGGTCCGGCGCCAAGCCGGACGACGTCGGCCAACGCGGTGAGCGCACCGTCGACGCCATCCTCGCGGCCTCCGCCGATGAGGAGAAGAGAAATCTCGGCAGGAGGAAACGCCTTAAGCCCTTCCAAGAATTCATTGCCGACTGGCTGAAGACTCTGGGTCTCATCGAATCGTTTAGTGTTCGGGAGGTCGCCGATGGGTCAAATATCTACCAGGCTAAGGTAAAGAAGGATAGCTCCAGCGCCGAGGTGCTGCTGACCGACGTCGGATTCGGTGTGTCGCAGGTGCTGCCAGCGCTCGTCCTTCTCTACTACGTTCCAGAGGGCTCCACCATCCTGATGGAGCAGCCGGAGATCCATTTGCATCCATCCGCGCAAAGCGGCTTGGCGGACGCCATCCTCAAGGCTGTCGACACTCGCGACGTCCAGGTAATCGTGGAGAGCCACAGCGAGCACCTGATGCGGCGGCTGCAGCGCCGCGTTGCCGAAAACGAGAGTCTGTCACGGGATGTGAAACTCTATTTCGTCTCCATGGAGAGGGGATCCGCCCAGCTCTCCGACCTGAGACTCAACGAGTGGGGGGAGATCGAGAACTGGCCCGACAACTTCTTCGGTGACGAGCTAGCTGAAATAGCCGCCATGCGTCTCGCCACCCTGGAACGTAAGATAAAGGCTAGCCAGATACAGTGAAGGAGGTTAAGGAGGTTGTCGTAGACACCAATGTCCCGGTGGTGGCGAATGGGCGCAATACTCACGCTAGCGAGGCCTGCCAGGTTGCGTGTATTCAAGCTGTCCAGAGCATCCGGTCAGGCCAGAGGAAGAGGATCGTGATATTAGATGATAAGGACGAGATCATGGACGAATATCAAAAAATCTGAACTTCAGCGGTGAGCCCGGGGTCGGTGACAAGTTCTTTAAGTATCTTTACTACCACCAGCATTCAATACAGCATACTCGGCGTGTCCTGATTACGAAGATCAACGACGATGACCGCAGCTTCGAAGAGTTGCCAGCGAATAATCTCGACCCATCGGATAGAAAGTTTCTGGCGGCGGCCATAGTAGCAGAAGCCCCGATCATGAATGCAACCGACAGCGATTGGCAGGAGCAGCAGGCGTTACTGGATCGTCTTTCGGTAACAGTGGAGCAGCTATGCCCCGACGCAGACGGAGGGAGCCTGAGATGGCCAAGAGGAAGAGGATCATAGTTGTCGGCGCCGGACACAATGGACTCGTCGCCGCTGACTAACTCGGACGGGCTGGACTGGACACCCAGGTGTTGGAGCGGAGGGACATCGTAGGCAGCGCCGTGGCGACAGGTTGTTGCCTGGCCGTCGTGATCGAGCCGTGGAACTCCCCATCGCCGGCCACGGCCAGATGATCGTCCACAGGGCCAGCGAGCAGCATGACTGTTCAGCAAGCCCGACAGCAAGGGCACAGCCATGGCCACATGCGGTGCCCAAACGTCTCACCCATGTCCATAGGCAAGACCCCCTACTGGTCTCGGGTGAGACGGACGTCTCCTCAGTCAGCTGAGGGACTCCATGCCCTGGATCAGGTAATCAAAGTAAGGAGCGGCTTCCTGGGCATCGGCGGGACTGAGCAGCACGATGGCCGCTTCCTTCATGCTCCTCATCGCCAGCACCATGCCTTCCAAGGGAACCTGCAGGCTGTCGTACATCTCACGGGCCCCCACCAGGCCCGTCGTCTCGATGTAGCTGGTGCTGCAGTCGAGAATCCCGTAGGTCACCAGGCGCAGGTACCAGCTGTAGTCGCGAAGGCACTGGGCTCGCTGTTTCTGGCCGAAGGCATTACCGCCAGGAGCCACGTAGTCAGGCCGACGCCCGAACAGCTGCTTGGCTGCCTGATCGACAATCTTCTTCTCGTTATCCGTCAGAATCCTGGCAATGCGTACCCGTTGGGCGCCTCCACTGAGGTAGTCGACGATCGAGCGCAGCTCTCCGCTGGAGGGGTAACGCAGATTGTCGTCTGCGCTGGCAATCACATCGAGGACGACGCTCATCGCTGGCTGGCATCACCAGTCAGCAGTCTATGCACGGCTGGCCTGGCTGGATCCCTCAGCTGGCAAGGTGTTACGCGATCTGACGCAACCATCGGCTCTGGTGATGCACGTGCACGAGACCACCGCGGCGGCACCTGCCCCCGAGGGAGGCGTCCTGGTCACGGATCTCAGTCCCAGGGGCGTGGGGATCGGGCGCCTGGCAGACGGTCGCGTCTGCTTCGCGCCAGGTGCCTTGCCCGGTGACACCGTCCGCGTTCAGGAGCGGCATCGCGGCCAGCGCAGCACCACCGTGCAGGTGCTTGAGCTGCAGGAACCCAGCCCTGACAGGCGTGATGCTCCCTGTGCACTGGCGGGGCGATGCGGTGGCTGCCAGTTGCAGGCGCTCACGGATGGGGCCCAACGCAGCTGGAAGCAGCGCCACGTGCGGGAAACACTGCGTCGCATTGGCGGGATCTCCATTCCCCTGCCCATGTTGGTCAGCGACGAGCGCAGCCTTGGCTATCGCAACAAAGCGGTGATTCCCCTGGCCCGGGGGGACAAGGGCCTGGTGATGGGGTTCTATGCCCCCGATAGCCATCGCGTGGTGCCACTGCAGCACTGCCCGGTGCTGGATCCGCGCCTGGACGCCCTGTTGCCGGGACTGCTGGCTGACATCAACGGATCGTCCTGGCCCGTTTACAACGAAGCCAGCGGCAAGGGAGCCCTGCGGCATCTCGCTCTGCGGGTGGGGGCGAACAGCGGTGAGGTGCTGCTCACCATTGTCTCCAGGGACAGACAACTCACAGACATCCACGCCCTGGCCCGGCACTGGATGGCGGAAATCCCCGGGCTGGTGGGTGTCTGCCTCAACGTGCAGCCCGAGCGCAGCAACCGTGTCTTCGGCAGGCAGACCCTCTGCATCGAGGGTCGTGACTGGCTGATCGAGCACTTTGCCGGCCTCCGGCTCCAGATCGGACCGGACACCTTCTTCCAGGCCAACACCTCAGTGGCGGAGATGCTGCTGCCCCACCTGCGAGCTGCCTTCGCCGGCACAGAGCAGCACCTCCTGATTGACGCCTATTGCGGCATCGGCACCCTTACCCTGCCGCTGGCCGCAAGCGCCCCACTGCTGCTCGGCATCGAACGACACAGAGGGTCCATCAGGGAGGCACGCAACAGCGCTCGCATCAATGGCCTCAGCCATGTGCGCTTCGAAGCCGAAGATGTGTCTGCTGCGCTGCCCGCTCGGCTGGGAGATTGCACCGGCCTGCTGCTGGACCCACCCAGAAAGGGCCTGGATGCGGACCTCTGCCGTGCCATCGGCGAGCAGGCGCCACAGCGGCTGGCCTACCTGAGCTGCAGCCCGGCCAGCCTTGCCCGGGACCTGCGGTTGCTGCTGGAGCCGGGCCACTACCAGCTGGATGGGGTGATCTGCTTCGACTTCTTTCCCCAGACCGGCCACGTGGAAACCCTGGCGGTCCTCAGCCGCGCAGGCGGGCCCCGTGCTGTGCTGCCAGTACCTCGAGCAGCCTGACCTGAACCGGTTCGATGTCGGCCTCGTTCAGCGTCCGATCCGCGCGGTAGCGAAGCCGGAAGGCCAGGCTTGACTCGTTGTTGGCCAGATCACCACCCTCGAAGCGGCTGAGGAACTCCACCTGCTCCAGCAGCGGCTTGCCGGCTTCGAGCAAGCTGCTCAGCAGCCCACCGACAGGCGTGGACCGTGCCACCACCAGAGCCAGATCCCGCTCCACGGCAGGCACCAACGGATAGGGCCTGAAGCTGGGCCGCACCAGGCCGGGCCTGGAGGCCGCCGTGAGCAGGGCCTCCGGATCGAGATCCAGCAGATAGGTGTCGGCAGGTAGCTGCTCGGCCCTGGCCAGGACGGGATGGATGGCACCGAAACAGCCGATCGGCCTGCCGTCCAGCGCCAATGCCACGGCCTGGCCTGGGTGGAGGTCGGGATCATCGCTGAGACGCTCCTCCCGGGGCTCCAGCTTCAGACTGCAGAAGACCCGCTGCAACGCACCCCGGGCTGCGAAGTAATCAAGTGGCTGCCCCATACCCCCCTGCTGCCACAGCCCGATGCGGGGATTGCCGCAGAGGATCGCCCCCAGGCGCTGCTGCTCCAGGCGCTGCCCCCCTGCCTGGCTGAACACGGTGCCCAGTTCGAAACCCCACAGCCCGCCATTGCCCTGCTGCAGGTTCTGGCGGGCCGCCTGGCACAGTCCCCGGCGCAGGCCGGTGCGCAGGTGGGCGTAGTCCGCCAGCAGGGGATTGCTGATGGCGACGGCGTTGTCACTGCCACTGTCGAGGGACAGATGGGTGAGCTCGTTCAGCCCGGCGGCCCGCAGGCCATCGCGAAGATGCCGTTCGGTCTGCTGAACGTCGTCGAGTCCCCCCGCTGCCAGGGGCTGCGGCAGGGTGGAGGGGAACTGGTCGTAGCCCACCAGCCGGGCCACCTCTTCGATCAGATCCACCTCCCGCAGCAGATCGAGGCTGCGGCTGGCAGGCACCTCGACGGTCCAGCCGTCGGGGCTGGCGTTCAGCAGGCAGCCCAGGGCCTCGAGGTGGCCACAGATCAGCCCATCGCCGATGAGCTCACCGCTGCACAGTGGACCCAGCAGACGATGCACGGCCTCGCGACGCAGGGTCACACGGGGTAACCGGCCTGTCTGCTCATCACTGCTGCAACGGCGCTCTGCGAGGGTGGCGCCACAGAGTTCCCGCAGCAGAGCCACAGCCCGATCCGCTGCGGCAAGGGTTGCCTGCTGGGGCACACCCCGCTCGAAGCGGGACGAGGCATCCGTGCGCAGGCCCGCAGCCCGGGCTGACAGACGCACGCTGGCGCTGTCGAAGGCAGCCGCTTCCAGCACAACCCGGCGGGTGCCCCGGTCCACCTCGGCGGTGGCACCACCCATCACACCGGCGAGCGCCACCGGCCGATCCCTGTGGGTGACCAGCAACTGCCGCCCATCCACCTGCCGTTCCTGGCCATCGAGGCAGGCCAGGGTTTCACTGCCACGACCGCGGCGCAGTCCGAAGTCGTCGAGGTCTGTGCAGTGCAACTTGTCGGCGTCGAACACATGCAGGGGCTGGCCGGTTTCGAGCATCACCAGGTTGGTGACATCCACCGCAGCGTTGATGCTGCGCAGGCCGGCAGCCTCCAGGCGATGTCGCACCCAGGCCGGGCTGGAACCGTTGTCCAGATCCTCCAGGAGGGTGAGCGAAAACAGGCTGCAGTCCTGGCTGGGGGCCAGCGAGGACAGTGCTCCCCGGCTCTCGATGCCGGGGCTGGCGGGGAGGGAGAGGGGAGCTCCGGTGAGGGCGGCCACCTCCCGGGCGATGCCGACCATGGAGAGGCCATCAGGCCGGTTCGCCGTGATCGCCAGATCGAGGATCTGATCATCCAGGCCCAGGCTGGGGCGGATGTCGGAACCCACAGCCGGCACCTGCTCCAGGATGTCCTCCAGGACACAGATGCCGTCCGGCGCCGGGCTGTTCAGGCCCAGCTCGCCGAGGGAGCAGATCATCCCGTTGCTGTCCACACCGCGCAGCCGGACCGGTTTCAGCGTCAGCCCCACGGCAGGCAGATGACTGCCGAGAGTCGCGACCGGTACATGGATGCCGGCCCGCACATTGGTGGCACCGCAGACGATCTGCACGGTCTCCGCGCCCAGATTCACGCGGCAGACACTCAGCTTGTCCGCCGCGGGATGGGGCTGACGATCCTCCACATAGCCCACCACCACGCCAGCGGCCTGTGCCCTGCGGTCGATGATCTCCTCCAGCTCGAAGCCGGCCATGGTGAGCCGCTCTCCCAGGGCCTCCGCGTCCTGCTCGATGGCCACCAGCTGCCTGAGCCAGCGCAGCGAAAAGCGCATCGGTCATCCAAACCACCCCTGCGATCCTAGGTAGCGGGCCGCCGGCAGCACCGTCAGCCACGTTGCCCGACAGGATGAGCACTGGGTGGAGGCGAGCGGGTAAACTCGATGGCTGCTCAACTCGCACTGCGGCGTCACCTCCTGCAGCCATGGCCAAGAACAAGGGCGTCCGGCTCACCATCACGCTGGAGTGCACGGAATGCCGCTCCAACACCGCCAAGCGGTCTGCTGGGGTGTCTCGCTACACCACCCAGAAGAACCGTCGCAATACCACCGAACGACTGGAAATCAGGAAGTTCTGCCCCCATTGCAACCGCCACACGCTCCATAAGGAGATCAAGTGATCTGAGCCCCACGGTCACGACCCCCTCGCCCGCCTGAACCTCGCCCTCTCTGCCGATTCGATGGCCTCCAGTTCCCCGTTCAAGAAGCGTCTTTCTCCGATCAAGCCCGGTGATCCAATCGACTACAAGGATGTCGATCTGCTCAAGAAGTTTCTCACCGAGCGCGGCAAGATCCTGCCCCGCCGCATGACCGGTCTGACCGCCAGGCAACAGCGCGACCTGACCACTGCCGTCAAGCGTGCGCGCATCATTGCGCTGCTGCCTTTCGTCAACGCCGACGGTTGATCTACGGACATTGTCGAAACGGGATCAGGAATTCAGCTCCGGATCCCTGGTGGGCTTCCGCAACCGCCAGGGCCGCTTCTGCCTTGGCGTGATCCAGGGGGTCGGCGGAGCCCGACGTCAGTCCCTGCTGGATTCCCGGCAGCAGCAGCGCAGCGTGGACACCCGACAGCTGCAGCTGCTGCATCCCACGCCCTGTGATTCCCCTGTCCAGGGGGTGGCAGTGCTGCGACAGGCCGAGGCCCTGGCGGAGGAGCTTCAGGTTGATGAGATCGAAACCGTCTGGGAGTTGCTGTCGAGCGAGGCCGAACCCCAGACGGTGGAGACCTTCAGCACCCTGTTGTGGGGGCGGGAGGAGCTCAGCTGCGTGCTGGCCAGCTGGCGTTGGCTGATGTCGGAGCAGGATTGGTTCAGCCTGCGCAAGGAGCTGGTCCATCCCCTCAGCTGCGAAGAACGGCGACGGCGGACCCAGGAACGGGCCCGTTGCGAGGCCGAGGCGCGGCAGACCGAACAGTTTCTCGAGGCGGCCCGCGCAGGTCGCCGCCTCGATCCGGCGACGGCCACGGGAGACACCATCCGTGCCTTGCTGACCACGCTGGAACAACGGGCCCTGGGCACGGCGGCAACGGATCCCGGCCATCACGACCGCGTGCTGGACGGCGTCCTGCGGCTTCGCCACGGCGATTGCGATGCACTGGCCTGCCGTCGTCTGCTGGTGGAGCTCGGGCACTGGCGTCCCCAGGACACCCCTGCGGCCCGCGGCAGCCTGCGCCTGGGAGGGTTTTCAGCGGCGCTGCTGGAAGCGGCAGATGAGCTGGCGGCCAGTGCCGCCGAGGTGCTCCCCGCTGACCGGCTGCGTCGGGATCTCAGCCAGTTGCACAGCATCACCATCGATGACCCCAGCACCCGTGACCTCGACGATGCCGTGGCTCTCGAGCGCGGTGATGGACAGCAGCTCCGCATCTGGATCCACGTGGCCGACCCTGCTGCCCGGGTGGTGCCCGGTACGGTCCTCGATCTGGAGGCCGCCCGGCGGGGCAGCAGCGTCTACACCGCCGAGGCCACCGTTCCCATGTTTCCTCCCCAGCTGTCGGAGGACCATTTCAGCCTCCGTGCCGGGCAACGACGCAGGGCCTTCAGCTTCTGGGCGGAACTGGATGACGACGGCGCGATCACGGCATCGGGATTCACCCCCTCCTGGGTGATGGTGAACTACCGCCTCAGCTACGACGAGGTGGATGAACTGCTCGAGCTGGCACCACCACAGGAAGATGATCTGTTGCAGCTCGATCGCCTGGCCCGTCTCCACCGCCAGTGGCGGCTGGGCCGGGGAGCGCTGCTGCTGGACCAGCCCGAGCCACGCTTCCGCCCTTGCGATGCTGGGCAGGGTGGCGTGGCACTGGAGATCCTGGAGCCCACACCGGCACGGCGCATGGTGGCGGAGCTGATGCTGCTGGCCGGTTCGATCTGTGCTGCCTGGGGTGCCGCCGAGGGTGTAGCCCTGCCCTTTCGCGGTCAACCCGCCTGTGTCCTGCCCAGTGAGGCTGAACTGGCTCGACTCAGCCCTGGCCCGGTGCGCCATGCGGCAGTCAAACGCTGCCTGGTCAAAGGCGCCACAGCCACCTCCCCCCAGCCGCATTTCGCCCTCGGTCTTGCCGCTTACGTGCAGGCCACCTCACCGATCCGACGCTATGGCGACCTGCTGGTGCAGCGTCAGCTCTGGGCCCATCTGCTGGGTGACCCTCCGCTGTCCGCGGACCAACTGAATGGGCAGCTCGGCCAGGTGCTGCGTGGTGCCGGCGAAGCACTGCAGATCGCCCGGGAAGACCATCGCTTCTGGATGCTGACCTGGCTGCAGAGCCAGCAAGGTCCCTGGTGCGGTGTGTTCCTGCGCTGGCTGCGGGAAGACGATGGGCTCGGGCTTGTGTTGCTGGCGGATACGGCACTGGAACTCCCGGCCCGCTGCCCGGCGGATTGCCGCCCGGATGCAGCTGTGCGTGTGCTGTTGCGCCAGGTGGATCCAATTGCCGGTCTGTTGCGTCTGGAGGCCGGGCTGACCTGAAGAAGCCCCCTGGGCCGTGCCAGCCCCATGGGGGCCATGGAGACCGGTGGGCCCCGTGAACCGGGATGTCCTTGTCGTCTGCCGTTGACAGGCCAGGGTGGCCGAGCCCCGGTAGGATCCCGCCGGTGAGCAAAGGACGGAGGGCGATTGAGCGCCGAGACGATGCCCTATGCCCTGACGACGCCGCTCTACTACGTCAACGACAAGCCCCACATCGGCAGCGCCTACACCACCATGGCGG
>SRMO01000001.1:24412-26498 GCA_004768415.1 Aphanocapsa feldmannii 277cV | reverse complement strand
AACACGGCCAGAAGATTCATCGCTCGGCCCTGGCTGCCGCGGTGGAACCCCAGGCCTATGTCGATGCTGTGGCTACCAGCTTCAGCCGGCTCTGGCAGCGTGCCGGAGTCAGCCACGATCGCTTCATCCGCACGACGGATCCCCGCCACCGCGCCATCGTTCAAGCTTTTTATCAGCGGGTGCGCGACAACGGGTTCATCCACAGCGGCCGTCAGCAGGGCTGGTACTGCGTAGCCTGCGAGGAATACAAGGACATCGATGCTGCCGTTGCCGCCGACAGCGCCAGTGATGGCGGACGAGCCGCCCCCCCCAGCTGCAGCATCCACCAGCGACAGCTGGAATGGCGCGACGAGGAGAACCTGTTCTTCCGGCTCTCCCTCTTTCAGGAGCGGATTGCCGCTCTGGTCCACCGTCCCGGCTTCATCGCCCCCCAGTCCCGGCAGCGGGAGATTCAGAACTTCGTTGCCGGTGGCCTCAGGGACTTCTCCATCTCCCGCGTCGATCTCCCCTGGGGCATCGACGTGCCGGATCAGCCGGGTCACACCTTCTACGTCTGGTTCGACGCCCTGCTGGGCTATGTGACAGCGCTCCTGGACCCTGCCGAGCCGGCGAATCTGACCAGGGCGATCGCCGCTGGCTGGCCGGCCCAGCTCCATGTCATCGGCAAGGACATCCTGCGCTTCCATGCGGTGTACTGGCCCGCGATGCTGATGGCGGCCGATCTGCCGGTGCCGGCGAAGGTCTTCGGTCACGGCTTCCTCACCCGCGAGGGTCAGAAGATGGGCAAGACCCTGGGCAATACCCTCGATCCAGCTGCCCTGTTCGAGCGGGTCGGGGTCGAGCCCGTGCGCTGGTATCTGCTGCGGGATATCAGCTTTGGCGATGATGGTGATTTCCAGCAGCAGCGCTTCCTCGATCTGGTCAACAACGACCTGGCCAACACCATCGGCAACCTGCTCAACCGCAGCATCTCGATGACGCGCAGGTGGTTCGACAACGCCCTCCCGGCCGATCCGGGCTGCGCTGCGGACCCATCCCACCCCCTCGCCATCGCGGCTGCCAAAGCCACAGCGGAGGCCACTGCCGCCTATGAAGCCCAGGACCTCAAACGCGCGGCAGAAACGGCCCTGGCCCTGGCCACCGCCGCCAACGCCTATCTGAACGCTCAGGCCCCCTGGACAGCGATCAAGCATGGGGAGCTGCGCCAGCAGGTTCAGGCGGATCTCTATGCGGTGCTCGACTGCTGCCGCATTGTGGGGCTGTTGCTGAACCCCCTCGTTCCCAATTTCGCCGATCGCCTGCTGGCCCAGCTGGGTGTCGCCCCACTGGAATCCGAGCGGTCGGCAAAGGCGGGGTCCTGGCTGGAGCAGAGCCGTTGGGGAGGCCTGGTGGCAGGGGCACCCTTGCCCGAGCCGGAGCTGCTGCTGGCGCGGATCGAACTGGATGGGCCGCTCTGAACGTAGCCTGCCGCTGCTGCCACCGGAGGATTCAGGTGCGGCACCGGGCGCTCCAGCTGCTGTTGGTTGTGGCCTTACCGCTGCTGAGCTGGGGTTGCACTCCCGTGGCCGACCAGGGCCTGCGTGATCCCCTTGCCTTCACCACCCTGGACCTGGAGCGCCTCACCCCTGAAGGGGAACTGCTCTGGCGGCTGAGCAGTCCCACGGTGAGCCATGACGTTCTGCGCGGCTATTCCAGCGCCCGCAACCCCGTCGCCGAACTCTTCGACCGGGACGGTCGGCGGACCTACAGGATCACGGCTGAACGGGCGCAGATGTTTGGTGATGCCAGCGATCTTCAGCTGGAGGGCAACGTCGCGATTCAGTCCAGCCACAGCGATCCCATCGCAGTGTGGGGAGAACGCCTGCACTGGGATCTTCGTCGCGGATCCCTGCACATCGACCAGTCGCCCCGCGCCGAGAATGGCGCAGTGCGGCTGACGGGCGGCGAGGCCTTCATCGACCTCGGCACCAACACCCTGAGGATGACCCGCGGTTTCCTGTTGCACAGGCTGGTGGGCAGGGCTGAGCCCGGCGCGGATGGTGGCCGGCAGCAGCTGTCCGACAGCCCCATGCCAGCTGCGTCGCAG
>SRMO01000001.1:2613-24352 GCA_004768415.1 Aphanocapsa feldmannii 277cV | reverse complement strand
CGAGGGGAAGACGCTGGCCTGGGAGATGGGCAACGGCCCCTTCCATGGGGAAGGGCCGACGCGGGTGAGCCAGCGCAGTGGCGGGACGGAACGGTTTCTCAGCAGTCCTGCCTTCAGCGGCCACAGCATCGAGCAGTGGATCGACTTCAGCCCACCGGTCGTTCTCGACGATCCCGCGGATGACATCGTGATCAACACCGGCAAGAGCCGCTGGTGGATCGACGAAGGACGGATCAGCAGCGATGCGCCGCTGGAGGGCCGGCGCGGCCTGCTGCGGATCCGTGGCGCCGCCATGGAGGTGAGGCTCCCCCAGAAGACGTTGCTGATCCAGGGGTCGTGCCAGCTGGATCAGCCCGGCGAAACACTGCAGGCCGATTTCTGTCGCTGGGACTATGGCAAGGACCACATTCACGCCAGTGGACATGTGACTCTGCGACGTGCGCAGGGGCGTCAGACCACGACGGCGGACGTTCTCGACGGCGTGATCGATAGTAACGGCCTGATGCGTTTCGGAGGCCCCGACGGCGGTGTGCAAACGACCATCGAGTTCAGCGAACCCCGTCGCCAGCGGCGGGATCCCCACACTCCCATCGTCTTCTGAGCCGCTCGACCCAGCCATCACACCAGCCCAGGTCACGGCTGTCGAAGCAGCGAGCCGTCGCCCCCGCCAGAACCACCAGGCCGCGGTGGCCGATCGGCGCCACCAGCACCGCCGGCACCCGGGGAGGGAGATAGCTGAATTCGTCCTTGCCTGGATAGTGCTTCAGATCCACCAGATGCACCCGTTGTCCGCTGTTCAGCACCCTTGCAGCGATGGGGCCGATGGCGACGTCCTGGTGCAGCTGAAGCAACCCACGGCTGAGCAGCGGCGTACCATCCCAGATCACGTGGACGGCCACCGCCGCGCTGTGGCGCAGCAACAGGTCAGACCCCCAGGCCAGCTCGAAACGATCCTCCGCTGTCAACCCTTCCCGCAGCCGCAGGCCCTGCTGGCCTTCCAGCTGGATGGGACGCGCGGCATCGGGATCCACACGCGTCCAGTTCAGCCCCACCAGCATCAGCGCCACGGCCATCAGGGAGCCCACCACATCAGCCCTCCCCAGGGCAGGGCTGAAGGCGGTGGCTGTGATGTGGTTCAGGGCCAGCAGGACGGCGCCCAGCAGACCCGCGATCAGGCAGAGACGGGCAGCTGGGGTCACGGCTCGGCCCTGTGGCTCAACCATCGTGAATGCTGCCCCCCTGTTGCTGCCATGGCCCGCTGGACCGACTCAAATGGGTGCAGCTCCACAGCCTGTCGATGGATTCCGCCTCAGCGTTTGCCGCAGTGGCCCTCTGCGCGGTCGCAAGTGACGGGGTTCTGGCGCCGCAGGAGGTCAGTGCCCTGCGCCGCGCCCTCGAATATCGCCGCCCCTACAGAGGGATGTCGGAGCACCAGATGGGCACCCTGGTCGATGGCCTCCTGCGCCAGTTGCGTGATGGCGGCGCCATTGCCCTGGTGAGCGAGGCAGCGGCGGCACTCGACCACAACCAGTGCCTCACCGCCTTTGCGCTGGCAGCAGACCTCATCCATGCGGATCGGAGCGTTGTGCCACAGGAAAAGGACTATCTGCGTGGGCTCAGCGACAGCCTCCAGCTGACGAGGGAAGAAACCGAGCGCATCCTCACAGTGATGGACGTGCTGTATCGGGACGTGCTGGGATGCGGCTGAGCCGGGCTGCCACGGTTGCTGCGGGTTGCCGGGCAGCCGCAGCGACGCTGTGGTGTCACTCCTGCAGCGACCAGTTGCCGGACGCTTCAGTTCAGCCTGCCTCTCCGTCAGACTTTGCTCATACATCTCGCCCAACATCTCTCCATGGGTGCCCTGCGTGCTGTTCTGCTGACACTGCTGTTGGCAGTCTCATTGCCACTGATCGGCCCGCTGGCGCCTGCCTGGGCGGTCAGTGCAAACAGTTTCAGCCCCACACCTCCAGCCGAGCGTGTGCTCGATCGCGCCGACGTGTTCAGCCGTTCGGCCCACACCGCGTTGTCCCGTCAGCTCACGGATCTGCAGAGACTGGGTGTCGAGGCGCGGCTGATCACGCTCCGCCGTCTGGATTACGGCCTGGCCCTGGACAGCCTCGGCAGCGATCTGCTGAATCGATGGCATGACGGCACTGCCGAACAGCTGCTGGTTCTGCTGCAATCCCCCGGAGGTAACGCCGCCATTGTTGCCGACGAGCCCCTGCTGCGGCGCCTTCCCCCCGGACTGCTGGACGACACCGCCGACAACACCATCGAGCCCCGTCTGCACCAGGGCAGTCGCTACCGCCAGGCCAGTCTGGAAGGGCTCCAGCGGATTGCCATGGTGCTCAGCGGTGGTGAGGACCCCGGTGCGCCGCCGATACGGGAGGCTCCTGTGGCCCAGAGCAATGTGCCCAGCAGGGAGGAGACCGCTTCCAGCAACGCCCTGCTCTGGGTTGCGGTGCTCCTGGTGGCAGGCAGTGTGGTGCCGATGCTCACCTGGTGGGTGTTCTCCCGCTGAATACCGTTGCCGGGGCTGAATCGGCTGCCTGGCAGCTTGCAGGGCCACCATCGCAACAGATGAACCGTGGTGATCGAGCAACTGGGCAATCCGCGCCCCTGCGGTCCAATGGGTGGTCACCTGTTCGTGAGCGGTGGCGTTCGCAGCGGCAAGAGTGACTGGGCAGAGCGGCTCGCCGCCAATCAGGGCAGCCCGGTCATCTACCTGGCCACTGCCAGCCTCCAGGCCGATGACCCCGTCTGGCTGGAGCGCATCGAGCGCCACCGCGCCCGTCGACCGGCCAGCTGGCGGGTGATCGAGTGCGGTGCGGCCCTTGTCGCGGCCATCGAGCAAGCTGCTGCGCAGCAGCTGCTGCTGATCGATTCCACCGGCGGTTGGTGTCGTCATTTCCTCGATCAGGAGCCGCCCCGCTGGGCGGAGGTGACGCGAAATCTTGAACGGTCCTGCCTCGGTTACCGGGGCAGGCTGCTGTTTGTGGCGGAGGAGGTGGGACAGGCCGTGATCCCCGCCACTGCCATCGGGGCACGATTCCAGGATCGGCTGGGTGGGCTCAATCGCCGCCTTGCGGCACTCTGCAGCGCCCACTGGTGGGTGCAGGCCGGCACCGCTGTGGACCTGGCGCAGCTGGGGCAGCCGGTCGCTGCCCGGCCCGGGGTTGCCAGCGCGCCTCCGTCATGTGTTCCTCCCCCCTCTCCCCATGCCTGCGGTCGTTCTGTTCGAGCCTGAGATCCCGCCCAACACCGGCTCGGTGGCGCGTACCTGTGCCGCCGCGACCGTGCCCCTGCATCTGATCGAACCCCTCGGCTTCCAGCTCACTGATCGCCAGCTCAAACGGGCGGGACTGGACTACTGGCCCCAGATGGATATACGGGTGCATGGCAACTGGCAGGCCTTCTGCGGGGCCGTCCCCTGTAGTGGCCGGCGCATCGGCTTCAGTGCCCGCAGTAGCCGCTGCTTCTGGGACGAGCGCTTCGGGCCTGGGGATCAGCTGATCTTCGGTCCCGAAACCCGCGGCCTGCCCCGTGGCCTGCAGGCGCAGCTGGATCTGATGGTGGGTATTCCCATGGCCCAGCCGGCAGTGCGCAGCCTCAACCTCTCCGTGGCAGTGGGCGTGGCCCTGTTCGAAGCGCTGCGCCAGACCCGCTGAGTCGGTGCTATAGGGTGCTTGACACTTGGCTCGGTAGCTCAGCTGGTCAGAGCGTGGGATTCATAACCCCAAGGTCGGGAGTTCAAGTCTCCCCCGAGCCATCTCAGCCGCAACCTTGCAGGTCCCGTCCCCGTGGCTGAACAGATCTGGGAAGCTTCTGAAAAACCCCCTGATTTCAGCTTTGCACCTGCTGCAATCAATTGCCCTGCAAGAGTGCCCTGCAAGGGATGACTTGTGGACACATCGAACAATCAAGCAGCCTCACCCTCCACAGGCTGATCCCGGCATCCTGCATCGTCGGTCGAGTCCATGCAGCGCAGCAGCAGCGGATTGATCTGCTCCGGTCCTTCGTCGTGGGGGCAATGACCCAGACCCTCCACGCTGTGCCAGCTGCGCACACAGCCGAATCGACTCAGCTCCCGGCCACGATCCACGGATTCCCAGGGATCTGCAGCACCCCAGATCAGATGCACTGGCCGCCGACAGCGCCGCAGCTGATCCTCCGGCAGGGGGCCATGGTCATAGCGCCCGAAGCTTTGCAACACAGCGACGGCGCCGGGCCGTCGGGCGGGGGCGGCAAGCATGTCCACCAGGGCATTGTCCAGATGCCGCCCGCTGGGGTAGGCGCGCAGCAGCAGATGGCGCAGGCGGGGCGGGTGGCGTGTGAAACGCAGCAGACCGGCAACCAGCGGACGCCAGGCCAGCAATGCCATGGCAAGGGGCACCGTCACAGTGGCCAGCCCCCGCTGCCTGCGGCGGTGAAGCTGCCGCAATGATGGATTGATGGCGATCACTCCACGCACCGCATCGGGGTGTTGCAGGGCCAGTTCAAGGGCCACCAGGGCGCCGATGGAATGGCCCACCACCCAGACCGGTGTGTGCGCTTCAGTACGCAACAGCGTCGCCATCTGGTCTGCCCAGTCAGCGAAGCGATAGGGGCGACCCCGGGTTGGCTGCGGCATGGGGGCATCCCCGAAGCCCACCAGATCAGGCGCCAGCACCAGGTGATCACGCCCCAGCGCGCCCAACTGATGACGCCAGTGCAGACCACAGGCCCCGAAACCGTGCACCAGCAGCAGCGGCTGACCAGCTCCGGTACGCAGCAGCGGACAGTCCATGCCCAGCCAGTCGTAGTGAGCCTTGGCCACCAGCCTGGGGGCCGTTTCACTCATTTCCGTCGATCGTCTCTGGCGAGCCGCTCTCCATCAGCCGCCACAAGGTTGCCGTTCGTGCAGCGGTCAGGGCCCTGGCGGGAAAATCCCCACAGCACCAGCAGGTTACTGATGGTGAGAAAGGCTTCTGCACTGCCATGGAGTGAATCCACATCAGCAAGCTGGGCACCGAACCGCTGCTGGGCAATCAGCGCAGCCACGATGGTGACTGCAACGAACAGCAACGTTGCCGTGAAACCCAACAGGGCAAGTCGCGGAAAGCGCCTGCTGTTCCAGGCAAACCACAGAAAGACGAGATAGGGCAGTAACGAGGCTGCGAAAAGGCTTTCTTTGCCCATGGCATCGCTCGGTAGGGCCTCGCTCAGCATGGCATTGCTCAGCAGCCGCGGCGCCGGCGTTCTCCACTGCGCCAGATCCACCAGGCAGCCAGGGCAAGCGTGCCATTGCCAATCAGTGTCATGGCCGCCTGCAGCTGCACCAGCCAGTCCAGTTGCTCGGCATTGTCGTAGATGTGCCAGGTGCAGGCGCAGAGAGCGCTCACCAGCGCCGGTGTCATGGCCAGGGAAAGCCAGCGCCACTCGGGTTCCTGGCGCCGCTCACCCCAGCGCAGCACCAGCAGTATCGCCAGTATCCATTCGATCACTGAAGTCAGATGGATCCACCAGGTGCCGAGTGACAGGGCATGCACGTCCTGAACATCCCGTAGTGGCCAACCGATCGTAAGCAGTGCTGCAGGGCCCCGTCCCGGTCCGGATGGTCAGCCTTCACGTTCCAGGCCATCTCGTGGGCTGGCCCCGTCAGATGTTGGCTGAACCTGCCCGGCTCAACCCCGTATCCCCCGCCAGAGCAGGGCCAGCTCCCGACCGCGGGGAATGATCAGGCCCCATTTCACTGGCCAGGGAGCACGCCACAGCAGCAGTGCCATCGCTTTCACCAACTGCACCAGCGGCAGGGTGTTGGTCAGGAATCCGGTCCAGATTGCCAGTGGGAGGTTGAAGAAGGTGTCGAAGTGGGCATGGAGGGTTGCCTCGGAGAAGCGCATCAGCTTTTCCAGGCCGAAGCGGTAGATGCCATGGCGTCGCACCAGCTCCCCTGACCAGAGCACCTGCCAGGCTGCGGCTGCCACCTCATCCAGGCTGCGCTGCGGCTGCCGCAGCCCCGCGGCGATGGCGGCTGCGAACCCGGGACCTCGCCGAAGCAGCGCACCTACCATGTAGCCCGAAGCTGGATGCACCATGGAGGCGGCACCCCCGAATCCCAGCAGGCGTTGGTCCCGCCGTGGCAGGGGATGGTTCATCGGGAAGAGACAGAATTCCTCGTGCTGCACCTCTGTCACGCCGATGCCCCGATGGGCCAGCCGGCGCTGCAGCCGATTCTTCAGCATGTCGTAGGGAACAGGGGGTGCCATGGCGAGGGACGTCTCTTCCACGAAGAACACGCCGTTACCCCAATCCATGGCATAGAGGAAGGTCGGTGCTTCGCGGGCCCGCTCTTCGGCGCTCAGATGGTCGCTGCGATAGTCCATCAACACGAATTGCCCTGCCTCGACAGGGTTGGCCGAGAAACGGCCGACGATGCCATAGGCCGCCTGGCCCGCCACGGCCCCTGCTTCCTTGTCCCGTTGCAGCAGGCAGGGAGCATGGCCGCTGGCATCCACCACCAGGCGGCTGCGCACTGTGCCCCGGGCTTCGCTGCCGACAGCAGCGGCTCCGCCGTTGCCCGGACGAGGGAGCAACGACTCTGTTCCCACAGGCTCGACAGACAGCGTGGATCCTTCGCTGTCATGGACCACGGCGGTGGCCCTGCCCCGCTGCACCGTGACGCCGTGACGCCTGCAGCGATCCAGCAGATGCCGCTGCAGCTTCACCTTGTCGAACAGGCCATAGTCAAAGTTGTGTCGCAACGCCGCTGTCGTGCCGGCGGTGCCGAAGTAGCTGACGCAATTGCTCCAGCGGTGGCCCAGCAGGTGAGCCAGCCCCAGGTCATCGACTTCCCCGGCCCAGATGCCGAAGGTGTTGGGCCAGGGTGCTTCGAGACTGCTGCTTGACAGCAGTGTGACCCGCAGTCCCTCACTGCTCAGGTCAGCAGCAATGACGAGGGCTGCCGGACCTCCTCCCAGCACCACCACATCAGCAAGCATGCACACAATTCACAGGCCCGGGAGGCCCAGGCATCATGCCCCCGGCACCTGCCCCCAAAAGGTCGACAGCAGTCGACTGCAATTCTGTATCGAGCATTGAGGGAGAAGCGATTTTTCGAGGTGCCCTTGAACAGCGAAAATCAAGCCATTATTGTTTCCATCTCAGCAGAAAATTTTTCCGATATGTACACTTTCGTACCATAATCTGCTCGCAATATGTCAACCTAAACTGGTATTCTTTCCTCATCTCTGCCTCAATCTGCTGTTATATGGCTATTCTCCCATAAACTGCAGGGGTTATCCAGAGGTTCCCTAAGCTTCCGTCAGGCCATGCCGGCTTAGCTCAGTGGTAGAGCAGCGCTTTTGTAAAGCGAAGGGCGACGGTTCAAATCCGTCAGTCGGCTTTCAACCCTTGATCCGCTCCCTCGGGAGCAGGCAGGCGCAGCCAGCCATCACGCTGGCCTTGGCGGCGCAGAGGTGATGGGCGCCAAAGGCCATGGGATGGCGGCAACCGGGAACGCAATACAGAGCCAGCGGTCACCGGCGCCGGGAGAGCAGCGGCTCAGCGGCCAGGAGGAGTCTTGGGATTCCCCAGGGCTGAATGGCCCAGCTCCTGGTCCACCAGGGCGTCCAGAGTGACCGCGGAGTGCACCAGGGCCTGATAGCGCTTCACGACGCGGCGGTTTCGCTCCAGCCAGCTGGATGGCTCACCATTGCTTTCATCCAGCAGGTCCAGCGGTTCCACACGGCCGATCAGGGCCAGCAACAATTCGTGAATGCGGCGACGATGCTCGCTTTCGGGTGAGGCCATAGGACAGGGTGCTTCGACGGCATCATCGCCATGGCATGGCTTGAGGTAATCGGCTCGGATGCTGGGGCACCGGACAGCCTGCCACTGCCCCAGCGGTACCTGCTCGAGCAGGCTGATGTTGTGGCCGCCCCGCGCCGACTGCTGCCCGCCCTGGCGCATCTGCCGGGCCGGCGCATGGCCAGTGATGGCAGCACCGACTGCCTGGAGGCCCTTGCCGCAGCAATGGCCCGGGGTGAGCGGGTGGTGTTGCTGGCCAGTGGCGATCCCCTCTGGTTCGGCATCGGCCGCCGCTTGCTGATGCGCATGGGTGGTGAGCGAGTTCGCTTCCATCCCGCCGCCAGCAGCCTGCAGCTGGCCTTTGCCAGGCTGCAGCGCCCATGGCAGAACGCAAGCTGGGTCAGCCTCCATGGGCGGGACCCCGACGCATTGGTGGAAGCCCTGCGCCGCCGCCCCACGGAACTGGTGGTGCTCACCGATCCCGACCGGGGTGGCGCGGAAGCGGTGCGCCAGGTGTTGCAGGGGCTCCAGTTGAGCGGCAGCTACACGTTCTGGCTGCTGGAGCAACTGGGGCACCCGGAAGAGCGGGTGCGCCCCATGGACAGCAGCCGACCGATCGGAGCGCACGCCCGCCTGCATCTGGTGGTACTGCTGGCGCACCAGCCAGGGCCCACCGTGACCCTGCCCATCCTGGGGATTCCAGATGGGCTCTGGCTGCACGATCCCGATCGGCCGGGGCTGATGACCAAGCGCGAGGTGCGCATCCAGCTGCTGGCAGATCTGGCCCTGCCTTCCCAGGGCATCCTCTGGGACCTCGGTGCCGGTGTCGGCAGCGTGGGGCTGGAAGCACTGCGTCTCAGCCCCGGCCTGTCGCTCTGGGCCGTGGAGCGCCGTGGCGGCAGCGCCGCGCTGATCCAGCGCAATGCGGAGCGCTTCGGGGTGGATCAGACACGGCTCCACTGCCTGGAGGCGGATGCTCTGGCCGTGCTCGAGACACTGCCGGAGCCGGACAGGGTGTTGCTGGGGGGAGGCGGGAAAGACCGCACGGAACTCTGCGTCTCCGCCTGCCGACGGCTCGGACCGGGGGGGGTGATCGTCATCCCCCTGGCGACGTTGGAAGCCTTCGCCGTGGTCCAGCAGGCACTGCAGGCGGAGGGGCTGCACCTGGGCTGCACTCAGCTGCAGGCCAGCCGTGGTCTGGCTCTGGTCGATGGCACCAGGCTTGCGCCGATGAACCCGGTGCTGATCCTCAGGGGCCGAAAACCCGGCTGAGCGGCTGTACGAGGGGTTGCACAGAGTGCCAGGGTCGCCGGCTTGACCGCCAGCGAAGAATCAGGGCTGCTCAGCGGCGGGCAGCCAGGTCAGGGACACGGCCACGCCAGGCTCCAGGCCCAGCCGGCTGGCCTGGCCAGCTGCCAGCTCCACCATATGGTCGATGGGCTCGCCCGCACTGATCACGGGGCAGGGCAGGGCCTCGCAGGGCGGCACTGCAGCAACCACCCGGGTCACCACCGGTGTCTCACTGCCCACCAGGAAGACCATGTCGAGGGGAAGACGGGTGCGATGCATCCAGAATCCCACGTCCTGGCTGCTGAAACGGAACCACATGCCCTGGTGGGCCGGCAGACTTCGCCGTTCCATCAGGCCGATGGCGTATTGCTGCGGGGTCTCGGGAACCTCCAGGTCCACACAGGGCTGGGCCGGCCGCGTCGGCAGGCAGAGCCTGGCTCGCAACGGCAGCTGCTGAGGCTGGGCCGCGGCGGCCAGGAAGCATGACGGCAGGGCACAGGCCAGCAGCGTTGTCAGCAGGTGTTGGCCAGGATGCATGCCGCTCATGCCGGTTTCCCCATGCACTATCCAACACCGCGCAGGGTGTGAATCAGGTGGCGCTCGCTGCCGCCCTGCAACGTCTGGGGCAGAGAGTGCACATGGACCCCACCGGCTTCAGCCAGCCAGCCCCCCTCCCGGTTTCGCCACATGGGGCAGGCCCCAGCCCAGCTTTTCACGCAACACCCTGAAGAATTCGTGGTCCTGCAGGCGTACGAAACGGGCGGGCTCGGGGCTGCGGCGAATCGTGACGCGATCTTCCGGCCACACGTAGCAGCCGGCACTGCCATCGACCACCATCATCAGCCGCTCCGGCGTGGCGGGGAAGACAGTCACCGGTTCACTGTCGCTGAAGACCAGGGCGCGCGAGGCAAGGGAGTGGGGGGCCACCGGCGTGAGTTGCAGCACCGGGCAGTCCGGGGTGATCACCGGACCGCCGGCAGAGAGGGAGTAGGCCGTCGAACCGGTGGGGGTGGACAGGATGACCCCGTCAGCAGCGATGTCAACCGGCGCATGGCGGCCGATGGCCACCTCGAAGTGGCACATGCTGGTGAGAGGCTCACGGTGCAGGGCCATCTCGTTGAGGCAGAGCACCTCCCAGCGCCGCAGCTCTCCACGCCAGACGGAGACCACGAGCATGGAGCGGTCCTCCACCGTCCAGCCGCGGCTGAGCAGCCGCTCCATCACCTGGTCCAGCTCCCGGAGGTAGGCCTCCGCCAGAAAACCGAGGTGACCGGTGTTGATGGTGAGAATCGGGACACCGATGGGCGCAGTCTGGCGTGCTGCCGAAAGGACCGTGCCATCGCCACCCAGCACGATCGCCAGATCCAGATCCTGGCTGAAGTTCCCTGGCACGCAGGCGTCATAGCAGCGGGCCTGCATGGACCCCTCGGGGGTGGCGAACCCCACCCGGCCCCCGGCGCTGGAGGCGCGCTCCACAACCCATCCTGCCGCACTGAACTCCTGCTGGAGTCGCGCTGCGGTGCTGACAGCAATGGGTTTGCCGTCGTTCACGATCAGTCCGACCTGGGGCACCGACCGCGAACCGAGATGAGACTGGTGATCCTATGGCCGCAGGTCCGGACAGCCGCGGCATGGTGACAGGTCTTCAGGCGTGGCATCGCCGTTCAGCACACCACAATCGCCCCCCGTCCGGCCCTTGCCTCAGAACTGGCGCAGAAAGCGCAGGTCACTGCCGTAGAGGCGGCGGATGTCGTCGATGCCGTGGCGCACCATGCAGAACCGCTCCACACCGAGGCCGGCGGCAAAACCGCTGTGGCGTTCCGGATCCAGGCCCAGCCCAGCCAGCACGGCGGGATCGACCATGCCGCAGCCCATCACTTCCAGCCAGCGGCCACGCCACAGCACATCCACCTCGGCGGACGGTTCGGTGAAGGGGAAGTAGCTGGCGCGGAAGCGCACGGGGAGATCCCCGAAGAACGCTCTGAGGAAGGCGGTGACGGTGCCGCGCAGATGGCCGAAGTTGAGAGCCTCGTCCACCGCCAGCACTTCCACCTGGTGAAAGACGGGGGAGTGGGTGGCATCCACGGCATCACGCCGATAGACCCGACCGGGGGCGATCACCCGCACCGGCGGCGGTGTCTTCTCCAGATAGCGGATCTGCACCGGTGAGGTGTGGGTGCGCAACAGCGTGCCCGGATCCAGGTAGAAGGTGTCCTGCATGTCCCGGGCAGGGTGGTTCTCCGGGATGTTCAGGGCACTGAAGTTGTAGTGATCCGATTCGATCTCGGGCCCGTCGGCAACCCCATAGCCCAGGCCGCTGAAGATATCGACGATGCGATCGAGGCTGCTGAGCAGGGGATGGCGGTGGCCGGCGGGCAGAAAGGTGCTCGGAGCCGTGACATCGAGGGTCTCGGTGGCCAGCCGTTCAGCCATGGCGGCCGCTTCCAGCGCCGAGACCTGTTGCCGTAGCAGGGACTGAACCTGCTGTTTCAACAGATTGGCGCGCTGCCCCAGCAGGGGTCGCTGATCTCCGGGCAGGCGACCCATGGCGCCGAGCACCGCCGAGATCCGCCCCTTTTTGCCCAGCAGACCGATGCGCAGCTGCTCCAGCTCACGGGATCCGGCTGCCGCGGCGATCCGGGCCGTGGCCTCGGTCTCCAGGGCGTCGAGCTGGGCCGTGATGTCTTCAAGACTGACGGTGGAGCTCACCAGCGTGGCCTGCGTTGGAATGTTCCTCGTGACGACTGTAAGCACCAGGGCCGGGGAACTAGCTTGGCGCCAGCAAGGTGCCGGTGATGGGGCGACGGATTCTGATCAGCAATGACGACGGGATCTTCGCCGAGGGCATCCGCAGCCTGGCGCTGACCGCCAGCAGTGCCGGTCATCAGGTGACGGTGGTCTGCCCTGACCAGGAGCGCTCCGCCACTGGCCATGGCCTGACCGTGCAGCATCCCATCCGGGCAGAGCGGGCGGACCAGCTGTTCGGTGAGGGCATCACGGCCTGGGCCTGCAGCGGCACCCCCTCCGACTGCGTCAAACTCGGCCTCGGCAAGCTGCTGGACGATCCCCCGGATCTCGTGCTGGCGGGGATCAACCACGGCCCCAACCTGGGCACGGATGTGTTCTATTCCGGCACCGTCTCCACCGCCATGGAAGGCGCCCTGGAGGGCCTGCCGGCCATGGCGGTGAGCTGCAACTCCTATCGCTGGCGCGATTTCGGGCCCGGAGCCCGCTTCGCCCTCGCCCTGGCAGAACAGGTGCTGCAGCAGGGATGGCCGGAGGGACTGCTGCTCAATGTGAACGTGCCGGCCAGGGTGGAGGGGGAACTGCAGGGTCACAACTGGTGCCGCCCCGCCGTGCGCCGCTACGTCAACCAGTTCGACACCCGCACCGATCCCCGTGGCAAAACCTATTACTGGCTGGCCGGCGAGGTGATCATCGACGCCGAGACCGCCAGCGACGGACCGGAGGAGTGGGAAACGGACCTGGCCTGCGTCGAACGGGGAGCCATTGCCGTGACGCCACTGCAGCCGGAGCTGTTCTGGCGTCGCGGGCTCGATCAGCTGCCCCAGCTGCGCCTCGCTTGAGCCAGGGCCCTCTGCCCCCGGCCAAAGGGGGATGGCGAGCGGAGATGGCTGGGCTCAGGCCCGGCGGTGGATGCGCTGCAGCAGCCAGAGAGAAGCGATAAGGCCGATCAGATGGCCCATCACGGCCTGGGTGTTGCTGAGCACGGAGAGCATCTCGATCGATGTGATCGGAAAACTCACCAGCCCCCCAGCGCCGCTGGGCGCAGCAAAAAAGCCTGGTGCCTGGGAAGATGCCTGGACGAACAGGCTGCCCGCCAGGGCCTGGTAGCCAATCGCCCCGAGTACAAGGCCAAGCAGTGAAGCGAGGATGCCTCGCTTGATCAGGGCACTGGTTTCGCCTCTCGAAGGCCGTGCGCCCTCACCGGCCAGGGCTCTGCCGCAACGGACGACCCCCCAGTCCTGCCAGAGGGCGAACAGGAGAACGAAAAAGGAGAGTGTGGTCAGGGACAGCCCCGGACCCAGTCCCAGCGCCCTCTCCGGGTTGGCCGTCAGGCGACTTCCCACGGCATTGAAGAAAAGCACACCCATCACAACGACGGCCAGCACCAGCTGAGCCCAGAAGGTGATCCAACCAATGCGACGCAGGGCGGTGGAGATGCGTTGAAGATCCAGACGGTCCACCGGCGTTGCTCCTCTGGGCCCACCTTGCCATGGGAGAGTAGATGCGGTGACTGGGATTTCCACTCCCCATGGCGGCTCCTGCACGTCTCGCCGCGTGCCCTGAGCTGCTGTCTCCCGACTGTCTGTCTGTCCGGAATGGCTTGTGCCGGGCCGGCCGACCACTGCGCCACACTGCCGTTCCCCATGCTTCGGGCCAGGGCTTGATTCAACTCCGCTTACCCGCTGAGGTCAGCAAGCCGACCGCCGTCGCCCTGGGCAGCTTCGATGGGCTGCACCGGGGCCATCGGCGCGTGATTGACGCAATCACCAGCGATCCCGCTGGCGCTGTGCCCTCGGTGGTCAGCTTCTGGCCCCATCCCCGCGAGGTGCTGTTCGGTGAGCGGCGGCTGCGCATCAACCTTCCCGAGGAGAAGCTGGCCCTGCTGGAACCGCTGGGGATCGAACAGCTGGTGCTGGTGCCTTTCAATCGAGACCTGGCCCGCCTGACGCCGGCGGCGTTCGTGGACCGGATGCTGGTGGAACAACTCCAGGCCAGGGTCGTGGCCGTGGGCGCCAATTTCCGCTTCGGCGTGGACCGCTGCGGTGATGTGAGCACCCTCCAGGCCCTGGCGGCGGCCCGTGGGATTCGCGTGGATGTGGCGCAACTGCTCAACGACGACGGCAGCAGGATCAGCAGCAGCCGCATTCGCCAGGCTCTGGCAGCGGGAAACCTCGAGGAAGCCGCCCGACTGATGCCACGGCCCTATCACTTCAGCGGCAGGGTGGGTCGCGGCAGAGGATTGGGGAAGGGACTGGGCTGGCCCACCGCCAACCTGGCCATCGATGGCCGCAAATGTCTTCCCAGACTGGGGGTCTATGCGGCATGGGCACGGCTGGACGGGCGACGGCTGCCGGCCGTGATGAACCTGGGCCCCCAGCCCACCGTGGATCCGGCAGCTCCCTCGGCGGTGGAGGTGCACCTGCTGGATCAGACACTGGAGCTGCTGGGCCGCCTGCTGGAGGTGGAGCCTGTGCGCTACCTGCGTGGACAGGTGCGCTTTGACGGCCTGGACAGCCTCAGGACCCAGATCGCCTGCGATGCCGACCGGGCGCGGACATTGCTGTCAGCCGTCTGAGGCACGGCTGGTTGACCGGGCAGCAGGGGTCAGGTGGGGTAGGCGTGGGAGAGACCCCAGGCAACCAACCAGCTGATGCCCCCCAGAACCACAACGCTGGAGATGATCACGACAATGGGATTGTCGGCAACGGCGAACTGCATGATGCCGCGGTCGAAATCATTCTTGGCCACCGTCACCGGATCCATGTCGTCCTGCAGCCTAGTGAGGCAGAGCGCGCCGCAGCCAGGAGCGATGACCGGGCCATGAGCAGCAGCACCACACCGGGGCACCATCGATCCGCTGACCAGGCAGCGGTGGAGCGGCTGCTGGACGCCAACCTGGACCGTGCCCGGGAAGGTCTGCGGGTGGTGGAGGACTGGTGCCGCTTCGGGCGGCGGCGGCCCGACCTGGTGATGCGCCTCAAGGACTTCCGCCAGCGGCTGGGGCAGGCCCATGCCGATCGCTTCAAGCGGGCCCGCCACAGTGCCACGGATCCGGCCGCAGGAATGGCCCATCCGGCCCAGCGGGAACGGCCTGCCCCGCAGCAAGTGGTGGCCGCCAACTGCGGCCGGGTGCAGGAGGCCCTGCGGGTGATCGAGGAATTCAGCCGCCAGGACCACCCTGCCCTCGCCGTCGATGCGGCACGGATCCGCTACGCCTTCTACGATCTGGAGGCCCGCCTGCTGGCGGATGGCACAAGGCTGCAGCGCCTCCACGCAGCCCGGCTCTACCTGGTCACCAGCCCCGTCAAGCAGCTGGAGGCCGTCGTCGCAGCAGCCCTGGCCGCTGGCGTGCGGTTGCTGCAGTACCGCGACAAGGACTGTGAGGACGCACTGCGTCTGCGCCGCGCCATGGCCCTGCGGGATCGCTGCGCCGAAGCCGGTGCGCTGTTCATCGTCAACGACCGCGTCGATCTGGCCCTGGCCGTCGAAGCCGACGGCGTGCATCTCGGCCAGGGCGACATGCCCCCGGCCCAGGCGCGCAGCCTGCTGGGCCCCGATCGGCTGATCGGCTGCAGCACCCACTGCATGGAGCAGCTGCGGCAGGCAGTGGCCGATGGCTGCGACTACGTGGGCGTGGGGCCCATCCATGCCACACCAACCAAGCCGGGGCGATCAGCTGTGGGCCTGTCGTACCTGCGGGAAGCGGCGGCCTGGAGTCCCATTCCCTACTACGCCATCGGCGGGATCGACCACAGCAATGCGGCGGCAGTGCTGGCAGCCGGCGCCCATGGCATTGCAGTGGTGCGGGCGGTGATGGAGGCCGAGGATCCCGCCTCCAGCTGCCGCGACCTGCTGGCCAACGGCGTCGACCATCCTTCCCCGCTGCTGCAGCGGCTGGGCCGGACTGGCGTGTCTGCTTCCACGGCCACGGCGATGCCCAGCGCGACAGCCGTGGAGGGGGGTGAGCCATGACCCTGCCAGCAGGGCCGCGAGATGGAGAGCCGCCAGGCAGGCCAGGTCCGGTGTCCCACCGTTCCCGGCCGATCGGCACTGGCGAGCTTGGCGAGCAGCCCCACGGCAGTGGGCCAACGATCCACCTCAACGGAGAGAGACGACAACTGCCACGACCCTGCACTGTGCTGGAGATGCTTGTGGCGCTGGGATTCGACCCCCGTCTGGTGGCCCTGGAGTTGAATGGTGAGATCCTGCACCGCCAGCGCTGGGCCCGTCAGGCGATTCTCGACGGCGATGTGATGGAGGTGGTGACGATCGTGGGAGGGGGCTGAAAGGACGCCTGAAGCACCGACGCGCCGGCAGCAGGCAGGTCCGCTCTCTAGATTGACGTCACCGCAGGACAGCACCATGCCGCGCAAAGGCACCTATGGCGCCCGTGCTCCCCACAGGAGGCTGCCCAGGCGCCTGCTGGTGGGCCTGATCCTGCCCCTGCTGCTCGCCGGGCTGGTGACGCTGGGCGTACCAGCGGGGGCCCAGGCGGCACCCCGCGGCGGCGGCCGGATCGGTGGCGGCGGCTTCGCTCCCCGGGCCATCCCACGCTCCAGCTACGGCGGCGGTGGTGGTGGTGGCTCCCTCTACAACAGGGGCTTCGGCGGTGGCGGCTTCGGCTTCCCCTTCATCCTTCCCTTCTTCGGTTTCGGCGGCGGTGGTCTGTTCGGCCTGTTGATCTTCATGGCCATTGCCGGTGTGGTGGTCAACGGTCTGCGTGGCGCCATCGGGGGCGGTGCCACGGATGGCAACAGCCGTACCGCCGCACCGGTGCGGGTGCAGAGCGATGGACCGGTCACCATCGCCCAGCTGCAACTGGGTCTGCTGGCTGGAGCCAGGACCCTGCAACAGGACCTGCGGCAGCTGGCCGCAGCGGCCGACACCAGCAGCAGCACCGGCCTGCAGAGACTGCTGCAGGACACCACCCTGTCGCTGATGCGCAACCCCGAGTACTGGCTCTATGCCAACGCCGAGCAGGGCCAGGTCCCCTTCGGCGCAGCGGAAGCCACCTTCAACAGGCTGTCGATCGAAGAGCGCAGCAAGCTCGACAGCGAGACAACCGTCAACGTGGGCGGCAGCCGGCGGTCCGGGGGCGGCGGCAGCTCCGGCGCCAGTGACTGCATCGCCGTGACCCTGCTGCTGGCGAGCCGCAGCAAGCTCGACCTCGGCACGATCAGCAGCGGCGAGGAGCTCGCCAAGGCGCTTCGGCTGATGGGTTCAGTGCCCTCCTCGGACCTGCTCAGCCTCGAGGTGATCTGGCAACCCGATGCCGAAGGCGGTGTGCTCAGCAGCGACACCCTGCTCACCCTCTACCCCCAGTTGCAGCATCTCTGAGCCGCTCCTGCACAGGATTCAGGGTTCATTTGGCTGGGTTGTGCCGCTTGTCCGGAGGTGTCCTAGGCGCAGAGTTCAAGGCCGAAACCCACCAGGCGCAGGTCCAGCAGGGGTGCCTCCGGCGTCGCCGGCCTGGCGTAGTTGAGGATGCGGCGGATGCGGGTGCGGCGATCCAGCAGGGTGATGCGATCCACCGAGACCACCCTGGAGTAGTGGCTCACCATGGTGAGCTCCCGTCGATCGGGCACGTAGCCGAAGCTGCTGACCATGGGCCGGTCCTCTTCATAGGCGCGGTCGCGCAGATAGTCGCCACGGCACAGCTGGCCCTGGTCGCTGGTGGTGACGAAGAGCAGATTGAGCTGCATGGACCTGGTCTCGCCGAACTCGTTCAAGGTGTCGAAGCCGAGGTGAAATCCACAGGGCGATGGCAGCTGTGGATCCAGCCGATAGCTGTTATCGGCCATCACCCTGGCCAGCCCCTCGGGCTGCAGGGGACGAACCTGGAAGGTGGTGGTGGAGCGCTCCCGCTCCTGCCGGGTCGGATCGTCGGGCGAGAGATGGAAATAGGTGCGCTCACTCCTCCAGGCGCCGTTCTGCAGCGCCAGGAAGTCGGCGAAGGGCAAGGCGCCCAGTTCCGTCAGCAGCTGGTCGGCGGGCTCACGCATTGTGATCGGGGGTGAGGTCCGGGTGGGGCGGGCATGGGGCACCGGGTGGCGCCGTCGACACCAGGATGCGCAGTGCCGCCATGGCAGCGCCATAGCCGTTGTCGATGTTGACAACCGTCAGACCTGGGGCACAACTGGCAAGCATGCCCTGCAGGGCCACCCGGCCATCGCGACTGACGCCATAGCCCACGGACACGGGCACACCGATGATGGGCTGGGGCAGGAGTCCTGCCAGCACGGTGGGCAGTGCCCCCTCCATGCCGGCACAGACCACAAGCACACGCATGGCGCGCAGCTGCGGCAGGCGGTCCAGCAGGCGATGGAGGCCGGCCACCCCCACATCGACCAGCCGCTCGACAGCAACCCCACAGCAGCGGGCTGACAATGCCGCCTCAGCGGCCACGACCTGGTCCGAGCTGCCACCGGTCACCACCGCGATGGGGCCAAGGCGGACCTGGGGCAGGGAACCGAGGCTGAGGCAGCGGGCCTCGGCATGGTGGACCACCTGTGGCAGGTGACGGCGCACCGCAGCAGCCTTGTCGTGATCCACCCGGGTGGCCAGGGCCAGCTGCTCCGCTGCCTGGAAGCGCCGCAGAATCGCCACGATCTGGGCGGCATCCTTGTGCTCCCCCCAGATGGCCTCGGGCATCCCCAGACGGCGCTGGCGATCGAGATCCAGACAGGCCAGATCAGTCGGGCCGAGCCGAACCGGGGCTGCGGGGATGGGCTCATCACCGCTCATGGCCCATTGCGCCAGAGCAACGCCACCGCGTGGGCAGCGATGCCCTCTTCCCTTCCGACGGGACCGAGCTGCTCGTTGGTGGTGGCCTTCACCCCCACGGCGTCGTGGGGAATGCCGAGGCGGGCAGCGAGATTGGCGCGCATGGCGTCGATGTGGGGTCTCAGCCTGGGGCGCTCCGCCACCACCACGCTGTCCACATTCGCCACCCGCCAGTCCCGCTGCGCCAGGAGGGCCACCACATGATCCAGCAGCACAAGGCTGTCGGCCCCCCGCCAGCGTTCGTCATCCGGGGGGAAGTGCCTGCCGATGTCCCCCAGAGCCAGGGCGCCGAGCAGGGCATCCATCAGGGCATGCACCAGCACATCGGCATCGCTGTGGCCATCGAGTCCGAGGCGGTGGTCCAGGCGCACACCTCCGAGCACCAGCGGCCTGCCGGCCACCAGGCGGTGGATGTCGTAGCCGTTGCCGATGCGCCACTGCACCGTCCTGCCCTCAGCTGGATCCCATCCTCGCCTGCCAGGCCCGCAGCAGGTCAGGTCTCCGTTCGCCGGTGCGCTCCAGCTGTTGTGCCTGACGCCAGCGGGCGATGGCGTCGTGGTTGCCGCTGCGCAACACACTCGGCACGACCATGCCGCGGAATTCCGCTGGCCGGGTGTAGTGGGGGTGCTCCAGGAGTCCGTCACTGAAGCTCTCACTGTCGAGGGAGGCTGGGGTGCCGACGGTTCCGGGTCGCAGCCGCACCACCGCGTTGACCACCGCCATGGCAGGAATCTCACCGCCGGTCAGCACCACATCACCGACACAGAATTCCTCATCGGCAAGGGAACGGATGCGCTCGTCGAAGCCTTCGTAGTGGCCGCAGAGAATCACCAGCTGGTCACAGCCATCGGCCAGGCGGCGGGCATCCTTCTGGCGAAAGGGGCAGCCCTGGGGACACATCAGCAACACCCGCCGCCGCCCACAGACGGGCAGGTTCTCCACGGCGGCAAAGATGGGTTCCGGCTTGAGCACCATGCCGGCGCCGCCGCCGTAGGGCTGGTCGTCGACTTTGCGATAGCGATCCAGGGCGTAATCGCGGGGGTTGTGGGTGTGAAGCTCGGCGATCCCCGTCCGGAAGGCACGACCGATCACCCCATGGTTGCGCAGATGGGCAAACACCTCAGGGGTCAGGCTGACCAGATCCAGGCGCAGGGGTCCCATCGGTCACTCAGGTCTTCAGTGGCGCTTCAGTGGCGCGGGGGTCGGGCCCTCATTCTGCGGATCTCCGAATAAAAGGCTCCTGCTTCTGCTTCCCCAGTGACACTCCGGCAGACCATGCGGACCCGCAGACGCAGGTTCGGCTTGGTGAACCAGATGCGCTCCTCGCAGGTCTCTTCGCCGCGGCACCAGCGCAGCAGCAGGCTGCCGTCCGGGTTGCGCAACCATTCACCGACGCGGCCATCGCAACCGCTGAAGCCACCCTGATCGCCTGCGCCATCGAAACGAAGCCGCAGGGCATCACCACCGGGCAGCTCCATGGCCAGACCACCCAGATTGGCCGGAGAAGCAGCTTGCGGGTCCAGCCAGGCCACCTTGAGGTCACCGCGCTGACTGGCATCCCAGCCCTCTTCCTGACTGGACAGGGTAAAGAGGGTGCGCAGGCTCATCCAATCGCCCACACAGAGCTGCAGCAGCTCGACCACACTGCGGGGCGGAAACAGGTCAGTCGGTGCAGCGATGACCAAAATTGCATGCAGTCACTCACTCCATCCTGCCTGGCTGTTGTGGGACTGCAAGGGCCGATCTTCGGTCTTCGCAGGTTTTCCAGAGCTTCCTTAACCGGAGAGGTCATGATAGGCATCGTTGAGTCTCACCACCTCCTCGAACGACTTCTCCAGCTCTGTAAAGTCCTCGTGATCCAAGAGACTGTCTACATCGAGATCGAGAATCGGTTTCAGATCAGCTGGCACAGAGAAAAAATCGTGTATCTTGCAGAGTTTCAAAAGGGAACTGTCCCGAGTCTTTTCCAATTTGGAAGCTTCTCTGGAGAAGACTCTTAAGGATTTCTCCAGTTTTGGGATCGAAGGCTCAAGTAGTTCATTGCCTTGAGCCTTGGCCAGAGTTTGCTCAAGTGGAAGTAAAATCTTTTCGAATTCCCATAGTTTTTTATTGGCCCACTTGACTATCTTCAAGCATTCCATGCTTACTTTGATAGCCTTAGACTCCACTGACAAGTCATTCTCGATCGCGATGCCGTGTCTTGCGAGAAAGCGGGTGTTGATCTTTCCTAGCACTCCAGGTGGACTCAGACGTTGGGTGTCTTCGTTGTACTGAAAATTTCTGCTATCAGCGTCGCCATCGATTCGGATGATGAGTACAAGGATGGATGCCTTATTATCGCGGTTTCTTTTTACTCGAATTGACTTGATGACACCATAGCGTTGATTGAATTGACAGACATGCCCAGAGAACTGTCGATCAGCCGCCTTGGTGATCTGATTGAGGTTAAAGCGGAAGGCCAGGCGCACCATCCAAAAGACCAGGACGCCTGACAGTACTACCAGAACATTCACTAGCAATTCTTCCCAAAAAGTCAGGATCAATTCTTCCCAAAAAGTCAGGATGAACCAAAGAAAGCCACCAACAATAGAGATACCACCAACAATAATGAACAAAAAATTACAGCCAGACTGGTCGTGATTTTCCATTCAGGGTGACCTAATTGCTGTGAGAAGAAAACCCCAGGTAACATATTATGTGGGTTGGCAGGGTTTTATGATGAGGAAGGGTCAATTTTTGATCTGTCCATGGCTCATTTGCAATTTCAGTCTAGGTGGCAGCGGGAGTTTTGCTTCCCAAGGGGTGGTGAGGATTTTACATGGCAGTACCTCCAGAAGGAGTAAGCCAGGTTGGCCTGCATTTTCCTTTGTGGCGGCAATGTCAAGCAGCGGCGTCCTGGGGTGGTGTTCCGGGATCGGGAAAGCGGCAGGTCGGTGTGTCGAAGCCCATCTTCTGCTGCAGGCTCGCTTGGCTGATCCGCTTGCGGTCGTAGAGTTCGACGAGTAGGTGCTTGAAGTCGATCGTAGAATACCCAGTCGAGAATGGTCCTGGTGGTCTGGCTGATCTCGCGGATCATCACCAGCATCCTCCTGAGGCTCAGCGAGGCGATGGTGAAGTTCGCTTTCGTCAC
>SRMO01000001.1:0-2542 GCA_004768415.1 Aphanocapsa feldmannii 277cV | reverse complement strand
AACACGAAGTCAAATCCCTTACAGGTACTTGACTTCGTGTTGGCAATGCGCGGTTATCCAGAGGCTTCTCAGAACCTCAGCTTGAGATCAGCCTTGAAGCCATGGTCGGCGGCACCATCCTCATAGCGGCCGTGATATGCCACGCCAAGGTTGACGCTGTCTGACACGCTGGCTTTCAGGCCAAGCTCCGTGACCAGAGCATCTACTGCGATCGGAACACCCGTCACCGTGCCTGCAGAGCTGTTCGACAGCCTCAGAGACGACGAAGGGTTCCGATCACCAAAGGCGTGGCGCCAACCCACCATCGCCTGCGCCTGGATCTTGTCTCGCAAGGCGATAGCGCCACGCAGGCCCAGAGTGGTGAAGGCGGTGCGGTTCGTGTCGGACGATGCCGTCAGGGCTGCTTCCTCACCACCGGTTTCGCTGAAGCCGTCCGTGTGGAGACTGACGGAAGACAGACCAGCAAAAGGCTCCAGCATCAGGTTGGCAGCCTGGATCTGCTGTGCCGCCTCACCAAAGATCTGCCAGCTCCGGGCCCCGTAGCTGGCCGATAGCTGTTCGGAAAAAGTGTCGATGTGGACTGATCGATTGGCAGCGATGGTGTGGCCGCTGTAGAGAGTTCCGAAGCTGAGACGGGTCGTGCCGGCCTCGGCACCGCCATAGGCCCCGACGGACCAGGTGTCCACCAAGGCGGCGGAGGACCGTATGGGTTGGTCCACACCGGTCTGGCCATAGCCGCCCAGAACACCAAAGCGCCAGCGGTCGTTCAGTTCACGATCGAAGCCGAGCAGGACTCCGCCCAGACCCATATCGATCAGCGACCCCCGGGATGTGGCAGCGGTGGCGGCGGAGGGGTGGTAGCCGGTGATCCACAGGCCGCTCCGATCATCGGCCAGGAGCGACAGATTGGCGACGCTGGCGGTTGCTGTGTGTGGATCGGCATTGTCGACGTTCGTCGTGATGCGGCGGTTGATGGCTGCAACTGTTGTCTGGCCAGCATCCACCAGCGACCCCTTGAGGGACGCATGGATCTCACCGGACAAATCATCCAGGGCGGCTCGGAATCCATCCTCAGTGCTCTGGTTCAGAAGAGCCAGTTCGAGGTGGGTTGGGCTGTGGTAGCCGCCACTGCTGTCAGCGGTGGTGCCATTGGCACTGACCTGGGAGGAGTTGAGGCTGTTGCCTTGGGTTATCGGACGTCTTATGCTTTTCTTGTTTGGTTTGTTGTTGGCATATCTGGAAAAACGAGTACACACCGATCGCTGATTTGCCGTCCTGGCAAAATGACAGAAGCCAAAACCCTTGCTTTTTGAAGATAACGTCACAGCATTACGCTTATAACTTAGTGTATTGTCAGCAAATATAGTGTCGAGAACTTTATCAAATCGACCTCTCACACCCTCGCTAGCTGTGAGGATTGTATAGCTTCCATCATAAGTCTTTGCAGTACTAGAGACTTTCACGGTGCCACCGAGAAGAATCGCTCTTCCGAGAATAGTGAGTTGATCATTTTTATCTCCCTTGGCAGAAGGATTAATCGTGACAGTATATTGGCTATTTGGTTTATTAATCAAATAGCCAGTCAAAGCAGTGTGCTGCACACTATCAGTTCCACCCGGTGAGAACTCACCCCAATTGGTGAAGGCGTTACGTGAGCCGAGAATCACAGATTCACCCGATTCAAAAATACTAGATGGTCTGTTATCAAAGCTATTTCTGCCGCCACCCAAATCAATTATGCCAGGTGTTGAAAGCTGACCAAGATTAATAATCTTTTCATTGCCATCACCTCCATGCACATCAAAATTCTTACTAGTCATACCATCCTTTTGATAAGTCGATCCACCTTGAATTGTCACTTTCTCCATGATCGTCAGCAGATTGTCCCCATTGCCAATAAATTGCACTGCATTTCCCTGGGCTGCGCTGACGCTCCCACTGTGCAGCCCAATGTGGATATTGCCATCATCAGATGTTGCAACAATACCGCCACTCCCCGATCCCTTGGTATTGATATTACCAATCAGTCCAACTCTCACATCGGCACCAGCATAGGCATAGATTGCATGACTATCATCGCCTGAAGTATTAATATCGCCAGTGACTGCAATGATTGCATTTCCATCGTCATAGGCGCTTGTATAAATTGCATCACTGTCAGCACCAGCAGTCTTTATATTACCCTTAACTGTAACGAAAGAATTACCATTACCAAGAGAATTTGTATTAATGGCCAAGCTGGCATGGCCCGCTGTGTTGATATCACCATTGACGGTGACCTCAGTAGTACCAATTGCACTTGTAATAATTCCTGTGCTGTCATCTCCTGAAGTATTGATATTGCCATTGACTACTACTTTAACATCACCATCTCCTTCGATTTCAGCTCGGACTGCATTGCTATCATCACCCAAAGTTTTAATATCCCCATTAAGTTCAATTTTAATATGGTTAGCTGTTTCACTATGGGCAAATAATCCATAGTTAGGGCTTCCTGAAAAAGTAAATTAGCCCTGAAGATGACAAACATGGCTGAGGGCAT